>CAMTWO010000032.1:0-19773 GCA_947085405.1 uncultured Ignavibacteriota bacterium
ATTAATAAAATAAAAGAAATGGTTAAAAAAATGTTGAATCATATGAAATCCCTGCCCGTACGGCAGGCGGGCGCCTCAGGTCGACGACTTTCCGCCTTCGGCGGATCGTCGAGCGGAAAACACTTTACAATAATTTTCATGGCGCTGCTGTTTACGACCGCAGCCTACTCACAGTCGAATGACTGGAATTACTTAAACTTTGAATGCGGCGGGTATGTAACGGAGATCATTCCTGTAAAGTATCCAAGCACAGCGGGTAGGTCAATAAACGATCAGGTTCTGTATGCTCGGACTGACATAGGCGGGATTTATCGTTCGAGCAATAATGGTTTGAGTTGGGACTATGTGAGCACTTATCTGAATTACCCTGCAGGTGGTCAGCCGGGGATTTCAGGTTCAGAGCTGAGCATACAGGGCTTGGCAGTTCGACACAACCCCAGCACAAACTCACAGGTATTACTTGCTGCTTGGGGAAATGATACAGCAGATGCAAGAAAAGTTAGTTATCAATCCATCTGGCGTTCAAACAATAACGGTGCTGAACATTCGTGGACGAAGGCAACTATTAACGGTCAAGTTTGGTTTGGCGGTAATAATTTTCCTGTCAAGATCGGCGGACCGTGCATCACTTATGACCCGAATAATATAAATGGTGAAGATAGTTGGATGTACATGGGCGGATTTGGTCCGAATAATGAAAAAGCATATTTGTATAAAAGTGAGAATGATGGAGTGAGTTTTTCAAGGGTATTAAGTTTTGAATCATTTCAAAACAGCACAAATAGTCCAGATGGTGAAGGCATCATCTGTATAGCAATGAAGAAAGATATTACGAATCACATCTGGGTAGGTACAACGCACGGTGTTGTGTTTACAACAAATGGAGGCGGAAGCTGGAATCGAGTTTCAATCCCGGGAGTTCCTACACCTTATGTTAAAAGAATTTTGCTAAAGAAAGAGGGGAGTAGTATAACAGGTGCAATGGTAACGTGGGGTAAAAATGATGAAACTACAGGTATATGTCGCTTAATGGCACCAAATTGGCAATATTTAGATATTACTTCTAACTTTTTTTCTAATTATACAGGTGGAAGTGGTAGCGGAATATTTTCGTCATTAACATTCGTTGATACAAATGAGACAATAATAATGGCTGGCAAGTATGAAAGGCCATTACGCAAGACAAGAGATTTTGGGAATAATTGGTATGGGGAAGTTAATAATTCACCATATAACGAAGTTGTATTCAGATATACACAAAGCGGAAACAATTTTCCGGCACATCAGCAAAAAGGCGAGCTTGAACCGAATCATGGTTATATGTATGATGGATTAAGCTGTATAACAAAAAATCCGAATAGCGGTTGGGGTTCACAATGGTATTTAAGCGGCGGAGCAGGCGCACGAATGACCGTGAGTAGTGCCGGTGCCGATACTAACTTTGCAAATTCACGCTGGAAATATACAACATTTGGACAAGCGATGACAGTAAACTATGATGTTGTATTTTCTAAAGTAAACAACCGCGAAGCGATATATCTGCCGATGTCAGATTGGACGATGGGCTGGACTCAGGATAGATTAAGTACTCCGTCTGCGAGTGGTTTTATACAAGATACGTTATCATACGACAGGCAGGAGACACGCCCAACTCATTTATATGATACATATATTTCAAATGTAACGAGGTTACTAATAAATCCAGACAATCCTAATATAAGCTATGGTGTAGGCGGCAGTGTTTATTGTTTTGATGTTCAAGAATGTTACAGAGCGGGCTTTTACATACGGACTGATAGCAGCGGAATAATTACAACGAGTCGCCAAGAAACAGATCAGTTTTTACAGAAGAACGACCGAGCGATAGTAGATGGAATAATTTATAAGAAGCCGGCAGGCGGAAACAGAATAATAGTTTTGGTAGGGAGAAACCGGAAAGCAGTGCCGCCAGGAGATAGTTTAGGAATATTTTATTCCGATGACGGAGGTACCACATGGGGTCCACCGGGATCATTCAACCAACAAATCGGAAACCAAACCATGTCAACACAGCAAGCATATCAAAGTTCAATTATCCCCGGGTTAATCGATGGAGCGATAGGTGATATTTTTGATGGACACTTTCATTTAGCATATTTGGACAATGGTCGAGTAGGATTGTGGTTAGAGGCAGGAGGAATGTTTATTTCCTTGGATAACGGACAGACCTGGTCATCGAAGTTGCCTCCATTACAATTAACAAACAGATATTTGCGTGCCGGTTCTTTAAAGTATGTAGGAAATGATACAATTGCATTAGCGGTTCGAATGGGCGATAATGCAACTGCAGGTTTGTACAAAGGCGTAATCGACCCCAGTGGTAATATAACGTGGCTTAATGGTGGCTCCAGTATTAACAATTTTATAAGTGCCGAACACCTCGATGTTAATTTAGACAGATGGGTAGTATATGGAAAAAGGGAAAATGATTTGTATAACCAAATCTATCTCTCAATTAATAACGGTAATTGGCAAAGGATTGGGCCTCTTACACCGCAACACCTACCCAGAGTTAAGAGTTTGAGAATCAGACCGGATAAAAATGAAATCTGGGTTGCAACAAGCGGACAAGGTGTATGGAAATTTAACGACTTTGATCCGAGATTTACAATCAAAGATGTAGGAGTAAATACTGGCTGGAATATGTTAAGTGTTCCATTGTATGTTCCGGACTCTGCAAAATCTTCTGTCTGGCCTAAGGCAGTTTCGTCAGCATTTAGATATCAGGGTAGTTACGCTATAGCAGATAATGTCACAACGGGCGTTGGTTACTGGGTAAAATTTTCTAGAGATGAAAATGTTAACTATGTAGGCATCTCTTTCTCCTCAAAGACCATCGACGTTGCTGCAGGTTGGAACATGATTGGCTCACTATCTGAACCCATGCCAGTATCAAAAATTACATCAACTCCACCTGGGATAGTTACCTCTCGTTTTTGGTGTTACAGCGGTGGTTATCTTGATCCGAATATTCTCCAGCCTGGTTTTGGGTATTGGGTAAAAGTAAAACAGAGCGGAAAGTTGACTTTAGATGCATCATCAACAGCATCAAATCCACCCCCAATTACACAGGAGCAACCGCCTCCCCCACCTGGTTCACCTCCAGCCCCAATTCTTGCTTCTCCCAACAATGGGTCCACCGGGCTATCGACGACAGTAACTTTAAGTTGGAATCCGTCAAATAGTGCAATCTTATACCGTCTTCAAGTTTCGCGCGACTCAAACTTTACAAAACTCGTTTACGACATTGCAAATCTATCATTAACGAACAGACAGGTGAGTAATTTAGCATACCGAACCACATATTATTGGCGTGTGAATGCATCGAATGGTGAAATAGCAAGTAATTGGTCGGATACGTGGTCGTTCAGCACCGTGGATCCACCGCCTATTGTCATCAGTCAGGTATATGGAGGCGGCGGCAACATCGGAGCAACGCTGAAGAACGATTTCGTTGAACTTTTCAATCGAGGAACTACAACGATTAATGTAACCGGATGGTCGGTGCAGTATGCAGCCGCAACAAGCGATAACTGGCGTGTTACAGTGTTATCGGGTTCGATCGCACCTGGGCGGTATTACTTAATTAAACAAGCAGCAGGCGATAGTGGAACGATCAATTTGCCCACACCAGATGCTGTTGGAACTGTGAATATTAATGCCATCTCCGGAAAAGTCGCCGTAGTAACAAACGCTGCTGAACTTCTCGGGGGATGTCCTTCGGGTTATGGTATCGTTGATTTTGTTGGCTACGGCAGCAGTGCTTCCTGCTATGAAGGAAATGGTCCGACACCGAATTTAAGCAATACAAAGGCTGCACTGAGATTTTCAAACGGTTGCATAGAGAATGATAATAACTCGTTTGATTTTTATCCCGGAACACCAAATCCCCGAAACATCACTTATGCTGCAAATGTATGCGGCAGTGAGCCTAATCCTATCGGTAGTATTGTTATCAGTCAAGTGTACGGCGGTGGTGGTAACAGCGGCGCATCGCTGAAGAACGATTTTATAGAGCTTTTCAATCGTGGGAATCAAACTTTCAACATAAACGGCTATTCGGTACAATACGCTTCTGCTACAGGAAGTAGTTGGCAAGTGACGATGTTATCTGGATCGATTGCACCCGCGCAATATTACTTAATTCAACTAGCATCTGGAGGAGGTGGATACATAAATTTACCGACGCCGGATGCAATTGGCACTATAAACCTAAGCGCTGTATCGGGGAAGCTGGCTTTGGTAAGGAACTCGACTACGTTAAGTGGTACATGTCCATCTGGTTCCAATATCGTTGACTTTGTTGGGTATGGCAGCAGTGCAAATTGTTTTGAGGGTAGTGGCCCAACACCAAATTTTTCAAATGTAATTGCTGCATTGCGTTTATCGTGTGGTTACACCGAAACAAATGACAATGCATCTGATTTTGTTGTTGGAACACCGGTTCCACGCAACAGCTCTTCACCGCCATGTAATCAGTATAGCGCAAAAACTTCATTCGTAGAGGCACCACTCGAAACTGAAGTACCAACGGAATTTGCTCTGAATCAAAACTACCCCAATCCCTTCAATCCTGCAACAATAATCAAATACGATTTACCTGAAAACAGTTATGTTACTTTAAAAATTTATGATGTTTTGGGCAGAGAGGTCGTTAAGTTGGTTGATGGATTTCAAGAAGCCGGTTATAAGTCGGTAGAATTTAACGCTGCTAATTTGACTACAGGTGTTTATTTTTATAAACTTGTGGTTAGTTCATCGAACCCATTAAATGCAGGAAATTCTTCCTCAAGTTCAGGAAATACTTTTATCTCTGTTAAAAAAATGTTATTGTTAAAATAATATGCGTGGATTAGTTCAAAGAGTCAGCCAAGCCAATGTTACTGTAAATGGTAAAGTTATCGGACAGATTGACAAAGGATTGCTTATATTCTTAGGTGTATCCGGTAATGATGATGAGTCCGATGCAAAATATTTAGCTGAGAAATGTGTGAACTTAAGAATCTTTGAAGACAGCCAAGAGAAAATGAATTTATCGGTTCAAGATATTGAGGGAAGTGCGCTCGTAGTTTCTCAGTTTACACTTTACGCCGACACGCGGCGGGGAAACCGACCAAGTTTTACTGAAGCAGCCTCACCCGAGAAAGGGGAGAGATTATATGAAGTTTTTGTAGAACAACTCCGAGTTTTACTCGGCGAGGAAAAAGTAGGCACAGGTGTCTTCCGTGCGATGATGGATGTGAGTTTAGTGAACGATGGTCCTGTAACGATTATGTTAGAATCAAAACCAAAATAAAACTATGGTGAAAACTCCAAAAGTTCTGATGTTATTTTTTGATGGGGTTGGAGTTGGCAAAAAGGATCAATCTCGAAATCCGTTTTATGCCTGTAAAATTCCGGCTGTAGAAAAAATGTTAGATGGAAACCTTCCACACTTGCGGCTTAAAAGATTTTCTTCTGATTCTACATTTTATTCACCGATAAATGCAACGCTTGGTATCGAGGGATTGCCACAAAGCGGCACCGGGCAAACGGCTTTGTTATGCGGAATGAATGCTTCAAAATTTGTTGGGAAACATTTCGGTCCTTATCCTTATTCGACGCTCCGAAATATATTAGAAGAAAAAAATATTTATAAATTACTCCATCAAAAACGAAAACCTGTCTTTTATGTAAACGCTTATCCGCCACGTTACTTTGATTATGTTGCAATGCATCAAACCCGCCGCACCGCAACGACGCTTGCCTGGGAGATGTCGGGTTTTAAGTTGAATGATTACAAGGGGTTGCAAGCGGGCGAGGCACTTTCAGCCGATATTACAGGTGAAAAATGGAATGCGCTCGGCTTTCCTGCCGTTCCAATTCTTTCTCCAAAAAAAGCCGGTCATCGCTTGGTAAAATTTTTAGAGAAATATGATTTTGTATTTTACGAATATTTTTATACCGACCATGCCGGTCACAGTCAGTCTATGGAAAAAGCCAAAGAAGAGTTAACTAAGATCGATGAATTATTATCAGGAGTAGTTGAGTCGTTAGACAAGAAACAAATGACTATGATTATTACGAGCGACCACGGAAACTTCGAAGATTTATCCGTAAAAACACATACACGAAATCCAGTACCTCTAATAGTTTATGGAAAAGATACAGCACATTTTGCCTTGAAGTTGAAAAACATTTCTCAAGTGGCACCGGCAATTGTGAGTTTGTTTTAAAAAATCAGAATTAGAATCATTTCAGTACAAAGAGATTCTAATTTCTTTGTTCATTCATTTAACATTTGGATGAAAAGATAAATTATGTTTTCTACAAAACCTGCTATCAAGTTTGTTCTTCCTCTGATCGCCGGTATTCTAATCGGCTGGGAATTTTCATTCTCATTTTGGTACCTGCTTGGATTTTTGTTTTTCCTTTTTACTCTTTCAGTTCTTATCCTTCATTATTACAAGGACAATTCATTAATTTATACATTTATCATAGTAAGTTTACTCTTCACACTTGGTGTTTTCAAAATTACAATAGATGGTAAATTCATCCCCGACAATCAAATATCTAAATTTGTTGCAACGTCCGGTATCCAATCAATAGACGGTATCATAACCGACCCACCTCAAAAGAAAACTTATAATATTCAATTCGTTATTGAAGCTAAACAGATAAAAACAGAGAAGGATTCAATCGGTGTATTCGGTGGAGTATTAGTTTCAATTCCGCGTGAGAATATATCCTATCAATTTTTCGATTCGTTGGAATACGGTGTTAGGGTGTCGCTAACTGGGCAACTTGCATTAGCAGGCACAGCTCGCAATCCGGGGGAATTCGATATGCGGCGTTATTTGGAGATCAACAATATCTATGCACGGATGTATCTTGACGGTAGAGAAGATATTATTCTTCAGCAAAAAACTGGGAACTGGTTTTTAAGTTACATCATTTATCCATTGCGAAAAAATATATCAGAAAATCTTGATAAATTAGTTGGCGGCGAAGAGTCAAAATTGCTAAAAGGAATTTTAATCGGAGAAAGAAGCGAAATTCCATTTGAAACCAAAGAAGCTTTTATCAATGCAGGCGTAATGCACATTCTTGCTGTATCGGGTTTGAATGTAGGAATGATAATTTTAATCGTGTTATCTTTATTGACAGCTCTACGTATGCCAGAAAAACCTAAAATTATTGTTACATGTTTTTTGTTAATAATTTTTGTATTTCTTACAGGACAATCCCCCTCTGTTGTGCGTGCAAGTGTAATGGGTGTGGTTTTTTTAAGTGCATTTTTACTTGAACGCAAGATTGATGTTTATAACTCGCTTGCAGTTGCTGCTATTATCCTTCTTTTTTTTGATGCCAAACAGCTTTTAAATCCGGGGTTTCAACTTTCGTTTGCGGCAGTTATTTCGATAGTATTGCTTTATCCCAAAATATCATCGGTCGATAAATTGATTCCGCAAAATATTCGAAATCTAAGTTACGTAAAAATTATCGTCGGGCTTGCTGCGGTCTCTATCTCAGCCGCATTAGGAACTCTTCCATTCACTTCATACTATTTTGGTAAAATATCTATTATTGGTTTAGCGGCTAATTTGCTGATTGTTCCTTTATCAGGAATTGTTTTGGCTTTAGGTATTACAACTACTGTGTTTTCGTTTCTATCAGGTTGGCTTGGATCAATTTTCGCTGAGACAGCAAAATCTGCTGCGGGTTTATTATTACATTCAGTCGCCGTCTTTGGGAATTGGAAGTATTCATTTATTCATTCAAATTTTACATTATTTTCCGGAATATTTTTTTATGGATTTGTTATTTTTCTTTTCACTCTGAGACGAGCATATATTATCAAAAGAATAATATTTATGCTTCTAATCGTATCGAATATTTTTCTTTATTATTTCATATATTTTGAAAGCGAACCTAAACTACGAGCAACATTTTTAGATGTGGGTCAGGGGGATGCTATATTTTTAGAATTTCCTAATGGTAAGAACATGCTTGTCGATGGTGGTGCGAGAACATTTTTTAGGGATGCGGGACAAAGATTTATTACTCCTTTATTAAACCGACAAGGTGTTTCCAAAATTGATTTTCTTGTAAATAGTCATCCGCATCATGATCATCTCGGTGGATTTCCTTATTTGATTCGTAATTTTAAGATCGGTAAAATAATTGATGCGGGGTCGTTTGAGAAATCAGATATCTTTAGAGAATACAAACATCTCATAGATTCATCCAAAATAAATTATCAAATCATCAAAAGAGGTGAAACAATAGATATTGCGGATGAGGTAAGGATGTATGTTTTGCATCCCTATCAAGAATTTGATTCGACAGATATACACGACCTGAATAACCAATCACTTGTGCTAAAAATTGTTTATGGAAAAACGGAACTTCTTTTGACGGGCGACGCCGAGAAAGCAACAGAAACAAAAATAATAAATCAGTATAAAGATTTTTTAGAGGTTGATATTTTAAAATGCGGACACCACGGTAGTGTAACAAGCAGCAGTTTCGAGTTTTTAGAATCAACCAAACCATTGGTGTCAGTTATTTCAGTGGGTTATGCAAACAAGTTCAACCATCCTTCAAAAATTGTTTTAGATTATTTAAAGCGAATGAACATAAAAGTTTATCGCACTGATTTACAAGGAGCAATCGTTTTGGAATCCAACGGATTGAAATGGAGAGAAGTGGAGTGGAGGTGAAGGGCAGTAGTGTCAAAAAAATCCAAAATCCAAAATCCAAAATCTAAAATCCTAAATCTCTCTCCTTTGTTTCTCATCCAATTTATTTTTATTTTATTCACGCTATGAAAAAGATCATCAAACTTAAAAAAGGCGAAGACAAGCGAATCCTTTCGGGGCATCTCTGGGTCTTTAGTAACGAAATTCAGGAAATTCAATCTGGGCTGCAAGCCGGCGATGTTGTCGATCTGCGAAAAAATTCCGGTGAATTTCTCGGTAAGGGATTCTACAATCCAAATTCACTGATTGCATTCAGGTTATTAACAACCCAAGATGAAGATATCGATTTTCAGTTTTATAAATCCCGAATCGAAAAATCGTGGTCGCTTCGGAAAAAGCTTTTCGATAATGCTGAAAGTTTTCGCCTCGTGTATGGCGAGAGCGATTTTTTGCCGGGCTTGATAATCGATAAATACAACGACTACTTTTCGATTCAAACTTTCTCTTACGGGATGGATAAGCATATCACACTTATTTGCGATGTCTTGGAATCTATTTTCAAACCGGCAGGAATTATCCGACGCGATGAATCGCCGTTGAGATCATTAGAAGGTTTAACGGAAATTAAAGAAGTAGTGCAAGGGAAAATTGATCCTACTATCATCACCGAGAACGAAATTAAGTATCAAGTCGATTTATCCGCAGGACAGAAAACCGGCTTCTTCATGGATCAAAGAGAAAACCGTTCGGCAATCAGACGGTATGTAAAAAACGCGAAAGTGTTGGATTGTTTTTGTAACGACGGCGGTTTTGCGCTTAATGCCGGTTTTACCGGTGCAGCAAATGTGTTCGGTATCGATATCTCCGAATCCGCGGTAAAGCGTGCACAACAAAATGCCGAGCTAAATCAACTTGCCGATGTATGTAAATTTCAAAAGAGTGATGTTTTCGATTTTTTAAAAAGCACTGACAAAAAATACGATGTCGTTATTCTCGACCCCCCCTCATTCACAAAAAGTAAAAAAAACATAATTACTGCCAAGCATGGGTACAAGCAAATTAATTCAAACGCAATCCGGTTATTGAACAGCGGCGGAATATTGGCAACTGCTTCCTGTTCTCATCATATCGATGAAGCACTCTTCATGGAAGTCATTATTAAGAGTGCCAAAGAAGCCGGAAAAAAAATCCGTCTATTAGAATGGCGGGGTGCATCGCCCGACCATCCTGTTTTGCCCGCCATGCCTGAAACAAAATACCTGAAGTTCGGAATATTTGAAGTGTTTTAAAAAAACATTATATTTTTATAAAATATTACTGAAATGAAAAAATCGCACTACATAATTATATTATCATTTATCGCTGTAGCATTCAGTTTCGCTCAACACAAGAAAACTGATACTATGATGCTAAGGCAGGGAAATTTATTATTCGGTAAACCTCAATCCTATTTAGTAAAAAATAGTTGGGGGATGGATTTAATTATTTCGACAAATGGTTTTGGTTTAGGTAATTTTTATGGTTATAATTTTTCTGACGAGTTCACAGGGAAAGTAAATTTTTCGATAGCCGAATCAAAAGATGAAAGGGAAATGGAAGTTTATAATCCTGACACGGGGGCGCTGTTTACACCTAATAAAGTAAACAGATTCATAGTTTTTCCACTTCTATTTGGAGCTGAATATCGACTTTTTAAAGATGAAATAGTTGATAATTTCCGTCCTTATGTTTCGGCGATGGCAGGACCGACCTTAATATTTTCGACTCCTTATGAGATTGAATTTTTTGAATCTTTGAAGTATGGGAGGTCGCACTACACTGTTGGTGGTTATGTCGGTTTCGGTGCTTTCTTCGGTTCAGAACAAAAAAACATATTAGGTGTGAATATTCGTTATTACTTTATTCCCTACCAATCAGGTATTGAAAGTTTGCAGTTTGTAAAGAAAAAAGATTTCGGTGGTTTTAGTATATCATTAAGTTTTGGAACAGGATGGTGAGCTAATGGTCAATGGTCAATGGTCAATTGACAATTAACCATTAACAATTAGCCATTGGCTATTAGCAATTAGTAATGGTCAATCGTCTATTGACAATTAGCAATTAGTAATGGTTAATAGTTAATTAGCAATTGGTGCCGAAGGCATCCCTTCGGGACAATTAGCAATGGAGAGAATGTAGAATTGGTTGAGTTACAAATTCCTTGGGAAATAATCCCATTATTTTTTTTGATGGCGTTTTTATATTCGAGCGTCGGTCATGGTGGTGCATCGGGTTATCTGGCGCTGTTTGCGCTTGCCGGCGTTGCCCGTTCCGAGATTGCCCCCGTTGTTTTAGTGTTAAATATTTTAGTAGCCGGCAGCAGTTTTATAAATTATTATCGGGCAAAACATTTTTCGTATCAGCTTTTACTTCCTTTTATAATCAGTTCGATACCCGCGGCTTTCGTCGGAGGGTTGGTAAAAGTTTCATCGCTTGCTTTCACAATAATATTAGGGTCGGTATTATTGTTAGCGGCAGGACGATTGTTGTTTGTGAAAAACAGGATCGGAACGCGTTGGCAGGAATATTCGGGCAAGGCATTTTACTGGGGAATTCCTATTGGTTTTATTATCGGAATTCTTTCGGGCATTACAGGTGTCGGAGGCGGAATATTTTTAAGTCCGTTCCTCTTGCTTACCGGTTGGGCGGATGCTAAAAAAACCGCTGCTGTATCGGCGGCATTTATTATTTTGAATTCGTTAAGCGCCTTAGTGGCAAAATCACTCAGCGCTCCTATTCATTTCGATATAGCTTTGATTTTCGGTATTGTGGTATTAATCGCCGGGCAAGTCGGCTCCCGTTTAGGTGCGTTTAAATTTCAAACCGACATCTTACAAAAATTATTAGGGGCTGTTTTACTAATTGCCGGCTTAAAACTAATTAAGGATTTATGGTTATGAAAAATATTTGGACAGAATCAGACATTCAATTTTTAAAAGAGAATTATCCGACACACGGGGCTACTTATGTATCACAAAATGTTGGTCGCTCTGTGCACGCTGTCAGAATGAAAGCGATGCAGCTTCAAATTAAATTTACGAAACCTGATAGTTGGTCGGAAGAAGAGTTATTGCTTCTAAAAAAATATTACCCGAAGCGAGGTTCTCCGTATATCGCGGCACGAGTAAATCGAACGCAAGACAGCGTACGCACTAAAGCAATCCGCTTAGGTTTGAGAAGGGATGACTTTCGCAAGTGGGCTGATTGGGAAAAACGTTATCTCGAACGACATTATGGAAAGAAATCAAATATTTCTATAAGTCGCACACTCGGTCGTTCAAAGGATGGCGTTCTCATCAAAGCTCAAAAATTAGGTCTCACGAAACCGGCGGCTGAACGTTGGAGTGAGGATGAAACACAACAATTAATCAAGATGTTTCAGGATCCTAATGTATCGGTGAAAGAGATAGAAAGTATTCTGAAGCGATCGGAGCTGAGTATTTGGAAGAAATCTTTCAAATTAAAATTAAAACGACCTTGGCTCAATAAATGGACAGATGAGATGCACGCTTTTCTGAAAAAGAATTATAAAAAGATGACATACAAAGATATCGCACAAAAATTAAAAGTTACTAAAAGTTCTGTCCAACATTATGCAAACCGGCACGGCTTCTATAAAGGAAACAAAAATTAAATAATCGTATGTCTCGAGAAAAAATATATGATGTAATGACGAAAGCTGCCTCGTTAGCAGATGCGGGCGATTTTATGGGGGCTGTAGAAATGGTGGAGGAATTATTAAAGGAGTATCCGGATTTTGTCCCGATCCTTTGTTTTATCGGTGATATGTATTTGCATCTCGGCTCGCCTGTTTTGGCAATCGACCCGTTGGAAAAAGCAGTAAACAATAAAACTGATTTTTTTAAAAGCCATTACCTGCTCGGCTGTGCTTTAGGAAGGACGATGAGTTTTCAGCGTGCTATCCACCATTTAAAAATTGCCGACAAGTTAGAACCTAATCACACAGAAATAAACCGCAATCTCGGCTGGATGCATTGTATGATTGGCGAATTATCCGAAGGCAGAAAATTGTTAAAAAAAGCAATAAAGATCGACGAGACTAACAGTCTTGCGTTCAACGATATGGCAGTAAGTTATATGATTGGTAAAAGTAAGTCGCCACAAAAAGCTAAGTTGTGGTTTGAAAAAGCGTTAAAACTCAACCCGCAGAGTGAGTATATAAGAAACACCTTTGAAGCCTTTATGAAAGATTGATTGCCTTTCTAAAATTCAAAAAAGTATGGACGTAATTACAATGAAGTCATAATGAATAATCTCCCCACACTTACATTCTACGAAGGCATGCTTCAACTCAGAGGAGAAGCGGATAAAGATTTAATGTCTAAATTCTTTAAACAGCACCCGCTTGATTATTTTATCTCGCCGGCGTATAAATATTCTGAAGTTATTAAATATTGTGAAGAAAACGGGATAGCTATCGAGGACAAAGCAGCACAATATTATGAAGTCCCAAATTTCACACACAGCGAACCGCTTGACCCGTTCGATTTCCAAATACAAGCTATCGAAGCTTGGGAAAAAGTCAGTGACTTCGTCCCTAGACGAGCCGATAGGCAGGGTATGGTTGTTTTACCAACGGGCGCCGGTAAAAGTTTTATGACTCGTTTGTTGATAGCTCGTTTAGCAATCGAAGATGCAAAGTGTTCTGTTCTTGTAGTCGTACCGACAAGAGTACTAGTTTATCAATGGTATGAACAATTGCGAACAGCATTTCAGCAGGATATCGGAATAATCGGTGATGATATTTTTAATCCTAAACCAATCACGGTTACAACTTATAAAAGCGCACAGATTTATATGGCAAATCTTGGCAACCGATGGAAACTTGTTGTGTTCGACGAGATTCATAAGAAATTATCTGAAGGTAAATCAGCTAATGCGGCGAGGTTCTGTATTTCGCCGTATCGCCTTGCACTAACAGCAACTCCGGTAAGCAGTGCGCTTGATTTGCTAAGTGATTTAATCGGTCCGATAGTTTACGAAAAAGCAACTGATGACTTGATTGAAAATGAAATCTTATCTGTGTATCAAAGAATTCCAGTTCGTTTAAAACCGACAAAAGAAGAAGTTGCAACTTATTTTGACATTCGTAAACCCATCGAGAAAGTATGGTATCGTGCAAAAGCAGAGCACAGGATTCAGGGCAGCAGTTGGCTAGTTCGTGAACGTTTGTTTTATCCCGATGACGTTGACCTTGCCCAAAGGTCTCTACTGCGTGCATTCAGATATTGGCAATCGGTCCCGAGCCGGTTCGCTCGATTAGAAGAGATTTTGCAGAAACATCAAAACGACAGAATATTAATTTTTACTGAAAGCCGTTATGCGGCTTACGAAATTTCAAAACGCTTTTTGATCCCGGCGGTTACCGCAGATATAGAATCCGATGAACGTACATTTTATCTTAATGCTTTTACCAAAGGCAGATGCAAGGCACTTGTTACTGCCAAAGCGTTGGAAGAAGGCATCGACCTGCCGGAAGCGAATGTCGCGGTTATCATTGCCGGAAGGAAAAGCAGTAAGGTGGAAACGATCAGCTATATACAGCGGCGTGGACGTGTGCTTCGCAAGCGGAAAGGTAAGCAAGCTTTAGTTTACGAAATATCTTTTGCACTTCCGACTAAAGTTAACCCATGACTTTAGAGGTTGTGTGTGATAATACCGAACTCACCCTTGCCAAAGGCATCCCTTCGGGAAAATCCCCGCCTGCCTCAGCGAACTCGCAAAGGCGGGCAGGCCTCTCTTACGAAGAGAGGGACTTGCTGAATCTGAGTTCAATTCTCCCGGGGTTGTCTAAAAAGTCCGTAAAGTGTCATTCTGAGGGAGCGAAGCGACCGAAGAATCTTTCATTTCAATGTAGTTTCGAGATTCTTCACTTCGTTCAGAATGACAATCCTTACTTTTTAGTCAGCCCCGGGTCGGGGGATGAGTTCCTACAGTTAACCCACGACTTCAGTCGTGGGACGATATACAACAAACATGATGCGGTTAACCGTTTCAACGGTTTTTGTTAGCAATTAAATTAATAATGAAACAAACAATTCATAAATGGATTTTAGACCCGAACGATAAACGACTGTGTAAAGATGTTACTCAAATCTTTCAAGAGTTGCAAAGTTTTGTCGGCAAACCCCTGCGTGAAGTAACCGAGGAGATTGAGGGAATAAATATTTCCGAAAAGAAAGAATCTATACGGAAGTTGCGCCGTGAAATTGCTGAATATATATCAGAAAGTTTCGAGAATGAGTTACCGAATAACTTATCACCAGCAGATATTCGGAAATATATTTTCTCATCTTTATGGGATAAAGGACAGGGTTTTATTACATCCGAGAGGGGATTGTTTATGCCAACTTCGGATGAAATATTCAGCAATGCCGAAAAATATTTCAATCTTGAAGCTACGGTTGTTGAGAAATATTTTTTTGCCGATATTCCTGAAGAAAAATTGCTGAAGATAAAACCGGAGTTAAATGCGGCTGATCCGGGCAGTATAATCATGGCGCTCAATAGCCGGCGTTTGAAGTGGAAGTTAAGAAAATCCATCGGATTGAAATTAATCATTCCTGTTTTTACTGAAAAGAATTCACCATATACAAGTATAATTTGGTTGCTCAAGAAATGCCATTTAATGTATGATGCGGTGCAAATTGGTAATGATATTGTCTTTAATGTTACAGGTCCTTACGGTTTGTTTATGCACACTACGATTTATGGAAATCGGTTAGCACAGTTGATTGAGATGCTCGTTCAGGGTACTACGTGTTCTTGGAAAGTCCAGGTTGATATTCTAAACCAAAAGTATGCGAATGCCAAAAGTGAGAATATTGAAAAGGTTTTACTCGACAATTCGATGAGTGAGTTATTCGCGAGTAAGCGGGATGTTACCGAGCAGTTTAAGTCTTCCGATGAAGAAGCATTTATGCGTTACATAACAAAATACAGTTCTGATCTGGATGTGAGTTACGAGGGGACAATTATTCCGTTAAAGTCGGAAGAAGGGAAGCATAACGGTTTTTTCATACCCGATTTTGTACTACAAAACCGGAATACTGAAGAACGAGTATTAATTGAAATCGTAGGATACTGGCGTGAAGAATACTTGCAAAAGAAAATCGAGAAGATAAAATTGATCAGAGATAAAAATATAATTTTGATAGTAAACCGCAATCTCAGTTTGACTTCCGCAGACGGTGAAAATGTTTTTTCAGAATTACAATTTGTTAAAATATACTATTATTCGAGCAGGGCTGAATTAAAGACAGTCGCAAGGAAAATAGTTGAAGAAATTTGATATGTAGGCAAAAATTGTTATAATGCTACATCTGAAATAAGGTTATACATCAGATTTTGAAGAACGTTATACATTCTGAAACTGTTGAAACAGTTTATCATTTTTTCTTTTTATTAGTAACCCACGACTTAAGTCGTGGGTTAATACAAACCTTTTTTATCATATAACCGTTTCTCCGAAGGAGTCCTTCGGACAACGGTTTATAAACAATTTTTCAGAGGTGTCGTTATAGTAATAACTGTCTATAAAAAAATATGAAATGTGTAATTTGCCACGGTACTGTGATCAAACTTAAAGAAGTTCATGAAGAAATTACATTCGAAAATGATGTAATTTATGTTCCTATCCAAACTCCGGTTTGTGAAACCTGCGGGGAAAGATATTATGATCGGACAACTATGAAGATGTTAGAAAATGTTGAACGTCTAGTTTCGACCAAACAAGCACACTTAAAAGAAATCGGAAAAGTATTAATGTATTCATGAAAAATCTTTTAATAGTTCTTTTATTATTTACAATCATCTCATGCGATCACGGATTAGCTCCGCCGCCTAAAGAAAAAATTGAACAGGGAATAAGTGGCACAATTTATTACAGGGGCGCACTTCCCGACAGCCTTCTTACTCATCGTTTAATAGCTTCAAAAGTTTTTCGAAAATTCAGCAGTATGGATGAGATCATAAGTCTGGTTCTTTGGACTGATTCGATTCAAATTCATCCAGCGATTACGTATCCATCACTTGCACTTACAAAAATCGATTCAATACATTTTAAGTTTGTACTTCCACCAGAGCTTTATAAATACATAGCCGTTGTGCAACAGCACGGGAGTAAATGGAAAATTGTAGGAGTATATTCATCCGACTCAATGCGCGTAACTCCCGATACAGTCATTGTAGAAACGGGTAAGTTTGTTGAAAATGTAAACATATACGTTGATTATGATAACTTGCCCCCTCAACCTTTCAGTATTGCAGGGAGCGGAAGATGAGTTTTGGAAAAATCCGAAACAAATTCAAAATACTAATATCGCTTTTGATATTCGCGGTCTCACTTTCATTCGCACAACAATATGGAGTTCTTAAAGGAACAGTAACAAGCAAAGAAACAAATCAGCCGCTTCCATCTGCAAACGTTATGATTAAAGGAACACTTATCGGAACGATTACTGATTTCAACGGTAAATATTCGATACAAAAAATTCGCCCCGGTAAATACATTCTCGTTGTTTCGATGATTGGATTTCGAAAAGAAGAGCTTACAGATGTTGTATTTGAAACAGGTGTTGAAAAAATATTGAACATAAGTATGGAACCCGCAGCAATTCAGGTTAGTCAGGTGGTAATCACAGCAGGAAAACGTGAGCAAAGTTTTGCCGAAGTTCCGGCATCGGTTAGCGTTATTGACCCGCAAACCTTGCAACGACGTAATGCAGTTACAATCGATGATGCCCTGCGGCAAGTCAGCGGTGTAAGTTTGATTGAATCGCAGGTGAGCATACGAGGTTCGAGTGGATATAGTAAAGGAGTCGGCAGCCGGACTTTGATGTTGGTGGATGGCATTCCATTGCTTACAGGCGATACGGGCGAGTTAGTTTTTGAATCTGTACCAACTTTTAATGTTGATAGAATTGAAATATTA
Organism: uncultured Ignavibacteriota bacterium; assembly: GCA_947085405.1. Lineage (GTDB taxonomy): Bacteria > Bacteroidota > Ignavibacteria > UBA10030 > BY39 > JASEGV01. The sequence goes on from CAMTWO010000032.1 coordinate 17,713, forward strand.
AAAGGGGCTGCCTCGGCGCTGTATGGTTCGGGTGCAATGGGTGGGGTCGTGAATGTGCTTACGAAAGAAATTCCCGATCTACCGCAAACGTATCTGCGACTTTATGGTGGATTTTATGATAAACCATATTATCCTGAATGGAAGTGGAGTTCAAAAACGCAATTCATTAATGGATTTTATGTGTCGCACTCACAAAAGTTTTCCGACTTTAAAACTTTGCTTGCTATCAGTCGAACAGAGGACGATGGATATCGCCAAAATAGTCGGTGGCAGCGATGGAATTTGTATTCCCAAAATCAATATCAATTTACTCCCTCAAAAAAATTGCATTTATCACTTAATTATCTTGAGCAGCGGCGTAACAATTTTCTTTACTGGAAAAATCTTGATAGCGCCTTGATTCCGCGTGCCGACCAATTAGGCGATAGAGTTATCTCGAAGCGTTTCTCGGCTTCATCCCTTTTTACAAATATAGTTACTGATAGATTTACATATTCAATAAAAGGAATATGGTATCACACAGATTGGCGAAACGACGTTGAAGTTCTGGGCGATCGTTCTATATCCAATTTTATGGATGCCGAAGTTCAGTTCAATTATCAGATGTTTACGGAACATATTTTTACGTTAGGTGTGCATGGGAATTACAATCGTGTCAGGTCGGACATTTTTGGAAGACGCACCGGATTAAATACAGCTTTCTATTTACAGGATGAATATAAAATGTATGATGATTTGAGATTTTCGTTCGGCACTCGCTTCGATTATTCAAAACTCGATTCACTCAAAAGTCAATTTCAAATCAATCCTAAATTAGGAGTCGCTTATTCATACGATCCGCTAACAAGTCTCAGATTTTCGGTCGGACGTGCTTTTCGTTCGCCTTCGATTGGCGAAGCATTTACTTCAACAACTGCAAGCAATATCATGGTTATCCCAAATCCAAATTTGAAACCTGAAAAAAGCTGGAGCTTCGAAGCAGGAGTGAATCGGATTGTTTCTGAAAATATTAATGTGGATGCATCAATTTTCCAAACTGAATATGATAATTTGATAGAGGCGAAATTTGTTTCACCGTTCACCGGACAGTTTATAAACGTAACAAGAGCACGGATACAAGGGTTAGAAGTATCTGCAAAAACTTCGTTCTTCGAAAATTATTTTCAATTGAATTTAGCTTACACTTATCTGAAACCAATGGATAGAGTGGAGAACGATATATTGAGATTCCGTTCGAAACATCTGTTTTATGTGAATACAGTATTGAGTTATTCGGATATTGATTTGGGGATTGATTTCCGTTATATAAGCCGAATCGAGCGAATTGACAAGGAATTTGCACTATATATCGCAGATGCTGAGCAACGTGTTCCGACCTACGTTGTTGATGCACACATCAGTTCAATCTTTACATTTGGTGATGTACCGTTTAGGGCATCATTCCATATAAACAACTTGCTGCAGTACAATTATGTTGAGCTGATTGGTAATATTGCACCGATAAGAAACTTTACGTTAAGAATAGAAACATCAATATGATTGAATCTCCGCCAGAGGCGGATGTGCCCGCCTGACCGGACGGGCAGGCCTCTGGCACAATTGAATCATCGGATCATTGAATCAATGGATTAATGGATAAGTGGTTAAATAAAATCCCAAATCCCAAACTTGTGGTGAGCATAGTCGAACCATCATAAATCCTCCATCTCTCCATTATTCCAACAATCTCTACGAGTCAAAGACTCGGTAGAGTCGTTGACCAACAATCCATCATTCCAACAATCCACCCTTCCCCCTTTTCCTCTTTTGCCAATTCACCAATTTTATCCTATATTTATCCAAACCAAATAATTAAAAAAATTTCATGTTTATAGATTCGCACGCACATTTAAATTCTAAAGATTATAAAGCCGATATCGCCGAGGTTGTTAAACGCGCTCAGGATGCCGGTGTTGAGTTTATCATAAATCCCGGAACTGACCTCGAATCGAGTAAAGCAGCAATCGAGTTAGCCGAAAAATATGAACTCATTTATGCAGCAGTCGGTTTTCATCCTCACGA
>CAMTWO010000033.1:0-80558 GCA_947085405.1 uncultured Ignavibacteriota bacterium
CGAAATTGACGGTTCTGCGTAACTTCAGTAACTAACTCAAGTTGGCATTGGCTTGTTGGAAACCGCTGTAGCGATAGTGCTTTGATGTTTTTAGTTTATTAACCCACGCTTAAGCGTGGGGTTATTGAAACAGGCCGAAATTGACGGTTCTGCGTAACTTCAGTAACTAACTCAAGTTGGCATTGGCTTGTTGGAAACCGCTGTAGCGATTTAGCTTTGATGGTATAAGTTTTTAGACCCACGACTTACGCGGTTGTGTGATAACTATCGGAACTCATCCCCCAACCCCCTTCTCTTGTTAAGAGAAGGGGGAAATAGATTTAACCTTGAGGGGTTGAGTTGCTTGAGAAATACGTGAAATATAGTTATTAGTTTTTGGTTCTTTGTTTTAGTTTGATAGTTGCTGGTTACAGTTTTATAATCTATCAACTAAAAACCATAACTAATAACTAATAAACTATAACTAAAAACTGACAACCAATAACTGATTATAGTTATTAGTTTTTGGTTCTTTGTTTTAGTTTGATAGTTGCTGGTTACAAAAAACAGCTCGAAATTGAGATTTAACCCCGCCAGTGGGCGGGGTCAGAATGACTGTTCTGCGTAACTTCAGTAAATAACTCAAGTTAGCATTGGCTTGTTGAAAACCGCTAAAGCGGTTTACCTTTGATGTTTTTAGTTTATTAACCCACGACTTAAGCGGTCGTGTGATAACTATCGGAACTCATCCCCCTACCCCTTCTTTTGTTAAGAGAAGGGGGAAATAGATTTAACCTTGAGGGGTTGAGTTGCTTGAGAAATACGTGAAATATAGTCATTAGTTTTTGGTTCTTGGTTTTAGTTCAATGGTTGCTGGTTATAGTTTTATAATCCATCAACTAAAAACCATAACTAATAACTAAATAACTATAACTTTAAACCTTGTGGTGAGCTTGTTGAACCACTAACTAAAATAATTTGAAAAATTTGTACAAAATATTTTTTCTTCTCCTACTTCCCTTGGTCGCTTCATCCCAACAGGATTGGAATTGGCAGAACCCCTTGCCACAAGGGAATTTGCTCTTCGATATTGTGGCAATCAGTAATCAATCGTTTGTTGCCGTAGGTGCAAATGCCACAATAATGGAAACAACGAATGGCGGCTTGGATTGGGATATATCATATAAATCTGCTGGTAAAAATATAACTCTACGTGCAGTCCATCATCGAAACAGCGTTACTTATACTGTCGGGGATTCGGGTACAATTATCAAAAAAAACTTAGGCGGAAAGCCGACTCTCCAAATATCATCAACCGACAAAAAACTGACCGATGTTTTTTTTGTTACCGAAAACTTTGGTTGTGCGGTTGGCGATAGCGGAACTCTCCTTCGAACTACCAACGGAGGTACTTTATGGTCGCTTATCTCAATTGATAAATCTTTTTCTCCGAAAAAAATATTCTTCCCATCAATATCAACCGGATACATTGTAGGAAACGACGGAAAAATTTTAAAAACATCAAACGGTGGAACTGCATGGGATACAATTCCAAGTGTTACCCGCAACGACCTTGCATCTGTTTATTTTGTAAGCGATTCGATTGGCTGGGTTATTGGCAATTTAGTTTTCCTAAAAACCACTAATGGCGGGAAAGATTGGGTTAATCAATTCAGGCTCACACTCGGAACCGATGTCCAATTCACATCACTGACTAAAGGTTATGTTACAACAACTAATGGTTTGTTGTACAAAACAACGAATGGAGGCGGGACCTGGATTACCGATACTATAGCAGCAAATCAATATATTAAAGCAATTTCCTTTGCCGATGTAAATAACGGATGGCTGCTTAGCGATTTTGTGGATTTAAGACGAACTACAAATGGGGCGGCTGATTGGAATCTTATTTCGAAAGGTAACACGCGACAAATTAGAGATGTTTTCTTCAACGATACCACTACAGGTTGGGCTGTTGGAGAAGCAGGAACCATCATGCGGACAACAAACAGCGGTGAAAATTGGACGTTACTCCATAGAGCCACTAACGGCAATCTGAACTCTGCAGCTTTAAACATTGCACCGGATAAACAAGTTGTAAGCGGGTGTATTGTTGGCGACAATGGAGTTTTATTGAGAACGCTTGATAACGGAGTTTCGTGGAGCGAACTTCCGAAACCAACTAATCAGAACTTGAATTCAGTTTTTAAAATTTCAGAAACATACTGGACAGTTGGTAACAATGGGATAGTGATGAAATCGGATGATGGTGGTTTGAACTGGTCTCTTCAGAATATTCAGGACACGACCGATCTGAATTCTGTATTTTTTATAAATGCAAATACCGGCTGGGTTGTTGGTAAATTAGGTTTAATTTACAAAACTACCGACGGCGGCGAAAGCTGGAAACGGATTGTATCGATATTCAAAAATGAACTTTTCGATGTTTATTTTATTAACGATACTACCGGCTGGTTTGTAGGTGCTAACAAAACGATACTTAAAACAAACTGCGGCGGCGATTGCCTGGAGATCGATTCCATTGCAGCTCAAAGTTTTCAGATGAGCCCGCCCCCCTCAAGAACTAATTATTCCTCGGTGAAATTTGCAAACGATACTACAGGTTGGATAGTTGGCAGCGGTGGAGTTATTCTTAAAACTACTAATGGTGGTAAAAAATGGTTCTTATCTCAAAGCCCAACTTTAAATTCTTATACTTCTGTAGAATTTAAAAACGAAAATATTGGCTGGGTTGTTGGTTCAACCGGAACGATTTTAAAAACTTCTACAGGCGGCGGTTCTTATGGTGAACCTGTTAATCCACCACCTCCTGTAATACAGCCACCAGATTCATTATTCCAAAATTATCCCAATCCATTCAATCAAAGTAGTAAAGCAACAACTTATGATCGTAATGAGATAATTGGAAAGACTATAATTCGTTATAAACTTGCATATGATGATCGCGTAACAATTAAAGTTTACAACATTATGGGTCAGTATATAGAAACACTTCTCGATGACTTCAAAACGGCTAACATTAATGATGACCCGTATGAGGTATATTTTAGTGCTCGCGGTCGGCCCAGCGGTGTATATTTTTACGTTTTAAGAACTAACAAAGGAATTAAAGCCGGAAGTATGATGTTAATAAGATAGAGTTATTAGTGTCATATATATAAAAGCTGTGGATGTTACGCAAAACAGAAAATAGCACACGGATTACACGGATGCAACGGATTAACACAGATAATAAATCCGTGAAAATCCGTCAAAATCTGTGTCATCTGTGTTCTATTAATAGTTATAATGTCCATTTTGCACACGAATAAATAGGTAATGCGTAACATCAGCTCGTAACACCACCTGCCCATTAGTAAATTACTCGCTGGCAGTAAAATTTGAAAAACATATTTAACACAAACATATAATTAATAATCTTTAACAAGGAGTAAGTCATGAAGTACAAATTACAAAAATTTATTTTACCTATCTTAATTTTGGTAGGTATGATAGCTGCGACGATTGATGCGAGTGCGCAGCTAAACCCGCCGGAGGGTTTTAAAAAGGAGAGAGTAATAAACAAAAATGCAACCTCACCATATCCTTACCGGACAATCAGGTCCATTCAATACAACCATCCTGATTCATTAGCTATAGCTGATGTTGTTCAGTTAATCAATCCAGCAGCATACTGGACTTTGCAGAAAGCAAATTATATTACAAAAGGTTCTGGTAATTTTAGCACCGATACCATGACGATAGTTGGCGTAGTAGTTTATCCGGCATTATTATTAAACTATACTGCAAACGGTTTTACTATGGTACTTGCTGATACAGGATACTATTCGGATCCCGTTGGTTATAATTCCGGTTCATGGAGATATATTTTATTAAGAGCTAATTTTGCAGGAGATACAATTAATTACACAAATATGCTGAATGTGGAACGGGGAGATGTTGTAGTTGTAAAAGGTTATGCCTGGGAATTCCCAAGTTATACCGAAAGCGGTGCTCCTGTTATGACCAGTATGACGCAATTTGTCCCTTTGCGAAATCCGAATTTTGATATCATCGATCAAAACTATCCATTACCACAACCTAAGAAGTTTTCATCCTCTGAGCCAAATCCGTTTTATCGTGGACAATTTACAGGTGGTAAAATACAATTTTCGACGGGGGAACAGTATGAAAGTGGTTTTGTTGAGCTGTACGATTGGACAGTCCGTACCTGGATTAATACTGATAGAGGAACATTCGATATGGTAAATGACGCCGGAGACGTACTCGGTAATTATGATGCTTCAAAATGGTTTACAACCGACGCTCGTAGAGACCCTTTATCTACATATCAAGCTCCTCCAATTGGTGCCAGGATAGATACAATCAGAGGGTGGATATCAAATGTTGCTGGTGGCGAAGCGCCAAGAGGTTATCGTATAGCACCAATTTATCCAGGTGATGTTGTATTTGGTGTTGACCGTCCGCGTGTAGTAGGTCATTCACGCTCTCCGATTATTGTCCATCCCGATAGTGCGCCCAGAGTTCAAGTTACAGCTATAAAACTCCCTAATGGTTATCCTATTGATAGTGTATTAATTTATTTAAGTTTGAATAACGGTAACTGGTCATCAATAACATTTAAACCCGCCGGAACAACAGTTCCCGATACACTTATTGCAAGTTTTACATTACCCAAAAGACCTAATAACGCGAACATCCGTTATTATTTCAGAGCATTCGATCAATTGAGGAATAGTACAATATTGGCTAATCCCCATTCTACTTTATTCGGTGATACATTAAAAGGATATTTCCGCTACACAGTTTTAAATCGTGAATTAACCATTCAGGATATACAAACTACACCTGATACGAATGGTGTTTCACCTTATATCGGAGCTACAATACCTGTTACAGGAGTTGTTACAGCCGATACGAGCGATTTTAATTTAACTCCAATCGGTACAGGAACTATTGCTTGGTATATGCAGAGTGGGAATGCACCTTATAGCGGGCTTTGGGTTGTAGGACCTGAATCAACTATGGCAGCGGTTAAACGGGGCGACAGTATCCGCGTTACCGGAACGGTTGCCGAATTTTTTAGTAATACACGTCTGCAAAATATACAACACCCGATAGAAATTATTGCAACGGGCAGACCTGTTCCGGCACCTGTGGTATTACCAACGTCGGCATTAAACTTTTCGCTTCCTGATGGAACGCCGAGTGTAGAAAGATATGAGGGTATGTTAGTAAGTTTTGATTCGGTCCACGTTACAGATGTAACGCCTACTTTTGCAAATATATTTGAGTATTTAGTTAATGATGGGTCTTCAAATGTATTAGTAAGACGAGATGGTAAAAATAATTTTACACTCCCGGCTGATTCAATATGGCAGGGTAAAGAAATTTTGAGTGTTGGCGATAAAATTCGTCCGTTAACCGGTGTAGTTTATTTTGCTACTAATAGGTATAAGGTTGCTCCGCGTAAAAATTCCGATATAATAGCAGGTAACTTATACACATTTAATCAGGGTTGGAATATGGTATCAATACCATTTGTTCCACGCGATTCAGTTAAAACAAATTTATTTGCTACTGCCGCTTCAAACGCATTCTCATACTATGGTAGTTATACAATAAAAGACACTTTGTTTGATGGTCCAGGATACTGGCTGAAATTTAACAGCCAAACCGTACAACGCATGCACGGCAGAAGGTTAACCACCAAAACTATTAGTCTTTCATCCGGATGGAATCTGATAGGTTCTATCACATCTCCTGTTTCTGTCGGTTCATTAGTTTCAAATCCACCAAACAATCCAACCTCAAAATACTTTGGATTTGAAAGTGGATATATCATTGCAACTACTTTAGTCCCCGGTAAAGCGTATTGGATAAAAGCAAAAGAATCGGGTACTTTAACTTTGAATGCCGGAACAGTATCGGCAAAACAATCGGCTGAATATGCAAATGTAGAAAGTTACAATACAATTACCATTACCGATAAGAAGGGCGCCAGTCAGCAATTGTATTTTGGTATGGATGCAGAAGAAACTGTGAACCTCAACTACTACGAAATGCCTCCGATGCCGCCGTCATCAATATTTGATGTCAGGTTTGCTTCTCAGCGTATTTTAGAAACTTATCCAAAAAACATTGAGCAGTTTAAACAATATGCTATTACGCTTCAGGGAGTTGAATTCCCGATTACAGTATCGTGGAATACCTCGAACGCAGTCGGAAAGAATATTTCTCTGACTGATGATGCTAATGGTAAAATTATTGGCGTAAAAGAATTGGCAGGCGAAGGAAGTTTCCGTGTTTCTAATCCTGACTTGACTTCTCTAATGTTAAAGATAGAAAACGGTGAAGAACTTCCGATGGAATTTGCTCTCGGTCAGAATTATCCAAACCCGTTCAACCCGACAACCAAGATGACGATTGCAGTACCAAAAGCAGCTTTAGTTGAAATGGTAGTGTATAATATACTTGGCCAGAAGGTTCGTACTTTAGTGAACGAAATCCGTGCTGCCGGTTATCATACAATCGAGTGGAATGGAAAGAACGAGCAAGGAAACAATGTGCCGAGCGGAGTTTACTTTATCCGTATGGTCAGCGGCTCGTTTAGCAAAGTCAACAAAATTATGATGCTCAAATAAATTTAGTTGATGAGTGTTGTAACCTACGAAACCCGCCTTGAACAACAAGGCGGGTTTTTTATTTGTCCAGCGTGGGGGCTATAAGTCCGAAGGCGCCGCACATTGAGCTTGTCGAAATGTGCAAGTGAGCGGCTTACTCTGCGTTGGCTAATTTTTCTGTTTTATCAACGAGCTTGAGTTGTTCTATCATTTCATCTATCTTCCCGTTGATGAATTCTGAGAGGTTGTAAAGAGTTAAACCGATTCTATGGTCGGTAACTCTGTTCTGTGGGAAATTATAGGTTCTAATTTTATCGCTTCTGTCGCCGCTTTTTACCATCGATTTTCGTTGTGCCGAGACTGAATCGTTTTGTTCTTTGAGTTTAGCCTCATACAATTTAGCACGAAGCATTTTCATCGCAAGTTCCTTGTTCTTAAATTGTGAACGCTCCTGCTGGCACGCCACGATTACTCCTGAAGTTTTATGAGTTATTCTAACAGCGGTTTCAACTTTATTTACATTCTGACCACCTTTACCGCCGGCTCTGTATGTGTCGAACTGTAAATCGGCGGGATTAATTTCAATCTCAACATCCTCAACTTCAGGAAGCACCGCGACTGTGGCGGCTGAAGTGTGCACGCGTCCTTGCGATTCGGTTTCGGGAACACGCTGAACCCTGTGAACGCCGATTTCAAATTTTAATTTTCCGTAGGCTTCCTGTCCGCTGATCCTTAAAATTATTTCTTTGAAGCCGCCTTTGCCTGATTCGCTGAAATCTAATAACTCAACTTTCCAGTTGTTCTTTTCAGCAAACCTCGAGTACATTCTGAATAAATCAGCCGCAAATAAACCAGCTTCATCGCCCCCCGTACCGGCTCGGATTTCAAGCAAACAGTTTTTTGTATCGTTCGGGTCTTTGGGAAGTAATAAAGTTTTCAAGTCTTCTTCAATAGTGAAAACTTTTTTAACAGCTTCTTCTTTTTCCGATTGTGCTAAATCTTTTATTTCCGGATCGGAGGAAGTATCTAATAAATGGTTGATTCCGTCTAAATCATTCTTTGCTCTGAGATAACTTTCGTAAGCACGGACTATATCTGATAGCTCGCTGAATTCTTTATTCAGTTCTCTGAATTTATCTTGATTGTTTATAACAGCAGGGTCGCTCAACAGTTGCGTAATTTCTTCAAATCTTGCTTTAATTCTTTTTAATCGTTCAAACATACTTATTCTTAAATGCTTTTCGCTGGAATTATTTCAGAGGTTTCCACCCCTAAGGACGCTTGAAGAGCTTTTAGTGCAACTTCAATCTGGTCGTCTGTCGGTTCTTTGGTTGTAATATTTTGCAGCCATAAACCTGGGGCAACAAGGATTTTACCGATCGTTGTATTGCTCTTGCGTGCGGATAATCTAATAAATTCATAAGCGGCGCCTCCAACAAAAGGAACGAGCGGAAGATGTGTTAAAAGTCGTGTGAAGATATTCATCGGTCCGATATAATGAATATATAACGAATCGAATATGCTAAAAATAAAAATGGAAGCTAACATCACAATTAACAGAAAACTTGTTCCGCAGCGGGGATGGAACCGCGAGAATATTTGTGCACCTTCGATTGTGAGGGGTGCCTTCGATTCAAAAGCAAAAACGACTTTGTGCTCAGCTCCGTGATACTGAAACACACGCTGGACATCTTTCATAAATGATATCGCAGTTATGTATATTATCAAAAGTAAAAGTCGTACACTGCCCGAAATTAAATTGAAGGCGAATGCTTCCTGCTCAACTTGAAAAAGATGCGTTGCTACAAATAGTGGTGTAACAAAAAATATCGCCATACCAATTACAAATGCAGCCAAGACTGTTAGAGCTAATTTCCAGCTTGAATTGCTGCCCGCTTTTTTGTTCTTCTTCGTTCCGCTTTTTGCTTCTGTTTCTTCAATGTCCATCATCGCAATATCAGCAGAGAAATTTAAAGTGCGTACACCCAGAATCATTATCTCAACTAAACCGACAGCACCGCGAAGGATAGGTGTTTTAAAGAATTTCTTCTGTTCGGCAAGTGTGTGAAATTCTTCTTTTTTAATTACGATTTCGCCGTTGGCTCTGCGGACAGCGGTTGCCACCATACCAGGAGCACGCATCATCACACCTTCGATTACAGCTTGTCCGCCAACTTGCATCGGCTTGTTGGGGTCAAAATTTATTTTATTTTCACTCAAATTATTTCCTAAATTAGTTTAAATTCGGCTTAAATATACAAAAATAGGCACTCATAAACTAATATATACAGCCGGGTTTTAAGGTTTCGTACTGCCGAAGGATGAAAGGAGTTGCTTTAGTCTGTTTATTTCTTCCTTTTTAAAAAATGTAAATAGATAAAGAAGAATAACGAAAACAACAACCAACAATACTTTGACGATCAGATGATAATCTGTTGAAGGGATGATGGTAAACAGTATAAATGTAAGAGCCACCGCAAATGTTATTTTTAGAATCCGTATGAATTCATAATTAATCTTATAGAATTTTTGTGAGTAGAAATACATCAGCACGGACATTGTTAGATAACTTGTTAATGTCGCAACAGCCGCACCCATAATTCCGATAGCAGGGATTAATAATAAATTCATTACGATATTTACAGCAGCAGCGGTAAAAGTTATGATAGGGAGGTATATTGTTTTTTTTTCCAAATAAATACCGGCTGAAAAAGTGAGTGAGAGTCCATAGAATAAATATCCCAACATAATAATTGGAATGATGTGTAACCCAACCCAATATTCGGGGTGGATTATGAACCTGCCGGATATTTGTATTTTAACGATATCTTCAATGAAGAAAGTGATGATCAATAATACAAAGCTCATCAGCAGGAAGAAGTAAGTTGTGATTCGGGCGAAAAGCTCCTTCGCATTATCATCTTTGGCGCGCGCGAAGAAAAAAGGTTTCCACGCGTAGTCGAACATAGAAACAACAAGCATCATAAATATACCAAGTTTGTAGTTTGCCTGATATATTCCGACTGAGGCATTATCGGTTAGTGCACGGAGTATCGGACGGTCAATTACCTGAATTATCATCAATGCGAAACCGGCGGGCAGGGAAGGGAGTCCGAATTTTAATAATGCTTTATAAAGCTCGCCTGAAAAATTGAAAGTTAAATTTTTCAAAATGGTGGGGAGTAGAAAAATAAAAGTAATCAGCGAAGAGATTGTTCCGCTGATAAAAATACCTTCAATCCCCATTTCGTATTTTACAAGAAGTAATATATTTAAAGAAACGTTAATGACTATGTTAAGAAATTTTATCGTTGCAAATAGTTTAGCTTTATTATTCTGCCGAAGGAGTGCAAACGGAACTATTACCAACGCATCAAAAAATAATATTAGCCCTGAATATAAAATGATTGAAGAATAATGGAGTGGAATGTTAACAGCTTCGGTAATCGGCGTTGTAAGAGAGATAAGTATTCCCGAAAATATAAAAGAAGTAGCTGCAATCGAGATGAAAGGAGTACTGAAATTTTGTTTTGGTGTTCCTATCTCCTGTGAAGAGGAATATCTAAAATAAGCCGACTCCATCCCGTAATTGTATAGAACATTAAGGAATGCAATCAGAGAATAAACGTATGCCGTGATACCGTAATCGCTTGGAGAAAGAAAATTTGTATAAATGGGGACAAGCAGAAAATTCAGCAGCCTTCCTAAAACTGTACTTGTACCGTAGATTAATGTGTCTTTACTTAACCGTGCAATCTTATCAATCATCTGGTAATTAATCTCGTTTTCACATTTAACGAAATATCGAGTGCCTTGACCGAGTGAGTAAGTGCACCGATCGAAATGTAATCAACACCAGTTTCAGCTACCTGTAAAACATTATATAGATTCACGTTACCCGAAGCTTCAACTTCCACTTTACCGCTAATTAAAATAACAGCTTTTGTCATTTCGGTAACGGAAAAATTATCCAACATAATTCTGTGAATTCCCGGAAATTTTAAAGCTTCGCGGATTTCGTCAAGGTTCTTGGTCTCGACTTCGATTTTTATTTTTACGTTGCTTGCATTAAGATAGTTCAAACATTTTTCAATCGCTTTTGAAATACCACCTGCAGCTTCGATATGATTATCTTTGATTAGAACCATATCATCTAAACCAAATCTGTGGTTTACTCCGCCGCCGATTTTTACAGCTAACTTATCTAAAAGGCGCATACCGGGTGCAGTTTTACGTGTGTCGGTAATTTTTGAACGGGTTCCTGCAACAGCCCCCACAAACTGTCGAGTTAATGTTGCTATACCACTCATTCTTTGCATGAAGTTAAGCGCTGTTCGCTCGGCTTTCAAAATACTTGCGAGAGGACCGGCAATTGTTCCTGCGACTGTTCCTGCTTGAATATAAGCACCATCGTTAGTCGTTTTTTTAAATGTAATTTCAGGATCGACAAATTGGAATACAAGCGATGCCAGACCAAGACCAGCAATCACTCCGGTCTCTTTCACTAATAATTCTGCATCACCTGAAATATCTGATTCAACTATCGACTCGGTTGTTATATCACCGAGTCCGATATCTTCGGATAATGCTTCTTGTATTATCCGGCTTATTCTTGAGTCATTGAGTAGGTCTGTCATTATCCTTTTCCTCGAGTATCATTATAGGTATATCGTTTTCAATTCGATAAACTTTACCACATCCGTTACAATTTAGATTGTTTAATTCGGATTTGTATTCAAGTTGTTCATGACATTTAGGACAAATTAGAATATCAAGAAGATATTTAGCTATCATTTCATTTATCCCTTAGAATTGTTGAATGCTGTTTCAAGAGTTTTTAAAAATATTTCCGGTGCGCGTGTCGGTTTACGTGTTTCTGATTTTACAAAACTATGAACTGTGTAACCCTCAGCAATCAACTCGTTTGTCTTGTTATCTCTTATTTCGTAATCAAGCTTTATCCTTGCTGCCGGTAATTCTTTAAGAATTGTTATAACGTTAATTAAGTCGTCATAGGCGGCTGACTTGTAATATTTCGCATAAGCTTCAATAACAGGGAGTATATATCCCATTTTTTCAAATTCAGTGTAGGGTAAACCGATTGAGCGTAATAATTCTGTTCTTCCGCTTTCGAAGTAAACGAAATAATTCGAATAATAAACTACATTCATTTGATCGGTTTCTGCGTATCGAACTCTTATTTGAGTTGTATGTTTAATCATAAATCATATCACTCTTCCCAGTCGCCCATGTTTGCGTATTTTTCAATTCGCTTTTCAATCAATTTATCAGTCGGTATTTTTTTGAGTTTCTTTATTTCTTCAAGTAGAGCAGCTTTGAGAATAGTTGCCGCTTCTTCGGGATTGCGGTGAGCGCCGCCAAGCGGTTCAGGAATTATTCGATCGATGATGCCTTGTTGTAACAAATCAGGTGCGGTTAATTTCAAAGCTTCAGCCGCTTTTTCTTTGTGTTCCCAACTTCGCCATAAAATACTTGAACAAGATTCAGGTGCGATTACAGTGAACCAACAGTTCTCCATCATCAATACTCTATCGCCAACGCCTATTCCTAATGCTCCTCCTGATGCTCCTTCGCCGATAATTGATACTAAAATTGGAGTAGGGAGATGCGACATTTCGAAAATATTCCGCGAAATCGCCTCTGCTTGCCCACGTTCTTCGGCTTCTAATCCTGGATATGCTCCGGGTGTATCCAACATAGTTATTACAGGACGCTTAAACTTTGCGGCTAATTTCATTAGGCGCAGAGCTTTCCGGTATCCTTCCGGATTCGGCATCCCGAAATTTCGATAAAGATTCTGTTTTGTGTCTCTACCTTTTTGCGTCCCGATTATCATCACAGGTTCGTCGTCTAACATTGCGAAGCCGCCTACAATTGCTTTATCGTCGCGAAAGTTTCTATCGCCGTGCAATTCGATAAAATCCCTGGTTATCATCTGAATGTAATCGAGCGTATAAGGGCGTTCAGGATGGCGAGCCATCTGGACGCGCTGCCATCGAGAAAGGTTTTTATATATATCTTTTTTCATTAGATCTAACTTGCTCTCAAGTGTTTTGATCTCGTCGGTCAAATCGATGCTTTGTCCTAATTTTTTCATCTCTTCGACCTTCTGTTCGATTTCGTAAATCGGCTTTTCAAAATCTAAAATTACTTTTGGCATATTGACCTCTATTTATTTCTGATTGTATTTAAGAACCACTTGATTATAATTTCAATATCAAGCAGTACCGAATAATTTTTTAAATAAAATATAGTGTATTTATCGACATCATTTGCGCTCAAGAAAGATTTATCTTCAATCTGAGCTAATCCAGTTAATCCGGGTTTTAACAGTGTAATATCGTTAACAACATTCTCTATCGGAGATCCGACCAAACTATATTTACCGGATATAACTTTCGGCAGTAAATAATAATAAAATTTTTGCTTAAATGCTTTCTTGAATGGAAAGAAGATAACAAACATTACCGACGCCATCACTATATCGAAAACACGTTTCGTAATTTGATATATTTTAGAATCTAACTTGTAGTCGATTTCGATTAACGGCAGGTCGTTCAAATTATCGATATGTGTTTTGCCGATGATTACTTCTAAACTATTTGGTACCATTCGATAATTTACTTTACGTCTTTTTGAGCGACCGATAACGGATAATATATCTTTATACGATAACTCATCGGTCGAAAACAATACATCGCTGATTTTGTATCCTTCAATTATTTTACCGATAGTACTAACACTTCCAATAATTTCAATACCATCTATTTTATTACCGATTTGTTTTCGGTTCAAGTCGATAAATCCTATAACATTATAATCATACCGCATCGGTAAACGAAGTTTTTGCAAAAGTTGCCGGGCATTCGCAGATGTACCTACTATCAATGTTCTTCTTCCTCCAAAACCACTCTGACCAATTTTACTATACCGCAATAAGATCTTAATTATCAATCTCCACATCGAAAGTAATACTACTGAAATCACAGCAGAATAAATTACAACAATTCGACTAAACGCAAACTGTTTGAAAAAATATGTGAGTGCCGAAATAATTGTGAACCCAATAATTACCGAGAGGATGATCCGTGTGATTGAGTTTTTATGTTTATTATATCCTCCGGAAAAGTAATTGGTGGTAACAACAGCCATTGCCGGTATTAAAGCCATCGGCAAAAGGGCATAGTCGGGTATATTTACAGTTTTACCGAAACGAAAATAAAAACCTAAAACGATAGAAATGTTAATTAAAACCCAATCTGTCAGAGGTATGATCGAAGACTTTATAAGTCGGGAGAATGATGCTACCCACGACCGAAAAACGATAGCCAGGTGTAATATGAAAAGAATGAGAGTGGAATGGTTGAGATGTTTCCTGACAAAAATGTGCATAGCATTGTAAAACATTTTAATGTCGTCAAGGCTGCTCTGTTTTGTGCTCTCGCCTTTGTAATGGATAATTTGAGTTTTGTGGTAGTACACAATCTTCCAACCCGCTTTGATGATTCGATAGCACCAATCGAGGTCTTCGCCATACATAAAATAGGATTCGTCGAGTTTGCCAACTTGTTCGTAAACATCACGGCGTAAAAACATAAACGAACCGCTGACAGCTTCTACCTCATATGTTTCATTCGGGTTTAAATAAGTTAAATTATACTTACCGAATAATTTAGTATTAGGGAATAAAGCACTCAAACCCGAAACTTTAGTAAACGCCGACCAAGGAGTCGGTATGCTGCGCCGGCAGGCAAGTTGTAAACTGCCATCAGGATTCAGAATTTTACAACCGGCAAGCCCGATTTGCGGATTGTTTTCGAGATATTCAATTAGCGAAGTCAGTGTATCTTCTTGAACAATCGTGTCGGGATTTATTAACAGTATATATTTCCCTGAAGATTTCGATAATGCAATGTTGTTAGCAGCGGCAAATCCTAAATTAGTTTGATTTATGATAAGTTTGACATCAGGAAATTTTGCCTGAACTAATTCAACGCTGCCATCATCCGAAGCGTTGTCAACAACGAAGATTTCCCCCTTGATGTTTCGCATTGCTTTATGGATTGAAAGCAGTGCGTTCTCTAAAAAAGAACGAACATTGTAGTTTACTATTATTACCGTGAGTTGCATTAATTAAATTTTGCCAAACAAACTTTGAAATTTTAGTTTCCATACCAAAAACACTGCTTCGTAAATAATATTTTTGGACATTTTTGAAGTGCCGTGTGTTCGATCTACAAAAATAATCGGGTGTTCTACAATTTTAAATCCCTTTTTCCACGCTTTGAAATTCATTTCGATCTGAAACGCGTAACCATTTGAGTGGATCGCATTTAAATCGATAGCTTCTAAAACCTTTCGTCGGAAACATTTAAACCCACCTGTAGTGTCTTTAATCGACATGCCGGTGATAATTCGTGTATATAAACTTGCACCGTAGGATAATATCAATCTACCTATGGGCCAGTTTAAAATTCTAACGCCATCTATGTATCGTGAACCCAATACCACATCAAAGTCCTTTATCTTTTTTAAAAAGTTAGGAATTTCGTTCGGGTCGTGCGAGAAATCGGCATCCATCTCCATCACGTAATCGAATTTTTTCTCGATAGCATATTTGAAACCTGCAACGTATGCGGTTCCTAATCCCATTTTACCGGATCGCTTAATCAAGTGTATTCGAGAATTACCGGCTTGCATGCGTTCGACTATCGCACCCGTGCCATCGGGTGAGTTGTCGTCCACAATCAGCATTTCGACTTCGGAGTCTTGAGATAAGATTGCATTTATAAGCCGTTCGGCGTTATCGGCTTCGTTGTAAGTTGGTGTTATAACTAAAGTTTTTGGCATAAACTAATTCCAAATGGTTGTTAGATTGTGGTTAAAAAATTTTTAACTTCGCTGGCAATGTATTCCTGCATCTCAGAAGTAAGTTCGGTGTGCATCGGAAGTGAAATTACTTCGTCTGTCATCTGTTCGGTAACCGGTAATTTTAAATCGGGCGATACAAGGTTAATGTATGCCTGCTGTTTGTGAAGCGGAACAGGATAATATATTGCGTGAGGAATACCTTTCGATTTTAAATGTTCAGCTAACTTGTCCCGCTGCGGAACGCGTAGGGTGTATTGATGGAAAATATGTTTAGTATAGTCTTTCACTTTGGGTGTAATAGCTGGCGTGTTCTCGAAAAGCTTATTATAAATTCCGGCTGCTTTACGGCGTGCTTCGTTCCAATCGTCCAAATATTTTAACTTTACATTTAGTACGGCAGCTTGTATTGAATCGAGCCGGCTGTTCACACCTAAAATTTCGTGGTAGTAACGTACTTTTGAACCATGTAAAATAATCATTCTTAATTTTTCCGCAAGTTGGTCGTTGTTTGTTACAACCATTCCGGCATCGCCGTATGCACCAAGGTTTTTGCTTGGGAAGAAGCTAATAGAGCCGATATCTCCGATGGTGCCTACTTTCTTATTTTTGTAGTCGGCTCCCATCGCTTGTGCAGTGTCTTCGATAATATAAAGATTATGCTTTTTAGCAATCTGCATTATCGCATCCATTTCCACCGCGTGTCCGTAAAGATGTACTGGTATTATGGCTTTGGTTTGCTTTGTAATTGCGGCTTCAATTTTAGTGGAGTCTATATTAAATGTGTCTGGTTCGATATCAACATAAACCGGCTTCGCGCCTAGGAGAGCGATTGTCTCAACAGTAGCAACGAATGTAAACGCCGTTGTGATTACTTCATCGTCGGGACCGATATTCAGTGCCATAAGAGCCACTTGAAGAGCGTCCGTTCCCGAAGCGCACCCGATAGCATGTTTTACTCCTAAATATTTTGCGGTATTGGACTCGAAATCAGACACGGCTTTGCCGAGGATGAAGTGTCCTGTATCGAGGACTGAATGAATTGCCGCATCAATTTCGGGTTTAATTTTTTTGTATTGATTAACTAAGTCGACGAGTTGTAGGTTCATATGCGTATTATTTTATTATTAGATTATTATTTGGAATTTCGAAATTCGAATTTAGATTTTTCAAATTAGTGTCCTTTTCCCAAAAATACAACAGCGATCGTATGGAACAGTATCTTAAAATCCATCCTTAACGACATGTTCTCAATATAAAATAAATCGTACTGCACTTTCTTCTTAACGTCTTCAATGCTTTCATCGTATTTATGTTTTACTTGTGCCCAGCCTGTGATCCCGGGTCTGATTTTTAATCGTCGCTTATACAGAGGAATCTCTTGCGAGAGCTGCTCTACAAAAAAGGGTCTTTCTGGTCTGGGACCGATCAGGCTCATATTTCCGTCTAAAACATTTATGAATTGTGGAATTTCGTCCAACCTGAGTTTGCGTAATATTTTTCCTACTCGTGTAACTCTGGCGTCATCCTTGTCCGCCCATACCGGTCCAGATTTATGTTCTGCATTTTCTACCATCGAACGAAATTTTATCATCTTGAACAATATTTCATCTTTTCCTACACGTTCTTGAGTATACAATATCGGTCCTTTTGATTCGAGTTTAATCGCAATAGCCAAGAGGATCCAAATCGGCAATCCAAGAAAAAGTATAAAGAATGATACAAAAATGTCTATCATCCTCTTAACGACGTGTTCCCACGGTTGCATTAGTTCTGTTGAAATTTCGATCAATGGGAAACCGTATATTTGGTTTGTGCGTGCCTGCCCGCTTATGATATCGTATAAGTCGGGTATAATTTTTATCCTCACATCATTTCCGTTGCACGCGGCAATTATATTTAACAATTTATCGTGTTCAGTAGAATCGAGAGCTATCAGAACGTCCTTAACTTTGTATCGCTGGTTGATAGTGGGCAAGTCAGGCAGACCACCAAAAACATCGACTCCTTTATAACTTTGGTTTGTTTCTTCTTTGTCAGTAGCAACAAATCCTATAACATTGTGTCCTAAAGCTGGATATTGTTTGAGTCGGTTGAACAAATCTATAGCTTTCTCATTCCATCCTACTATGATTGTATTATTCAATCCGATGCCGCGTAATAGGAGACTCCGTTGGAATGTATGATACAATATCCTACCTGCAGAAGTAAACCCTAAAAGCAATGACCAGTATATTAATATCAGAGCGCGCGAGTGTAAGGGAGAGCCAACACTCTGGTCGTCCATGAATATGATGAAGAATAAAAATAAGGTGCCGAAAATAGACGCTTTAGCGAGAGCAATAAATTCATCGAGACGTGATTGAGCACGCCATGTTCGGTACAACCCGAAGAAGAAAAAAATGAACAGCCAATAGCAAAATATGATTATCATCGGCAGCCATAAATCGGGCTCTACGGCGTAAGATACCCAGCCGCTTCGAATTCTAAACAAATAATAAACTAACCACGCTAAATTGATAGCTAAGAAGTCTATCAGCAATAAAAAATATTTTTCTTTTGAAAATCGACCTTGCATAATTAGTATTAAGATAAAAGATTATTATATACTTTACAAATGTTTGTAACGTTCTTCATTTTCGTCAAATACCCAGCGGATAAATTCATTATTATCAGGGCGATTGTTATTAAATTTAGGATACTATTTATCAGTTTTCTGATTGAATTTTGGGGTAGTTTGTCATTTATAAACATCCATAATTACTCTCGGTATGCCGTCTATGCTGTATGTTAAAATAAATAATACGGATGAATATTTTCTAAATTATCAGACCATAACTTTCATCTAATGAGGGAAAAGCAAGTGCTAAAGTTTTTTGAAAACAAAATGCAACATATTTTTTAATTTAAATAGAGTGAATACTATTAATACACTTTCTTTAAAAACATTATTGATTGAATGAATGATTCTGCGTTTGTACAAGATTTATCAACGAAGAAATTTCTTTTTGTATTGACCCTACAGAAATATTTGTCATACAATAGGGGCGATCAAAAAGGCAGCGTTTACATCTATCTGTATGGTCAAGTCGATGACATGGGTTACACAAAAGTTCAAGTGTAATGTGCTTATGCTTTTCACCCCAAGGGCCATAACGATGAGAACAACTTGAGCCAAATAGGGCAAGCACCGGAACTCCTTGTGCTGTTGCTACATGAAGTGGACCAGCATCAGTTCCAATATAAACTTTACAATGTTTGAGAATTGCTGCCAATTGCCTAAGTGAGGTTTTTCCTACCATATTGATCAATCGTGAGCCAAGAGCATTCTCAAAGTACCTTCCGATATCTTCTTCTCCCGGTCCTCCAATTATGATAATACGGGCGGAATACATTTTTTGCAGCCAATGTCCAAGCTCTACGAAATTATGTAACGGCCATTGCTTAAGATGAGAATGTCCACCAGAAGGTCCAAAACCAACCACGACATCATTCTCTTGCACACATTGCTTGCTAATGATAGATTCAGCGAATAACTTATCGTCTTTTCCAATCCACAATTCAAGGTGTTTGAATTGTACAGATCCTTTCAGAAATGAAATAATATCAAGATTGTGTTCCACTTCATGCTTCAGACTATTATCTGATAGAAGATGTGTAAACATCTTGTCAAATCCTTTATTAAAATACATTTTTCGAATATTTACTTGTTCTGAGTATGCAATTCGAAATTGTGCCCCCGAAAATAATGCAAGAAAACTTGCATATGTAGAATCTGTATCCCATCGTGGTAAAATCGCTAAATCGAATTGTTTAGACCAAAGATGACGACGAGCAAATTTGAACGCATACCAAGGAAGCAACAATGGTTTAAGCAATCGAGGAACATGGGGATTATATTTAAGTACTTCGTTCATATAAGGACATATTTCAACCAGGTTGTGTATTTCAGGTTTTACAACGAGGCTAATATGTGCATTAGGCAATATCTGCCGTAATTCACGCAGGAACGCTGTTGTCATTACTATATCTCCAATTTCATCTAGACGTATGATGAGAACTTTTTTGATTTGTGAAATATCTAATGAACGAGAAATATTAGAAATGTGAAAGCGTCTAAAGAGCACTTTTGATAGAGCCAAGACGACAGTCACCTCTGATAAAATAAAAAGTCCTACAATTTGGCAAATAAGGAATCTGGAAAAAATTTTAATTTTGAAATATATAGTCTGATGGAACTTATCTGTACTTTTATGAGTCATTGTTCAAATTCTAAGAAAACAACATTTCAAGTTCGGCTTTTCGAGACACTCTCAATAATATTACGGTATGCATTAATTGTAACATTCAGTGAGTATTTTTTTTCTGCTATAACACGGCATCTTTTACCCATTTCTATTAAGGTGTCGTTATTTTTATTAGCTTCCAGTATAGTGGCAACCAATTCGTCGGGATTATTCGGAGCTACAATCCAGCCGATATTCTCTTCCAGAATTAACATTGCTAACTCTGAATCAGGGTCAGTTACAGCAATAATAGGTTTCCCAGCAGCTAAAATATTATACATACGACTTGGGACTGAAAGTCCCGACATTCCGGGTATAAAAGAAATAATTGCGACATCACAGGCATTGAGTGTATCACACAGGTCGCTTTTCGGTTGGGGGGGTAAAAGTGTAACATTCTTCAGCTTATAATCTACCACCGTTCGTTCCAGCCACATCCTTTTCGCACCTGTTCCAATAAAAAGAAAATGTATCTTATCGATTTCGATTAATTTCTGTGAAGCATCGACCAAAATTTCTAAACCGTGTGTCCGCCCCATATTTCCTGAATATTGCACTACAAATTTATTTTGAATACCCAATTCACTTAATAAGGAATTAGTTTTACGCTGGTATGAAAATATTTCTAATAAGTCTGCCCAATTTGTTATTATGTCTATTTTTGTATTCTTGATTAATTTTTCAGATACTATCTTTTTCATATCACGTCCGAGAACAATTATGTGTGCAACACTATTATAAAGATATCTTGTGAGATAATCAAAAAGTTTTGTAATTAATGAATTTTTCTTAATTAGATTAATAGCTACCAGTACATCTGGGTACACATCGTGAATAATCAGAATACTTTTAGCCCCTTTTAACCAGCTTGCAAATGCTGCAATAAAAGGTAAGGATGGTGGATTTGTTACAACTAAAATGATATCTCCTTTATTTATATAGAATAATATTTTCCAAAATATCAGGAAGCTGAACATTATCGAATTTATTATTCGGAGAATCAATTTATTAACATTAGTAGTCAAAGTCTTGAAACGGTGGATCGTAATATTATTATATTCTTCATAATTTAATATATTCGATTTATCTGAATCAGGGATACGCGTAAGAACTCCCACTTTGTAATACTGCGCTAAACCTTCGGCAATTTTTGTCAAAATGTGCCCTGTTGAAAATGTTTCAGGATAAAATAATTCAGTAACTATCCAAATTCTCTTCATGGTTAGCCGTTATTAAATAGTTTTTTTAAAAAAGTGAGATCTTCTTTTTTAATAGTTCCAGTAATAATCAAAAATCCTGGATAAATTATTGAAGTTATCAATATTGCAAATATTAGTGATTGGATATTTAAAAAATATAGGATACAAATAATTACCATCGTAATTATTAATGGGAACCTGATCATCTTGACAATATCAGATATAGAAATATATTTGAATACTACAATAAGATAAATTGCATACGCAATTTCAGAAATAACAGCAGCCCATGCAGCTCCCGTAATTCCCCAGTTGATAATAAATAAAAAAGCAAACAGGGTAGATACTATAGCGAGGCCAATCATTCCGTGCATAAACAAATATTGACGGTTGGTTGAGATCAATCCGATCTCGAAGACCGACCGGACAATTGCTGCGATTAATGCAAAAGCAAGTATTTGTATGATGATAATACTGCCATGATAAGTTTCGCCATATAAATATTGTATAATATTATTACCACTAATGAAAATAATCAATCCGATAAAAAAAGAAATTATTGATAACAAACGAAAATATTTCAATATAAAAACAGTCATATTTTCTTTGGATTCTTTAAACAGAATCGATAGCTGCGGCAAAATTACTCTATTAGATGTTACTATGCCGTAAGCCCAGACAAATATAATCAAGCGGTGAGCAGCAGTAAAATAACCGAGGGAGTTTTTTGATTCTAAATAACTTATTAGTATAGTTCCGATAAAGAGGGAATATTGTGATAAAATAGTAGCAATACCTATGGGTGCTGCTTCTTTTATGAGAGCTTTACAACCTATTATATCGCTTGAACTAGTGTTTGATATATATTTTCTATAAACAATAATAAAAATAAGTAATGAAGGAATAGATAGGCTGATTAAGTAGATATATGCAGACTCATATGTTTGTAACGGATTTATAATAAGAAAATAAACTAATAATCCGAATAAAGCACCTTTTAATAATCTTGAAACACCAACAAAAAACACTCTTTGATTTGCTTCAAAAACCCATTCCATAGTAATCGCTGTTGGAAAAACTGCAAAGGCGAAAAGAATGATTAAAGTCTCACTTCCATTTGGAAAAATATTAATCTTTGCGATTATAAAAATACTCAGCATTAGAATCACTGACAGTATGAGTCTAATTATAAGAACGTTTTTAATTACGATACTCGAATTCATCGGATCACGTGCAATTGTTTTGATGCCGACAACTTCAAGTCCCATCTCATTAGCACGCAAAAGATACAACATCCACGTTTGCCCAAGATTCCAAAGTCCAAATGAGGCTGGACCTAGTACACGAGCAAGATGAGCTAGACCAAAAAGAAAAAATAATTGCCCGACAAGGTTCGATGAAAATAAAAATAAAAAGTTCTTTAAAATCTTTTTTGGATTCATTTGAACGTTAGATCTTTTTCAAAATATAATTGCTGATAATTTCTGAGATAAGAATTGCTTTATTCAAATTATTTCTCATACATTTATCGATTTAATGTTATGAGTTTTATTCACATAAATAACTTCTTCCATTTTCCTACGTAATATTTCTATTAAGGGAAGAGTGAATGCAATAACGATATTCCCAATGTACGAATAAGTTAAAAAACTCATGAACATAACACTAACTTGATAGAGGCACATCACTTTCAGGTAGATGAAATAACTGTTATTTTGTAAAATATCACGATATTTTCTAATCCTCATTAATATCTTCATGATATATAAAACAATAGCTCCATAGATTATAATACCTAATATACCATTTCGATATAAGATCGCAACAATTGTTATGTAAATATGGTGTTTTACATTTGTTTTATATACTGAACGTTCAGAGGGAGTAATCAATTTATTTGTAAGAACAGCCCCGTGACCAAAACCAGTAATAGCATAGATTGGTGAATGGTTCGAAAATGTTTCCCAAACATCGATAGTTTCGCCCACTCGTTGAAATATGGATTCATCTAATCCAAAATACATTTTCTTACCTTTGGTCGAACCTTGAAATCTAGTTTCGGTAATCTCAACCTCTTTTTCTATACCAAGATCTAACATTTCATTTGCGATTGTAACAGTTATGAGGGGCAAAACAAAGGCAAAAATTAAAATACTTATTCGAATATTTTGAATTTTAAAATAGAAGTTCATTAGAATAATAATGAATAGTATAATTATTATTCCCCGTTGAGCTTGTGTCGTAAAGACAACAAAGATACCAAAAGCAAAGATCAGTAAATATAATAACCGTTTCTTTATATTTTTTTCTTCAAAAAGGAGGGTAAAAAAAACAGTAGTGAGAAATGTTCTTCCAGCAACTGAGAAAGGAATATAACCTGTAGGAATCAATATCATGAGAATAATGGTTTCTGTATATATGATCAATTTTGTAAAAAATAACGCGTCAATATAAGTAGTTATATTTTTTCTTACAATCCAATAAATTACCGGAATGAACATTCCCCTTATTGTATCCCCAATTGTATAAGATATTGGATTACCGAATATCATTGCAATGATAAACCAACCTAAATTTAAAATAAACAATATTAATAAAATTATATCAAATGTTGTTAACCTTAAAATTAACGATTGCGCTGAAGTAGTAATCAGACTACGCAATATCAGATAACCTACAATGATTGAAAATGCAACCGCAAAAAGGATACCCCAAATCCCTAGAAGTTGTCCGAGTGCACGATAGTATTCCGCCCATGACCGAAAAGTTATACCGAGTGCTGGTCCAATAATGTATAATGTTAAAAGGCTTAATATTCCCGCAAAGATGTAAAGCAATATTGCAGAATTAATTGGAACTATTTGTTTTCCTATACGGAGAGATTTTGTTATCATTTTATACTCACCATTATAGTCCACCGGATGTGCTGTATCATCAAACGATATTTTCTATTATATATTACTAGTGATAAATAAAAAAAACAGATTGATCTGTCCTCCATGCCCGGATAAAAGATAAAACTGAGGTATATTTTATTCTGAAAGACCTAATCTTCATTACGATGTGAATTTAATGCTTTTGTACGCATGGAAAAAAAATTTTTCCACTTCAACGACGAACCAATATATTTAAGTTTTTCGTTCTCACTTTCTGTTATTTCTTTCCTAATCCTCAAAATTGTTTCGATGATAAAAATATAGAACAGAGAAAAAATAACTGCGGCAAAAGTTACTATTAATATTGTTAAAATTCTTCGTGGTTTTGATGATTTAATAGCTGGGACTGCGTGGTCTAGAATTACCATAGAAGGGGTGTCTCTCTGTTCTTCGATTTTCGCTTGTTCATAGAGAGGAAGAAGTATTTCCATAAGTTTTTGCTGGATTTCGACATCACGCACCTTTCTGATATAATTCATTGAAATATCCGGGGTTTTTTCAAATTCAGGGAAAAATTCTGTGTATCTTTTGGAAGTATCGGTCCTAACATTGAATTCTTGTATTTTCTTATTTATCTCATTTAAATCCTGTTCTACTTTTTTATAGCGAGGGTCTTCCTCATGAATAGTGTTTCGCAAAATCCCCAATTCAATTTCTTTTAATAAAGCCTGAGACTTGATTTCAGCTGCAGTCTGCACAGCTATCCGCACTTGTTCATGAAGTGCATATATCCGATTATATTTTTGAAATTCACGAAGAGCTTCTTCGGCTTGTTTTAGGTCCTGTAAATTTTGAGAATACCTTCTCTCCAAAAATTGCCGATTGTTTCTAGCTTCTTGGGTCGATAGCTGAATTTGAATATCGTTTAGGGTTTCAACAAAAGCGTTGGCGATATCTGCTGCAATAACAGAGTCTGTGTCAAAGACAACAATTTCAACGGTTACATCATTTTGAGTCAAATTGAACGATACATTATTAGTAAGTTCTTTTATAGCCTCTTCCACATTCTCTACTTGATACCTTTTAATAAGATTAAAGCGTCGGATAATATCTTCCATACAACTTCTACTTTCGAGGATTGCAATGTAGTTGTGAAGCTGATCTGTGCCTCCACCCAATCCTAAACCCCCAAGTGGTACGATGTTCTTAATCACTGAAGATAGGCTAAATTGAGCACTTTGTTTTGCGGGCATTACAACGGCAACAGATTTATACCATCTTGGTAAAATAATGAAAACCATCAGTGTAGTTATAATGAATGCGGTCCCTACGATTCCCCAGATGAACTTTCTTCGTTTAAGTATGATGAAAAGATAATCTGTCAGATTAATCTCTTTCAAATTTTCGATATTCGGATTATTCATATTGTTCATAATATTCCTCAAACACCTATTTCGTTACCTGTACAATTAATACTGCAATTCCTATCACTACACTCAATATACTTGCGGTTTGACTAAGAACCGTAGTGTAATACGCAAATGACCGTTCAGGAGTTTTTGGGATCCAAATATAATCACCCTCCTCGATCGTTGTTTCATCCGGGTCTAACCATTGTTTGGTTTTATTTTTAATTATTTTAACATCACCTTTACGGGCTGCATCGGTAAAACCGCCGCATTTGGAAGTATAATATTCCACTGTTCCATCCTTTATAAAAGGTATATGTCCGGGTGAAATTACCTGCCCAAAAACATAAATAGTATTTTTTAACGAAGGTATTTGGATATAGTCGCCATCCTTGAGTAAAACATCTTGTGATTTATCATTTTGTAAAAATAATTTCTCGAAATCTACATTTACAATTTCTTTTTGGAGCCGCAGTTCAGTTTCCATAAAATATGAAGCTGTATCGTCGGGTGATATGCTACCGCGCATACTCATCATCCGCTCAATCTCAATGTCTTTTGAGGAGACTGACCGGCGGTAAACTTCGGCTGTCCTTAATGAGGCGAATTCTGTAAAACCGCCGGCTGCTCGAATCGCATCGGATAAACGACTGTTATTTTTGGTAATAGGATACGTACCGGGATATTTAACATCGCCACCGATATAGACTACAAAATCTTCACGCAACTCTAATTTTTGTTTAACAATAATTCTGTCGCCCGGCTCAAGCGGAATATTTTTAGCATTTCCGTTACTAATTTCGCTCAGTTTTAGTATTCTCGTTTCCAGAATTTTTGCTTCGATATCGAGACGCGAGAATTCGATGCTGTCTAAATTCGCTAAACGTGTACAACCGAGGGCTATTTTCAGAGCATCGGTAATGCTGTCGCCTTCTACATATTCGAATCTTCCCGGATTATTCACTTCACCGTAAACTCCAATAACATGTTTATATGGGTTTTTCCTCGGTACAATAATTACATCCCCTTCGCGGAGGTATGGATTGTGCTTGTCTTCTTTGGTAGCTAAAAACTTAGGAATATCAATCCTGATGCTCGAACCGTCTTTTCGTTTCAAAAGAATGTTGCGCGTTGACATCCTTTCGATGACTGCGGAAAGTTCTCCTTGATTTTGCCGCTGTGCTACTGTATTGGCGGCTTGTAATGCTTTATCGACACGATCAACTGATGACAGAGTATAGAGCGCCGGATTCAATACATTCCCTGATACGGTAACTATAATTGGTCGTGGTTCTAAAAGAGTTATAGTTATCTCACTCGTGATATATTTCTTCCTGACCTCGGTATTAACTATTGTTTTTACTTCGGCTAAAGTCTTATCAGCAACTTTCACTTCACCAACTGTAGGAATTATAAGTGTACCTTCGGGGGTAACTGTCAGGACAAAATTAACAGCAGGACTTATCCAAATATTTACTGCAATTTTATCGGAAGGTCCTACAAAATATTTATCAGCATCAACCGCACCTTCTAAAGCCACTTGTTGTGGTTGCTGCATTAATTGCTGCGCTTGTCGGGATTTAGTATCGAAGCTATCGAAAATATTGCTTGCTTCCTTGTCTCTGCTAAACTGGCCATAAACACCGGATGTAAGCAGCAAAAGCAGAAAGAAAACTTTGTTTTTAATGTTAATCAATGTTCAGTTCCTCATTATCTATTTTCGTACATGTTTTTGTAATATTCTTGATACTTGCCGCTGATTATGCGCTGCCACCAGTCCTTGTTGTTCAAATACCATTCGATTGTTTCGGCGATACCTTCTTCGAATGTATAACGCGGCTGCCAACCAAGTTCATTTTTGATTTTAGTAGCATCTATTGCGTAGCGTAAATCGTGCCCCGGACGGTCTTT
Source organism: uncultured Ignavibacteriota bacterium (assembly GCA_947085405.1). Classification (GTDB taxonomy): domain Bacteria; phylum Bacteroidota; class Ignavibacteria; order UBA10030; family BY39; genus JASEGV01. The sequence goes on from CAMTWO010000033.1 coordinate 27,194, forward strand.
CACATAAGTAATCAAACTTTCCGGTTTGTTTAACTTAGCTAAAAGTAATTTTACAATATCAATATTTTTCCACTCATTGTTACCACCGATGTTGTAAACTTCGCCAATTTTTCCTTTATGCAAAACTACATCAATGGCTTCGCAATGGTCGCGAACGTGAAGCCAGTCGCGGATGTTTGTACCTTGCCCGTAAACGGGGAGAGGTTTATCGTTTAAAGCATTCGCGATCATAAGCGGGATTAATTTTTCAGGGAATTGGTAAGGTCCGTAATTGTTTGAACAGCGGGTAATAAGAACCGGAGTTCCAAAAGTATGCTGATAAGCCAAAGCAAGTAAATCAGCTCCAGTTTTGCTCGCTGCATAAGGACTGTTTGGATGTAGGGGAGTATCTTCTGTGAATTTTCCAGTTTCACCGAGTGAACCGTAAACTTCATCCGTAGAAACTTGTAAAAATATTTTTATTCTTTTTTCTTTTGCGACATCGAGAAGAACTTGTGTCCCAAGAACATTTGTTTGAATAAAAATCGCAGCACCTAATATGCTGCGGTCAACGTGCGACTCGGCTGCAAAGTTTACTACTGTATCAATTTGATATTTTTCAATAACATTTGTAACGGTTTCTTTGTCGCAGATATCGCCTCTTTCAAAATGGTAATTCGGATTTGATTCGATGCTTTTCAGGTTTTCTAAATTGCCGGCATAAGTAAGGTTATCCAGATTCACGATTTTGTAATCGGGATGCTTTTCAAGAATGTAGTGGACGAAATTGCTGCCAATAAATCCTGCACCGCCTGTTACTAAAATCGTCATTTGCTCTCCGTTGATTGTCATTCGTGTTAGTCTATTTTAAAAATTGTGTTGGGGTCGTTTTCGTGTCGGATTTCGTCAACTTTTTCTTTTTTTTCTAAGCCCATAAATAAACGATTCGGGTAATTGGTTACCATTCCTAGTTCATTACCAATATTTTTGTATGCGTGAACTATTCCAGGGGGGACAAGGATTGATTTTGGTTCGTCTTCGCCGGCAGTGATAATCATTTTGTGAAGGTAAGTGGATGAATCTTTCCTGTTATCCCAAAGATAAATTTTAAAAGTTGAGGGACCGATGAATGCAAACAAATCTGCCTGCTCAACGTGTTCGTGAGGACCCCGTGCAACCTGAGGATTCGTCATTGAAATGTAAGACATTACGGGATGAAATTCTGTGAGAAGCTCATCGTTGCGAAAAGTTTCAATAAGCCAACCGCGTTGGTCTGAATATTTACCGAGTATTTTAACTACTACACCATTGATTGGGGCGTCTTTGAACATCTTTATTCCTAAATAGTTTGAAAATCTGCTTGAAAATATGAAAAAAAGCTGTAAAAAACAATGGTAGCAATATGTCCGGTAAGTAATCCTTTTGATTTTAATGAATATTCAGTTGAATAAATCTACAAAATGCCCAAATTAAAATCAAATGGGCTGATCAATAAAAATTTTCTTTTATAAATCAGCCCTCATACAATTTTGGATTATGCAACTAATACTTCTTGAGTTTTTTTGGTTAATTCGGCGGGCGTAAAAGGTTTAGGGATGATATCGGATGCACCTAAGTTTATCGCTTCGATTGCATTCTCAATAGAAGCATATCCGGAAATTATTATTACAGGAATTTCGGGCCAATTGCTTTTTATTGTTTGCAAAACTTCGATACCGCTCCGCTTTGGCATCTTTAAATCTAATAATATTAAATCGTATCTATTAAGTTTCATCTTTTGTAGTGCGGCATCTACGTCGAATGCTTCTTCAACGGCGCAGCTTTGTTTAGATAAAATTCTTCGGACACTGTGGCAAACTATAGGTTCATCGTCAACTACTAAAACTGAATGCTTTGCTGTTGCATCTCTGCCCCATAATGCTGCTAATGGTATATCCGACCTGCTGAGACAATTAATGTAATCCGAACTTGTTGCTTGCTCAACTTCCGAAATGCTGAATGGCAGGTCGGCATCGATTATCTCGGATGTATATCGTTTTACTTTAACGGCTTTTGTGTGTTCTTTCTTTTCGAGCGGACATTCACCGGCACATTCACGTCCTTCTGTAACTACACGGCGGCATTCCCGTTTTCCAAGCTGGCAGTATGCTTTGAGAGCCGCTTTCTTTGCCAATGGTATATCGCTGTGTGTTAAAGCTTCCACATATTCTTTTGAAGTATATTTCGTAACTTCGCTTTCACTGAACGGCATATCCACATCGATTATGTCGGAAGTTTGATCATCAACTTTGGGTTCAACTTTTCGTTGTTCAATCTTTATTTGTCTTTGGGTTAAAGCTTTTTTTGTAGCTTCAGCCAATTCATCGGGAGTGAACGGCTTTGGTAAGTAGCTCGAAGCGCCAAGCTTTGTTGCCTTAACTGCTGTTTCGATGGATGAGTAGCCGGTAATCATTATTACTTCGAGTTCAGGATAATGATCACGGATAATCTGCATCAATTCCATCCCGTTAGTTTTCGGCATCATCAAATCAGTAATCACTAAATCAAATGAGGTTTGATTAATTTTTTTGACTGCATCTTCAACATTCAATGCATTATCGATTTCATATCCTTTGCGAGAGAGAATTTTTTTGATGCTCTGACAAACAATTTCTTCGTCGTCAACCACTAATATTTTTTCAGTTATCATTTTATTTTTCCTTTTGGTTTTTGTTTAATATCATTTTTATAATACATCAATAACTGCAACGGCTATGCCATCGATGTTGTAGCTGGAAATGATTAGCTATAACCAATTATATTATAATGAGTTATGGGTGGAAAGGTTATGGTGATGTGTGAAATTCAAATTTTTTAAAGTTACCCAAAAAATTAGAATGTGCTGAAAAGAGGTGAGTTCGCGGGAAATGGGTAGATAAAAAAAATATACACCTGCATTTATTAATGTGCATTAAAATTACCTGGCAATTCCGTATTTTCGCATCAAGGCTTGAAAGTTTGAGCGCTGCATATCGACATCACGTGCAGCTTTCGATACATTCCAGTTGTTGCGGATAAGAGCTTCTTCTACAAACATTTTTTCTATCTCTTGAATGGAGGCTTCGCGGATTTGCTTTTTTAGCTTTTTCAGTTCATCAGTATCTTTTGGAGTGATAGAACTGACTTGTGTTTCGCTTTTGAACAGGGCGGCTGAAATATGAACAGGTAAAATTTCGTCTCCGTCAACTAATATTGTCAACCGCTCAATTGTGTGTTCGAGTTCGCGAACATTTCCGGGCCAATGATAATTTAGCAAAACTTCAAATGCTTCAGGTCCGATTTTAGGAATTGGTTTTGCTAATTTACTGCAAGAAATTTTTAGAAAATGTTTTATCAATTCAGGAATATCATCTTTCCTTTCACGAAGCGATGGTAGTTTAATCGGGAAAACATTCAGCCGGTAATAAAGGTCTTCGCGGAATTTTCCTTCGCTCACTAAGTTCTTCAAATTTTGGTTGGTGGCAAAAATCAATCGAACATCAACGTTTTTAATTTTTGTGCTGCCGACCGGAAGAATTTCCTTGGTTTGCAAAACGCGTAATAATCGCGACTGTACTTCAAGCGATAAGTTGCCGATTTCATCTAAGAATATTGATCCGTTATTAGCCGCTTCAAACAAACCTTGTTTATCGGAGGTCGCTCCGGTGAATGAACCCTTCATGTGTCCGAATAATTCGCTCTCCAATAAAGTGCTAGATAGTGTCGATATATCTATTGCAAAAAACATTTTGTCTTTTCGGTTGCTGCAATTATGTATCGCTCGTGCTGTTAAATCTTTTCCGGTTCCGCTTTCACCAATTATTAAAACAGTGCAATCAGTCGGGGCGACTTTCCGAATTAAATTAAACACCTCAATCATTTTAGGGCTTTCACCAATAAAGCCTTCGTATCCGGAAGTTTCTGAAAATGTGGTATCGTCTATCATGCGCTGCATCAGTTTGCGTTTTTCTAATGCGCGGTTTAGAACTGCTAATAGTTCGGCAGGCGTGAATGGTTTGGGAAGGAAATCGAAAGCACCCGAACGCATCGTTTCGACTGCTGCTGCAATAGTAGCATAACCCGTTATAATGATTACGACAGTTTCAGGATAGCGCTGTTTGATTGTGGCTAAAACTTCAAATCCGCTTATATCCAACATTTTTAAATCGGTGAATACGACATCGAAAGATTCTGATTGCAAAAGTGCAAGCGCCTGTTTACCCGATGTGCTGTATTTTACTTTGTGTCCAGCACGCAGAAATATTTTTTCACAACTTTTACAAATTACTAATTCATCGTCAACGACTAATATTTTGGCTGTCATAAGTTTCAATTTCTAATGATTTTATTGGTAGATAAATAGTGAACGTGGCTCCGCTTCCTGTTATACTCTCGACATTGATAGTTCCGCCGTGCTGCTCAATGATTCCGTAGCTGATAGAAAGCCCTAATCCTGTGCCGTGTTCTTTTGTAGTGAAGAACGGGTCGAATATATTATCCCGTATGTGTTCAGGTATTCCGGGTCCTGTATCTTTAATAGTGATAACAAGCGAATCGCCATTAGTATCTATTTTGGAATCAATTGTTAAATCGCCGCCACGTGTCATAGCTTCCGAAGCATTTAAAATTATGTTTATTAAAACTTGCTGCACTTGGTCGGGGTCAACCATTATATCAGGAATATCAGCGGATAGATTTTTTTCAATTTTTATGTTTCGAAATGAGGTTTGATTTCTAACCAGAAGAATTATATTTTCGATTAAGGTGTTGATATTGGTCAGTTTTTTTTGGGGTGCAATTTGTTTGGCAAAATCGAGCAACCGCCTTACAATCTCGCGGCATCGAATCGTTTCTTTCACAATGACTTCAACGTCTTCTCGATTCGGGTCGCCTTCAGGTAAATCTTCCAACAGTAAACTGCTATTGGTAAGAATTCCGGTAAGTGGATTGTTGATTTCGTGAGCGACACCGGCGGCAAGTTTTCCAAGCGATGCGAGTTTTTCGGAACGGAATAAATGAGAATGGATTTTTTTAATCTCGTTTGTCCGCTCTTCAACTTTTTTTTCGAGTTTATTTCCCCATTCTTCTAACTCGAGTTTTTCATTCTCAAGTTCCTTAGCCATATAATTCAATGAGGATGCGAGTCGTTCAATCTCGCGAGGTGCTTTAAGTTTAAGGTCGTGATTGTAATTACCCGCTGTTATTTCGACTGCGATTTCTTCTAATTGTTTAAGCGGTTTTGATATTTTTTTTGCTTGATGAATTGAAACTAAAACTATTAAAAAAATACCAACCAATGTGATTCCAAGGAATGTAATCAATGTATTGCGTAATAAATCGTTGAACGGTTCCTTAAGAATTCCCACATAAAGAATTCCGATAATTTTATTTTGAATATCCCTGATCGGTTCGTAAGCACCGATATACCAGGTATTAACTACAAACGCATCGCCAATCCAAAGTTTCCCATCTCGCAGCACAACATCGTTCACTTCTTCTGAAACCAAAGTTGTAATTGCGACAGTACCGTCCTCGTTTTTTACATTAGTAGAAATTCGCAGATCGTTTTGAAATATTGTAGCAGTGCTGACCTCTTTGCCTTTATATAATTTCTGCTCCTGCCTAATTGTTTTAATTTTATCAACGATTTCGAAATTTCTATTCAACAAAATTCCGCCAATTAATACACCTTGAAAAACATTCGAGTCATCGAAAATCGGAACGGCTGCCTTCAGCATCATTCCCGATTTTTCGGAAAGCGATGTTCGGGGTTTTGCCATCGGTGTTGGAGTTATTTCCATGTGGGCTTGGTTGGCAAGGTCGGCTGATTCTTTAAATAATTGGTCTCCTGCTACAACATCAGTTCCTCTTACGATCTGTTTTGTTTTTATCACCCGCTCAACGAATGTATCGTTCAACAAATTATCGCCGAACGAATTCGGGTTTCTACCGCGTGAAATAACTTTTCCTTCTTTATCTACAACCGTTAAGATGTCGAGTTGTTCACGTTTAAGAGTCCTTAACAAATCTTTCTGTAAAAATACTTTATCGTGTTCGCCGACAGCTTTTATTACTAAACTTCGGGCTGCTGTAAGTCGAACAATGCTTTCGATGTGCGAAATTTTATTTAAGTATATTTCACGAGCAGAACTTAAATCGGACAATACTTTAGTTTCGGCGCGAGTAATAATCTGGTCGTAAATTAATTTCACCCCCACGATGCTTGTGATTACTGCGGGAATAATAATAGCAATCGTGAAATAAATAATTAATTGAGATTGGATGCTTTTGGCTGTAAGTGGTTTCATTCAAATATTACATACAAAAATTCTGTTGAAAAATGCGGAAAATTAAACCAAAAAGCAAATATTTGCAAATATGTGCTTATTTCTGAAATTCTTATGAATTAAGGTGAATAAAAAGGACATAAATGACTAAAGGGACTTTAAGCTGATCTTTTAATCCTTAAACATCAAATTATCTCAATCGCATCAACTGGAATCCAGCCAACTTTTCCGTCGGCTAAACGGATATTTTTCCATTTATCTACACTATCCAAAATTTCTACTTTAACTCCTTCGTGCAAAATAAACAGGTCGGTTCCGCTTTCATCGGGCGAACTTTTGATTGCAACATTAGCCGAAAAAATGATTGCCTCGCTTGTGCTGTTTTCGATTTTGTTTTGTTGTATCGCAAATGTAAAAGTAACGAGTGCAAATAAAATTAAAAACGTTCCGCTGAAAAAACTTAACCGTCTAACAAACGATTTGCTTGTAATTCTAAAAACAGCTATGCAAAATAATCCAACCCACAGAGCAATTATGCTGAATACAGTCCAAGAAGTTGAAGATGCTAATCCGCTTAATGCTTGCCACCATTCAAAGATGAACAAACGGGGGAGAGGTTCAATTTTATCGACAACCTTGAGATTAGCGATTTTGAGATTGTAGTTTATATCATCATCGTTTGGTGATAAACGCTTTGCACGTTCGTAGTATAAAATTGAAGCCGGCAAATTATCGAGTTTGAAGTTGGCGTTTGCGAGATTGTAGTAAAGGTCGGAGTGTTCGTAACCGTTCTTGATTATGTTTTCGTAAATTGCGATTGCTTTCGAATACTCACCATCACGATAAAACTGAGTTGCTTGATTATATTGATGGCTCACCTCTTCAGCCAACGAAATCGCCGGTAACAGGACAAGTGAAATTAACAGAAGTAAATATTTCATTTAATTTCCTCCTCGATTGTCGAAATTAAATCAACAGTATCGTTATAAATATTTTGCATATCGTGTGTATCAGATGATGGAGCGAACCTTGCAAATTCGCAATGTTCGAGTGTTATCAGAATTTTGTTGATTGATTCGTCGCTAACATTTCGTGCCTTTAGTGAAATGCTAACAGTATCCTTTGATAGTTCTGAAAGTTGAATTCCAAGTTTATCTCCAACATATCCCCAAAGAGCTTTCGAGAGTTCATCGTAAAATTCTTCTCTCTTTTTAGCTGATAGTAAATGCTTTGTAGTTGCAAGCCGTTTCTTAGCGATTTTGGTTGCGCGTTTACTTTTGAAACGGATTACATCGCTTACATTTTGTTCGTAGCGTTTATACAAAAATATAAATCCGAAAAATAAAAATATCGGTGCAATGCTTAAAGTAATAAAAAGCCCTGACCCAAAAAATGTCTCTCCGTGTTTTTTAAATTTTACCGGTTCGCTTTTAATGAAACGGATATCCTGACCGAGAAGTTTTATTTCTTCTTTGCTTAAACCTGCGACTGGCGCAGAAACGATTTCAGTCCCTTTTGTAACATTGATATTAAAGTCGGGTGAAGTAAATGAAACATACTCTTTTTTTTCCGGATCGAAGTAAGCGAATGAGAAGGAAGATATTTTTTGATTTCCCTGCCGGCGTGGTATTATCAGATATTCAAAAGTCCGGCTGCCCGAGATGGTATTGGTTGACTGTGAAATGTTGTCTGAAATTTTTGGCTCATAAACTTCGAGATCGTTTGGGAAGTTTATTTTCAGAGGTTGAATAAGCTTCAGGTTACCCCTTCCAGAAATTTTTACTTTCAGGGTTACGGGTTCGTTCGACTTTGTTTCAGTTTTATCGAGCCAAAATTCGGCAGAAAATTTTCCGACGGCACCGCTAAATCCTGGTGGTGGATTCGGCGGTAGGGGACGGACATTTATTTTGAGACTGTTACTTTTTGATTTGTGTTCTACGTTTTGGACATTCCCGAAGAACTGATCGAAAACATCGCCGCCGCGTCTTCTCGTTTGAACCTGCACAACGAAATCGGCTTCCATCGGATCGATCTCAAGCGTTCCGCTTTGCTGTGAAAATAGAGCTGTCTTCTTTAGTGTGGCAACTTTGTATTGAATCCCGTTTAAAACTTCATTTTCAAATTGTGGGTTTTTTGGTAACTCAATTTCTTGCGCCCAAAAACCTGTGAAGGCGGGGACTTTGCTAACACCATAATTTGTAATGTTAACACGAGTATAAAGTTTGTAAGTTGCTGTAATTTGTTCGCCTTGATAAATGCTTGATTTATCGACACTTACACGAATGAAAAGGTTGTCACTGATTTGTTTTGAAATGCTTGCATCTTCCTGTGATTGAGACGGCTGCTGCTTCGGTTGCACTGACCCTTTGGTAACTTCAATCGTGATGCTGTTTGATTGAATCTTCTTGCTGCCCGATTCTATGGAAGCTGCACCGATTGTGAATTTACCTTCAGAGCGTGGCTGGAGGATGTAAGAATATGAAATCGATTGCGACATCGCTCCATTTATGAACTGCATACTTGTTGATTGATTGGGACCCGACAAAACTAAAAAATCGGTAAAAGCCGGTGGTTGAAAATTTTTTCCGCTCCCGTTTAAAGAAAATGTAATTTCGACCTGTTCACCCATCGCAATACGATTTCTATCGACAGAAGCTGTCAACGTGCTTTCTTGAGCTATCGCAAATTCAACAGAAGAAATAGCTAAAATCGACATCCATAAAACAATCCAAAACAAAAACAAAATATTATGAAATCTGAAATCCGAAATCTTAAATCTAAAATCCATCTCACCAATCCTTCTCAATTGTAATTCTTGCAGGAGCTTTCTTTTTCAGTTTTTTCTGAACATCCTTCTCTTCGTTTTTCAAAGCTTCGAGAAGTCGTTCGGCGTCTTCTTTTGAAATTTTCTGTTCCTGTTGTTTGGCTTGTTGCTGTCCGCCTGAGGCGGATTGTTTCTGTTGTTCCTGATTTTGTTGTCCGCCTGAGGCGGATTGTTTTTGATCTTCCTTTTTGTCTTTCTTTTCCTCTTTCTTTTCGTCCTGCTTATCTTGTTTTTGTTGTCCGCCTGAGGCGGATTGTTGAAGCATCATCTTTGCGTATTCTAAATTGTATTTAGTATCTACGTCTTTCGGGTTTAACTTGAGAGCGTTTTTATATGCTTCGATGCTTTCAGGAAATTTCTGAGATTTGAGTAATGAATTCCCAAGATTGTGGAGCGCTTTCGCGCGGGTTTCTTTGTCCATTTCTTTTGTAGCTGCAATTTTAAACTTCTCAGCCGCTTCCTCATATTTTTCTTGCTTATACAACGCGTCGCCTAAATTAAATGTGCCGTATTGTGAATCTTTGTTTTTCTCTAATGATTTACGATAATTAACTTCAGCATCAATAAATTTATTCTCTTTATACTGGCGGTTACCTTCGTTGATGATAGACCTTTCCGATTGGGAGAAAGTTGAACACGCCGCAAGCAATATGAATATAATTAATCTCATTTGTTTTTATCTCCGAATAAATTCCATTTCGAAAGCCATTTATTTTTGCGGTCTGAAATAAAAAATTCAACAACTAACAATAACAGTGCGATTGCTAAAAAATATTGAAACCTGTCCTCGTAGTCGGTAAATATTTTTGCGGCATATTCTTTTTTCTCCATCGCCGAAATTTCTTGCAGAACAAGCTCTAACTCATTTTGCTGATTCGTTACGCGGATATATTTACCGTTACCTGTCGATGCTATTTGTTGTAAACCCGATTCATCTAATTTTGTAACAACTATATTACCCTCTCTGTCTTTTCGGAAACCGACTTGCACATTGTTTTGATAAACTGGAATTGGCGCCCCCATCGGTGAGCCCATTCCAATCGTGTGTATAATTACACCCTGTTCGGCGGCGCTTCTGGCTTCGCTAATCGCGTCGTCTTCGTGGTTTTCGCCATCTGAAATTACTACGAGAACTTTATATTTCTTCTCACTTCCAACGAACGATTTCATAGCGAGCCGGATTGCAGAACCGATGGCTGTGCCTTGTATCGGAATTATGTCGGTATCTATCGAAGACAAAAATAATTTTGCAGCCGAGTAATCGGGAGTTAACGGCAATTGCAGATAAGCCTCGCCGGCAAACACAATCAAGCCAATCCTGTCGTTTTGGAGCTTATCTACCAAACGTGATATTGCTTGTTTCGTGCTTTCGAGTCGGTTCGGTTTGATGTCTTCTGATTTCATGCTGTTCGAAACATCGATTGCAATTATGATATCGACCCCCTCACGTTTAATTTCTTCTAACTTCGAGCCGACCTGCAAATTTGCGAGTCCGAAAATTGTAAACACCAATGCTGAAATTAATAATAAAAATTTAACAGCATATTTGTATTTCGGAGAATCGGGTATCAATCGGTCGATTAAGTGAAGCTCGCCGAAATCAATTAGAGCTCTTTTCTTCTTTTTCATCGCATACCAATAAATAAGGACGAATATTGGGATGAGAAGTAGAGCGTATAAAAATTCTATGTTAGCGAAACGAATCATTTTCTAATAGTTAATGGTTAATCCTCCTACGCCACTTTGTGGCTTCGGCGGACAAGTAATTAATAGTTAATTGTCAATTGTTAATAGTTAATTTCAATTAGCAATTAATAATTGTTGATAATGAAATCCGAAATCCGAAATCCGAAATCGATCACGGGTTTATCCTGAATATCGTGTATCTGAATAATAATTCCAACAGGAGAAACAATCCTGCGAACAATGCTGCCATCGTGAATTGTTCCGATTTGCGTCTGAATTCAGTTACTTCAATTTTAGTTTTTTCTAATTTATCAATTTCCTGATAGATTGCTTTCAGTTTTTTGTTATCGGTTGCACGAAAATATTTTCCACCTGTCATATCAGAAATCTTCTTCATCAACTCTTCATCAATTTGAACAGGGACATTTTGGTACTGAGTTCCGAAAGGAGTTTGAACAGGGTAGGGCGCAAGCCCGATTGTTCCAACTCCGATTGTATAAACCCGAATACCGAAAGATTGAGCAATCTGCGACGCAGTCAGCGGGTCGATGAAGCCTCGATTGTTGACGCCATCAGTTAACAAAATAATAACTTTGCTTTTAGCTTTGCTATCTTTTAATCTGCTCACCGAAGTTGCGAGTCCCATTCCGATTGCAGTTCCGTCTTCAATCATACCGCTTTTAACATCCTTCAATAAATTTTTAACAACAGCACGGTCGGTTGTTAGCGGGCACTGCGTAAAACTTTCGCCGGCAAAAATAACCAGCCCTATTCGATCGTTCTCTCTGTTGTCGATAAAATCGATTGCCACTTGTTTCGCTGCGTCGATGCGGTTAGGTCGCAAGTCTTCAGCGAGCATACTTCCAGATATATCAGTTGCAAGAACAATATCAATACCTTCAGTAGTAACATTTTCGCTTCGGGTTGATGATTGCGGACGGGCGAGAGCGATTACCAGTAAGATGAATGCAAAAATTCTGAATGCAAAAAGGAGATGCCTAAACCTCTGCCGCCACGAACGAGATGCCGTTTCAAAACTTTCCAATGTAGAAACTTGAAGTTCAACATATTGCTGACGGTTGCGTTTCCAATACCAGTAAATGAAAACTGGTATCAATAACAGTAAATAAAAAAAGTAAGGTGACGCAAAGGTTATATTGTTCATACCTTTTCCTCTTCTGATTTTTTTGGAATCGTTTTTTCTACGAATTCAATCGCCTGCTTCATACTTACATCGTTTTCATTCGGGAGCGGTTGCTGTTTCGCAAATTTAACGAAGTCGGCGAGTGTGAGCATCTCTTTTAACAGCGATTGTAATTCTCCGTTAAATTCTGAATGATGCAAGAAGTCGGCTAATATCTCATCGGTTGTGGATTCCATCGCTTTGATACTGAAACGGTCTTCGATGTATGTTCGAACTACATCGGTCAATTTGCTGTGGTAGAGTTTAACTTCGCCGCGCTGCCAAAGTTTTTCAGATTCAAGAGAGCGGAGTGCATCGAGTGCAATTTCGTGTGGCGGTCGCTTGGGCTCAGTGAAAATTTTCCAGATATCTTTCTGCTGACGCTTTTTTATTACGTAATAAATCATAAAGCCAAGCAATAAGGCAGCGATAACACCTATTATGTATGGAAGTATTTCAGCAAATGTTATAGGCACACTCAACGGCGGTTTAATATCTTTAATATCCTGTGCTTGGTCAACCCCGACGCCGTGAACAAAAATCGGAATCGGAGAGGTTGATGCGAAATGCAGACTTGTATCATTTTTTAAAATGTATCCGAAATCCAGCGCGGGAATTACGAATGTTCCCGTGTCGTAAGCTGAAATTGTTAAAATCGTTTTCTCGATTATTCTATTTTCAGATTTTGTAATTGCAGGTTGAGTGCGTTCGATTAACTCCAATCCTTCAAGCGAATCTAAAATCGCGGGATAAGAAATTTTTGTATCGGGTGGATATTCCAATTCGATGTGAAGTTTTAGCCAATCGCCGATTAAGATGTTATTCGAATCAACTCGTGCAGAGACGTGAACGCCTTGAGCATAGAGCGGAGAGCTAAGAGCAAAGAGCAGGAAGCTAAGAGCTATGAGCCCTTCGACTACGCTCAGGGTAAACTTAGAGCAAAGATCAAAGAAATTGCATATTTCGAATTTCGGATTTTGGATTTCGGATTTTCTTTGTATTACCATCTTTTTTCTCTAATCCTGAAAAAATTCATCAGCGGTTGAACATACGATTGGTCGGTCCGGATGTTTATGCTATCCACACCGCTTTTGCGGAAAATAGATTTTAAGTTTTCTTCAGTTTGCTGCCGCCATTTTTTGTAGTTATCTCGAACTTGCTTTTTAGCTGTATCCACCCAAATTACACTACCACTTTCGGCATCAGCAAGGCGCATCAAACCGACTGCCGGTAATTCTTGTTCACGTCGGTCGTAGATATTAATCGCAACTACATCGTGTTTCTTGTTTGCAATTTTAAGAGCATCCTCAAATCCCTTATCCATAAAATCGGAAATGACGAATGCTATACTTCGTTTTTTAATTGCGCTGCGTAAATATCGTAAAGCTTCCGTGATGTTGGTTTTTTTGTGCTGTGGTTGAAAATCGAGCAATTCACGGATGATGCGGAGAATGTGAGTCCTGCCTTTTTTGGGAGGAATAAATCTTTCGATGATGTCGCTGAAAAAAATAATCCCGACTTTATCGTTGTTTTGGATTGCCGAGAAGGCAAGCACCGCACAAAGTTCGATTGCTAAATCTTTTTTCATTTGCACAGCGGTTCCGAATTCGCCCGACCCGCTAACATCAACAAGAATCATCACGGTAAGTTCGCGTTCCTCTTCGAAAATTTTTACATACGGATGGTTGAAACGGGCTGTAACATTCCAGTCGATTGAGCGGATATCGTCGCCAATCTGATATTCCCGCACTTCGCTGAAAGCCATACCGCGTCCTTTGAACACGCTGTGGTATTCGCCTGAAAAAATCTGATTAGCCAATCCGCGGGTTTTAATTTCGATTTTGCGGACTTTTTTTAGTAGCTCTGTCGTTTCCATATCTTTAGTTATTAGTCAGATGTCATCGGTCATTAGTGAATATTTATTTTTCTTCTATCCTGTTTTTTATGGAATTAATATAAGCGTTGAGTTTAGTAACAAAAATGTATATTTTCTTTATATGTAAAAGTCATTTTGCTATCCTTTCTTTAACTAAGATAAAAATAAACATCAATAAACTAATGACGAATGACTAATCACAAATTACGGTACCTCAATCGTATTCAAAATCTCATTCACAATATCTTCGGAGTTCACGTTTTCTGCTTCGGCTTCATAAGTAACTGCGATGCGGTGGCGGAGGACATCGTGGCAAACTGCCCGCACATCTTCGGGTATGACGTACCCGCGGCGTTTGATGAATGCAAATGCTTTTGCTGCTAATGCAAGATTAATTGTTGCACGTGGCGAACCGCCATAGCTGATAAGTTGTGCTAATTTTTCGAGTTTAAAATTCTTAGGTTCTCGAGTTGCGAAAACTATATCTAAAATATATTTCTCAATCTTTTCATCCATATAAACTTCTTGAACAACATTCCGCGCCTTCAATATGTCCGCCGGGTTTATGACAGCTTTTACTTTCGGGAGCGAGTCGGTAATGTTTTGCCGCATAATCAGTCGTTCTTCATCACGATTTGGATAAACAATTTTAATCTTCAGCATAAAACGATCGACTTGTGCTTCAGGCAGCGGATAAGTTCCTTCTTGCTCGATCGGGTTTTGAGTCGCCAAAACAAGGAACGGTTCATCAAGCTGAAATGTCTGCTCGCCAATTGTAACTTGCCTTTCTTGCATTGCTTCGAGCAGGGCGCTTTGAACTTTTGCAGGGGCGCGGTTAATTTCATCTGCCAAAATAAAATTAGCAAAGATGGGTCCTTTTTTTACTGCGAACTCTTCTTTCCGCTGACTATAAATCATCGTTCCGATTAAATCTGCGGGAAGTAGGTCTGGGGTAAATTGGATTCTCTGAAATTTTGATTGTATCGTAGCAGCCAAAGTTTTTATCGCGAGTGTTTTTGCTAATCCCGGAACACCTTCTAATAAAAGATGTCCGTTCGATAGTAATCCGATAAGCAATCGTTCGACCATATATTTCTGTCCGACTATCACCTTGCCGATTTCCATAGTCAACAAATCGACGAAGGCGCTTTCGCGTTGAATTTTTTCGTTCAATAATTTTATGTCTGTCATTAGAACTCCTGTAATAATTTTTTTTCTTTAAATGATAAATGGACTCAGAAACAAATAAGTCCATCATGCTTCAGAAAGCGTTATAATTATATAAAAAAAAGATGAATTTTTCAACTTGGGCTATTCTACGAAGTCGGATAAATAGAGTTTCATTTTAGAAAAGTTTAAAGTAGGACAATTATCACAAAATCCGAATTCCGCAATCTCCAATTCCTTCCGTTGCAATCCTTATAAAAATCATTTATATTTGAACGTGCTTTATCAAACAATTTTTTCATAACAACGGAGGTTATATGTTGAAAATTACATATTACGGTCATTCGGTTTTTTTGTTGGATGATGGAAAAACTAAATTGATTATCGACCCTTTTCTTGAAGGGAATCCGCTTTCTCCAATCAAAGAAAAGGATGTGAATGTAAATTACATCGTTGTAACCCACGGACACGGCGACCATCTTGGCGATGCTGTTGCTATTTCGAAACGCTGCGATGCCCCGATTATCGCTGTGAACGAGTTAGCAAATTATGTTGCAAGCAAAGGTGCCAAAGCCCACAACATGCACATAGGCGGTGGATTTAATTTCCCATTCGGTCGTGTGAAATTTACAATCGCGCATCACGGTTCTTCTTCTGGCGAAGGAACTTACACGGGTGAACCATCGGGTGTTTTAGTTACAATGGGTGGCAAAACAGTTTATCACACCGGAGATACAGGATTATTTTCGGATATGAAATTGATTGGAGAGATGAACCCTGTGGATATTTTGCTTCTTCCAATTGGCGACAACTTCACGATGGGAATTGATGATGCGGTGAAAGCAGTTGAATTAGTAAATCCTAAATTTGTAGTGCCGATGCATTATAATACTTTCCCTGTGATTGAAGCCGACCCAAATGTTTTTATTGCAAAGGTAAAAGCAAATGGATTTAATGGAAAAGTTTTTAATTTTGGTGAAACAGTTGAGATAACGAGTTGAGTAAAGTAGTAACAGTAGCAAATCAAAAGGGTGGAGTTGGTAAAACAACTACCACGATAAATTTAGCAGCATGTGTAGCAGCGGCTGAAGTTCCGGTTCTGATAATAGATAACGATCCGCAAGCTAATGCTACTTCGGGATTAGGATTTGATGCTCGAAACGGCGGGAAAAATATTTACGATGTATTAATCGACGATGTAAATCCGTTCGAGGCGATACAGCAAACAAGTATGCCGTTTCTTTCGCTTCTGCCATCGAGTATAAATTTAGTAGGTGCAGAAATCGAAATGGTAGAAATGGAGAATCGTGAAAAATTGCTTGCGAATGTTGTAGATAGTATCAAAAATAAGTACAGTTATATTTTTATCGACTGTCCGCCGTCGTTAGGATTGATAACATTGAATTCACTTGTTGCTGCCGATTCAGTTTTGATTCCGGTGCAGTGCGAGTATTATGCACTTGAAGGGCTGACTCAATTATTGAATACAATCAACATCGTGAAGAAAAACCTGAATCAAAAGTTGGAGATAGAAGGCGTTCTGATGACTATGTTCGATGGGAGGCTGCGTCTTTCGAATCAAATTGTTGAAGAGGTTAAAAAATATTTTGGTAACAAAGTTTATCAAACGATTGTGAACAGGAACGTTCGCTTGAGCGAAGCCCCCAGTTACGGTAAACCGATTTTGTTATACGATGCTTTATCGAGCGGCTCGAAAAATTATATGAATTTAGCACAAGAATTCTTATTAAGAAACAATCATTTTCAAACAGAACAGGTAAATAAAGATGTCGAAAATTAAAGGCGGGCTCGGAAAAGGACTTGCTGCATTAATCCGTCCATCAGCAACAGATGAAGAAACTCCAGCGGTAGTTGAGAGAGAAGTAATAGTTCAAACGGTAACTCGTGAGACTGAAGGCATAATTTTAATAGATGTTGATAAAATAAAACCGAATCCGTTTCAACCTCGTGCCGATTTTGATGTGCAAGCACTTGATGGATTAAAGAAATCGATTATCGAAAAAGGAATTATCCAACCGATAACGGTGCGCCGGAAAGACGGATACTTCGAGTTAATTGCCGGTGAACGAAGAGTGAGAGCTTCGACTGATGCAGGAATCAAACAAATTCCGGCTTACATAATCGATGTTAAAACCGATGAAGATATGTTGGAGTTAGCACTTGTCGAAAATCTCCAGCGCGAACATTTGAATTCTATTGAAATTGCAATTTCTTATCAACGTTTAATCACAGATTGTAATCTCACTTACGAAGAAGTTGCAAAGAGAATCGGGAAGGACAGGACTACAGTAATCAATTTTGTCAGATTGCTGCGGTTACCCGATGAAGTTCAGCGCTCGCTCAGGAAGGGACAAATTACGGCAGGGCACGCACGGATGTTAGTAAGTTTACCCGACGAAAAGTTCCAGATGAAATTGTTCCACAAGATTATTAAGAACGATTTGAATGTCCGTCAGGTTGAAAAATTAGTCCGCGACATTAATAAAAAGCCCGAAACTGAATCTAAAATAGCTGAATTTGTTTCTGATTCGCCTTTCTCTGATATCGAGCAAAAGCTTCGGCAGGTTTTTGGAACGAAAGTAAAATTGCATCATCGAGCTGATGGAAAAGGTGAAATACTGATTGAGTATTATTCGAACGACGATTTAGATCGATTAATTGAAATAATGATGGTAATGAAAAACCATTCTTGAAAGGAAATTAAAAAATGAGAAAAAAAATTTATACTGAAAATGCCCCCGCGCCTATTGGTCCTTACAGCCAGGCAATGATTGGTTCAGGTTGTTTTCTATTTACAGCAGGGCAGATACCGATTGATCCTGCATCGGGACAAATTGTTACCGGTGATATAAAAGCACAAACCAATCAGGTATTAAAAAACTTAGCCGCAATTTTAGAAGCCGGTGGTGCAACTCTGCAAACGGTTCTGAAAACAACTGTCTATCTAACAGATATGAACGAGTTTGCCGGAATGAATGAAGTTTACGGAGAATTTTTTTCGGATTCTCCACCCGCCAGAACAACAGTACAAGTATCACGACTACCACGAGATGTGAAAGTGGAAATAGAAGCATTGGCATTAGTAGTGAACGCCTGATTAAATACGACTCGAATTATGTTTCAACCGAAAATACCTGGCTGTATTTTGTTTTTATTATTTTTTTTTATAAGTGCTGGTGCTCAACCAAGTTTGTTCAGTGACTTGAGCTTGAAAGATGATTCATTGCAAGTAGTCGCCAAAGGATTAAATCAAGTTGAGGTATTTAAGACCGACACAAAATCAACCACGTTTGCGATGTTGTTATCAGCCGGTTTGCCGGGTGCTGGGCAGTTTTACAACGAATCATACTGGAAGATACCGGTGATTCTCGGTTTAGCAGGTTACTGGGGTTATGAATGGGTAGGTTTAAATAGGGAGTATAAAAATTATAAAAACCTTTATTCTGAAAGTTTAATCAAACTCCCGCCATCTGGAAATTACCAGTATCGAACCATCCGCGATTTTTACAGAGGCGAGCGGGATAAGTTTGCCTGGTATTTAGGTATTTTATATGTGGTAAATATATTGGATGCTTATGTAGATGCGAGCTTATTTGAGTTCAGTGTTGATGATAATTTGGCGAATTCTACATATCTCAATTATTCTGCTGGTTTGAAATTAAGGATTTTTTTTTCAAACTAAAGTAATAGTTGACAATAACGATATAAAGCCTTATATTATTGCAGTTAGTAACATGTAAATTTCAATTAAAAAAGAAAGGATTCAAAATGATGAGACTAATTGCAAACACTTTTGTATTATTCGCAATTTTATTAGTAATTTTTAGTTTCCCCTTAGCTGCTCAAATTTCAATTTCTCCAACTGAATTAAATTTTGGTAGTGTGTATATCGAATCGACCTGGACCGACAGTGTTACAGTTACAAATACCGGCAGTGGAAATTTGAATATTACTTCTGTTAATTCTACCAATAGCCAATTCAGCGTATTGCCTGCGAACGCTGTGGTAGCACCATTAACAAGCCAAAAATTTGCTATAACTTTTGCACCTACCACTGCAGGATTAAAATCTGGTTATATCGTATTTTTACACAATGGAGCCACAGGTCGTGATTCTGTTTCAGTTAGAGGCACAGGCATAATTACAATTGCCGGAGCCAGGGCATTACCAGACAGCTCCGAAGTAATTATAGAAGGTGTCATCACTCGTGGTATGGGTGCATTCACACGCATACAAGATGCAACTGCCGGAATCGTTATACGTAAAACGAGCGGTACATTTTTTGACGATCTCGCTTTAGGTGCTTTAAGGGCAGGCGATAAGATAAGGGTTACAGGGAAAACTTCTCAGTTCAGGCAATTAAAACAAATCAACGAAGCTCTTTTATTAAGCTGGGAACGACTTTCACGGGATAATCCGCTGCCGACCCCACAACTTGTAACGCTTGCTGAAATTGCTGCTAATGGCGAACAATACGAAAGCGAACTCATCAAAGTAACTGATATGATTATCGATCCCGCCGGTGATATAAATTTCGTTGCAGCAAAAACTTATAATATCACAGACCTTTCAAGTCCGACAAGCCCGGTTGTTTTACGGACTCCAAGCGCCGCCGATTCAGACATTGATGGTACACCGATTCCAACAGTAAAATGTGTATTCACAGGTGTTTTAGGACAGTTCCACACGAGCAACCCTGCGGCTGGATACCAGCTAAGCCCTGTGCTTGCATCAGATGTAACAATACAGGTAAACGTCAATGAACCTAACGTATTACCGGTTAAATATTCGTTGAATGGTAACTATCCTAATCCGTTCAACCCCACGACTAAAATATCTTTCGATCTTCCTAAGTCAACAAATATAAGTTTGACGGTTTATAATTTATTAGGTCAGAAAGTAAAAGACTTAATCACCAATAAAAATTATGGAGCCGGGAGACATGAAGTTTCATTCGACGCTTCCGGTTATTCAACCGGTGTATATCTTTACAAATTATCATCACCCGAGTTTACGGCTGTTAAGAAGATGATCCTTAGTAAGTAAAAAATATTGGTTTGCTAAAATCTTTGTTAATAAAAGCCGGCTTATTGAAAGATGAGTCGGCTTTTCTATTTTGTAAGGAATTAAGTATATTTCTCAAAATTGTTAAACACTGATATGATCGAGGAATAAAATGCTCAACTATATTTGGCTTTCATTAATTGTAATCGGAATATTAGTCGCAGTTACAATTGATTTCAGAGATATTTCGACCGACAAATTCCGCAATGGAGAAGAAATACAAACAGAGTTAATTTTTGATTCTCCGCCTCCACAACTTGAAAAGGGGAAACACTACAAGTGTAATATTTCGATTTCCGTAGCAGAGATGCAAAAGATTTATGGAATACGATTATCTCAAAATCTTGTTCAGGAAGCTGAGATAATAGTCTCGAATTCGGGTGAAGCAGCTATTAAAATTTCAACCGATGAACAAAGTCCGACAATCTGGAGAGAGCACGCCGGCGCTCAACGCAAAAATGGCGACATACTGCAAGGAAAAGTACGTATCACTCGGATGTCGGGAAACGGTTTCGTTGCAGTATTAATTCTTGACCCTGTAAAATTCGTAAAATTAAATTCAGTTACTAACGACGGCATTGTTCGTTACGCAAAAACAGCAGTAGAATTGGCAATCGGGTTAATCGGTATTATGGCCCTCTGGTTAGGGGTGATGAAAATCGCCGAAGCATCGGGATTAATTACAAAACTTGCAGGTTTTCTGAAACCTGTTACAACTCGCTTGTTCCCCGATGTTCCGCCCGAACATCCTGCAATGGGGGCAATGATTATGAATATATCCGCAAACATGTTAGGACTTGCCAATGCTGCTACTCCACTCGGCTTAAAAGCAATGGAAGAGTTAAACAAGCTCAATAAAAAACTTGGAACAGCAACCGATGCAATGTGTACTTTTCTGGTTATAAATACGAGTAATGTTCAGTTAATACCTGCAACTGTCATCGCCATACGGGCTGCCGCCGGTTCCACAAATCCGACTGAGATTTTAGGTGCGGTAATAGTGGCGACTACAGTCAGTACGATAATAGGAGTAACGGTTGTGAAACTGTTTGCAAAACTCAAAGTGTTTAAGAAGCAGTTGGAGGTGGCATGAATACGTTCGTGAATATTATTCAAACATTATCGGTAATCGCAATTCCTTCAATTATTTTTTTCATAGTTACTTACGGTATAATCAAAAAGGTAAAGATATACGAAGTCTTCGTCGAAGGTGCTAAAGAAGGATTCAATGTTGGAGTGCGCATCATTCCATATCTCGTTGCTATGTTGGTTGCAATCGGAATATTTCGGGCAAGCGGAGCGATGGATTTTTTAGCATTAATCATTTCTCCAATTACAAATTTAATAGGTATGCCTGCTGAAGCTTTACCGATGGCTATTATGCGTCCGCTATCCGGCTCTGGTGCTTTGGGGGTGATGAGTGAGACCATAAATACCCACGGTGCCGATTCTTTAATCGGTCGGATGGTTTCAGTTATGATGGGCAGCGGCGAGACAACCTTCTATGTATTGGCAATTTATTTCGGTTCTGTAAGTATTACAAAAACAAGGCACGCAGTTCCCGCCGGAATTATAGCCGACGTTGCTGGAATAATAACTTCGGTATGGCTTGTGAACCTAATTTTTGGATAAATAAATATTTACCAAATCGACTTTTTTCCTTGATTTTTTAAAACTTCTTGCCTATATTGACGAAGGTTTTTTGGAAAAACTAATTACTAATCGTATTTAAAAGAACAATGCATTTACTAAATAAGCTGATTGTAGCAACAATTCCTGCCATTCCACGCCCACTTGTCCGTTTTTTTGCCAACCGTTATATCGCAGGTGAAGAATTGAGCGACGCCGTGAAGACCGTGAAAAGCTTCAATAAACTTAATATGGTCGCAACGATGGATGTGCTTGGCGAGTCGATTACTAAAAAAGAAGAAGCCGAAAGTGCAACTCACGCTGCTCTCCAAACCCTTAAAATTATCAATGATGAAAAACTTAATTCCAATTTATCAATCAAACTTACTCAATTAGGTTTGCAGCTCGATAAAAATTATTGTCTCGAAAATGTACGTAAAATTGTTCGGACTGCTAGCGAGTTTAATAATTTTGTACGCATAGATATGGAAGACTCAAGTTGTACCGATGATACTCTCGATATTTATATCAAGGTCAGGGAAGAGTATAAGAATGTCGGAATAGTTTTACAGTCATACTTACATCGCACAGAAACGGATGCTGTAAAATTGATGGACCGTGGGTTTATGAATTTCCGTTTATGCAAAGGAATATACGTTGAACCTGAAACCATCGCGTTTAAGAAAAAGCAGGAAATAAATAATAATTTCAATAAAGTTTTAAAGACGATGTTAGAACGAAAAGCTTACGTAGGCATTGCAACTCACGACGAAGAGTTAGTTGAATACGCTTATAAATTAATTTCCGATATGAAGCTACAAAAAAACGAGTATGAGTTTCAGATGTTGTTAGGTGTCCGCCCTGAATTGCGTTCACAGATTGTACGAGCAGGGCACCGGTTGCGGGTTTATGTCCCATACGGACATCATTGGTATAAATATTCAATAAGAAGGTTCAAAGAAAATCCGCAAATAGCCGGTTATGTATTCAAGAGTTTGTTCACAAGTAATAAAATAAATTAACTAAATTAAAAATCATTTAAGGAGAAAAACTTATGGCAGATGTAACAGCCAAAGGTCCGGGCCCAAGATACCAACCTTATGTTCCGGTGGAGACTGATATGAAAGAATTCACCATGCGAGCATTAGTACTCGGACTAATAATGAGCGTCGTGCTGGGTGCGGCAAATGCATACTTAGGATTAAAAGCCGGTATGACCATAGCGGCAACATATCCGGCTGCAGTTATCGGAATGGCAATGCTGCGAATAATGAAAGGTTCAATACTCGAAGAAAATTTCGCACGTACTGTCGGTTCTATTGGCGAGTCGGTAGCTGCTGGCGCAATCTTTACAATTCCAGCTTTTTATATTGCTAAAATTTGGCATCCCGATAACGGCTCCACTTTTGCAACAGTAGAAAATTTTCTTATTTCAGTAGCAATTATGTTTGCCGGCGGATTGTTAGGTATTATGTTCGTCGCGCTTCTACGACGAGTAATGGTAGAAGATGTAGAATTGCCATTTCCAGAATCTGTCGCTGCTAGCGAAATTCATAAAGCCGGACAAAGAGGTGGCGGAGGTGCAAAATTCCTGTTTTCTGCAATGGGTATTGGTGCTCTGATTAAAGCTTTAGGCGAATTCAAATTATTTGCCACAGGCTGGGCATCGTTTGTAACTTTTTTTGAATCTACAATTAAAGGTACTGCGCTAGTTGCAAAAGGAGGATTGGTTTTAAGTTCTCCCGCTGTAAAACCGGCTTATTTAGGTGTCGGTTACATCATCGGACCCAAGTTAGCTTCTCTCAATTTTAGCGGCGGACTTTTAGCTTGGGGATTGTTAACACCGATCATTTACTATTTTTTGGGACCTCACATTAACTTAGAAGCTTGGGCTTCGCAGTTAGCTGCTGCAAGTCAAATTTCTATCGAGAAAGCTTCCGAAAGAGTTCAAGACCCGATTTTCCAAATGACAGAAATATGGAAATTTATCGTACGTCCAATTGCAATCGGTGGTATGTTGGTGGGTGCTGGTTTTACACTTTTCAAAATGAGGAAAAGTTTGATTACCGGTATTTCACGCTCGATTTCGGATGTTAAAAAAGCTGCAACAGGTGAACACGTATCAGTAAGAACAGAAAAAGATTTAAGTTTTAATTGGATATTACTAGGTATTGGCGTTGCTGCTATCGGTACATTCTTTATTTATAACTACTTTGCTCAAGATGTAGTTGCAGCGTTGGTTGCCACAGTTGTTATGATCGTTGCAGGATTCTTCTTTGCTGCTGTATCAGGTTACTTAGTAGGTATCATCGGTTCATCAAATAATCCAATCAGCGGTTTAACATTATCGACACTTATTGTCGCAGCGTTATTAATGGTTGCTCTCGGTATGAGCGGAGTTGAAGGCATCGCAGCAGTATTAGGTGTTGCAGCCGTTGTTTGTGTGGCTGCCGCTGTTGCCGGCGAAATGCTTCAAGATTTAAAAGTCGGTCATATTTTAGGCGGAACACCTTGGAAGATGCAATCTGGAAATATCATCGGTGCATTTGTTTCGGCTGCTGTAATGTTTATTCCATTAGTAATTTTACATCAAGGTGATATTAATGCGGGTAGAATGGCTGATCCTCCGTATGAAGGTGGCTTTGGTGGGCCGGTTCTTCCTGCACCTCAAGCGAGTTTGATGGCAATGCTTTCAACAGGTATAGTCGGTGGCGAAATGGCTTGGCCCCTTATCATCGTTGGTATGTTGATGGGATTTGGGTTTATACTTATGCAAGTCCGCAGCCCAATGCTTGTTTCAGTAGGAATGTATCTACCATTAGCTACAACATTTGCAATTTTTGTCGGCGGTTTGATAAAAGGTATGGTCGAACGCATTAATGCAAAACGGCAATTTAACGATGCACAAAAAGCCCGTGTCGAAAATACAGGTATATTGCTCGCAGCCGGCTTAATCGCAGGTGAGGCATTAATTGGATTATTGTTCGCTGGTTTTGCCTTCGGCGAAATACAGCTCTTTGCATTCTTTGCCAAACCAACGTTCTTAATAAGTTTGGGTGTGTTTGCAGTAATAGCATGGATATTGATACAGATACCAATTAAGAATGCCGGCAAAGCTGATGAACCAGCACCACCATCAGCGATTATGTAATGTAATTTAAGGATGAAGATGTTTAGTAAAAAGAAATCAGAATTTGATGGTTTAAACCTGCTCGATCTTAAACCGATTAGAATGTTTGAGTTTGAAGAAGAGCCGGAAGCAAAGGTAACTTTGCTGATTCCAAAATTTAGAGATAAAGTTTTAGGTAAATATCTTCAACCGATTCTCAAGAAGAGATATTTTAAAGTAAAGTTAGACAAGTATGGCAGTTTTGTATGGACACAATGTGATGGACGTTCAACCGTAAACGAGATAGCGGAACGGCTTCGGCAGAAATTTGGCGCCGAAGCCGAACCGGCTGTCGATAGAGTAGCAAAATTTATACAACACTTATATCGTGGTGATTGTGTGAAGTTCAGTATTTAAGTATGATTTCAAAAAAAACTATAAAAAATATCGTCAAAGAAATTGTTGAGGCTTGCGATCCACAGATGGTAATTCTTTTTGGTTCTTATGGGTATGGCAAACCCAATAAAGAAAGCGATCTCGATATTTTTGTCGTAACAGATTTACCGGGAAGTTCAACTGAACGGATTCGATTTGTAAGGCGGGCAATTTCAGAAAGTGGTTTCAGTTTAGATGTGGTTGTTAGAAGCTCATCTGAATATAAGAAAGCTCTGGCCGGTAGAGATTGGTTCATACAAGAAATTGCTCGTGATGGTAAAGTACTTTATGCACGAAGAAACTCTTAAATGGATTGAAAAAGCTGAAATCTGAAATCTAAAATCAGAATAAGTCTTTTTCCGATGTTATGAATGTTAAAGATTTATATTGATATGAAAAAAAAATAACAAATATTAAAAAAGATAAATCAAGGAACTTAATATGTCAAAAGCAATCGAAGGATTAAAGCCAGAATTAGTCTGGAAATATTTTGCTGAAATTTGTCAGATCCCCCATGGATCCAAAAACGAAACAGCAATAATTGAGTATATGCTGAAAACAGCCGAAAAACTTGGCTTGTCAGCTAAAAAAGATAGCTTCGGTAACGTGGCAGTCTTTAAGGCAGGAACCGCCGGAAAAGAAAAAGCCCCCACCGTAATTTTACAAGGTCATCTCGATATGGTGTGCGAAAAAAACAAAGATAAAGTACACGATTTTGAGAAAGACCCCATTGAATTAATTCGCGAAGGCAACGTCCTTAGAGCAAATGGAACGACCCTTGGTGCCGACAACGGAATTGGCGTTGCAATTTCGCTCGCAATAATGGCTGATAAAACACTCACTCACGGTCCGGTTGAATTTTTATTTACGGTCGATGAAGAAACCGGATTAACCGGTGCCCAAAATTTAAAGGGCGATTTTTTGAACGGCAAAATAATGATTAATTTAGATTCAGAGGAAGAAGGCGCACTTTACGTCGGTTGTTCCGGTGGTAAAGATTCTTTAGCTACACTTTTGATAGAATTGGAAGATGCACCGGCAGGTTATGTACCAATGCAAATTACGCTGTCGGGACTTCGCGGCGGCCATTCCGGTTTAGATATTCAAACCGGACGTGGTAATGCAATCAAATTATTGAATCGTATTCTCTGGAATTTAAATAATAAAATCGGTATTCGTATTGCAAAATTTGAATCTGGCAATAAACGAAATGCTATCCCACGAGAGGGAGAAGTTACGATATTCGTTCCTTCCGATAAAGTTTCGGAAGTCGAAACCTCCGTCCGGAATTTCGATGCCATCTTTAAAGCTGAATACAGTGTCGTGGATAAGGGTGTAACCGTTAAGGTGGCAAAAGTCGATGCTACCGGTAAGGTATTTACGAAAAATTTCGCAGATCGTTTGTTAAACCTGCTCTATGCTTTACCTCACGGTGTAATTGCAATGAGTCAGGATATAAAAGATTTGGTTGAAACCTCAACTAACTTAGCAATTGTAAATACGACTGATAAAGCAATTACGATTAGCACGAGTCAAAGAAGTTCGATCGAAAGTTCTAAAATGGATATCGTAAGCCAAGTTCGTTCTGCAATGCTTTTAGCAGGAGCAAAAGTGGAACATTCCGACGGTTATCCTGGCTGGAAACCGAATATGAGTTCAAATATTTTAATTACCGCAAAAAGTGCTTATAAAAATCTTTACGGCAATGAACCTCATATCAAAGCTATTCACGCAGGTTTGGAGTGTGGAATTATTGGTGAAAAATTTCCGGGTATGGATATGATTTCGATGGGACCGACTCTCGAAGCAGTTCATTCGCCCGACGAGAAGATATATATAGATACAGTTGAAAAGTTTTGGAAGTATCTATTAGAAATATTAAAGAACGTAAATTAATTTTCCAAATTAAACATTAACATTTAACCCACCACGGATAACCCCGTTATCCGTGGTTTTTATTTCTTATGCAAGAAACAAATGAAATAATTTTAAAAATCGATTCATTATCCTTCGAAGGAAAAGGTGTAGCGCGTTCCGGAGGAAAAGTATTTTTCGTGGACGGCGGCGTACCGGGCGATGTTGTTCGGTGTGTTGAAGTGAGGTCGAAAAAAAACTATAGCAACGCACGAGTGCTTGAAATTCTTGAACCATCTCCGCATCGCGTCCAGCCACGATGTAAGTATTTCGGTACTTGCGGAGGGTGCAAACTTCAATATCTCGATTATCAAACCCAGTTGGAGTTTAAATACAAAAACGTCGTGGATGCGTTCGAAAGAATCGGCGGAATAAAAAATCCGAATGTCCTTCAGGTAGTCGGTTCAGAAGCATCCTACTTCTACCGGAATAAAATGGAGTTTACTTTCTCGAATCAAAGATGGTTAACTAACGAAGAGGTAAATTCAACGGATGAGATTAAAAAAACATTCGGGTTGGGCTTGCATATTCCAAAGTTCTTCGAAAAAGTTTTGGATATCGATGAATGCTGGCTGCAAAAGGAACAGACAAATAAAATAATCAATTTTACGCGTGAGTTTGTTCGTGAAAACGAACTTACAATTTATACTACAAAAACTCATGAAGGTTATTTACGGCATTTGGTTATTCGGACAAGTGAGGTAACCGGCGAAATAATGGTTAACCTCGTTACTACATACGATAAACCGGCTATGATGAAAAAATATTCAGAGCTGTTAACTCAAAATGTTCCCGAAGTAACGACCGTTGTGAATAATGTTACAAGTCGGAAATCGATGGTTGCTGTGGGAGAAACTGAAAGAGTTTATCACGGGAGCGGATTTATATACGAAAAATTGGGTGGTTATAAATTCCGCATTTCAGCAAACTCATTTTTTCAAACTAACTCGAAACAAGCCGAAAGGCTTTATTCAGTCGTGAAAGAGTATGCAACATTGAAAGGCGGTGAGGTCGTTTACGACCTTTACAGCGGAACTGGTTCGATAGCGTTATATCTTTCTGATTCGGCGGCGGAAGTTATCGGAATTGAGGTAGTCGAAAGTGCAATTCAAGATGCAAAGTTAAACGCCGAACTAAACCAAATTGATAATTGCCATTTCATACAGGGCGACCTGAAAGATAAATTAACGAAGGAAACCGATTGGCTAAATCATCATCCAAAACCTGATGTTGTTATTCTCGACCCGCCTCGCAGCGGGATGCATCCAAAAGTTGTTACTGAAATTGCAGCGCTTAAACCCAAACGAATTGTTTATGTGAGTTGTAATCCAACAACTCAAGCGCGCGACATAAAAACTCTTATTGAAAGTGGTTATACTCTTGAAGTTATACAACCAGTCGATATGTTTCCTCAAACCTTTCATATTGAAACAGTTGCATTGCTAACATGCCCTTAATTTCTTCGTTTTTAGAGGAAAATATTTAAAAAATAACGATATGATTAAAAAGTCTTGCGTTTTTGGAAATTTTTCTTATATTGAACTAAGATTTTTTAAAAACGAATAAACTAAATATCAATCAGTGGCTTTGGAGGCTGGTAGTATATGCTTTTTTATAAGAATTATATTTTATGTGTCATCTACTTGTTTTTGGTGAATATACTTTTTGCAGACAGTAGTCCAAAAAATATCGTAGCTGTCCGTACGAATTCTTCACCACAAATAGACGGTAATTTAAATGAGACGGGTTGGTTAAAAGCTGTACCTATGACCGATTTTGTACAATACGACCCGGTAGAAGGTGCAGAACCTACAGAGAAGACTTTTGTTCGTGTTTTGTACGATGACCGCGCTTTATATTTCGGTGTTATTTGCAGCGACGCGAATCCGGAAGGTATAAGAAAACAATTGACCCGGCGTGATAGAAGCAGCGAAGCAGATCGGTTCAGCATTACTATCGATTCATATAATGATGGACAGACAGGATTTGTTTTTGCAGGAACTGTTTCAGGTGTTCAATCGGATGGAGTATTGTATCATGATGGAACAATGTATGATATTCAATGGGATGCCGTATGGAATTATGCTGCAAAAATTAATAGTGATGGTTGGTCGGCTGAATTCGAAATACCTTTCAGCGCCCTGCGTTTCACAAATCAGGAAGGAGAAATAGTATGGGGGATAAATTTCAGACGCTACATTGCGCGCAAAAAGGAATTCGCTGAATGGGTAATGATACCACGCAGAGAAACAGGGCGCATTTCAAAAATCGGAAATCTTTCAGGGATAATCGGTATAAAACCATCTCTGCATCTGTCAGTTCTCCCTTATGCAGTTTCACACCTTAATTTCGACCAGCAACAAAAACCGCATACATTTAAAAAAGTATTTTACAAGGACGTCGGCGTTGATATTAAATACGGTATCACAAATAATTTTACAATTGATGCAGCTATCAATCCTGATTTCGGACAGGTCGAAGTTGACCAAGAGGTAATGAACCTGACTGTATTCGAAACTATTTTCCCGGAGAAGCGTCCTTTCTTTTTAGAGGGGAGTCATATTTTTTCATTCGGAGTTACACCCGATGAGCAACAGTTGAATTTATTTTATTCCCGACGCATTGGGAGAGGTCCTAGATATAATTATATAATTGAAGCTTATAGAGGTTTTGGTTCAATATCTGAAATTACAAATTTACCGAAAAATACAACAATCATTGGGGCTGCTAAACTAACAGGAAGGACTGAATCGGGCTTAACTGTTGGCGCACTATCAACTGTTACAGAGGGTGAACTAGCTGTTTACAAAGATTTAGCATTTGAGAGAAAAACGAAAATCGTTGAACCGAGTGCGAACTATAATGTGTTGCGTTTATCTCAGGATGTTCTAACAAATTCATCTATCGGATTTATGGCAACAAGTGCTTTCCTTGATAGGCAATCGCCAAACTATAGCGGTGGTGCTGATTGGAATTTAAGATTCTTTGATAATACCTACGCCTTCGACGGATATCTAACTGGTTCACAGTTTTCAGCTAGGGATGATTTCCTTCGTTATCACCAAAAATATCATGGTAGTGCGGGTAAATTATTTTTTGGGAAAATTGCAGGCGAAAACTGGCTCTATAATACTAGCTTCGATTATGCTTCAAAAAAATTCAACATAAATGAACTCGGTTTATATAACCGTCCGCGCGAGTTTGGCGGACGCTCGCAATTAGTTTATAAAGACGATCAGGGGAGTGGCATTTTTCTGCGGTATCTATTAATGTTAGTAACGGATTACAGGTGGAATTATGATGTATATAATACATCAAAAAATATTGGTTTAGCTTCCAATTTCTTCCTTAAGAATTTTTGGTCAATTACCTTACACGTAATTCATGAATTGCCGGTATATCAAGGAGAAGAACGAGGCATAATCGGCTTATATAAAAAACCTTCAATTCTTTCGCTACAATCTGAAATTTCATCGGATACACGAATGCCCGTGAGTTTTAAAACACACCTGATTTATGAGGTAGATTCAAAGTTGAAAAAAGAAATTGTCGGTTCTTTAAACTTAACTTTGCGTCCTTTAACCTGGCTTGAGTTCGTTCCGATGTTCACATTCGCAAAGCGTTGGAAAGAAGAAACTGGTGTATTTTTAGGTGGCTCTTATTATAGCGACGTCGATCCTGTAACCGGTAAACCATACACTCTTTTTGGCGATAGGGACTTGGATTATTTTGATGTCGCATTGCGCGGTATAATTACATTACGAACTAATTTGAGTTTGCAATATTTTACACAAGTCTTTTTATATAAATGGCATTACCGGAATTTCAAAAAAATTATCACCCCCGATAATTTAGAGGTAATTGATTATAATTTTTATTTTAAAAATTTAACTTTTAAAGCTTTGAATGCTAATATCGTTGTGCGGTGGGAATTCTTACCGGGCAGCACTTTATTTTTTGCCTGGACGCAAGCCCGCCAAAACTTGGAGCCATTATTCTTTTCAAAAGTAACGAAAGATTTTTCAAATGCTTTCGATATTCCACCCGATAATGTTTTGTTGCTAAAACTAAATTATTGGTTTAATTTGTAGTATATTTAAACAAAAATGACTGATGAGTAACCAAAACAACTTCGCCGAACAGATTGCTGAACTTACTTTTAACCTTCTTCTCAATTGCCAGGAAAAAGAGAGCAGGTTATCTGAACAGTTAAATTTAACCGTATCCGAATTTCGAACTTTGCGAAATTTCCGGAAAGATATTAGCTTAAATATAAAGGAATTGACAATTCGAGTTCGTTTAAGCGGGAGTCGTCTCACACGAATTTTAGATGGATTAGAAAAGAAAAATATCCTCTCTCGCTCAATTGATAAACGGGATCGAAGAAGTATCATCGTTACTCTGTCTCCGTCGGGGGTTGAAATCGTGCACAACCTTGAAGCAAAATTCATCGAAATCCATAAAGAAATTTTGAAAGAAATTCCCCCATCTCAACATGATTCAATGATAGGAGGATTGAGACAGTTGTTGCAATCGTTAGAAAGTTGGTTAAAAGTTTCTTAATATTTCATTGCAAATCTAATCATTTTATCGTATATTTTAACCGCCCGCCATTGGCGGTTATTTTATTTTTAGAACGGTTAAATGGAAAACAACAGAAATTTTTGCATAATTGCACATATAGATCACGGTAAATCAACTATAGCCGACCGGCTACTAGAACGCACCGGAACCATCACTCTGCGTGAAATGAAGGTAAACCAAGTTCTCGACGATATGGCTCTTGAACAAGAACGTGGTATCACGATTAAACTTCATGCCATTCAAATGAGTTACAAGGCGAACGATAAGAAGACCTATACTTTGAATTTGATTGATACACCGGGGCATGTCGATTTTTCGTATGAAGTTTCTCGCTCACTTGCCGCGTGCGAAGGTGCTTTGTTAGTTGTAGATGCCTCGCAAGGTGTCGAAGCACAAACAATCAGCAATTTATATCTTGCAATAGATGCTGGATTAGAAATTATACCGGTTATCAACAAAATTGATTTACCGAGTTCGATGATAGAATCGGTCAAACATCAAATTATGGATTTGATAGGATGCCGCGAAGATGAAATTATTTTAACAAGCGCCAAGCAAAAAATTGGAATAGATGAAATCCTGGAGGCAATCGTTGCCAGGATTCCAGCGCCAAAGGGTGATGTCGATGTTCCGTTACGCGCTCTGATATTCGATTCTATTTTTGATATTTATCGAGGCGCCGTGGTGTACCTTCGAGTTTTCGAAGGTTCATTAAAGGAAGGCGACAAGGTAAAATTTTTCGCAAACAACAAAATTTTTGATGCTGAAGAAGTTGGTGTATTGGAAATGAAACGGGTTCGTACTGGCTCGCTGAAAGCGGGCGATGTGGGTTACCTCGTTGCAGGTGTTAAAGACGTTCACGATACAAAAGTGGGCGATACAATTACCAATGCCGATAACCCGGCTTCAGAACGCCTGCCCGGATATAAAGAGGTGAAGTCGATGGTGTTTGCCGGCTTGTACCCAACTAATGCTGACGATTTTGCATTGCTACGTGATTCACTCGAAAAACTTCAGCTCAACGATGCTGCACTTATTTTTGAACCTGAGACATCATCAGCTCTCGGCTTCGGTTTTCGCTGTGGCTTTCTTGGCTTGCTTCACATGGAAATTGTGCAGGAACGACTTGAACGCGAATACAATCAAAATTTAATAACAACAGTCCCAAACGTCGAGTATCGTGTTACGACTCATAAAGGCGATGTTGTCTTGGTCGATAATCCAGCGCTGATGCCGGAAATCGGAGATATCGAACGTGTCGAAGAACCTTATATTGCCGCTCAAATTATTACACCGACAGAATATATTGGAAATATAATGAAGCTTTGCACCGAGCGCCGTGCAATTTATAAAAACACAACTTACCTCGATCCGACCCGTGCTGATCTGAGATACGAGATTCCGCTGTCTGAAATTATATTCGACTTTTATGATAAACTTAAATCAACTACACGCGGTTACGCATCGTTCGATTATGATTTTTTAGATTATCGCGAATCGGATTTAGTAAAGTTGGATATCTTGTTAAATAGTGAATCGGTTGATGCACTATCCACCATAGTCCATCGCGATAAATCTTACGAATGGGGTAAAAAACTTTGTGCCCGATTACGTAAACTTATACCTCGTCAGATGTTCGAGGTTGTGATTCAAGCTGCAATCGGAAGTAAAATAATATCACGCGACACGATTTCAGCGATGCGTAAAAACGTTATTGCCAAATGTTATGGCGGCGATATCTCTCGAAAACGTAAACTACTCGAGAAACAAAAAGAAGGCAAAAAGCGTATGAAGCAGGTAGGCAGAGTCGAAATTCCGCAAGAAGCTTTTTTGGCTGTGCTTTCAATTGAAGACTAACAAATTTTATTAACTATGAACAAAACAGAAACAAAACATCATCCTTCCAAAACTCGCAAAGAAGAGAAAACTTTTAAAGAAAAAACTATTCACTGGTTCAAAGAAACCGGGACAATTCTAGGAATATTTTTAATATTAAATAGTTTTGTAATTGCTTCATTTCAGGTTCCGACCGGCTCGATGGAGAACGAAATTTACGGCGGCGATTTTTTACTCGTGAACAAATTTGTTTTTGGCGGTACTACCCCGCGTACAATTCCTTTCACCGATACAAAAATACCTCACTTCAAACTTCCCGCTCTATGGAGTGTTGAACGTGGCGATGTGATAGTATTTGCTTTTCCTGGCAACCGGGAAGAAGTAGAAGCTGAACCGTTTGCATATTACTTGAAACGTGCTGTGGCAATTGCCGGCGATACTTTGGAAATTCGAGACCGTGTTGTTTTCGTAAACGGCGAACCAGCCCCAATCCCACGAAACATACATTTCAATACCGGAATGACTAAACCGAAAGGAGAAGCTGACGACAGAATTTTTCCACCGAGATCTCCCTTTAATGAAGATAATTACGGTCCTATAAGAATTCCCAAAAAAGGGGACATAATTGAATTGGGTTTTCACAATTATGCTACGTGGAAAATATTCATCGAACGCGAAGATCATAAAGTTACATACGATAATCGAGGAGTATTTATCGATGGTAATTTACAAAATACATACGTCGTAGAAAGAGATTATGTTTTTGGTATGGGCGATAACCGCGATAACAGCCTTGATAGCCGCTTCTGGGGATTTATACCGACTTCTGAAGTAGTTGGCACACCTCTCATTTTATACTGGTCGTGGGATCCGCATATTTCAATTTTTGATTTTAGCAGGAAGTTAAGTACCATCAGATTTAATCGTGTAGGAAAACTCGTTAAGTAATTGTGAGTGAGCAAGAAAATAAATTAAGTTGGCTGCGCGAACATCTTTTAATAATATTTATTACGATTATTGCCGGATTGTTTTTACGGACTTTTTTTATAGAAGTTTACCGTATTCCCACATCATCTATGGCAAACACAATTTTAGAAGGCGATTATTTACTTGTTAATAAATTCATTTACAACTTCAGAAGTCCTAAATATTTTCCCTTCACCGATACAGAAATTAAGCAATTATCCATTCCAACTTTTCGGGAACCTCAACGGGGCGACATCGTGGTTTTTTATCATCCCGAAAACAGCAACGAAATCGAAAACTCCAACAGCGTCAGTTTCATCAAACGTTGTGTTGCGATAGCCGGCGATACAGTTCAAATTATCAATAACGTTTTATATATCAATGGCGCTGCATTTCCTGAAATTCAAACATCAGCTAATCATTCCTCCTACAACTACGGACCGGTGGTCGTTCCTAAAAAAGGTGATCTCTTATCAATCAATAAATCGAATATCGCTGAATGGAAAATGTTTATCGAACGGGAAGGACATGCTGTTAGTTTATCTGATAACGATTTAATTTTAGTGGACGGAATAAAAACAGACATTTATACAATCGAGAGGAATTATTACTTTATGCTGGGCGATAATCGAAACAACAGTTCCGATAGCCGCGACTGGGGATTTTTACCGGATGAAAATATAATAGGCAAAGCTCTATTTGTATTTTGGTCGTGGAATCAAGAACTCACTCTCAGTAATTTCATTGAAAAATTTGCAAGCATCCGTTGGAATCGGCTCGGGATGCTGATCAACTAATTTATTTATGGCTGGCATTTATTTACATATTCCATTCTGTGAACGCAAGTGCATCTATTGCGACTTTTATTCTGAAACAAATCACAAAGACCATAGCGTATTCGTCAAGTTCTTGTTAAAAGAAATTGAACTTTATAGCGATTATCATAATCTTGAAGAAATACAAACTATTTATTTCGGTGGCGGAACGCCGAGTTTGCTTCATCCATCGCAAATATCCGAAATTATAAATGCTATACAAAAATTATTTAAGGTAAATCAACTCGCCGAAATCACACTGGAAGTCAATCCCGGAACAGTCGATTTGGAAAAGCTTAAAGGTATCAAAGCCGCAGGAGTTAACCGCCTTAGCATCGGTGTGCAATCGTTTAATGAAGATGACTTGAAATTTCTTTCGCGAATTCATTCTGTTGCTGATGGAATGCGGTGCATATCCGACGCGAAACAGGCGGGCTTCGATAACATCGGTATCGA
Source organism: uncultured Ignavibacteriota bacterium (assembly GCA_947085405.1). Taxonomy (GTDB): domain Bacteria; phylum Bacteroidota; class Ignavibacteria; order UBA10030; family BY39; genus JASEGV01. The sequence goes on from CAMTWO010000033.1 coordinate 63,043, forward strand.
TTTAATTTATGCTCTGCCAACACAAACTATCGAAAGTTTACTTTATAATCTACAAATAGCGATTGATGCTAAAGTCAATCATATATCGGCTTATAGTTTGATTGTTGAGGAAGGAACGCCGTTGCATCAACTCGTAAAAAATAAAAAAATTCAAACCGTTGATGAAGCAGTCGAAACGCAGATGATGGATCTGACAATTGATGAATTGAAATCGGCTGGTTTTGAACACTACGAAATATCGAATTTTGCGAAACCGGGATACTTTTCGAAACATAACACTAATTACTGGAATCATTCTAATTACTTGGGCTTCGGGCCCGCTGCTCATTCATTCTGGAAAAACAAACGCTGGTGGAATATTGATACGATATTCAGTTATTATAGCCGGCTTGAAAATAATATGCTGCCGATTTCTGAAACTGAAAATTTAAACACCGAGCAATTAATTAACGAAAAATTTATGTTGGGTTTACGCAGTAAAGGTGTAGATTTTAGGATGCTGAATAAAGAATTCAATTATGACTATAAGTTACAATTTGAAAATCTAATACATAAACTTACATCGAATCAATTAGCTTCGTTCGAAAATGATCATCTCCAACTAACTAAAAGTGGGATTATGATTGCTGATGAAATAAGCAGGATGTTCATCTTGCGAAATTCTATTTAATAATCTATATTTAAGCAAATTTAATCAAATGAGGAAGTAATGCAACAAAAGAACTGGTATCATAGAATTTCTGCACTCGGAGTTTTATTAACTTCGTTTATTGTTTATTATATAACAACACCTCCGACTTTAACATTTTGGGATGTTGGCGAATTCATTGCCGCAGCATTTTTATTGCAAGTGCCACATCCACCGGGTTCTCCGTTTTTCTTGCTATTGGGTCGGATTGCAAGTATGCTTCCTCTTTCAGGCGATATCGCTGTACGGGTTCACTTGATATCGGGTCTTTCGAGTGCACTTACTGTTATGTTTCTGTATTTAATAGCAGTGAGGTTGATTGTTGCATTCCGTGGTAACCCGGTTTCAGTGTTAGATAAATTATCAGTTTATGGAGCTTCCGCAATTGGGGCTCTCTCATTAGCTTTCGGAACTACTTTCTGGTTCAGTGCCACCGAAGCTGAAGTTTATGGGGTAAGTATGCTATTCGTAGGCATAATCGTTTGGTTAATTATGCGCTGGTACGACCATCACCAGGAACCGCATAACGAAAAATATATCTTCTTAATCGCATATCTGATCGGACTATCGATCGGTGTCCACTTATTAGCGGTTCTTACTGTGTTCACGGTGGCAATGATTTATTACTTCAGAAAATATGAATTCAAAACTAATACGTTTATTAAATTGGGTATAATTTCTGTCATTATTTTCTTTGGAATATATCCCGGAGTAGTTAAATATTTCCCGATAATGTTGAACGGAGAATTCAGAGGAATAAAGAACGATTTAATTTCCTACATTCCTGTTTTAATGATCCTGGGTTCTTTCTACGGAATCTATTATTCCATAAAAAATAAGATAAAGATTTTAAATATTGCTTTGATTTCTTTTCTACTTATCGTATTGGGTTATTCGACTTACACATTGGTTCTTATCAGAGCAAATGTTCCCGATATGCCGATGAATGAAAACGATCCGAGTAATTTATCGCGGCTCGTCAGTTACTTAAGTCGCGAACAATATGGCGATGCCCCTGTGATGCAGCGACGCTACAGTCAGGAACCAATGCATGCACAAACTTGGCAAAATTATACGAGCGATATGGATTTTATGTGGCGCTACCAAATCAATCACATGTATAACCGCTATCTCCTTTGGAATTATGTGGGGATGGAAGGCGACTGGCAGGATGGAGGCGTTAGCTGGAAATATACTTTTGGAATCCCATTCTTACTCGGTTTACTCGGGTTCTATTATCATTTCCGTAAGGACTGGAAAATGGCTTTACCTTTTCTTGCGATGTTCATTGTAATGGGAGTTGTGCTGGCGCTTTATCAAAACCAACAGCAGCCACAACCGCGTGAACGCGATTATTTTTATGTCGGTTCGTTCTTTGTCTTTTCAATCTGGATATCTTTAGGTATCATTGCTATCATCGATTTTATAAAAAAATATTTAAAGAAAGAAAGTCTATATAAGATAGGAACCGGCGGTGTGCTTGCATTATTTATTTTAGTGATTCCTGTTAATTTTTTAAAAATCAACTGGCACGGACTCGACAGAAGCAATAATTATGTCGCTTGGGATTATTCGTATAACATTTTACAAACTTGTGAGAAAGATGCAATTCTATTTACTAACGGTGATAACGATACATTTCCACTCTGGTATCTCCAAGATGTGGAAGGAGTCCGCCGCGATATTCGAATTGTGAATTTAAGTTTGGTGAATACAAACTGGTATATCAAGCAGTTGAAAAATAACCGACCGCACGGCGCTAAAAAGGTAGCCATCAGTTTTTCCGATTCACAAATCGATCAGCTTCAACCTATTGTTTGGGAAACCCGCCAGATGAACATACCTGTGCCAAAAAATGTTTTCGAAAAATTTGGTGTTACCGATACTGCTCTGATAAACAAAGGTAGAATTTCTTTCACAATGGCGCATACGGTAACGTTCGGCGAGCATAAAGTAATTCGTGTTCAGGATATAATGGTGCGAGATATTATAATGTCGAACAAGTGGGAACGCCCGATTTATTTTGCCACAACAGTATCACCTGATAGTAAAATAGGATTGGATGATTATATGTGGATGGATGGTTTGGCTTGGATATTTAAACCTGTTGCTGCAACGCAAGAAACAGGTATCCACACGAAAATTATGGATGCTAATTTTATGTCTGAAAATATTGTCCCCTCCAAAGCACCGCAATACGGTTATCTCTATCGTGGATTAAATGATACTATTTCTTATTTCGATGAAAATATCACACGCCTTACGGTGAACTATCGTTCAGGATTTGTAAGGTTGGCTTTGCAGTATTTCAACGTTGAGAAGGATACCGAAAAAGCTCTGAAAGTTTTAGATCGAATGGAAGAAGTAATGCCATTGAAGGGAATATCTTTTGACTGGCGGTTGGCTTCGGATGTTATGTCGATTTATTCGCGGCTTGGCAACATCGAAAAACGAAATATGTATGCCGATTATTTAGAAAAAGAATGCTGGAAAATGATTAATACGAATCAAGCTGATATGAATTCTTACTACAATCCGTATCGCGTATTGCTCGAAATTTATGACAGCAACAACAATTATGAAAAAGCAATAGAAGTTCTGAACCGCATTGGAGTATTCTATCCGAACGATCCTTCTATCAAAAGCCGGATTACAGAATTACAGGCTATGCAAAAAGCTGCTGCCGAGCGTAAAGATTCAGCCTCTAAACCATAATATTTTATAACCGGCCAAAAGCGTGAAAATTTTAATTTTTAACTGGCAGGATATCAGGAATCCGCTTTCGGGCGGAGCTGAAGTTCACCTGCATGAAATATTTTCACGCATTGCTCAGTTAGGGCATGAAGTTACTCTCTATTGTTCATCATTTAAGGGGGCAAAGAGGGAGGAAAATATTGGCGGTATTCGGGTTATCAGAGAGGGAGGACGTTATCTTTTTAATTTCCGAGTTGTTTATAAATACATAACAAAGTTTCGGAAAGGAAATTATGATATCGTCATTGATGATATGAACAAGATTCCTTTTTTTACTCCACTCTATGTTCGTAAACCGTTATTCTTTATTGTTCATCATCTCTTTAATAAGAGTATATTTTTAGAAGCTCCTCTGCCGATGGCACTCTATGTTTATTTCATGGAGAAAATTGGAATTTATATTTGTAAAAAAATGGGAGTTCCAGTAATCGTAGTTTCACCAAGCACAAAAGCTGAGATGATCGAAAAAGGAATTGATTCACAGAAAATTTATTTTGCCTATAATTGTGTTGACCATAAGCTTTATAAGCCGGAAGAAAATAACAGAAGCTCAACAAAGTTAATCGGCTATTTCGGCAGGATTAAGAAATACAAATCAATTGAACACTTGCTGCAATCTTTTGAAATCGTAATCAAGGAATATCCTGATCTGCGACTTGTTATTATTGGCGACGGTGATAACCGGATTAATCTGCAAAACTTATCTAAAGAATTAGGTATCAATAATAATGTTGAATTTACCGGTTTTGTGGACGAGGTAACAAAAGTAAATCTACTACAACAAATGTGGTTTCTTGTTAATACTTCTTCAAAGGAGGGATGGGGATTAACAGTTATTGAAGCAAACGCCTGCCAGACACCGGTAATTGCGAGTAATGTACCGGGACTACGAGATTCAGTCAAGGACGGGGAGACAGGTCTGCTTTATGAATATGGGAATATTCCGGAACTTGCATCCAAAATTAAATTGTTACTCGCCGGTAATTCTCTCCGGGATAAGTTATCTGCAAATGCATTCCAGTGGGCGAAGACTTTTGATTGGGATGCTACTGCCAGAACAACTATTGAACTACTCAAAAGTAAGTTGGTGAAGAAGTAAAGGTCTGTATGATGGAAATGGACGAAAAGAAAAGAATCCTGTTTTCATCTACAATTTACACTTCTTTTATAAAAGAAGATTTTAACATTCTCGAAAAACATTTCGTAGTCCATAAAATAATCGGCAGCGGAATTATTCACATCGTCAAATTAATGTTTTCTGTTCCGAAGGCAGACGTTACTTATACATGGTTCGCATCTGTATATTCGGCATTCGTTGTTTTATTTTCACGATTGTTTGGGAAAAAATCTGTAATTGTGATTGGAGGAGTTGATGTTGCTGATTATAAGGAAATAAATTACGGCATCTGGTTAAGCTGGTGGAAATCGAAATTTGTAAGTTACGCTATTCGTAATGCTGATAAAATCTTAGCAGTCGACCCATTCTTGATCGTCGAAGCAAAACGCCTTGCAAATTACGATGGGAAAAATATTGTTTATTTGCCTACAGGTTACGATCATAATTTCTGGAAAGCAGAAGGAGAGAAGGAAGATTATATTTTGAGTGTTGGGGCTTGCGAAGATGAATGGCGTATGATGAAAAAAGGTTTCGACAAGTTGATCGAAGCGGCTATTGAGCTATCCGAAATACAATTCAAAATTATAGGAATAAAAGAGGAATTATTTAAACAGATCAAACCGCATCTCTCCAAAAATATTGAAGTAATCCCATTCGTCGAGCGAGAAAAACTTCTGAAGTTCTACCAAAAAGCAAAAGTATATACACAAGTTTCCTACACCGAAGGATTGCCTAACTCGTTATGTGAAGCGATGTTATGCGAATGTATCCCCGTCGGAACGAACCGCGGCGGTATTCCAACAGGAATTGGATCGACAGGCTTTATAATTAAATATGGTGATAAAGATGCTATGAAGGAAGTTTTCATGAATGCGATTAAACTTCCAAGCGAAACGGGAAAAAAAGCGCGGCAGCATGTGATAGATAATTTCCCAATTCATAAAAGAGAAAACTCGCTCCTTGCCATCATACAGGACTTAACAAAGTGACGAGAGTTTCGAAAAATATTCTCTCGCTTGCAATCAGCGAAGGAGGCAGCCGCTTCATTGGTTTCGTTACAACTGTATATTTAGTACGTTCGTTGAGTATGCACGATTTCGGATTAATCAGCATTGCAATAGCGGTATTCGGATATGCTCTGCTTTTCGCTGCTCACTGGTTTAATACTTACGGAGTCAGGCAAGTGGCTTCGGAAACAGGCAACGAGTTTGTCGGTAATTTTATTTCTCTTCGATTATTATTATCGGTTTTAATTTTTATTATTGTTTCAATCATTTCGATCATAGCCGTCGCTGATAATCGACTTTCTTCCTTAATTATTTATTTTACAATAAGCATCATCCCGGGCGCAATATTTTTAGATTGGTATTTTCAAGGCAAAGAAGATTTAGTCCCGGTCTCAATCAGCAAATTTATCATATCGGCTGTTTACCTGCTATTACTTTTATTGTTACTAAATCATAATTCAATTCTGGTTGTGCCGCTTTCGTTTTTATTCGCAAATGTTGCAGGTTTTATTTTAATTTTCGTTTGGTTTATTTCAAAGTATGGATATATAAAATTATCTATTTCAATTACGCGTTGGAAAGAAATAATTAAAGAATCGTTTGCCGTCTCTTTTGCATCGACATTGGCTCAATTAAATGTGAACCTGCCAGTGTTGGTTATTGGAATAATTTTAACCGCTTCGGATGTGGCAATATTCAACGTGGCGAGTAAATTAGTATTCGTTCTTTTGATTGCCGATAGATTGTTTTATTCGATTTATTTCCCGGCTATCACAAGAATATATTCTCAAAACCAAAATAAAATATCTGAAATTATTAACTTCGTCTTACGATGGTTAATCTTATTTATTTTACCGTTGAGTTTATTCTGCATCATCGCTGCTGAACCGCTTATTAAATTAGTTTTTGGAATTCAATACACAAATTCAATTATCATATTCCAGGTTCTCATCGGCTATTTCTTGATCACGATGCTGAATTCCGTTTTAGGTTACACATTAGTGGCAATCAAACAGGAAAAATATTTTGCACGAACTATTTATTTCGGAGCGATTGCAAATTTAATCCTCGTTCTTCTCTTAACTTATCACTTTGGCTTACTCGGAACGGCAATCGCAGTTGTAACTGCCGAATTGCTAATCCTGATTGCTTTCAAATTATATCTTACAAAATTTGTAGAAGTAGATATAATAAATTATATTTTAAAAGGAATGCCTGCACTGGCTGCTATGGGCTTAACTATTTACTATACAATAACATACAACGTTGCCCTCTCAATTATTGCGGGCTTAATAGTTTATTCCGTTTTAATTTATCTGTTCAAATGTGTTTATAAATCAGATATTGTAAAAATTAAAGAACTGCTCTTATGGAAATAAAAATTGGAATAATAGGAAAGTCGGATGGGTGGGAAAGTGTGTTATCTCAAATCGGAATTCCTTTCTCGATTTGTAGTAATGTTGATGAGGTAAAATTAAACAGGTTTCCGATAATAGTTCTTTCGGATGATATTACAACGCATCAGTTACTCGCTGTAAAAAAATATATTGAAACAGGCGGATGTGTGGTATGCTCGGCTGCTGTGATTGATAATATATCACTTGAAAGATCAAAAAGAGATTATATCAAGTATCTTGTTTCCGATTTGCTAGGAGTTTTTGCTGATTCCGAGATTATAGATGTTTATACTGATGCCACAATATCAGAAGGCGCCAGTCATTTAAAGACTGATAAAAATATACCTGCTGTTCTGGCGAGTAAATTCGGAGATGGTTTTGTTGTAATATTGCCATTCGATGTTGATGCTTTATTTGAAAATACAAACTCGAAAAAGAAAAGTTTTTATGCAGACGGGAAGCGGCTGCCGTATGAAAATGTTTCATTAGTTTCCAAAGGTTCGCTTCGACGTTTAATTACTAAATCCATTGAGTTGATTTATTCACATTGTAATTTGCATTTCGGACACAAATGGTATTATCCGGATGGTCATAAATCGGTTTTCATTTTTCGTGTGGATACCGATTACGGAACTGAGCAGCAAGTCGATGCTTTGTATAAACTTTCACAGAAGTATCAGATTCCGATTACATGGTTTGTAGATGTGAAGTCGCAGGAAAAATGGATTAGCAAATACTCTGAAATGCAAAATCAGGAAATAGGAGTTCATTGCTACGAGCATACGGTGTATGACTCTTACGCCGATAACTACTCAAACATTCGCAAAGCTTTAGAAATTATGAAAGCGAACGGAATTAACCCGAAAGGTTTTGCTGCCCCTTTTGGAAAATGGAATTCCGCACTCGCCCAAGCAATTCGAGATTTGGAATTTGAGTATTCTTCCGAGTTTGCTTACGATTACGATAACTTACCTTCATCAACAAAATATTCTACGTTGCAAATACCTGTGCATCCAATTTGTATAGGAAGTTTAAGAAGACAGGGTTACACAGCCGCACAAATGATAGCGTATTATGAAAATGAGATTGAGAAAAAATTAAAACTGCATGAGCCAATCATTTTTTACCACCATCCGACAAATGAAAATATTGATGTAGTAGAAAAGATTTTTCAGAGAGTACACTCCATCGATGTCCCTAAAATTACAATGCACCGATATGCCGAGTGGTGGAAGAAAAGGGGAAAAGCAAAAGTTATGATTCATCAGGATGGAACAATCCTGAATGTGAACACTGAACATGCGATTCCGGAATTAAGATTAAGATTGGCATCTCCTGCCGGAAAAGAAACAATAACCGCATCAGAGCCGTTGATTGAATTAGATAAAATTAGCTGGCAGGAAAAAGAAATTCCGCTTCCTTTGCCAAAGGATATTCAGCGTATAAGAAAGTTTAATCTCTGGATGTTAATAAATAAAATTGAAGATTATTTTTTCGCAGGTAGACAATGAAAGTATATTTAGCGACATATCAATCCGTAATGATGCTGAAAGGGGGACCTCGCACTCAGGTGCTTGAGACCAAAGCCGCTTTGGAAAAGTTGGGCGTGGAGGTGCATTTATTCGATATGTGGCAAACGCTTAAGAAAGGCGACTGCGATGTCCTCCACATTTTTGGCAGCGGGATAGCTACTTACCACTTTGCCCGTGAAGTGGCGAAGCTGGGAATAAAATTAGTCGTGTCTCCTATCTTTTTTTCCAGCCACTCGTCTCAATATATCAAACGGGTGTTGTGGTTCGACAAGACCGTTCTTAAAAAAATACGCGGTGTATGGACTGATTATGGATTCGTTTCCGAGATGTGCAAATGGGCTGATGCTGTTTTGCCAAACACGAAAAAGGAAGCAGAGCTGATTGAGTTAGGGCTTGGTGTTCAAAGGGAGAAAATACATGTTGTTCCGAACGGCGTCAGCGAGAGGTTTTTAAATCCAGACCCCTCGATGTTTGTTAAAACTTACGGTATCTCGAATTTTATATTAAACGTGGGACATATTGGACCGGGAAGAAAAAACGTTCTTCGACTTGTTCGTGCTTTAAACCGGCTTGATAAACCGGCTGTAATTATTGGCAGGATGGAAGCGGGAAAAGAGTTGGATGCGATTCGCAAAGAGGCAGGTAAACATATTTTATTGTTGGATAATATCCCGAACGATTCTGATTTTCTTGCTTCTGCCTATGCCGCTTGCGATGTTTTTGTATTACCTTCTTTGTTTGAGACACCCGGTATTGCCGCATTAGAAGCCGGACTTGCGGGTGCAAAAATCGTGATTACAAAATACGGTGGAACGGAAGAATACTTTGGAGATTATGCCGAGTATGTTGAGCCGACTTCGGTTGATTCGATTGCTGAAGGGATTAGGAAAGCCATAGCAAAACCAAAGGACTCAGGTTTAGGTAAACATATTAAAGATAGTTTTTTATGGAACAAAGTAGGGGAAATGACGCTGGATATATATAACGGTTTAAATTGGTAGAAATCGCATAATATGTTCGATTTTCAATCATTTTACAGATTATTCTGACAGCTTTTCGGCTTTTATCCCACTCTTTGAAATTTATTTTGGAAAAATAGCATATATTTTCTGCAAAGTGAGTGAAATGCAAGGATATATATATATAACAATAACTTGACTAGATGAGTATTAAAAAGCATAATAAAGCGGCTAAAATCGTCGTTTTTGAGCAGTCCAGGTTTTTTTACAAAAAATATAAAAATGTTCTTGACATTCAGTGCAAATTTTAGTATTTTCAAAATGTGGAAACATAAAGCGTTCCTTTGATAGTGGTGGAAAGGTTCGGGTTTTAAAGAGTGGTTGTTTTAAGTGTCTTTGATAATTAATTTATTTCCAATATAAAAGTTATAATAAATATTCGGGACAACAGTTGGTTTGTAAGGGGATGTACTATACATGCGTATTTTCCCCGCCAAATTATCGTAATAATATTGTTCTCCCAAGGCAATTCAAAATGCCAAAAATTAAAATAATATCAAACATATTTTTAGAGGAGAGATTATGAAAATGTTTAAAATTCTTTTTTTGACAGTATCGTTTGCACAGTTCGGATTTGCTTCTTTGACGTTTGAGCGATGCATTGTTAATCTGAATGATAGTATTACCGACACAATCAATTCACCTACCGATCAACTAGGCGGACCATATTTTCGAATCTCAATTGATCCGCACGAATCAAAACCAGACCATAATATCCCTGTTTACACAAACGTGTTACTGGCAAGTTCACAAACGGCAACAATAAATGCGGCAACCAACTTTCCAGCTTCTATAGCAATTTTGAACGAAACAGTCAATTCAAACAACTCAAGCACAACCGCCCAGAATCCAAACAGTATACAGGTGACTATCCGGACAATTCCAGATGGTCCGATATTCATAGTAGATGGTGTTCCATACATGGGATCCCAATTATTTATTTGGGAAAGTGGTTCCACTCATTCCATTTCAGCACCCGATACTTTCCCATCCTATATAGATACACGTTTAGTTCTGACGGGTTGGAGCGACGGTAAAGAACCTAATCATACTATTGCACCGACAACCGATACTATTATTACAGCTTATTATAAAACACAGTACTATTTGACGATGAGTTCTAGTGAAGGTGGTAATGCATTTCCGTACAGTGGTTGGCGTGACAGTAGTGAGAGTGTACAGATAAGTGCAGGTCCCTTCTTAGGTAACATCTTTAACGGTTGGTCTGGCTCTGGTCCGGGATCATATACTGGAACAAACAACCCAGCAAACATAATTATGAACGGCCCAATCAGTGAAACAGCCAGTTTCAGTAGTTGCTCGTATTCTATCGACCCAACAAGTGGGAATGTTGGACCAACCGGTGACCGGATATCTTTTGGAGTTTATGCTCAACCAGGCTGCACTTGGGGGGTACTATCTGCTCCGGGCTGGGTTCGTTTGGTTGGTTCTGGTGGAGGAAATGGTAATGGAGGGTTGACATTCGATATTGACCCCCTTCCTTGTGGTGATAGTGCGACGCGAACTGGATTGATATACATAGAAGGCGGGAGACGTGCACCAGTTGGGACTTATCAAATTATTCAAGACGGTTGGCCCAACATAACTATACAAACTAGTCCTCCAGGTGATTCAATAATTTTGGATGGCATAAAATTCATGAGTCCAGTTTCACCTTGCTGGGTGCCTGGGTCTGTCCACTCCGTCGGAACTGATAGTATTCAGGAAAAGTCCGAGGGCGTTCGTCATGTTTGGACTTCTTGGAGCAATGGTTCATCGCTGAACCATAATTTTATTGTTCCGACGACTGATAGTGTAATAACAGCTAATTATGAAACACAATATTATTTGAATATGTTTACCACAGGAACTACGTATTGTGTTGTATCACCTGGAAGTGGTTGGTATCCAAAAGATGCATGTTTTCAGATATATGCACCAAGTTTGTGTTCAAATCACGGCTTTGACCAATATTTTTTTGGTGGTTGGGCGGGTACTGGAGATGGCTCCTATTCAGGTCCATCAAACGAGGCCACAATTTGTATGAGTGGACCAATTACTGAGAGAGCAGATTTTCTTGACTGCAAGATTATGCATGTTGCTGCTGATACAATGTTTGATTCAAACGGAGGTGTAGGGAATCTATTTGCAGCTCTTCAAAAAGATTGTAATTGGTTTGCCATAGCAGATGTTCCTTGGATAAAGTTACCTTATACGTACCCACCTGGCTTGGGTAACGTTAATTTTGAAGTCGATCCAAATCCAGGTAATGATGACCGTGTTGGGCAGTTAATGCTATACTCATCTGGCGGTTCATCACCAGCAGATACGACTGTTAGAATTCATCAAAAAGGGAAGCAAACTTCAATAATGTTTTCACCTCCAGAAGGACCTCCTGGGACTTTGGTCACAATTAGTGGTACGAATTTCGATCCAGTGCCTTTAAACAATATAGTTTATTTTGGAGCGGTGAGAGCCGAAGTAACAGCTGCGAGTAACACATCTCTGACTGTAATAGTACCAACAGGTGCAACATATTCTCCGATTACGCTAACAATCAATGGTTTAACTGTTTATTCGAAAGAACCATTTCTCGTGACATTTCCGAATGATGGGGTAATCGACAATACCTCTTTTGCTTCAACGGTTGATTTCGGACCGGGTAGAAGTGTCACTATTGCTGATATCGATGGCGATGGCAAGTCGGATCTTATTATGGCTAATTCCAGCGGAGGTGTCGTATCTGTTTTTAGAAATATCAGTACAAGTGGGATTATTAATTCCGGTTCGTTTGCACCGAAGGTTGATTTTGCCGTTGGGAGTTGGCCGTTTGGAGTTATTACTGCCGATATTGATGGAGACGGAAAATTAGATATAGCTGCAGCAAATCAGGGTGGAAACTCGATCTCTGTTTTAAGAAATACGAGCACCACGGGAAATATTTCTTTTGCTTCAAGGATTGACATTGGTACAGGAAGAAATCCATGGTTAATAGCGGTTGGGGATATCAACGGTGACGGTAAAACAGATATCGTCAATACAAACTATGATACAAGTACAGTTTCTATTTTGAAGAATCAAAGTACAATTGGAAATATTTCATTTGCACGACGACAGAATATTTTTGTCGGAAATAATCCAACAGGCGTAGCTTTAAGGGACTTTAACGCGGATGGAAAACCTGACCTTGCCGTTGTTGTATCAAGTTTAAATATTGTCTCTGTTTTTAAGAATGCTAGTCTTCCAGATACAATACAACTTGAACCGAAACAGGATTTTTCTACCGGGACAAATCCACAAAATATTGCCGTAGGTGATTTGCAGGATGACGATAAACCTGATCTTGTAGTTCCTAATGTAGGTGGAACTACGTTATCAATTTTGAAAAATACGTCTATGAGTAGTGTTATTTCATTTGAAAGACAGGATATATCCGTGGGCGTTAACCCAAAAAATGTTCAAATTGCAGACATAAATGGAGATGCAAAACCGGATCTGGTTTTTGCAGGTTCAGATAATACTGTATCAGTTTTAAAGAACACAGGCTCCGGCGGGAATTTGTCTTTTGCGCCAAGAGTGAGTTACGCAACCAATAATAATCCATGGTTAGCTGCGATAGGAGACTTAGATGGAGATGGCAAACCTGATATTGCCGTTGCTAATGGCGGCAGTAGTAATATATCAATTTTAAGAAATAAAATCGCTTCGGTAATTCTTGTTACAATACAAACAAATCTGAACGGTCCTCCATTCACAGTTGATGGGACGCCGTACACAACGACGCAGACATTCAGTTGGGTATCAGGTTCGAGCCATACAATTTCTGCAGATACGATGTACCAACCTCCATCATCACCTAATTATATTTGGAACAATTGGAGTGATGGCGGGTCACGTACACATGAAATATCTCCGACGACTGATACAGTCTTTACGGCAACTTATAAACCATATTATTATTTGACCATGAATTTTGGAGACCTCGGGGGGACTTATTGTGGTGGCACACCACAGAGCGGTTGGTATCCGAAGGACACATGTTTAGAAATAAATTCTGGCGGATGTTTTACCAGTTATCCTCATTACTTCAAAGAATGGATTGGAGTAGGCGAAGGGTCTTATAGTGGTAATCAAAATCCAGCTATTATCTGTATGCAGAATAACATTTCAGAAGTGGCTGTAAGCGGGTGGTGTTCTTATAGTGCAACATCTAGCCCGACCACTTATTCACCTAGTGGTGGGAGAGGATCTATTAAACTAACTACCCAATCATCCACATGTGGTTGGCAAATTGGGTATCTTTCAGATTGGATACATATTTGGCAAATATTTCCATCCGGTGCTGGTTCATGGATTATTCTAATCGATGTGGATCCAAATTCAGAAACAATATCTCGGAGAGGTATGGTAGGTATACAAATTAGTTCAAGGTCATGGTTATGGGTTTCCATCTTCCAATCAGCAGAATGCTTACCACCATGGGCAGTCACAAATACAGGAAATAATCATACAATTATAATTGATACGAGTTCCCATCCAAACATCAGTGGGACCAATATATCCAACGGAGATTTTATAGGTGTGTTTTATGATTCAAGCGGAACGCTTGCATGCGGTGGCTACCAGGTATGGACAGGAACGGACAATATTTCTATCTCTGCGTTTGGAGATGATCCCACAACTCCTGCAAAAGATGGTTTTGCGGAGGGTGAAGAATTTAAATGGAAGATTTTTAAGTGTGTTGGTCATACTACTTATGATGCGAAAGCCGGTTATGTCCCGCCCGGAGGAATAATTTCACACACTAATTTATATACTGCAAATGGTATAAGCCAGTTGGCATCACTGGTGGGGGGATTTGTTACACATACAAATAATATCAGGTCAGGTTGGAGTATCATCTCAAGCTACATTGAGCCCCTAAGAACAGAATTGGATAGCGTGTTTAAAGATGCGCGTTCATGTGTTATTATAGCAAAGAATGGAGCGGGAAAAAGTTATATTCCATCTATACCGGTTAATACAATAGGCTCCTGGGTGAAGACAGAGGGATATCAAATTAAGATGTCTTGTCTTGACTCCCTAAAGATAACAGGACTAAAAGTTATTCCCGAATCTACACCGATTAACATTCCAATCGGTTGGAGTATAATCTCTTATCTACGTGACAGTGAAATGTCAATAGTGGCAGCGCTGGGCAGCATAGTTAGCGATATAATTATCGTAAAAGACCAGAATGGAAATACATATATACCGTTATTATCTATCAATACAATCGGAAGTTTAAAACCCGGTCAGGGTTATCAGATTAAGATGTCAACTGCCCGGTCACTCACATATCCGGCAAACACAACATTAATTGCTCAGACTGAGATTGTAGAAAATAAGGAAAGTGTTTCCAAAAATCCGGAACATTATGTAATTAAAAATACCACGGACAATAATGCCACGCTTGCGATACCAGCAAGAGTTGTTGCCGGAGTAATGAAAGAAGGAGATGAAATCGGAGTATTCGATGAACAAGGAATATTGATAGGAAGTGGAATCTATACAGGTGATAATTTCTCGATTGCTGTATGGGGTGATGATAAGACTACTTCTGAACAAGATGGTATAACGGATGGTCAGAAATTCACTCTAAGAATATGGGATAAAAAAGCCGGTACAGAAAAACAAGTTGTAAAAATTGCATGGCAATCTGGCACTGGAGTATACGAAACAAATGCCATCAGCATACTTGAAAAGTTAGAAATCTCTGATCCACAAGCAAATATTCCAACTCATTTCGAGGTGAAGCAAAATTATCCCAATCCGTTTAATCCCACAACTAAGATTTACTTTACTATACCCGAGGAGACTAATGTAAGGATCACAATTTATAATATGTTGGGAGAGGTTGTCGTTGAACTTTTAAATCGGCCTCTCAATGCTGGTTACCACGAGGTAGTGTTTAATTCTCAACCTTACCCGACTGGGGTTTATTATTACAAGATCAACGCTGGTAACTTTACAGATATAAAGAAAATGGTTTTAATTAAATAATTATGAAAGACAAATAATATGAAACAAACAAAATGTTTAATAATATTTTTAGTATTCTGTTTTTATTTTGGCCAAGCCCTCGCTGCTCTACCTTGGTCATATACTAATACAGGAGTAAGTCACATAATTATTATCCCACTTACTGCAAACCCGAATATCGGGGGAGTACTTCTCACCAATGGAGATTATATAGGTGTTTTCTATGATTCAAGCGGTACGCTGAAATGTGCTGGTTATGAGATGTGGACAGGAAATACCAATATAGCTGTATCCGCTTTTGGTGATGATGCTTTGACGCCCGCAAAAGACGGATTTGCAAACAATGAAATATTTCAGTGGAAGGTGTGGTATCATCAGAGCGAAACTGTCTACGAAGCATGGGCAATTTATGAGCCGATTGGAGGTATAATTACCAATACAGACCGTTACAGCACCGATGGAATAAGCAGGATAAATAGTGGACCGCTCCCAGTGCAGATTTCGTCTTTTTCGAGCAGTATAGTTGAAGGAAACAATGTGAAACTTGAGTGGACGACTACCAGCGAAATTAATAACTACGGTTTCTATGTTGAACGCAGAAAAGAAAACGAATTAGACTTTACTGAGATCGAAAATAGCTTTATACCAGGTTATGGATCGACCCTTGAGCCAAAGTCTTACTCTTTTATAGACACAACACTAACTACCTCTGGTATGTATTATTATCGTCTCAGACAGGTAGACAATGACGGCCTGATACATTACAGCCAGGTTGTAAGTATCAATGTTTCTTTATTAATCGTAAACGAAACTGCACCGATTGAATTCAGGTTACATCAAAATTATCCCAATCCATTTAATCCGGCAACGAATTTTAGATATCAAATTCCCCAAACGAGCAGCGTAATAATCAAAATTTATGACGTTCTGGGGCAAGTAGTTGCCATTCTTTCAGATGAGATACAGCAAGCTGGCAACAAACTAGTTGAATGGAATGCTGTCAATGTGGCAAGCGGTGTCTATTTTTACAGAATAGAAGCTACAAGTATAGCTGATCCGAGTAAGACATTCACTCAAGTCAAAAAAATGCTCCTCATCAGATAAGGACATTTGGATAAAATTTGTTAATAGCCCCAACAGATATAAAAATGTTGGGGCTATTTTTCTTAACTTGCTATGCTAATAGAAAATCATTAAATTAGTATTGAAATTGCAAAGAGAAAAGAAATATGAATTTTAAAAGAATTACAATCGATCCAAACGTTTGCACAGGTAAGGCTTGCATCCGCGGTCTGAGATTTCCAGTTTCACGGTTATTAGGTTTGTTAGCTTCAGGAGAAACTAAAGAAACTATTTTAATTGCATATCCCTACCTTGAATCAGAAGATATAGACGAGGTTTTATTATATGCCGCCTTTCTTGCTGAAGAAGAAACATTAGAATTTTCAAAATGAAATTTCTTGTTGATATGCCTTTATCACCTAACTTGGCGAAATGGTTATGTCAACAAGGGCATGATGCTTTGCATGCAAGCCAGATAGGGTTATCGTCTGCTCCTGATACTGAAATATTAAAAAGAGCAATCCAAGAGAATCGTATAGTAGTTACGGCTGATTTAGATTTTACTCGTTTGTTTGCATTATTAAGAATCGAAGAAACCGGATTAATTCTCTTCAGAGGTGCAAATTATAACGAGGGAGAATGTATTGAACGATTAGAACGTGTTTTTGAATTAACTCCAAACCAGAACTTGTATAAATCAGTTGTCGTAATTGAAAAGGGAAGAATACGATTACGAAATCTTCCAATTTAAATCCTTTACTAAGTCAAAAAAATGCTTCTCTTGCGATAAGGACAAGACTCTAAAGTGGTAGGCAATTTTAACCGCTTAAGCCGGCTCTGAGTTTTCAGGGTCGGCTCTTTTTTTAAGGCATGCCTATAACTTCCAAGTGAATGCAACATATTTTAGGACAAAACACTC
>CAMTWO010000034.1:0-17688 GCA_947085405.1 uncultured Ignavibacteriota bacterium
GTTGAAGTGATTTCACAAACATCGGATTTAAACACAGGTTCATATACTGAACAGCGCAAAATGATCTTGTTGAAATAAAGATTGTTTCATCCTACTCCTTAAAAGCCCATGTGTTTATATTCCATGGGCTTTTTTATTTTTGTACTCAATTATCTCATTCCTAATCCAAAAATTACAGAAGCGAGTACCCACAATATCCATACACCGTATGCAACTCCAAGTCCGGTGACCATTGATTTATTTGTAATCTTCGAAATCCCAATTCCTAAAATTCCCATTTGCCAAATTGTAAAAACGTTCAATTGTGCAAGCAGCAAATGTAATTTACTGTTCACATCAAAGTCCTGAAAAATTAAAATTGCACCGCTCGGTGTGGCAGTCATCGAGTCGAATACATACATCATAATTACTGTAACAATCGAACCTAAAAATCCAATCATACTTGTCAATCCTAACACCTCAAGCATTTTAGTGTAAGGACCTGAAAATTTTAAACCAAATTTTATTACTAACCAAAAAATCAAAGTTACAGCAAAAAAAATGATTGCTGTCATTATTACTGCCGACCCTCCGCCGATAGCAACAAACATTACGGGTCCGCTGTTTCTCATTCCGTCAACATATTGATCGACTTGTTCTTGAGTCATCTTTCCCTGCTCAACCGCCTCGTGCATTTTTTCTGCTTGTTTATCATAGATTTGAGAACGTAATGAATCGTTGTAGTAAAGTGCAACGACGATTGAAATTGCCATTAAGATAGTAAGTATCAACGGCACAAGCCACGAACTTGTTTGCACCTTATTCACTGCGACTTCATCAAAAAGTTCAGACGGCGAAGCGAATACATTCGTGATGCGATCCATTAATGATGTTGTTTGTTGTGTCTGTTCGATCTGTTCCATTTATACTCCTTTGTTTTGTTAATTATTACCCGTCAAATTAAGAAACTTAATGAATATTTCCAACACCTTTTTCAAACAGCTTGTTAATTTTAACGAAAAGCCCTATATTTTTGAAAATATAAGGCATAAAAATGATAAATAAACTACTACTCCTTCTATTCATCATAACTTCAACATTTTTAGGACAGCAAAAATTTTCTGAGCTAATAGACTCACTTCACTCTGAAACCGACAGCGTTAAAAAAGCGGCGATGATTTCTATCTACCTTTCGACCAACAAAATTCCTGTCGTGGAAGAGAAGTTTGTTTATTTTATCTATCGAGGCAACGCGAAAATTGCCGCAGCTCCGGGCGAGTTGAATGGATGGAACGTTGATAAATCGTTGATGCAAAAAGTTGATGGAACAGATTTGTTCTTTCGTGTCGATACGCTTGACGTTACCGGTCGTGCTGAATACAAAATATGGGTCGATAGCGTTTGGATGCTCGATCCTTTGAATCAACTTAGGGCGCTTGGCGGCTTCGGATTTAATTCAGATGTTTGGATGCCGCAGTATTCTCCCCCAACAGAAATCGAATACGACGACGGAATACCTCACGGAAAGATTGATACGATTTGGTTCGAGAGTAAAATTTTAAAACGCACTCATCCGATTTTAATTTATCAGCCCTTTACTAAACTGATGAAAAAATTACCCACCGTTTATGTGAACGACGGAGGCGAGTATTTATCCATCGCAAAAATGAATAATGTTTTAGATAATCTGATTGCAAATAATGTTACCAGACCAGTCGTCGGGATATTCATCGACCCACGCACCGACCCAGCAAATCCTGAAACAAATATGCGAATGGTTGATTATTCAGCGAGCGAAGATTATCTGAAATTTCTTACCGACGAACTTGTTCCATTCGTAGAAAAAAATTATCCCATTTCAACTGAAGCGAGCGACAGGTTGATTATGGGTGCTTCGATGGGTGGATTGATTTCAACTTTTGCCTCATACTCGCGACCGGATGTTTTTAAAAATAGTGCCGCACAATCGCCCGCTTATATGCAAGCGAATATTTCTGTCATCGAAATGATTGCTGAAGGTGGATACAAAAACATCAACGTGTACATCGATACCGGAATTTTATACGATACAAAAATAGTTTCGCGTATCGCAAAAGCTTTACTGATTGAACGGAAAATTCAACTAAACTACACCGAATATCCTGAAGGGCACAACTGGACGAACTGGCAGGCACGCCTCGATGATATACTAAAATATTTTTTCGGAAAGGAAATTAAAAAATGAAAAAATACATTCTTCTATTTATCCTGTTGTTGCCTCACATCGTAAACGGTGGTGAGATTCCATTAGTCGAACAGATTGCGATTGAAGTTAAAAAGCAATCGCGCGAATTCAGCTTTACGAATAAAGAATCGGCATTTTATTACGGCGAAACGAACGATAGAAATAAATCGAGCTGGCAGGGACTAAATGTGATGGCTCGCGAATTTTTAGATGATTATCTGATAATCGCCGGTGATTTACAAATGGATAAAAAGAATACTGCTTCGACGCTTGTTTATCCTCACCAACTTTTCAGAAAATATAAAAACGGTGCTGCCGAAATGGTTACATTGTTGGACAGTGTGCCGGTGTTGTTAATCGACGTTACCTTACCGAATGCCTCCGTAGTAAATATCTTCCCGCTGCTATCCGATTTTAAAAGGCAAGCTGATTACGAAATTGATTTTGTTGATAACGTTCTTTTAATCGCCCGAAAAAATCATATGAAACGAACTTCGAAGGCTGACTATCCTGTTTGGTTGGGAATTACTATGAACACTCAACTAAATTTTATCGCTGATGAATATAAAATTGAAAAAGATTACTCGCCATCGGGATTGGTAACAACCGAAGAACAAAAAAGTTTTAAACTGACGATTGGTGTCGGTGATACAAAAAAAGAAACAATCGAATTACTAAAGCACTCACTCCGAAATTCAGATTTACTGATTGAAAAAAGGAAAAGTCGGATGGAAAAATTGCTGCGTGAAACGCGCATCAAAACACAAAACGATCGTTTCAACCGTGCTTTAATGTGGGCAAAAATTTCGATGGATGCTTTGATTATGAATCAGGTAACCAAAGGAATATTCGCAGGGCTTCCATGGTTTAACAATTATTGGGGGCGCGATTCGTTCATATCGCTGCCGGGGGCTTCGCTCGTTACAGGAAACTTTGCAGAAGCCCGAAAAATACTGACTTCGTTTGCTGCGTTTCAGGAAAAAGACAAAACCAACACGAACTACGGCAGGATTCCTAACATTATTACCACCACACACAAATCGTACAACACTGCCGACGGCACACCGCGCTTTGTTATCGCCGCACTCGATTACTACAAATATTCCGGGGATAAAAAATTTGTAAAAGAAATTTTCCCCGTTATTGAGAGGTCAATTGAAGGAACATTAAAGTACCACTCCGACAAAAATATTTTTTTAGTTCACGGCGACGAAGAAACATGGATGGATGCAGTCGGACCCGATGGCGCCTGGACACCGCGAGGCAATCGGGCGAATGATATTCAGGCACTCTGGTATCAGCAATTACTTGCAGGGGCTGAGTTTGCCAAGCTGTTGAAGAAAAATCAACTCGCAAATAAGTGGATAAAACTTGCAGAGGAATTGAAAAATAATTTTAACCAAGCTTTTGTTTCGCAGGAAAATAATTCCATATACGACCATCTGAATGCCGATGGTACTATCGATACCAAACTTCGGCCCAATCAAATCTTTTGTGCACCGATTCTGGATGACGAAACGCGTGCAAATGTTTTGGCTAACGTTGTAACTAACCTTACATACGTCTATGGTGTCGGCTCTCTTGATCAGTCCGACGAACAATTCCATCCGTATCATCAGAACCTACCTTACTACGTAAAAGATGCGGCATACCATCAAGGTATAGTTTGGACTTGGTTGAGCGGGGAAGTGATTTCGGAGTTGTGCCGATTTGAAAAGCAGGAAAAAGCGTATCAGCTAACCGATAATTTAGTGCACCAAATAATTAACCGGGGTGCAGTTGGAACGATATCAGAACTTTTAGATGCACATCCACGCCCGGGTGCAAATGAACCGGATGTTTCCGGGACATTCACGCAAGCATGGAGCTTGGCGGAATTCATCAGAAATGTGTATCAGGATTTTATCGGTGTGAAATTCGATTTTGAAGATGAACGTATCGTGAATATAAAACCGCGGTTGCCTGATGCGCTTGGTAACATTGAAGCAACCATTAAATTCGGTTATGAATCGTTCGTTATGTCGGTATCAAAAAAAGATAAATACTCAGTTCGTATTTCAAACGTGAATACTCAAAAGCCGATAACGATAAACTTAGAGTTGCGAATGACTTCAAATGAGGTTGCTAAAATTAATTCAGCGATTCAGCCCAAATCCGATTTTATTGCAACTGTTGACGAAGCAGGACAAACACTTGTAAAAATAAATCCTGAAACTACGAGACCGGATATTGATATATTATACAAACCGATTCCTTATGAAAATATTTTTAACGAAATCGAATTTGCATTGCCCGTTGTTTTAAACGAATATCGGGTGATGCGGGCGCCCGAATATTCGCTGCTCAATAATTCTGAAATCAAAAAATCAAACAGTTCAGCAAAAAAATTATTTGATATTGACGATGCTGCTGGCGACGATAATGGAAACGGAAAATATACATATCCTCTTAATCCAAATTTTCAAAAAGGAATTTTAGATATAATAAATTTCAAAGTTAGCTACGACGATGATAATATTTATTTTAAATTGAGGTTTAAGAAACTTGTTGATCCGGGCTGGCATCCGGAGTATGGCTTTCAGCTAACTTATGCGGCAATAGCAATCGATCAGGATGGTATCGCAAATTCAGGTAAAAGGGATGTTGGGATGAACTCCCAGTTTATACTCGAACCCGCGTTAGCTTTTGAGAAAGTAATTTATGTTGGTGGTGGTCTTCGCGTTGATGATTCTGATGGAAAAATTTTAGCTCAATACATTCCTGTTGATAATGATGTGTTAAATCCTTTAGGAGATATTTCGACCGGGACTATCGAGTTTGCTATACCACAAAAATATATTGGAATTCCTAACGAAAAATGGCGGTTCACAGTATTAATTGGTGGGCAAGATGACCACGGCGGTGCTGGAATTGGCGATTTCAGAGCGGTGGATGCGAAAGCCGGCGAATGGTCGGGCGGCGGTAAAACCGACCCGAAATTACCGAATGTGTATGATGTATCGAAAAGTTATTAAAAAAGGAAAAATGTATTGACATTATGGAATCTATTTAGTATAATATCAATGAAGAGTCAAAAATGAATTGTGTTTTGTAGCGGTTTTAGAAAATAAGGTTCTAATAAGATAAAGTTCGGACTTCAATTATTTTCGATTTCAATAGAGTAGGGATTTTTTTAAAAGATTGAGGTCTTGTACATTTGTTTAAAAATTTTAATTATTAATCATTGAGGGAATGTTTATGTCCAAAATTAATCTTAATTTTTTAAAAATATTCTTAATAAGTATCATTAGTATTATTTTCTTTAAAAATAGTTTTAGTTCGATCCCGCCACATCCACGCGTTGATAGTTTAATACGGGAAGGGAAAATTGCTTTACCGTATCATCTTGATAAAAAAGCTGAAGCCTTAGCAAGAGGAATAAACGGAGCCACACCATTCGTCGAAGGATTTAGACCATACGAAGTTCTCAAGGGAAAGAAATCCACAACGTTCAAAGCAATAGCGATACTTGTACGGTTTACGGATAACCCCTCACAAGTTGCTGAATCCTATTTCGATAATCTTCTTTATGGGACAAGTGGTAACACTATGCGAACATACTTTACAGAAGTTTCGTACGGACAATTAGATATTGTTACTGTTAATTTACCAAGTTCAATCGGATGGCTGAATATGCCGCAAAACTACAGTTATTATGTTAACGGAAATAATGGCTTTGGAAGCTATCCTCAAAATGCTCAAAAGCTAACAGAGGATGCCGTTGCAGCCGCGAATGCAATAGTAGATTTTTCTCAATATGATAACAACAGTGATGGTTATGTTGATGCATTATTTATCATTCATGCAGGACAAGGTGCTGAGTATACGGGAAATCCAAATCATATCTGGTCGCACAAATGGCAGACGAGTACACCTCAATTAGTTGATGGAGTTTACGCTTATGTTTATTCGATGGAACCGGAATATTGGGCAACACCGGGCGATATGACATGTGGAGTATATGCGCATGAAGCAGGACATTCAATCTTCGGGCTTCCTGATCTATATGATTATGGATACGATTCGAGGGGACTTGGTCGTTGGAGTTTGATGGCTGGTGGAAGTTGGAATGGTACTTTAGGTAGTTCCCCCGCTCACCCTGATGCATGGTCTAGGTATGCAATGGGATTTGTAACCCCGACTGTTATTGGTACTAATATTACAGGCGTAAATATTCCGGCGGTTAAAGATAATCCAACAATATATAAATTATGGACTAATGGTTTGCCGGGTACAGAATATTTCTTGGTAGAGAACAGACAGAAAATTGGATTCGATACTTATTTGCGAGGTGATGGACTTTGTATATATCACGTAGATGAAACTCAATATGGAAATAATAATCAATGGTATCCGGGATATACTGATTATGGCCATTATCAAGTTGCTTTGGAACAAGCCGATGGTTTGTGGGATTTAGAGAAATATGTAAATTCTGGTGATACAGGTGATCCATATCCAGGTTCAACTTCCAATACCGCTTTTAATAATAGCTCAACACCTAATAGTAAAGATTACAATTTTAACAATACATCGGTTGCCGTAAGAAATATTAGTGTTTCAGGACCAACAATGACGGCAGATTTTTCTGTGGTGGTAGTTCCACCTGAAGTTAGTGTTTTGCCTGATTCATTGTTCGCCGATTTGTATTCAGGAGACAACACAACACAAACATTGACCATCAACAATAGTGGATTGGGTGAATTATCGTTTAATATTGTAATAGAAGATAAAACCACCGTACTGAAAAGATTATTTTCGAAACCTAATAATTTGTTATCAAGCTCTGCTCCATTTCCATTAATCAACATCAATAAAGGTGAGCTTGATACACGTGTTTATCCAGCTATGACGCTTGGCAGTGGAGGACCTGATCCATACGGGTACCGTTGGAAGGATAGTGATGAACCCGGTGGACCAGTATTTAATTGGATGGACGTAAGTTCAGGGACATCGATAAATCTATCAGATGATAGCTATATAACTGGAATACCGCTTGGTTTTAATTTTAAATATTATGGAACCGATTATACGACGGTTAATATCATGTCGAATGGGTGGGTAAGTTTTAATGGTTATCATTTTTGGTACCCCCCTACGGTACCGTACATCGAGCCATTTGATCCATTTTTAGGGTGCATTGTTCCGTTTGGGAAAGATTTATTTCCACCGACAGGAAATTATATTAAATATAAAACCTTTGGAATATCTCCTAATCGATATTTTGTTGTTGAATATAATAATATTCCTAATTTTGGTGGTGGTGAAAGTAAAACATTCGAAATTATATTTTTTGAAGGTTCTAACCGAATTAAATTTCAATATTTAACAGCACCCGATGATCCATATAGCATCGGGATTGAGAGTCCAGATCAGACGATGGGTATGGGTAACGGAGGAACGGGAAATCTCTTTATCAGTCCAGCTGTTGTAAAGAATAATTATGCGATTGAGTTCAGTGTTGGACCAAGATGGCTTACGGTCAGTCCTTCCTCTGGTGTTGTCCCACCCAGTTCATCAGCGAATATCGATGTAACATTCAATGCTGTTGGGAAGGATGGGGGAGAATACGATGCCAACATATTCATCATAAATAACGATCCTGATGAAGATACAGTGAGAGTTCCAGCTCATATGCATGTTACAGGTGCACCCAATATAGCACTTTCCAACACATCGTTTAATTATGATACAGTGTTTATCGGAGTTGCATCGCGAGAGACGCTGAGAGTATCTAATGTTGGGACGGATGTATTGAATGTAAGTAACATTACATCTGATCAAGCTGATTATACCGTCGATATTACTAATTTTAGTTTGAACCCGAGACAAAGCCAAAATGTCGTTGTTACTTTCACACCGAGCGTGGTAGGAGAACGAGTTGGGACATTAACAATTACAAGTGATGATCCTGATGAGGGGACGTTGGAAGTGGATTTAAGTGGAGTAGGGATTCAACCGCCAAATATTGTTGTTTCACCGACATCAATGAGCTCTAATCTGTTCACGGGAGAAATGGAGACACAGACGCTGACCATAAGTAACACAGGTGTAAGTAATCTTACCTATAAAATTTCACTTGATTATTTTGGGTTAGCAAGTATTGATAAAGTGAATGTATCAGTGAAGCAGACATTGAAGACACCCCCAACGAATACAGGTTTTCAAGCAAAGACTGAATACAAACCTAATCAGGTAATAGTAAAATTTAAGACAGAGATTCTATCCACCAAAGCATCATCAATACAATCTGATGTGAATGCAACTGTTGCGAAGAAATTTTCATTGACAGGAGCTGAGCTATGGAACCTATCGGGTGTAACAGTCGAGGATGCAATTTCGAGATATAAAGATGATCCGTCTATTGAATATATTGAACCCAATTACGTTGTTCATGCGATTGATAAAATTCCGAATGATCCATTTTTCACAC
Source organism: uncultured Ignavibacteriota bacterium (assembly GCA_947085405.1). Taxonomy (GTDB): domain Bacteria; phylum Bacteroidota; class Ignavibacteria; order UBA10030; family BY39; genus JASEGV01. The sequence continues at coordinate 8,676 of CAMTWO010000034.1, forward strand.
AGTTGTGGGGAATGCAGAAGATCAGTGCACCGGCGGCGTGGGATAGAACCACCGGTACGAATATCGTCATTGGTGTATTGGATACAGGAGTCGATCCCAACCATGAAGATTTATCGACAAATATTTGGACGAATCCGGGAGAAGTAGCGGGCAACGGAATTGATGATGACGGTAACGGGTACATAGATGATGTGTATGGATGGGATTTTTTTAATAATGATAACAATCCATATGATGATAACGGACATGGGACACATGTTTCCGGGACAATCGCTGCTATAGGTAACAACGGTAAAGGTGTGGTAGGAGTATGTTGGTCAGCCAAGATCATGGCGTTAAAGTTCTTAAGTGCCGGGGGGAGTGGTTATACAGATGGTGCAATCAGTGCGGTGGAATATGCAACGATGATGAACGCACGACTAACAAGCAACAGTTGGGGTGGAGGTGGATACTCACAAGGGCTGTACGATGCGATCCAGGCGGCAGGAAACGCCGGAGTACTTTTTGTTGCCGCAGCCGGAAATAGTTCAATGAATACAGATATCAACCCCAATTACCCGTCGTGTTATGACTTAGGTAACATTATTTCTGTAGCATCAACAACATCGGATGATCAGATGTCATCGTTCAGCAATTATGGTTTGCTTACTGTAGATTTAGGAGCGCCCGGTTCCAATATTTACAGTACATTACCGGGAAACAACTACGGCAGTTACAGTGGGACATCTATGGCAACGCCTCATGTTGCTGGAGTTGCAGGTTTGGTCTTATCGCTTAATTCTCACCTAGGTGGGTCAGATGTTAAAAATATCATTTTATCATCTGTCGATCCAATTTCAGCGCTTGCAGGAAAAACAGTTACTGGGGGTAGACTCAATGCTTTTCAAGCATTGCAAAACACTCAAACTTGGATTAATGTTGAACCGCTCATTGGTGTTGTTCCTCCGGGCAGTTCAGCCGACCTGACAGTAACGTTCGATGCGACAGGATTATATGGAGGCGATTACAATGCAAATATTTTGATTACAAGTAACGATCCTGATGAAGATACAGTTTCAGTTCCTGCTCATCTGCACGTAACGGGTGTACCTGATATAGCTCTTTCTGATACTTTACTGGATTATGATAATGTCTTTATAGGAGGATCTTCGAGGGATACTCTGATTGTCTCAAATGTAGGAACAGACCTATTAACGGTGAATAACATTAGTAGCAATAACAATGATTATACATTTAATATTACTAGTTTCAGTTTGAATCCCAGAGAGAAACAAAAAGTTGTTGTAACATTCACGCCAACTAATGTAGGTTTAAGTGAAGGATCATTAACTATTACAGGTGATGACCCTGATGAACCGATTGTAATAGTTGGATTGAGAGGTGTAGGCATTTTACCTCCAGATATTGATGTTAAACCTGAATCACTTTTTGCTGATTTATTAACTGGCCAGACAAGGGTAGATACTCTAACGATCTATAATAATGGATTTAGTAATTTGAATTTTAATATTTCTATTAAAACAACAGAATTGCTACAAAAACATACGGCAATCAATACAGAAATAAATAATGGAAATGTTAATCAAGCAGATATTCGTACTGAACAAAAGGTAAATAGAGAACCTACATTAAATGAAACTTTGCCGACTTCGAGCATGAGTAGAGCCGCTGGTGTTTATAGTGGAGATTATTTACAATTTGGAATAAGCGACTATGGCGAGATTATGCCTTTCCGGTATCCAATCGGTAATGAACATTTGGCAGTTGGCGCATGGATATCTGGTTACACGATTGCTTACAGGATTGGCGGTTATGATAATATCAGATACGCATCTTATGATTACCGAAGTGGTATTATTCCTCTATCCTATACAGAAATAGTGAATGATCCATATCAGGTAATTGTAAAGGTTGAAGCGCGAACAAGCGATGGGTATTTAAAAATCACTCGATTGTTTACTTTCACACGAAGTGATAAATATATTAATGTTAAAACGACACTTGAAAATGTTTCTGGATTATTATTAGAAGATATTGTATTTAAAAGTTATGCTGATTGGGATGTGGATGGCGACTACGGGGATGACAATTGGAACTATGATATGTCCCGGAATATGATATACGCATACGATATTAAATACACAACTATAGCAAGCAAGCAAACACCCGATGCGATGGATATTGATGGTTGGGGTGATTTTCAATCTAGAACAACGACAGTTAATTATCCAACAGGACCCGTATATAATTATGACGGATTGGAATTATTGCATTATAATTTAGGAAATATAGGAGGTGGCACATCAAAAGAAATTATTAATGCCTTTGGGGCTGGTGAAAATTTGACTGATCTACAAAGTGTAATTGACAGGGGTTTAAGAATTTCAGATTGGTTAGCCGTCAATCCTTTAATCGGATTTGTTTCTCCGCAGGATAGTTTAAAATTAATTGTTAAATTCGATGCCTCTGGATTAAATGGAGGAAATTATTATGCAAATATATTGATTTCAAGTAATGATCCTGACGAAGACACAGTAAGTGTACCTGCCCATTTACATGTAACAGGTGCAGCTGATATTGCTCTCTCTGATACTGTAATGGATTATGGGACTATGTTTCTTGGAGGAACTTCGAGGGATACTCTGATTGTTTCAAATGTAGGAACCGACGTATTAACGGTAAGTAACATCAGTAGCGATAACAGTGATTATACAGTTGATATCACTAGTTTCAGTCTGAATCCTCGGCAACAACAAAAAGTTGTTGTAACATTCACGCCAAATAATTTAGGTTTAAGTGAAGGATCATTAGCTATCACAAGTGATGACCCAGATGAACCGATTGTAACAGTTGGGTTACGAGGTGTTGGAGTTGAACCACCTGATATTAATGTAACACCCGATTCATTATTTGCCGACTTGTTGACAGGGCAAACAGATACTCAATCCTTAACTATTAGCAATACCGGAGCTAGCAACCTTCACTTTAATATATCTATTACGTCGGCGTCTGGGAATAAAGCATCTAATCGCGTTGATTCATATACACTCCCTTCAATAAAGATAGATGCTTCGAAAATTTCTGGTATCGATAAGTCAGAGAACGATAATAAATCCTTGTTCGGTCAGGAGCTCTACGCACAAAATATAACTGCTCAATTATTAGACCTGACCGGTAAATACATCGGATTTACAAATCCCTATTACTATTATGTCATTTCGAGTGATTTGAAAAATAGGGGTGCAACAATACGGAACGTGGTTTTTCCAATATCGACATTATTATTAGATAGTTTAGATGTTCTATTTATTGATGATGCCATATACGGTGCATCAACATCCGATTTAAGCGCGATTAGAAATTGGGTGCAAGTGGGAAATGATTTAATTCTCCAAGGTGATAATTCTTCGTCGATGTCTAAGATTAATGCCTTACTTTTAGGTACAGGTATTCAAGAAACAAGCGCGGGAACATTCTATGATGCAATTCTGACAAATATATTACCACACGATATAACGAAAAATGTTGACACAATAGCTGCGTGGGCGTATGGTTCGTATTGCACAGTTACTTTACCTGCCCAAACTCTTGTATTTGATAATGTTGGTCGTACGCATGTTGCTGTGTCGAATCTTGGGTTAGGTAAAGTTATTGCTGTCGGAAATGAATTCAGTGAGGATTGGAATTTATCGTTTGGGGATACCCGGTTGTTTGCAAACCAAATGGTTGATTGGATAGTAGGAGGTTATAATTTCCTTAGCGTATCACCCACTTCAGGAACAATTGTGCCGGGTAATTCAATGGATCTAGATGTAACATTCAATGCAACAAGTATGGATGGGGGAGACTATTATCGTACGATCGAAGTTTACAGTAACGATCCTGATGAAAATACAGTTTTTGTTCCTGCTCATCTATATGTAACTGGTGTAGCCGATGTATCGCTATCGGATACAGCTTTAAACTTTGGTTCATTATTTATTGGTTTATCAAAGCGCGATACATTAATTGTTTCCAACGTAGGGACAGACGTATTATCAGTTAGTAACATTAGTACCAATAACAGTGATTATACAGTTAATATTAACAGTTTCAGTTTAAACCCTCGACAACAACAGAAAGTTATTGTTACTTTTACTCCGAATAATGTAGGGATAAGCGATGGAACTTTAACCATAACAAGTAATGATCCTGATGAAGAGATATTGGAAGTGGATTTAGTTGGTGCAGGAACTGAACCGCCTGATATTGCAGTCTCCCCGACATCAGTGGATACCAGTCTTTACACAGGTGAACAAGCAACTAAATTATTGACGATTGAGAATACAGGTGCGAGTGATTTGACGTTTGCGATTGCAATTGAGGGAAACCAGAATATATCTGTATCTCAAAAAGTAAATTCTAAATCTAATTTTCCAGTTCAATCACAACGGAAAACAAAAATCATTACTTCAGAAAACCAATTGAGCGAAGGTAAGCAACGGAATAGCAATGATAATTCATTTATCTCGGTACAAGGACAATCGATTCTAAAAGCCGCATCATTGGGTGTAAAGAATGTATTGATTTTCCGGGATAATTTGGCTTGGGGATTCAATGTGAACATGCCAATTTTAGAAGGTTTGGGCGCCACCGTTTCCGCTGCGACTTCCTCACAAATGGGTACGATTGATTTAACTCCATTTGATATGATTCTGTTTGAATCGCAACAACCAAATTCATTTTATCGAGCATACATAAATAATTTGAGTAGGTTTGAAAGTTTTCTTGCTGCGGGAAAAAATATCGAATTTCACTGTGCCACATATACCAGCGACCGAGTACCAAATCTTCCCTTTCCCGGAGGCATGCGTACAAAAAGTGTAGAGGCTTTACATGTTTACAATTACATAGCAGAACCTTCACATCCTATTGTTGTTGGCACAACTGATCCGTTGTTTGGATATCATGCGAGTCATGAGGCGTTCGAGAATCTTCCCGAGAATGCAACGACCATTGTCGTGAACGGGAGCGGGTTCCCGACGACTGTAGAGTATAAAGTAGGAAGTGGAAAATTTGTTGCAACGGGGATGACATGGGAATTTGGTTATATCGCGGGGTGGAGCAGCGGAGACCCATTGTTGCCGAACGCTTTGGCGTATACTCTCGCAACGTCACTAAGATGGCTTTCGACTAACCCGAATTCTGGAACTGTTCCATCTGGTTCATCAATGGATATTGCTGTTATCTTCGATGCAACGGGTTTGAACGGTGGGGATTACGATGCCGACATCATAATAAACAGTAACGACCCAGATGAAAATCCAGTAATAGTTCCTACTCATCTACATGTAACCGGTATCCCAGATATTAGTTTTTCGATTGATTCTTTAAAGTTCGGTTCTGTTTATGTTGGTACAACGCAAACGCAATCATTAGTTGTATTTAATCAAGGCACGGATACATTAATAGTTAGCGAAGTAACTCCAAATATCAGTGATTATTCTTCACATCTGACCAATTTTAAAGTTTTACCAGGAAATCAGCGTGATATTTTGATATCATTTACACCAAGTACTATCGGAAGTATTGATGGAATTCTTTCTTTTACGAGTAATGACCCAGATGAGCCTTTGGTGCATATTTATCTTTCTGGAAAAGGAATCACTCCCCCGGTTATTAATATAAGTCCCGATTCAATGTTCATAAAAATGAGTATTGACGATAGTTCAGCAAGGATACTGACGATCGAAAATTCTGGGGGCAATTCTCTAAATTATTCTTTACTTATTCTGGCAGATGATTCAAATCTAAAATTCTCTACACCATTGTCTCAAGCTTCTACACAATACATAATTCCTTTGCGTATCGAAGACTATGTTGGGTATTCTGGCGTTGTCGAGTTTGGCATTCATCCTTACGCTACGTATGGTATTGATCCTCATTTAGGTGAATCCGAAATATTCCCCCCATTTCCGTGGGTATTTGATGCGAGATTAATTGATCTCCCTGGGAGGAATAATTTAGGTATGGGTGTTTGGCGAGATTTGAGAACATCAACCACCACTACACAAGTAGATACATATCTTGTTAAATATCAACCAAGTGAAAATAGTTTTCCAATGAAATTAACTTGGCAGAATAACCTTGTTGATTATGTCGGTCGAGCTAAGATTATAGATACAAGAGGTGGACAAATAGTTAATATCGATATGCTAAGTTCAACAAGCGTTACTATCACGGATCCAGAAATAGATAGTTTATACATTATTACAACAGGTAGAGGTATATTACCATCCTGGATAAGAGCAACACCAACTTTTGGAACTTGTCCTCCAGGTGAAACTCACGAGGTTAACATAAGAGTAAATACAAAGGATCTTAATATTGGAATTTATTCTGCTTATCTAAAAATTAACAGTAACGATCCAGTTAGACAAAGTATAACGGTTCCAGTTACTATGGAAGTTAAAGCGCCTATAGTAACCGTGGTTACCGATTCTATCGTCATCAACCTCGATCAAGGGGTGAGTACAACACAGACTATTACACTTGGTAATGTTGGTGAGGGGGATTTATTATTTGAAGTAATAAAAACATTCTCTGTACCTGTACAAAAGGAAAAATTGACCGGAGATAGAGATATTGATGCTCAAAATTTATTATCTCAAATCGAACCAATACAACCCGGTACGCATGCGGAGCGTAATTTAAAAACTTTACAATTAATACGAAATTCAGGTGAGTTAATTTTCTCGGATGATATGGAAAGCGGTATAAATAGTTGGACTACAGTAGCTCTAACCGGTCAAGACCTCTGGCATTTAACTCAATCAAACTATAACAGTCCGAACAAGAGTTGGTGGTGTGGTGTAGTTTCGCAAGGCAATTATTTTAACGGACAGCGAATAAATAATGCGCTTATTTCTCCTCCTATAGATTTACGTGGGCGGACATCCGCTACCCTCGAATTTTTTGAGTATTACCACACAGAGCATAATTATGATCGATGTATGGTCGACGTCTCTACTAATGATGGCGAAAGCTGGGAACATCTCAGAGGTGATTTTTGGAATGCACCATCCGGACTTAGTGGTGGTTGGGTTTTAAGTAGTTATCAATTAACGCCATACATCGGAAATATAGTCAAGCTCCGATTCTATTTTGATACTGGTGATCATTATAATAACAGATTTCCAGGTTGGTGGATTGATGATGTACGCGTACACGGCTTAGGTGGTTGGTTGACTGTAAACCCAACAGGTGGAAGAGTTTTACCAAATACTAGTATAGATATAACAGCTAATGTCGACGCTAATCGAATATATGATGGCGAATACTATGCGAACATCATAATTAATAACAACGATCCCAATAACCGGAAAAAGACCATACCATTACGTCTTACAGTCAATCCAGAAAAAGTTATCTCATTACAAATAACAAGCGGATGGAATTTGTTATCCGTTCCGTTAACAGTTGATGATTTTAGGTCGCGCATTCTTTTTCCTGAGGCATCTTCCGCGGCATTTGGATTTGAGGGACGATATCGTGACTATCAAACACTCGAAAATGGGAAGGGTTACTGGATAAAATTTTTATCCGAACATACGGTTCCTCTCAGAGGTATTCCGATTATTGAAGATACAATTGATGTGTTAGAAAAGTGGAATATTATCGGAAGTAATACTTACCCTGTTGCGATAAGTGATTTAGTTACTGTACCTCCACTTACAATATTATCTAATTTCTTCGGATACAAAAACGTATCTGGATATTTTAATCCAGATACTCTGGTGCCTGGAAATGGATATTGGGTAAAGTTCAGCCACGCGGGTCAGATTATATTGAGATCGTTTAGACCTCCGGGGTCAGCATCTCCAGTCTTGACGAAATCAATCAATTTAGCGGACTTGAATTATCTGTTGATTGAGGATGCAGACGGTCGAAAGCAAAAATTGTATTTTACAATGAAGTCTGACGACATCAATCTGGAACGATACGAACTTCCACCTTTGCCACCCGCAGCCGATTTTAGTATTCGCTATAGTTCAAATCGTAATCTTGAATTAATAGATGGTAATGTCCCTCAGTCTTTTCCAATCCTTATTTCTAATGCAAAATATCCGCTGAAAGTCTATTGGGACTTGAAAACGGAAATGAATAATGTAGCGATCAAATTTGGCAACCAAGAAATTCTATTGGAACACAACGACTCAACCAACATCACTAATCCCGATTTGGTTGTGAAGTTAATAGTTAGGGCGACAGTTGATATTCCAAAAGAGTTTGCACTATATCAAAATTATCCTAACCCATTCAACCCGACAACAACCATTAAATATGCTCTACCCGATGAAGCAAAAGTAACTATAAACATATTTAATATATTAGGTCAGAAAGTTGAAACTCTTATCGACGACATCCAATCAGCTGGATATAAGGATGTAGAATGGAATGCAAAATCACTTGCAAGTGGAATTTACTATTACCGTCTTGAAGCAACAAGTGTGAATGATCCAAGTCAGAGGTTTATTCAAGTACGGAAAATGATCCTCTTGAGGTAGCTATTCGCTCTACTAACAACCATCTCCCGAGGTTGAGAGGGTAAATAAAAGCCCCGGCTAAAAAAGCTGGGGCTTACTTTTTACATACTAAACCAATACGTCGCTTTTATCATAATAATATTATCGGCATTTGCATCCATTAGATTGGAGAAGTCCTGTCTTCCGCATTACAGCACCCATTTTTCTCGTATTGATTCTAAAACTTTGTCCTTTCGCACGGATAATAAGTAGGACCCCCGATTTGTGTAGTAGTTGATATATTTTTTCTTTACCTCTCTGGGTCAAGAGGTTGTGTGATAACTATCGGAACTCATCCCCTGCCCCTTCTCCTGACTTCGACATTGGGACACCCTAAAGTACATTGAATAATTTCAGCAGATCGATTTGCTCCTGATTCTTTATGAGTAATCTTGTATGTTTTGTATGAGAATAAGGAGTTGTAATAGTTATTGAAAAAATTGTTTTTA
>CAMTWO010000035.1:0-98653 GCA_947085405.1 uncultured Ignavibacteriota bacterium
AAATCCCCGCCTGCCTCAACGAATTCGCAGAGGCGGGCAGGCCTCTCTTACGAAGAGAGGGACTTGCTGAATCTGAGTTCAATTCTCCCCTTCTCTTTTTAAGAGAAGGGGCAGGGGATGAGTTCCGATAGTTATCACACAGTCTCTTTAGTGAGGTGCTAACAGCCAAGAATAATATTGACAAACTGTTTCAACAGTTTCTTAATAAGCTGTTCATATTTTTGTTGAAATAGGCTTGCGGAAGACAGCAGTAGATTACCAAAAAACTATTCAATAATTAAATACTTTTTAATGCTGTCTTCAAGTCGTGAATTATATCTCCCAGCTTTTCAATACCAACTGAGAGGCGGATACCGCCCGGATCGATTCCCTTTTTAATCTGTTCCTCCGGAGGTATTGCTGCGTGTGTCATTGAACTGGGGTGTTCTACAAGTGTGCGAATCATTCCCAAACTAACAGCTAATGTAATTGAGTAAGCTTGTTTTGCTAAGATGTTTATAAACTTTTCACCCCGATCTCTGCGTTGTTTTGGAGTTTTACCTTTGAATGCAAAAAATAATAAAACACCCGGTGCAAAGTTACCATCGTAATCATACATTTGCCGGCGGGCTAAAGCCGATTGTGGAAACGAATCTAAACCGGGATACCGCACATAATCGATACGCGGGTCGCGCTCTAAAAACTTTGCTACTTCAAGTGCAGTCCCCATCGCTTGTTTAAAACGGATTGGTAAACTCGGTAAACCATAAACCATAATGGGCCAGGCACTTTTTGCCGCAAGCGAACCGCCAAAATCTTTCCGGTACATCAGCAATAAATCGTAACTCCATCTCGGTCCTACTACTACACCCCCCATATCTGTTCCGAAACCTGTAATTCCTTTCGTGAGCGACTCAACCACGAAATCGGCTCCAAGTTCAAGCGGACGCTGGCAATAAGGAGTTGCAAAAGTATTATCTATTACAACAAATATTTTTCTTGACTTCGTACGTTTTTTGTTGGCTTCTGTAACAATTTTTATTATCGCTGGTATGTCAATTATATCAAGAGTCGGGTTCACAGGCGTTTCGAAGTAAATAACACGTGTATTAGAATCAATCTCCTTTTTTAAATTAACCGTGTTTATCAAGTCCACAAATTTTGTGTTTATATTATAGCGTGGGTACCAGTTGGTAAGCAGCGAGTATGTACAGCCATAAAGAATATTGTGTGCAATTATATTGTCGCCAACACCCGTGAGACAGCCAAGTATTGCCGAGATAGCTGCCATACCGGTGCTGAAAGTTACAGCCGATTCGCCTTTTTCTGCAACGGCTAAATTTTCTTCCAACAATTCCTTGTTTGGTTCACCTAAACGGTCGTAGATGTAAATGGGGGCGCAGGATTCAATTTTTTGGTCGCCGCTGTGATGTGCAAATTCCATAAAACCCTGAGCGCCGCGTTTTGTTGTATCGAGTCGGAATGTTGCAGATGATGAAATCGGCGGTATCACGTGGTGGTTATAATCCCATTTCTTACTTATGGATTTACCATAAATAAGCTGTGTTTCCATAGCATATTTGCTTTTACTTTTTGGTTTCTTGATTTTCATCGTTTTGCCTCTTTTAATGTTCAAGATGTTCTAAAATCTGTGTATAATTTCTCCGTTTCGGAATCGGTTCATCAACTGTTTTTTGTACTTGCGAACATGTAAAGTTATTACACCGAACCCAATTAAAAATATCAGAGTTGTGCCAAATTTTTGAGAAACTGAAATTTGCATTACGGAGATTTCCGCATTCATTTTTTAAGGCGCTGCAAATTTGAACTTTCCCCGTTGCACTGATAAAGGCAAAAGTTTTGCCGCCTAAACACCAGTGTCCGATTCTCGACCTTTCGTTGTTGCACGACTCTTTAACATCATGATCCTCGTCTTCTATGTGCTTGATTCCATAACGAACGCATTGTGGCGAAAAATACATTTCATCGGGTAACAGTCGCTTTTGCCTGGCTATCCACATTATAACAGCCTCTTTATCAAATTGATTAATATCTTTCTTCTTTTTTGATTTAATATCAGAATTTACTAAATGAAAGTAAATACCTCTTGCATTTTTTCTTACTGCGAAATCAATTTCATAAGCAATTTCACGTTCATCAAATTTGTTTATAGGAAGCCCTAATTGAATTTCAAATCCGTCGTGTTTTACTTCGGTGAGCAATTTTTGAAGCGCCAAAAATTCTTCGGACTGTTCAAAACCGTGTTCGATGCTTTCCTTAATTTTATTATTTACTAAAATGCGAATGCTTTTTGTTCCAATCGTTCTGAGTACGTTTCTAAAATCCTTGTTTAGTTTATCGCCGGTGGTCTCTACTATCATTTTCAAGCCGATGGAATTTCCGTAAAGAATAATGTCGATTATATCCGGACGATCCAGCGGGTCGCACGGCGGGTTTCCTTCATAATTTGAAGCGAGCACAACTATAGGACGCGACAGTTCTGCAATGCTGTCTAAAACAGCAAAAGATTCTTTTGTTGTAAATGGTTCTACGCCGGTTTTATTCTTGAAGCAATTACACGATACTTCCCAAATGATTAAGCGTGGTTTATAATCAAGAGGATTGATATTTTCGAATGAGTAACGCATTATTTCATCTCAATTTATTATTTATAGATGGTATATATTTTTGCTGTAAAGCATACTCTTCCAACTCATCTCTGAATTTCGGATGAGCAATATTAATAAGTGCCTGAACTCTTTCGCGCACCGTTCGTCCATACAAATCAGCGACTCCATATTCTGTAACTACATAATGTACATCGCCGCGCGATGTTGTAACGCCTGCACCCGGAGTTAATTGTGCAGCGATACGTGAAATTGTATTCTCTTTCGCCGTCGATGGTAATGCAATAATTGGTTTGCCATCTTCACTGCGTGCAGCACCACGTATAAAATCCAACTGTCCGCCATAACCGCTGTAGAATTTTGACCCCATCGAATCGGCACACACTTGTCCTGTAAGGTCAACCTGAATAGCCGAATTGATTGCTACCATTTTTCTGTTTTTTGCAATGATAAACGGATCGTTCACATAATGTGACGGATGGAACTCGAAACGCGGATTATCATCTAAAAATTCAAACAAAGATTTCGTACCTAACACGAACGATGAAATTATTTTTCCTGCATGCAAAGTTTTCCGCTCGTTTGTAATTACACCTTCATCAATTAGTTTGATGGCACCGTCCGAAAACATTTCGGTGTGCATTCCTAAATGCTTCTTGCCGTGTAAAAATCTTAAAACCGCATCAGGAATCGCTCCGATGCCGAGTTGCAAAGTCGATTCGTCTTCTATCATATTGGCAATGTTTTCGCCAATTTTCTGATAGACTTCTGCTTCATCGGGTGAAATGTCAGCATCAACCTGAGGCAATTCTTTTATTGGAACATCGGTTTCAATGCAAGCCGCAAATTTATCGACGTGTATGAATGCATCGCCTAAGGTTCGCGGCATATTCGGATTTATTTGTGCGATGATATATTTAGCTACTTCGGTGGCGGGTTTTGTTGTTTCGATTCCAACGCCGAAGCTACAAAAGCCATGTTCATCGGGAGGTGAAACGTGAATCAGTGCAACATCAATCGGCAGTTTACGACGGTAAAATAAGTGTGGTATTTCCGAAAGAAATATTGGAGTCCAATCGGCTCGTCCTTCATGCACGGCAGTCCGAACATTTTTGCCTATGAACAAAGCATTATGCCGGAAGTGTCCTTCGTATTGTGGCTCAACATATTTTGTTTTTCCTACCGTTAAGATGTGTACAACTTCTACGTTCTCAAGTTCTTGATAACGTTCGCACATTGCATTAACTAATACTTCGGGTGTTGCACAACCGGGATGAACGTAAACACGGGAATTGGATTTAATTAAATCTACAGCTTCTATAGGCGATTTAATTTTAGATTTATATTTTTCTAACCAGCGCATTTTTTTTATTTGATTGATTCTATTTTCCGATATTCAACGTCAAACCGTTTTGCTATTGAATCGTGTGTGCAAAATCCCTTATAAGTGCAAATTCCTTTTCTAAAGCCCGCATTCTCTTCGATAGTTTTTTCAAATCCACTTTCCACGATTTGTTGAATGTAAGGGAGTAAGCTGTTTGTTAAAGCGTAAGTCGCAGTGCGGGCAACGTTCGCCGGCATATTCGGAACGCAATAATGAATAACATTGTGCAGAACATAAACCGGATTTTCTAAAGTTGTGGGGCGGCTTGTTTCTATACAACCACCTTGGTCAATTGACACGTCAATTATCACTGAACCGGGCTTCATAGATTTTACCATTTCTTCGGAGACTAAATGAGGAGTTCGCTCGCCTTTAATCAGCACGGCGCCAACCAGTACATCTGCAAATTGTAAAGCTTTTTTTATGTTGTATTCGTTCACCAATCCTGTAACTACGTTATAATTTAAACGATGCTCTAAAAGTCGTAACCTGTCTAACGTTCTGTCTAATACAATAGTTTGTGCACCACATCCCAAAGCCATTCGGGCTGCCGAGTATCCAACAGTTCCCGCTCCAAGAATTACAACTGAAGCCGGCGGCACTGCAGTTACACCGCCTAACAAAATACCACGACCTTTGTTGTTACTTTCTAAATAACGACTCGCTATCTGAATACACATCTGACCAGCTATTTCACTCATCGCTTGTAAAATTGGCAGCTTGCCTTTCTCATCTTCTAATAGTTCAATGGCAACAGCGCATATTTGTTTCTGCATTAAAAGTTCTGTGATTTTCGGTTTTGCAACTGCGAGATGCAATGCTGTGATTAATACTTGTGAATCGTGCATTTGTTCAAGGTCGTTTTCGGTGGGTGGGGCGACTTTTAAAATTATATCCGATCTCCCGTAAACTTCGTCTTTTGTATAAACTAATTTGGCGCCGACTTCTTCGTATTTCTGGTTGCTAAAGTGGGCTGCTTCGCCTGCATCTTTTTCGATATAAATGTTTGAACCTGAAGAAATTAGTGAGTGGACTGCTGCGGGGGTTAATGCGACTCGTAGTTCGCGCTTTGTGTCTTCTTTTAAAATTCCGATATTCATTTTTTGCTCTCTAATTTTCAAAGAATTTAATCATTATTGGTTGTAAATTGATAGTTGAAGTCCTCTTATATTTGTCAATTTATATGCCAAACGATTAATAATTTGAAGTGCGTTTTAACTCTTTTAAAAGTGGAAAATATAGATATTATATTTATTCAATTCCCAATAATTCAAAAGGAATTTACAAAATTATCAATATTGAAACGCTGTTGAAATTTTCAATTACCGGTTAAACGTTTTCAGTCCCTTTTACGACTAAAACGAACTCGCCCTTAATAGATTTTGAAGAAAAATAGTTCAACGCATCTGATAGTGTTCCGCGAAAAATTTCTTCAAATTTTTTTGTTATCTCGCGTGCAACAGCTACCTGCCTGTCGCCAAAAGTTTCCTGCAATTGCTGAAGTGTTTTTAAGATGCGGTGGGGCGATTCATATAAAATTAGCGTGCGGCTCTCCGCTTTGAGTTGTTCGAGTTTTGTTCTGCGTCCCTTTTTGTGTGGAAGAAATCCTTCGAATACAAATCCGTCGGTTGGAAGTCCGCTTACAACCAAAGCCGCTAACAACGCCGATGCCCCCGGAATTGGAATGATGTTTATGCCATTATCGATTGCGGCTCGCACTAATCGGTAAGCCGGATCGGAAATTCCCGGAGTTCCTGCATCCGAAACGATTGCGATTGATGAACCACTTTTCAACGCTTCAATAAGTTCAGGAGTTCTTTTTGCTTCGTTGAACTGAAAGTAGCTGATTAGTTCTTTTTGAATGGAGTAATGGTCGAGTAAGATTTTTGTTTTGCGCGTGTCCTCGGCGGCTATTAAATCAACACCGCTTAAAATTTTTACTGCACGAAAAGTAATATCTTCCAGGTTGCCAATCGGAGTTGATACAATGTATAAAGTGCCGGGTTGGATTTCTTCAGGCATAATTTAACCCGGTAGTTTTGCAATTAAAGGTAACCGCCGTTTGAATTCGTGCTTCGAAATTCGCAGCCGAACTTTATTAATAAAATCTTTTTCAAAACCGGCAGCCACAAGTTCTTCATCGGTTTTCCGGTTATCATTCATCTCGACCAAAAGTTTATCAACCTCTTTGTATAAAAAACCCAACTCGCCTTCGTCGGTTTGTCCTGTCCACAAATCGGCGGTAGGTATTTTCGCGATTATGTTTTCAGGAACTCCTATTTTTTTTGCTAAATCCCAGATTTGAGTTTTATACAAATCGCCGAGTGGATTAATTGCCGAGGCAGTGTCGCCATAAAGAGTTCCATAACCGAGAAGTATTTCGGTTTTGTTGCTCGTTCCGATGACGAGCGAATTTTCTTTTGCTGATAAATCATAAAGAACAATCATACGCACACGGGCGGCGATGTTGCCGAGTCGCAGCCGGCTCATCTCCGGATCAAATTTGAGATATTCATCTACCATTGGAGTTATATCAATTGTTTGATTTCTTATACCAAGTTTATTGATTACCAGTTGTGCATCTGCGATACTCACGGGCGAGCTTGTTTTGTATGGCAGAACTACGCCAAAAACATTTTCTTTGCCTAAAGCTTCAACAGCTAAATAAGCTGAAACTGCCGAATCGACTCCACCGGAAATTCCGATAATTGCTTTCTTAAATCCGGCTTTTGTAACTTCTGCATTTAAAAAGTTGACTAAATATTTATGAATTTCTTTTATATCCATCTTTTTTTGTTTTAATTTAACTAATTGATTTGTTGTTTGCAATTGCTTCTGCAATGAATTTTTTGTAAATTTCTCACAATATAAATAATTGGTTTTTGGTTATTAGGTATAAGTTATAGTTTTTTAGTTGATAGTTTTTAGTTCATGAAACCACTAAACTACAACGAGTAACCAATTAACCAAAACCAAGAACCATAAACTACTAACTATTTTTCAACTTAGTTATTAGTCATAAATCTCCGCCAAAGGCGGATCAGCCTCTGGCTGAATAAATCATAAATCAAAAATGCTATCACTCATAGTTCATGGCGGTGCGTGGGACATACCCAACGAATTAATCGAATCGCATAAAAACGGAGTTTCAAAAGCGCTTCAAATCGGCTGGGATATTTTGCGGAACGGCGGCTCGGCTATTGATGCCGTCGAAAATGCAGTTAATTATTTAGAAAACGATACCACTTTCGATGCGGGCAGAGGTTCGCACTTGAATGCTGAAGGGAATATTGAACTCGATGCAAGTATTATGAACGGCAAAACTTTTCGCTGCGGTTCGGTGGGGGCTGTTAAAAATGTGCGAAACCCTATTTCGCTCTGCCGGAAAATTATGGACGAAAGCGAACATATATTTCTGGTCGGCACCGGAGCCGAAAAGTTTGCTAACGAACACGGCATCGCTCTTTGCTCACCCGACGATTTACTGATCGAGCGGGAAGTTTTAAAATGGAAGGGCATTCAAGGTAAAAAAGATTTTTCTACGAAGGACGCTTTCAAATTTCACATAGCTTCCGATACTGTCGGTGCCGTTGCTATGGATTCAGAAGGAATAATTTGTGCAGGCACATCAACAGGCGGAACTTTCAACAAACATCCGGGACGCGTTGGCGATTCTCCGTTAATCGGCTGCGGAACTTATGCCGATAACTCGGTCGGCGGCGTTTCAACAACCGGCTGGGGCGAAGCGATGATAAAAGTAGTTATGGCTAAAACCGTTATCGATTTGATGGAGTTCAACGGAGGCAATCCTCAGGATGCCGCAGAAAAAGGAATTGAAATTTTAGCCCGCAAGGCAGATGGTTATGGCGGGCTGATCGCACTCAATACTAAAGGCGAGTTTGGTATCGCATTCAATACACCACGTATGGCGCGGGCATTCATTAACTCGCACACAAATACACCACAAATTCTTATCATATAATAGGAGTAAAACAAATGAAACATATTTTATCCACAGCATTGCTATTAACTTTTGCGTTAACCTTATTATCTTGCAGTCGCGTGTCCGAAGAGGAACTGTGGAAATCATCTGAAACTTTATTGCAGGAACAAAAAAATGCTGAGGCAATTGAAAAATTAAAAGAGATTGTAAAAGAACACCCGAAGGGGCAGAAATCTTCGGAAGCACAGTTATTAATTGCTACAATTTATAATAACGATTTGCACGATTTTGAAAAAGCAATTGCTGAGTATAAAAAATTTGTTGAGTTGTTTCCGGACGATCTACAAGTACCTAAAGCAATGTTTTTGATTGGATTTGTTTATAATAACCAACTTCATAGTTTTGACAGTGCAAAAATTGCATACGAAGCGTTTTTAGAAAAATTTCCTCATCACGAACTTGCACCTTCGGCACAGATGGAAATTCAAACTCTCGGCAAATCGCCTGAAGAGTTGATCCAACCGGAAGTAGCTATGATACCTGAAACTAAAGAAACAAAAAAGAAAAAATGAGCTTCGGTTGGCACTGACTCAAAAAAATATACAAGACTACCGGAAGTATTTACAGCCCGAAGTTGTAGCAAAACTTGCCAATATGGAGCTTGTTGCACGACTTGTGGTGGAAGGATTTATTACGGGATTACATAAAAGTCCGTATCACGGTTTTAGCGTTGAGTTTGCCGAACACCGCCAATATATGCCGGGAGATGAACCTAAACATATAGATTGGAAAATTTACGGAAAAACCGACCGTTATTACATTAAACAATTTGAAGAAGAAACCAATTTAAAATCATACATCATTTTAGATGCGAGCCGTTCGATGGCTTATTCTTCTAACGGTAAGATGAGTAAGTTAGAATACGCTTCATACATCGCAGCTGCACTTTCGCATTTGATGGTTCAGCAGCGCGATGCTGTTGGACTGACTGTTTATGATGAGAAGATACGAACTTATATGCCGCCGCACGCAACAAAATCGTATCTGAAAGAAATTCTCCGTCAACTTGAGATAACTGAAGGCAGCAATAAAACCGGAACTGCAGAATCGTTGCACCAGATAGCTGAACGAATTAAACGACGAGGGCTTGTAATTATATTAAGTGATCTGTTCGACAAGCCGAAAGAAGTAGCCACCGCACTCAAACATTTCAGGCATAAGAAGAATGAAGTAATTGTAATGCAGGTTCTCGATCCGCTGGAACGCAGCTTCGCTTTCGGCGGCGATGCGGTGTTCAAAGATATGGAAACAGCAGAAGAAATTATGACACAACCTTACCACCTGCAAAAAGCTTATCAGGAAGAGATGAAAAAGTTTTTAGATTCCTATAAAAAAGAATGCAGGGAAAATAACATCGACTATGTATTACTCGATACTTCCACACCGTTTGACATTGCGCTGTTTCAGTATTTGAGTAAGAGGCAGAGGTTGGGATAGAAGCTGCATCGCTTAAGACAGGTTTATGACTCCGTCAGGAGTCAAATGTTTGTAGATTTGCAAAAATGTAATGAACCCGACCCCAGCGGCCTGCCCACCGTCCCGCTTTGCGTAACTATGGTAGGCGGGGGTCGAATGTTTCATTGGAACATACCACTCCGTTGGAGTGGAAATACATTATTTGCTTACACAGCTACAGACATACAAGTCGCCTACGGCGACCTACGGACTTGTACCAGAGAGAAAAAGAAAATAAATATCAACTGCTACGGAAAGCAAATATCCTACATAATACAATAAGCAACGATATCAGAATAATGGGTGCCGCATTGCGGAAAACATGGAAAAGAATGCTGTGAGAATAATATTGACTACGTTCTACTCGACACCTCAACTCCGTTTGATACAGCACTGTTTCAGTATTTGAGTAAGCGGCAGAGGATGGGGTGAGAAATATCGGGCAGACAATATATACAGTAAAAATCAACCACCAAATGGTGTATATTCCACCACTAAATGGTGGATTTTGGCAGTATGTTTTCCTAGTGCGATCAGACTATCTCGACAAGGATCGGCTTTCAATTGTTTATTTCACTCACCATTCCTTAACTCAGCCATTCACCCACTCACCGACCGTTCTATCCGCCGTTTGATAGTGCGTTGTTTCAATATTTGAGTATTTATTTAACCTTCCCTATTTTTTTACGGGCAATTTTTTTCCATCAACCTGCAGGATATCCTGTATTGTGCATATTAATTTTTCGGCTGTGTAAGGTTTTGGTAAAAATATATTTACATCGCAGTCGCTAATTTCTTTCAGTTTTTCTTCAGTGAACAAACCGCTCGATACAATAATCTTAATTTTTTTATCTTTTTTCCTTAGCTGGCGGATTAATTCGATGCCATTCATAACCGGCATTTCTAAATCTGTTAATATCAGGTCGAATTTTGAATTGTTTCGTGAATAGATTGCAATCGCTTCGCCTCCGTTAGCTGCGGTGCTAACTGTATAGCCGTAAGTTTCTAAAACATCCTTTGAAATTTCCCGTATTGCAGCTTCATCGTCCACTAATAAAATCTTTAAACCATCTACACTGTGCAGTTCTTGTTTAAATTGTTCTTCAGAAATTTGAGTCTCATCGCATATAGCGGGTAAATAAATTTTAAACGAAGTTCCTTTATTTTGTTCACTGTAAACAGATAAAAAACCGTTATGATTTCTTATGATAGATTCGCAAGTTGCCAAACCAAGTCCGGTTCCTTTTCCAACTTCTTTAGTCGTAAAGAAGGGTTCAAAAATTTTGTTCAGGTATTCAGGAGGAATTCCGGTGCCGGTATCGCTAACGGTTATTAAAATATATGGGCCCTCGTTGGAATGTAAATGTGCTTTAGCGAATTTAGAGTCGGCGAGAAAGTTTTCGAGATTTACTGAAATAGTGCCTCCGTCGGGCATAGCATCGCGTGCATTGATTACCAAATTCATGAGCACTTGATGCAATTGAGTTGAATCGCCGTTTATAAACCAAAGATCCTTTTGATGATTGAAAGAAGTTTTTATAGATTTAGGAAAAGTTTCCCGCACCAATTTTTCGATATCTTGAGTTAAGTCTTGTGGACGTAAAACCACGGTTTCGCTTTGTATTCCACGTGCAAACATTAAAACTTGATTTACAACAGCAGCGCCACGTTTAGTGCATGCTTCCAATGTGTTTAATATTATGCCGTCGCTTTCCGACATATTTCTCTTCTTTAAACTTTGTATCGAAGTCAAAATTGGAGCCAAAACATTATTAAGGTCGTGAGCGATTCCGCTGGCTAAAATACCGATACTTTCTAAACGTTGGGCTCTAAAATATTGAGCTTCAATTGTTTTCCGTTCGGTAATATCAGTGTTAACGATTAAAATCATATCCTCATCATCTGTTTCCCCTTTTACTAATGTCCATAGAGTTTCTATAAAAAATTTCCCCCCTGTTTTGTTAATTTGCTCTAATTCTTTTTGATATTTGCCGGTTTTTATTACGGTCTTTATACATTCATCGAATTGTTCATAGTGATGGCTAAATAGCAGATCAGAAATCTTATTGTTTGCGATATCAGTAGCCGACCAGCCGTAAAGTTTCTCGGCACCCCGACTCCAGAACCCAATCGTTCCGTTAGTGTCGATAACAATAAAAGCATTTGATGCGATATTGATTAGTGCTGCCTGTTTTAATATCTGTTCTTCTACTTTTTTCCGCTCGATAGTTTTTGCAATCTGTGAAGAAACAAATTCCAGCAGTCTTAGTTCGTTACTCCCCCAGCTATCGATTTTATCATAATGCTTGATTACAATTACGCCGGTTGTTTTTTTATTAAGGTTTAGCGGTACCCCGATCCAGGCTGAAAAAGGTTCTTCGATGTCGTCAACAATTCCATTTTTATGCATTTCTTCATATTGCGTATAGGTGCAAAACAAAGATTTCGAGCCATTGAATACATAATCGGTTAAACTTTTACCATTCATTATTGGAGGGGCAAAATTTTTATTGTCGCTGTTAAAATATTGTATAATATTATTTTTGCTCTTTTCATCATACAAAACTACATACAGAACAGGAGCTGATATTACTTCTTTTAAAACATTATGAACTTCAAGGAAAAAATCTTTTAATTTTAAATTTATATCGGACATTTTTGAAATACGGTAAACAATGTCCTGGATTAAATTCGATTGTTTACGTTCGGCAATGTTTCTTGCCACAGCAACATAGCCTGTTATCCCTTCGTTAGCATAAACGGGAGTTACTGAGATGTTCATCGGAACATAATTGCCCGCCTTATTTAACATATCTACATCAAAAAAAGCTTCTTTCATTTTACCGTCGAGAACGAATTTCATATACATTTCAAAATACTCTTTTTTATCCACGAGGTTTAAAATAGACTTACCCATTAATTCGTTCTCACTAAATCCTAACTGTTGCACAGTTGCACCCCTGACCAGTTCAATTTTTAATCTATCATCCATTTTAATAATTATATCGTGAATTACACCTAATGCAGATTTTAATGTATCGTAAGTAGTATTAACAATAATTTTGTATCTAAACACCAGATATACTAAAACTACAAGAGCTATCATTGATGATAAAAAATATAAAGACATATCTTGTTTAAATACTTTTATTAGAATTGATTCGATGAAGGGACCAGGCAAAATCAACAATAACAATGAAAACCCGATATATAATACTTTTGATTTTAAGCCTTTTTCAGAAAACCCTTTTAGCAACGAATATAACTGTGCTGTTCCTATTGCGAAAAGGATAGACATCCATGTTAAGAAAAATATATAACCGCTTGGCGTAATCAAACCGGATGAACTGATTGGAGAAGAAACTATGCCCAACAAAACGGTTAAATAGCATAAAATTCCGACTGTATAAACGCTGACGATCATACGTTTTGATTGCAGAATATCATATCTGCGCACGAACAATATGATGAAGTGACAAAAGAAGAAAGGAAACATTGAGTAAAAAAAAGCAATTACCGGAAAAAACATTCGCTGATAATAAAAGGAAGGTAGTTCGTTATAATAAAAAGCGGTAATCCCTAAGCATATAAGACTCCCCACCAAGAAGGCATAAAACTGGTTCAGAACATTTCCACGCGACTTATAAAGAACAATCGCAGCTATAAAAAAATTAATGATAATGTAAACAACCGACATTGCAATATGCATAACTACTCCCGTACGTATGGTTAAATTATTTTAAATAATATTCTAAAATTCTCTATGATTCAACACGCATAAATATAACAGCAATTTTTCATTAAAGCAATATTTTGCTTTTCCCTACCCCTTTTCATATCTTAAAAAATAAAAAACCTTCTAAATTTTTATAACATTTTGGATAACAATAAACTCACAGTCAAAGGCGCCCGCGTACACAATCTGAAGAATATCGATGTGGAGATGCCGCGCGATAAACTTATCGTCATAACCGGACTGTCCGGCTCGGGTAAATCGAGCTTGGCTTTTGATACAATTTATGCTGAAGGGCAGCGGCGATACATCGAGAGTCTATCGGCTTACGCCCGCCAGTTCCTTGGTGTAATGGAACGCCCCGATGTTGATAACATTGATGGATTAAGTCCCGCAATTTCGATTGAACAAAAATCGGTTTCGCAAAATCCGCGGTCGACTGTCGGAACTGTTACCGAAATTTACGATTATCTCCGCTTGCTTTTTGCGCGCGTCGGCGTTCAGCATTGCAGCCAATGCGGGCTGAAAGTAGAGAAACAAAATATTGATGCTATCATCGACAGTATAATGAGTTTACCGAAAGATACGCGAGTTCAAATATTGGCACCTGTCGTGCGGGGAAGGAAAGGACATTATCGTGAATTGTTCGAAGAAATAGTCCATGACGGCTTTCTTCGGGTTCGTATCGACGGCGAAGGGAAAGAAATTTACAAGGGAATGCAAGTCTCTCGCTACAAAATTCACAACATCGAAATTGTTATTGACCGGATTGTTCTGCAAAATCAAATACGAAGTCGTGTTGCCGATTCTATCGAGACTGCATTAAATTTTGGTTCCGGTGTTGTAATTGTAAATACAGAAAAGGGTGATTCGCTTTACAGCATTCACTTTGCCTGCAGCTCGTGTGGTATCAGCTATGAAGACCCGGCGCCGAATTCATTCTCCTTCAATTCTCCTTATGGGCATTGCACAACCTGTTCAGGACTCGGCGAAAACCGTAAGTTGGACGTTAATCTTATTATCCCCGACGAATCGAAAACCATAAACGAGGAAGGTATAGCGGCACTTGGCAAACCACGGCAAACCTGGTTATGGAGCCAGATACGTTCGGTGGCTAAGAAAAATAAGTTTAATTTCGATACACCGATAAACGAAATTCCTAAAAAGTTTATCAATATTTTACTTAACGGTGCCGGGGATGAAAAATTCGAAATAGAATACACATATAGTAGTGGTAGAAAAGTCGTTTATAAACATCGCTATAACGGAATTTTGCATTCACTTCAGCATTATTATGACGAAACATCATCGAACCATATCCGCCAATGGGTCGAAGCATATATGTCGGTTAATCCGTGCAGCGATTGTAACGGTGGACGGCTCCGCAAAGAAAGTCTTGCTATTAAAATCACCGATTTACAAACAAACCGGTTAGTAAATATTGCAGATGTTGTTCGGCTCTCAATCAAAGATGCAAAAATTTTTTTCCAAAATCTAAAACTTTCGGAAAGGCAAAGTATAATTGCCAATCAGATTTTAAGCGAAATAAATAAGCGGCTTGAATTTTTGTTGAATGTTGGATTAGATTATCTAACACTCGATCGACCGGCTCGTACACTTTCGGGCGGCGAGGGGCAGCGCATCCGGCTTGCAACACAAATCGGTTCGCAGTTGGTGGGCGTGCTCTACGTTCTTGATGAACCGAGTATCGGTTTACATCAACGCGATAATATAAAACTGATTAATTCGCTTAAAAAACTTCGCGATTTGGGAAATACTATAATTGTTGTTGAGCACGATAAAGAAATGATTCAAAGTGCCGACTTCGTTGTAGATTTGGGTCCCGGTGCTGGTGAACACGGCGGTTATCTTGTAACATCAGGAAAGCCTAAACAACTCAAGCTACGGAATGAAGAACTAAAAATTTCAGGAAACGGTATTGAACCGATATCCTACACAGCCCACTATCTTGCCAATGAACGTAAAATAGAAATTCCGGAAACCCGCAGACAAGGAAACGGTCAGTTTATTACCTTACGCAACTGTCGTGGAAACAATTTGAAAAATATCGATGCAAAGATTCCGCTTGGGAAACTTATTTGTGTAACCGGAGTTAGTGGTTCGGGTAAATCCACTCTGATAATTGAAACGCTTTATCGCATTCTTTCCAGAAAATTTTATCGCTCGAACGAGGTTCCTCTTCAGTATAAAAAAATTGAAGGTTTACAAAACATCGATAAAGTTATTGATATAGACCAGAATCCGATTGGACGCACACCACGTTCAAATCCTGCAACTTATACAGGTTTGTTCACACTAATTCGCGATTTATTTACGCAACTGCCTGAAGCAAAAATTCGCGGTTACAAAGCGGGAAGGTTTAGTTTCAACGTGAAGGGGGGCAGGTGCGAAGAGTGCGAGGGCGACGGCGTGCGGAAGATTGAAATGAATTTCTTACCCGATGTTTATGTTCAATGCGAAGTTTGTAAAGGAAAGCGGTATAGTAAAGAAACCCTCGAAGTTTTATACAAAGGGAAATCGATTGCCGATATTTTAAATATGACGGTAGAGGAAGCTCTCAGTTTCTTCAGTGAAATTCCAAAGATAGTTCGTAAGCTTCAAACACTTTTTGATGTTGGAATGAGCTACATCAGGCTTGGTCAGCAGGCGACAACGCTTTCGGGGGGCGAGGCGCAGCGTGTTAAATTATCAACTGAACTTTCAAAAATCGGAACGGGGAATACACTTTACATATTGGATGAGCCGACAACGGGACTTCATTTCGAAGATATCAGAATGTTGCTTTCGGTCTTGAACAAATTGGTTGAAAAAGGAAATACAGTTGTTATCATCGAACATAATTTGGATGTAATAAAATGTGCCGATTGGATAATGGATTTAGGACCGGGCGGCGGTGATGAAGGTGGCGAAATAGTAGCAGAAGGAACACCTGAAGAAGTTGTAAAAGTAAAAAGAAGTTACACAGGCAAGTATCTCAAAGATGAATTGTTTGGAATTTGAGAATTTATAAAATATATTTATGGAAACAAAAACTGAAAATAAAATCAAAATTCTACTGCGTGAAATAAAAAGTCATAAAAATGACATTACTAAGAAGAAAAAGAAAAATGATAAGAATAATCTAAGTCGATGGATTGAGCTTGGAGCAAAAATTTCTTCAAAGTGGGATACCGTTTCAGCGCAAGAAGAGATCGTTCAACAAAGAAAAAATGAACAATGAAATATTACACGATAGATAATTCAGTAATGTTTTGAAGAAAAAGTAATTATGGTAAATGGATAAGGAACTTTTAAAAAAACTTTCTATAAACCCAAAGTTCATACCGAGTATTTACAATTACTGCGACCGCTGGTGCGAACGTTGTCCGTTTACTTCGCGATGTATGAATTATGCTATCGGGCAAGAGCAATACTGCGATCTGGAAAGTTTAGATGTAAGTAACAAAGAATTCTGGCTGAAACTTTCTGAAACGTTAATAGGGGCACTCGACTTATTAAAGGATATGCTTGAAGAACGGGGTATCAGTATAGATGAGGCGAACATTGAAACTACGATGAATGAAGAAAAGCAGAATATCCAACTTGCCGCAGACCACGAGTGTGCACGCGACGCAAAAGCTTACTACGTGATGGTAGAAAAGTGGCTGAAGAATGCTAAAGTTATTTTCGATAAGAAAGCCGATGAACTCGAGTTGGGTTTGAAACTTGAAATTGTGGAGTTTGATGTTCAACGGACAGCCGAGAGTATCCGGGATGCGGTTGAAGTTATCAGTTGGTATCAACATTTTATTTATGTAAAAATTCTCAGGGCACTATCCGATAAGATGACGGATTTTGAAGAATTGTTGAAAGACTATCCTAAAGATTCCGATGGCTCGGCAAAGGTAGCTCTGATTGCAATCGACCGTTCGCTTGCTGCGTGGTTGAAACTATATAATAATTTTCAGGCAAGGGAAGATGAGATTTTAGAGTTCTTGATACATCTTGATCGTCTTCGCAAAAAGGTGGAAAAAACTTTCCCTGCCGCCAGAGCATTTATCCGCCCCGGTTTTGAGGAATTCGATTTGAATAAAAGTACTTTTTAAATATTAATTCTACAGTTTATTATGGAATATATCATCATATCAGTAGCCGCATTTTTAACTTCAGGCTTAACTCTATTTTCCGGCTTCGGTCTTGGTACTTTACTTATGCCGGTGTTTGCAATATTTTTTCCAATCCATATTGCTGTTGGAATGACGGCGCTTGTTCACTTTGCGAATAATATTTTTAAACTCGCACTCGTCGGGAGGAAAGCCGATAAATTAACAGTCATCCGTTTTGGACTGCCTGCTATTCTCGCCGCATTTGTAGGAGCGTTCTTTCTGCAATGGCTGTCCGATTTACAGCCGCTTTTTAGTTATTCGTTTTTTGGAAATAATTTACAAATAATGCCGGTCAAACTTATTATCGCAATCTTGATGTTAATTTTTGCGTTGTTCGAATTGTTGCCGCAATTTGAAAAATTATCTTTCCCCAAAAAGTATTTACCAATCGGCGGTGTGTTGAGTGGTTTCTTCGGCGGACTTTCGGGTCATCAAGGTGCCCTTCGTAGTGCATTTCTAATAAAAACAGGTTTATCAAAAGAAAGCTTCATTGGAACGGGAGTCGTGATAGCCTGCTTGATTGATGTAACCCGCCTCTCAGTTTATTCCGGTCATTTTGCGATCACAGGTATCGAAGATAACTTTGTTTTACTCATTATTGCAACTTTGGCAGCGTTTTTAGGGGCTTTTATAGGTAATCGACTGATAAAAAAAATCACTTTATCCATAGTTAAAATAATTGTAGCGATTATGCTTCTATTAATTGCAATCGGATTAGGAACAGGATTAATTTAGAAAACTTGACACATACAAATTATTTATGTATAATGTAAAAGAATTTTTACTATGCAAAAAATAAAAACCATATATTATACTTATTACCGTCAGGCATTTTACTACCCTTATTGGTGGTGTGTATCATTTCGTAAATGGTGTTGATGGATTAATTACAGAATAATTTTAGTAAATTATTAAACAATAGAAAGCCCGTCTTGAAACACCAAGATGGGCTTTTTAGTTTTTAAAAGGCAGCAACTATGAATTTTGATGAATTTAAATCTCTTGCAAGCACACATAAAATTGTTACAATTACAGAAACGATGTTAGCCGATATGTTAACTCCTGTTTCAGCTTATATGCGGTTACGTCGGAATGCGGAAACGTCATTCTTATTCGAAAGCGTTGAAGGTGATGAAAAGATTGCCCGCTATTCATTTCTTGGACGCAGCCCGACTTTTACAATCCGTAATAAAAATTTTGAAACCCGGATATCAAATCATAACAGCGAAAGAATATTGCACGATAATTATTTTGATATCTTATCGAACTTGATAGCGCAATATAACATCAGCCGAACCCCAAACACTTCCCGTTTTGCAGGCGGGTTTGTCGGCTATTTCGGTTACGATATTATCAGAAATATCGAAAAGGTTCCAAACAAAAATCCAAACGATATCACCGCTGATGAAACAATCTTAGGCTTTTTCCCAACAGTCCTGATTTTCGATCATCTCAAACATCAAATAATTTTTCTATCGAATATATTCATTGATGATAATCTCTCCCTTGAGTTACAATATGATACAGCTATGAACGAAATCGCGATGTTAAAAAATGATTTAATACAGAGTGAATTCAGATTGGAAAATTTTTCTGCAAACTTATCTGATTTAAGATCCAATACTACACAAACAGAATTTGAAGCGAATGTTTTGAAAGCAAAATCTTACATCGGTGCGGGGGATATTTTTCAGGTAGTCTTATCCCAACGTTTTGAAATTCCTTACAGCGGTGATGATTTTAATGTTTATCGTGCGTTAAGAGTTGTGAACCCTTCACCGTATCTTTACTATCTGGATTTTGGAGATTGCAGAGTAATTGGTTCATCGCCGGAAATTCTTGTCAGAAAAGAAAATGATTTCGCCGAAGTTTATCCGATAGCCGGCACCCGGAAGAGGGGAAAAAACGAACAAGAGGATAAGCAACTTGAAAATGATTTATTGAACGATGAGAAAGAATTGGCTGAACACATTATGCTCGTAGATTTAGGAAGAAACGATTTAGGCAAAATTTGCAAACCAGGAACTGTTAAAGTGGATGAACTGATGAAGATAGTTAGATACTCTCATGTTATGCACATCGCCTCGCGGGTTTCCGGTATTATCGAAGAGAATAAAACAGCGATTGATATTTTGAAAGCAGCTTTTCCGGCTGGAACGGTTTCGGGCGCTCCTAAAATCAGGGCTATGGAAATCATCGATGAATTGGAAAACGTTCAGCGTGGAATTTATGCCGGCGGCATCGGATACATCGACCTTTCCGGAAATTTAGATACTTGCATTGCTATCCGTACAATCTTTGCAAAAAATGGCTTCCTGTATTTTCAAAGCGGTGCAGGCATTGTTGCTGATTCAATTCCGGCAAATGAATATCAAGAAACACTTCACAAATCAGAAGCAATTGTTGAGGCAATTAAATTAGCGAAAGGATTAAAATGATACTCGTAATAGATAACTACGATTCTTTTACTTACAACCTCGTTCAACTTGTGGCGGCAGTTAACGACGATTACCGCGTTGTTCGCAACGATAAAATTACACTTGACGAAATCAAACAATTAAAGCCAACCCATATTCTTATTTCACCGGGTCCGGGCAGACCTGAAAATGCAGGAATTTGTATTGATGTTATCAAACAATTCGGTGCCGATATTCCGATTTTCGGTGTTTGTCTTGGACATCAGGCAATCGGATTCGCTTTCGGTTGCAAAATTGTTCGCGCACCAGTTTTGATGCACGGAAAAACTTCGATGATTTATCACGATGCAAAGTCCATCTTTCAAAATATTGAAAATCCATTTGAGGCAACACGGTATCATTCGCTGATAATCGAACGTCAATCCATAACAACCGATTTGGTTATTACCTCTGAAACAAAAGAGGGTATAATTATGGGCGTGCGACATACTAAATATCCAATCGAAGGAATTCAATTCCATCCTGAATCAATATTAACAAAAGTGGGTGAAAAATTAATTAACAACTGGCTGCAAATTAATAAATGAATATGAAGGAAATACTTAAAAAAGTTTTAGAGGGACGGAATTTAGATTTCGAGGATGCCTCCGAAGTAATGAACGCTATAATGACAGGTTCTGCAACTGAATCTCAAATCGGTGCTTTTCTCGCAGCAGAAAAAATAAAAAGTGAGACAGTCGATGAGCTAACAGCTTTCGCGAAAGTTATGCGAGATAAATCAGTAAAAATAAATTTGGCGGATAAAAATGCAATCGATATGTGCGGAACTGGCGGCGACGGACGAGGGACATTTAATATTTCGACAGTAGCTTCATTTGTTGCTGCCGGAGCCGGCGTTACAGTTGCCAAGCACGGAAATAAATCTGTTTCGAGTAGTTGCGGCAGCGCCGATTTATTGAAAGAACTTGGCGTAGATATTTCGATTGAACCTTTCAAAGTCGAAAAATGTATTAACGAAATCGGTATTGGTTTTATGTTCGCACCGATTTTTCACCCAGCGATGAAGTTAGTCAGTAAACCTCGATCCGAATTAGGAGTTAAAACTTTTTTTAACATTTTGGGTCCGCTAACTAATCCCGCAGAAGTTAAATACCAAATGATAGGTGCATACAACCTTGACGTTGCCAAAAAAATGATAGAAGTATTGATGCGGTTAGGCACGAAGAAATCTGCCGTCTTACATTCTTCGGATGGATTAGATGAAATATCCTTGAGCGGAAAAACATTCGTTTATGAAATTGCTGAAAACGAAGAATTAAAATCGTTTGAAATTCACCCGAAAGATTTTGGACTTGAACTTTGCGACATTTCTGATTTAGCAGGTGGAACGCTGGAACAGAATGCGAACATCTCTCTTGAAATTCTAAATAATAAAAAAAGCCCGAAGCGCGATATAGTTTTACTGAATGCTGCTTATGCGATTTACATAAGTGGAAAAGCCGAAACGCCGCGCGTTGGATTTCAAATGGCTGCCGATTCACTCGAAAGCGGGAGCGCTTTGAAAAAATTAAATCAATTAATCGAGTTCACAAAAAGTATATGAATGTTTTAGAAAATATTATCTCCGCAAAAATTGAAGAAGTACAGAAAAAAAAGAAAGATATCCCCATTGCTTCTCTCGAAGCGATGGAATATTTCAGAAGAAATACTTTCTCTCTTTCGGCAGCTTTGAAATATAAAAACGGAATCGGGATAATTGCTGAAATAAAAAGGAAATCCCCTTCAGCGGGTTCACCCGACCCGCGGGCGGGTATTCTTCGAAACGAAGTAGATATAAAAAATTTGGCTGCCTCGTATCAACAAAACGGGGCTGCGGCAATTTCAGTTTTAACCGAGGAGAATTATTTTAACGGCTCCTTAAATGACCTGAAAGATGCCCGTTCTGTCGTGGATATACCGATTTTGCGGAAAGATTTCATCACTGATGAATATGAAATTTATGAAGCCAAAGCATTTGGCGCTGATGCCGTTTTGTTAATTGCCGACCTGCTATCGAAAGAACAATTACGCCAACTCTTTTGTGCTGCGAAAAGTTTGGGCTTGGAATGTTTAGTTGAAATTCACTCAACCGAATCAGTCGGAAAACTCGATTTTACTTTGATGAAACTGATAGGAATTAATAATCGAGACCTGAATACTTTCAGTTGCAACCTCGATACTTTCGGAAAAATAGCTAAATTATTGCCGGAAGATGCAGTATTAGTCAGCGAAAGCGGAATTAAAAATGTTGACGACTTAATAAGATTACAAAACGATGGCGCCAAGGGGGCGCTCATTGGCGAATATTTTATGACATCCGAAAATCCAGGTTCAGCACTTTCTAAATTTATATCATCAATATGAAGTGTCTCGTAAAAATATGTGGTATCACAAATTATAAGGATGCGGTAGCTTCCATCGAATCGGGTGCCGATGCGATTGGATTTATTTTTTACAAAAAAAGTAAACGCTACGTATCACCTTCAATCGTCGCAGATATTATTAAAAATATTCCTTCCAATATTTTTAAGGTCGGTGTTTTTGTGAATGAACCGGCATCGAACATCAATACAATTGTTGAACAAACAGGTATCAATATTATCCAACTTCACGGCGACGAAAAACCGGAAGATTGTTCTCAATATAA
This sequence comes from uncultured Ignavibacteriota bacterium, assembly GCA_947085405.1. Lineage (GTDB taxonomy): Bacteria > Bacteroidota > Ignavibacteria > UBA10030 > BY39 > JASEGV01. The sequence goes on from CAMTWO010000035.1 coordinate 22,451, forward strand.
ATTATCTGTTTGGAAAGGTGTTCGCCTGAAAGACGAAACCGAAATTAAACAATTAAATTTATTCACACAGTTTCCGGTCTGTGCGTTTGTGTTTGATTCACATTTCAACGGAGAGTATGGTGGAACCGGTGTTTTAAGCGATTGGAATTTAGCAAAACTTGCTGTCAGTAATCATCGAATAATACTTTCGGGCGGTCTTAATCCCGATAACATTCAAGCGGCAATCAATACTGTTCAACCTTATGGAGTAGATGTTAATAGCGGAGTTGAAGCTTCGCCCGGTAAAAAAGATTTGTTTAAAATAAAAACTTTTATAAATGCAGTTAGGAGTATAAAATTATGTTAGTAGTAATGAAAATTGATGCATCAAAATTTGAAATAGATGCAGTAAAAACAAAGATTGAATCGCTCGGATATTCGGCTCACGAAATTCCGGGGGCTGAACGCGTTGCAATAGGTATCACCGGCAACAAGGGGAAACTCGACAAAAATCTTTTTATGGGAATGCCGGGAGTTATTGATGCAATTTCGGTTTCCAAACCATACAAACTTGTAAGCAGAGAAGTAAAACCTGATAATACTGAAATCCGTTTGGGCGATGAAATTATTGGCGGGAAAGAATTAACCATAATCGCCGGACCTTGCTCGGTTGAAAGCCGTGAACAGATTTTAGAAATGGCTGAGATGCTGACGTCGGTTGGTGTAAAGTTTTTACGCGGCGGCGCCTACAAGCCACGAACTTCGCCCTATGCGTTTCAAGGATTAAAAGAAGAAGCATTAACTTACTTGAGTGAAGTCCGCCGGAGAACAGGAATGAAAATAGTAACGGAAGTAAAGGATGTTGCAACGCTTCCTTATGTAGCCGAGGTAGCCGATGTTCTTCAAATTGGTGCTCGCAATATGCAAAATTTTTCTTTGTTAGAAGCTGTTGGCAGCCTGAAACATCCGGTTCTTTTAAAGCGGGGAATATCTTCAACCATCGAAGAATTTTTGATGGCAGCCGAATATATTGTTAATCAAGGAAATTATAATGTGATTTTGTGTGAAAGAGGAATCAGAACGTTTGAAACAGCAACACGTTTTACACTCGATTTAAATGCAGTTCCGGTTGTGAAGCATCTTTCGCACCTTCCAATTATAGTCGATCCAAGCCACGGTATCGGTTTGTGGGACGGAGTTTCTTCGATGTCGATGGCGAGTATTGCAGCGGGCGCCGACGGCTTGATAATCGAAGTTCATAAAAATCCGGAGACCGCACTGTCCGACGGTTATCAATCGCTCAAACCTGAAAAGTTCAAAGTGTTAATAAATAAACTAAAACAAATTGCCGAAGTAATGGACCGGTCACTATCATTAACAAAAAATTAGTTATGACGAATACAAAATATAATTACCCGGACAACCGCGGATACTTTGGTGAGTTTGGCGGCAAATTTGTACCCGAAACTTTGATTTACGCACTCGAAGAATTGGAAACAAAATATCTTGAATTAAAAAATGATCCGGCATTTCAAAAAAAGTTTTATCAACTATTAAAATATTTTGCAGGCAGACCCACCCCGCTTTATTTTGCAGAACGCCTGACTGAAAAATATCAAGGTGCAAAAGTTTATTTGAAGCGTGAAGATTTGTGTCATACGGGGGCGCATAAAATTAATAACGCAATCGGGCAAATCTTACTTGCAAAACAATTAGGAAAAAACCGGATCATTGCTGAAACAGGTGCAGGTCAGCATGGAGTAGCTACAGCGACAGTTGCGGCGAAATTGGGTTTAGAATGTATTGTGTATATGGGTGCCGAAGATATTGTCCGTCAGAAAAGCAACGTAGGGCGGATGAAATTGTTAGGTGCTGAAGTTCGCTCGGTGGAATCCGGTACAAAAACTTTGAAGGATGCAGCAAACGAAGCAATCCGCGATTGGGTTACAAATATTCGCAGCACACATTATATTATCGGTTCAGTAATCGGTCCGCATCCGTATCCTATGATTGTGCGTGATTTTCAAAGTGTGATTGGCATCGAAGCGAAATCTCAAATTCTTGAAATCGAAAACCGTCTTCCTGATTATTTGCTTGCAAGTGTCGGCGGCGGCAGTAACTCGATCGGTTTGTTTTATAATTTTTTGGGGGATGATATAAAGATGATAGGTCTCGAAGCCGGTGGTGAAGGAATTTTTACAGATAAACACGCTGCTACTTTGTCGAAAGGTTCACCCGGTGTTCTGCACGGTAATCTAAGTTATTTGTTGCAAGATGCGAACGGACAAATTTTACCAACGCATTCTATTTCGGCGGGGTTGGATTATCCGGGAGTTGGACCTGAACATAGTCATTTAAAGGCAACAGGTCGGGTTCACTATTTTGCTGTCTCAGATGTCGAAGCTGTTGAAGCTGCAATCGAACTGACTCAAACCGAAGGTATCATCCCGGCTCTTGAATCGGCGCACGCTCTCGCTTATTTGAAAACACTGCTGCCTTCTACTTCAAAAAATGAAATCGTTATTTTGAATTTGTCGGGCAGAGGCGATAAAGATATGGATACGATATTAAAATATTTTGAAGAACGGAGGAGACGATGAATCGACTCCTTCAGAAAATGTCTGAACTCATTAAAAATAAAAGAAAAGCGTTAGCAATGTTCGTTACGGCGGGTTATCCGACTATAGAATTAACGCCACAAATAGTTTTCGAACTTGAAAAAGCCGGCGCCGATATCATCGAATTGGGAATTCCGTTTTCCGACCCGATAGCCGATGGTCCGGTAATTCAGATTGCCTCTCAAGTTGCTTTAAATAATGGAGTTACAATAACCAAAATTTGTGAAATTGTTCGCGATATCCGTTTATCCAGTAACATTCCAATTGTTCTTATGGGTTATTACAATCCGATTTACTGTTATGGAGTTGAAAAATTTCTAGACGCTGTTGCCAATGCGGGGGTGGATGGATTAGTTGTAGCCGACCTCCCTTTGGAAGAAGCTGATGATTTTCGTAAATCGGCGATTGCAAAAAATATATCTCAGATATTTTTAGCAGCACCTACAACATCCGACAAAAGATTAGTTGAGTTGGATAATGCAACTTCAGGATTTCTTTATTGTGTTTCGACTACAGGAACTACAGGGATTAGAAAGAATATGCCAGCAGAAGCGGTGGAATATTTATTGAGATGCAAACAGTTGGTAAAGAAAAATCCCATACTTGTTGGTTTCGGAATATCATCGAGTGCAGATGTTAGAAATATTTCGAGATACGCCGACGGTGTTATCGTCGGCAGTGCATTAATTGATTTGATTCGAAAAAATTATTTCGAAATTCCAAAAAATAATTTGTTGCAGGAAGTTTATAATTTTGTGAGTGAATTAAGAATAAGTTTAAATGATGGTGCAAACAATGAAGCCGGATAAGAAGAGAACAACAGCTATCAACCAATTGAAATCTATGCGAAAACTTGTCGATCGCATAGATAATGAACTTGTAAATTTAATTGCCGCACGTCAGCACTTAGCTGAAGCAATTGGAAAGGTTAAAAAACAGAACAACTTGTCTATCGCAAGTCCTGAACGGGAAAAGATTATAATCGAGAGGATAGCATCCATAGCCTGTAAAAAAAAGTTGGACGAAAAATTTGTAAGAAAGATTTTCCAGTTAATTATAAAACAATCACGAATAATTCAGAGAAAAGCATGACCATCGGAGTAATCGGTTTAGGCAGGTTTGGCAAATTAGCGGCAGAATATTTATCTGAATATTTTACAGTTGCTGCATACGATATTACAAAAGTTCTGTTACCCAAAAATGTAACTCGTGTTAGTTTAAAGGAAGCGGCATCTCAGTCTGTGGTTGTATTAGCGGTTCCGATTCGAAAAATGGAAACCATGCTGCAACGAATCGCTCCTTACATCAACGATGGTGCATTGGTTTGCGATGTATGTTCAGTAAAGGAAAAACCTGTTGAATGGATGAAAAAGTATTTGCCAAAAAATACTATGATATTGGGGACACATCCGATGTTCGGACCTGATACTGTTTTAGATGGTCTGAAAGGAAACAGTATAGTTTTGTCTCCTGTTCGTATCAAGACGAAAATTCTTGGGGACATTAAAAGAGAATTAAAAAAGTTGGAACTCATAATTTATGAAATGACCCCAACTCAGCATGATAGGCTTATGGCGGAAACACAAGCCCTAATTCATTTTATTTCAAGGTGTTACAGGTGGAGGAAAACTCAAAGCCCGGCAACAAGAAGCTACATTCAGCTCTCGGAAATATTCGACAATTTATTAAACGATTCGAAAGAATTATTTGAGGATATAAATAGATATAACAGGTTTGCCCGTCCGTTCCGGCAGAAATTTATTAACAGTCTTTCACAGCTTGATAAAAAAATCTGATGGTTACAGAGTGTTCAATAATGTGATTTGCTGTTTGAAATTGTAATTATAATTTCTTAATATATACATAGAATTATGCAAGGTTTCAAATGGACCGGAGAAAATTTATATGGCTCTGTTTTGGAACAGGAACCGCCTGTGCATCGGTGTGGCTGTGGGATAAGTATTTTATAGAAAACAGCATCGAAAATATCTTAAATGAGATGCCTGCCGAAAACTCTGATTTATCGAGTGTTGCTCTGCAAAAGTTGAAGGAAGCAATGTTTTATGACAAATTAGAAAACAAACGAATTAAATGCACAACTTGTTTTCGGAAATGTGTCGTATCAAATGGAGGTAAAGGATTCTGCCGCGTTCGTGTTAACAAAGATGGTCGCTACTATTCTGCCGTTTATGCACAACCTTCGGCTGTTCACATTGATCCGGTTGAAAAGGAACCACAGCATCATTTTTTGCCCGGAACTGAAATCTTATGCTTTGGCACAACCGGTTGCAACTTTACTTGTCGGCATTGTCATAATTGGCATTTATCGCAAGCGAGTCCGGGCGATTTGCAGACTTATGATTTACCCCCCGACAAGGTCGTGGAAGTCGCACTTAAAAGAAAAATTCCAACGATATCTTTCACTTACAATGAGCCGACTGTCTTCTACGAGTATGTTTACGACATTGCTAATTTGGCAAAATCGAAAGGGGTGCGAATTCTCTGGCACTCGAACGGCGGGATGGATTCTACAGCGTTAAAAACTTTGCTGAAATATACTGATGCAGTTACAATCGACTTAAAAGGTTTTACAAAAAAAGCATACGACAACTCTTCGGCAAATTTAGAACCTGTTCTTGAAACAATTAAAACTATAAAACAAGAAGGGGTGTGGCTCGAAATTGTAAACCTTGTTATTCCGACAATCAATGATGAGCCGGAAAACATCAGACGCATGTGCGAATGGATAAAAGAAAATGTCGGTGTTGAAACGCCTCTTCACTTCTCACGCTTCTTCCCGAATTATAAACTTACAAATGTTGCAGCAACACCGATAAGCACACTTGAAAATGCCTACAAGATTGCGACTGACGTTGGCATTCATTACATAACTGTCGGAAATGTTCCGGGGCACGAATATAACTCTACTTTTTGTGCAAGCTGCAAAAAGAAAATAATTAACAGAAAACATTTCCAAGTTTTAAAAAACGAAATCGTTGGAGGCAAGTGCAAATTTTGCCACCATAAAATTCCGGGAGTCTGGAGTTAATTTTAATGCCGCTGATAATAGCCATAATAGTTATGGGATTCAGCGGCATAGTGGCGCAAATATTAATTCTGCGGGAATTGTTAATAACTTTTCAAGGCAACGAATTAACAATCGGGTTGATACTTGCTAACGGATTAATTACCGAGGCGTTCGGTGCTTATTTTATCGGAAAGCAAATTGAAAAAATTAAAAACAAAATTGCCGCATTCGTATCTTTTACAATTCTATTTTCAATTTTTTTTGTTGCCACTATTTGGTTGATAAGAATTTGGAAACATTTGCTCGGATTTCAATTCGGAGAGGGATTCGGATTAATCGAAATATTTTACACCTCATTTATTATTCTACTACCTGTTAATATTGTTCATGGAGCTTTGTTCACATTCGGTTGCCGATTATCCGCCAACGAAAATAATGGGGCACTACAAATCGGAAAAGTATATATTTACGAAACTATCGGAACTGTTATCGGCGGAATTATTTTTACTTACTTATTAGTTACGCAATTCAATTCGGTTCAAATAAGTTTGATAATTGGATTTATAAACAGTGTCGTTTGTATTTATCTAATCTTCCCTGTTTTGCGAACGCTAAAAAATTTTCATAATATTTTTCTCTTTGGACTTTCAGTTGTTCTTACGCTATTTTTTATTATTGCGGGATTCAGTCGAATTGGCGACGACTTGCATATTCAATCTGTCCGCAGTCAATGGTATCCGCAAGCTGTAACTTATTATCAGAATTCGATTTACGGGAATGTAGTTGTTACGCAAAACGAAGAACAATTCACCTTTTTCTCAGATGGAATTCCCATAATCACAGTTCCCACCCCCGATATTGTTCATACCGAAGAGTTTGTTCACATTCCGATGTTGTTCCATCACAACCCAAAAGATGTTTTAATAATCAGCGGAGGTGCAGGAGGAATAATTAATGAGATATTGAAACATAAAACGGTACACAAAATTGATTATGCAGAACTGGATCCACTTTTACTGAAAGCTGTCCGAAAATTTCCCACTCCTTTAACCGAATATGAATTAAACGATCCGAAAGTCCATATCGAATATTCAGATGGACGATTATTCCTAAAACAAACTCCTAAAAAATACGATATGATATTTGTTGGTTTTTCGGAACCATCCGATTTACAAGTTAACCGGCTTTTTACAAAAGAGTTTTTCAATGAAACTTCTATGAAGTTAAATGCAGATGGAATTTTAATAATCACATTGCCCGGTTCGCTTGTTTACGTCGGTGATGAATTGAAGAATCTTAATAAATGTATTTATAACACTCTTGCCGAAATATTTCCAAGCACCAAAATAATTCCCGGCGATGCTATTACAATGTATTTAGCTTCAATCGACAAAAATATTTTACTAACCTCAACCGAACAAATTACAGAACGTCTGCAATCGCTTAATTTAAGTTTAAGTTTGATAACATCCGATTACATCGAATATAAACTTCACGAACGTTGGATTAATTGGTTTTGGAATTCGATAGTGGATGTGACAAAAAACATAAACCAAGATTTTAAACCGTTAGCTGTTTTTTACAGTTTGGCTCATTGGAATATTCAGTTCGCACCGCATTTGCAAAAAATGTTTAATCTTTTTGAAACGCTTGATTTCCGTTTCTTTATTGTCATCATTCTTGTTGGCACCTTGTTCTTTATGATTGTCAGGTTGAAAATGAAAACGCTGAATTCAGCAAGTATCCCAATAGGAATTCTAACTTCTGGATTCGCCGGTATGATTTTCGATCTCGCTTTGATTTTTACTTTCCAGACTCTGTATGGTTATGTTTATTACTGGATTGGTTTGCTTGTTACTGCGTTCATGGCGGGTAGTGCTGTAGGAGCTATGATAATGAATAAATATCTGAATCGTATTACAAAAGATATTGTAACATTTGTAAAACTTGAGGCGGCAATTGTTATTTTTGCTGCTGTTTTTCCTTTCGTGTTCATTCTATTTCATTCGAATATTCATTATGAGTTTGTTTCAGGAATTTTACATTTAGTCTTTTTAGTTTTATCGTTTGTTGCGGGAATGCTGGTTGGGGCGCAATTTCCGTTGGCAAACAAAATTTATTTGGATAGGAAAATAAAGAGTGGTTCAATTGGAAAAACTGCCGGACTTTTATATAGTGCCGATTTGGTAGGTGGTTGGTTTTGTGGAATTTTGGGTGGAGTCGTTTTATTGCCGATATTGGGATTGGTTGAAACTTTTGTAATTTTGGTGATATTGAAAATTTGTAGTTTGATGATAATTGCAACTTCAAAATAATAATCCAACCGTTCATCATACGATTTTTATTGGGAGGGTAAAATTTTCGGATATTTTACCGATTTTACTTATATTTAATCAGTTTTTAACATCTTGTTGCAAATTTGTATCTAAAATCTATAAATAAAAGTCTTGAAACTTTATCAAACGCCGACCTGAAGCGTAAGTATTCAAAGTTGAAATCAAATATTCAACAGCGTTTGGATGATTTCAAGCAGGTAAACCCATCGGCATACTTTTACGAGCTGGTTTATTGTTTGCTCACACCACAATCGAGCGCCCGAAATGCTGATAAAGCTGTAAAACTTTTACAGTCAAATAAATTTCATAAACAAGAAATCAATCCTCAGCCAATTTTATCTCACAAAGAATCTTACATCCGCTTTCATAATAATAAATCGAAGTATCTGCTTGAGTTTAAAAAGCAATATCCTTTAATCGAACTTCAATTACGGAATGGGAATTCATCCATCGATCTTCGTGAATGGCTTGTAACGAATGTGAAAGGACTTGGTTACAAGGAGGCATCTCACTTTTTACGGAACATCGGGCATCGTAATCTTGCAATACTCGACCGTCATATCTTAAAAAATCTGGTGCGGGTTGGTGTTCTTAATGAATTTCCAAAATCATTATCGAAAAATAATTATTTAAATATAGAAGAACAGTTTAAAAAATTTTCAAAAAAAATTAACATACCTATGGATGAATTAGATTTACTTTTCTGGAGTATGGAAACAGGAGAGATACTAAAATGAAGGCAGTTGTAATAGGGGCAGGAATGATGGGAAGCGCCCTGGCTTACGACCTTGCACAGGCAAGCGACATCGAAGTTGTGTTGTTGGCAGATATTAATTTTGAACGTGCGTCGAATGCTGCTAAAAATATTAATAGCAAAGTCAAGCCGGTAAAAATTGATGCAAATTCTTATGAAGATATTGTTGGATTGATGACCGGTACTGATGCAGTAATCAGCGCGGCGCCGTACTCGCTGAATTATATTTTGACAACTGCCGCAATTGAAGCGGGAGTTCACTTCCTTGACCTCGGCGGTAATAACGATGTAGTAAAAAAACAGCTTCTACTTAACAGGCGGGCACGCGAGGCTCAGGTTTGTGTGCTGCCGAATTGCGGCTTGGCTCCCGGACTTGTAAATATTTTGGCGATTGAGGGGGCGAAGAAGTTCGATACTGTTGACGAAATCAATCTGCGTGTTGGCGGTTTGCCTCAGCATCCGCAGCCGCCTTTGAATTATCAGCTCATTTTTTCTGCCGAAGGGCTGCTAAATGAGTACACAGAACCGGCTGAAGTTATAAGAAATGGCAACATCATATCTGTAAATTCTTTGGACGATGTGGAGGAAATAATTTTTCCGCAACCTTTTGGTGCGCTGGAAGCTTTTAATACTTCGGGCGGAATATCAACTTTGTGCGATTACTTTCGTGGAAAAGTCCGTGAACTCAATTATAAAACAATCCGCTATAAAGGACATTGCAGTAAGTTTAAGTTATTAATCGATTTAGGATTTGCCGGCTCCGAAGCGTTGATGTTCGGAAATACAGTTAAAACAGCCCGCGAATTGTTCATCGAATTGCTTACTAAAAAATTGGATTACAAAGATGAAGATTGTATCTTGTTGCGTGCAACTATTAAAGGGCATATTAACGGGGAAAAAAAATCGCTCGTGTATGAGATGATAGATTACTTTGATAAGCAGACCCGTATCTCGGCAATGATGCGGACGACTTCGTTCCCGACTTCAATCATCGCAATGATGCTGATGCGTGGCGAAATAAATGCTCGCGGTGTGATGCCGCCCGAAGAATGTGTCCCCGCGGATAAACTTTTAGAAGAATTAAAAATGCGAAACATTAATATAACTCAATCGTTTGTTGAAGGTGAATTATGAAAAAACCTTTATCTGTAATTATAATTACAAAAGAGACGAAATCGGAAAAAGAAATCCACCACCGATACGATTCTGTAACATCATATCCGCGACTTGAAATATTGAAGATATTGTTCAAGTCGTTATTTACGATAGGCACAAAAGAAAAGTAACTTTGCGAATGTCCATTAAAAATATAATATATCTTTTTACTATACTTATTTTTCTGAGCCTGAAAGCATTCGGACAATACTCGACTCAGATAGAATTTTCTCAATCGCCATCCTCGAATACGGTTGTCGGAAGTTTTGTTAGAAATGATGTCCTCTATGTGTCGTTAAACGATTTGGCTTATGTTTTAAATTTAAAAACATACGTAAACAACGAAGCAAAGAAGATCGAAGTTAAAACCAAATCGTATAAAATAATATTGAGTGCCGAAAATTCTTATGTCGTAATAACCGATACAAACGAGAAAGTCAGCGTTCTTCAACTCCAACAAAGAATATATTTTGCAGCCAATTCTTTTTTTATTCCTATCAAAAGTTTCTTCCAAATTTTCAATAAGTTTTTGGACGAAGAGATTACATTCGATCTGAAGCGAAAAACGATTGTAGTCGGGAAACCAATCGTATCGCCGAAACATGATATTGTGAATATATCCTACGAACCAAAAGCTAACGGAACATTAATTCGTTTACATTCGAAGATAAATTTAACTGATTACGATAGCTGGATAAAGTACGAACAAAACGATACCGAAAAGAAACACGGCTGGTTATACATTACTGTTGCCAATGCGAAAGTAAATCTTGATGCTCTGAAAAAAGTTAAACCATCGGGCATTATTAAAGAACTGCTGATGTTTCCGTCGCCGACCTCAGTTCAATTTACATTTAAGTTAAACGGTGCGGTATCGAATACAGAAATTATTAAAGCCGACGACAACAACGATTTACTGATTACAATCTATACACCTACCGAGCAACAGTTAGCCGAAAAAAAAGAAAGGCATTACGAAAAAAGTTTACAGCAACAGCGCGACCGTTGGAAGTTAGATGTTGTCGTAATTGATCCGGGGCACGGAGGTAAAGACCCGGGCGCAATCGGCGTTACCAGAACTAAAGAAAAAGATGTTACACTGGCTGTTGCTTTAAAATTAGGAAAGCTTTTGGAAAAAAATATGCCCGATGTGAAAGTAGTTTATACAAGAAAATCGGATGAGTTTGTAGAGCTTTACAAGCGCGGGCAAATTGCAAATCAGGCGAACGGGAAGCTTTTTATTAGTTTGCATTGCAACGCGGCGGCGCGCAAACTGCATACTGTAAAAGGTTTTGAAGTATATTTACTGCGTAAGGGAAAAACAGAGCACGCACTTAAAATTGCTGAACGGGAAAATGCGGTTATTCAATACGAAGAAGGTTACGAAAACCGGTATCAGGAATTAACAGAAGAAAACTTTATTCTGCTGACGATGGCACAAAGCGCCTACCTAAAATACAGCGAACGATTTGCCGAAATTTCTACGCAACAAGTAGCGCGATATACTAATTTAGAAATTCAAGGTGTAAAGCAGGCAGGTTTTTTTGTTCTCGTTGGCGCATCTATGCCGAATGTGCTGGTCGAAATGGGTTATCTTTCAAATCGGAGCGATGAAAAATTATTGAAGTCATCCGTTGGTCAGAACAAAATTGCCACAGCTCTTTTTAATGCAATCCAAATTTACAAGAATGAATACGAACAATCGTTGGATGAAGGTAAAACGATGGGGGCGAAGGAGTGAGAGTGCGAATTTCTTTTTTCTTACTTTTGTTCACACTAATCGGTTGCAGTTCAGACCGATCAAAGTATGTTGAACCGTTTCTCAAAGTAAAGGATGATTTAGGACGCGAAGTACTTATTAAAGAAAAGCCAAGCCGAATTATTTCGCTGGCACCTAACATAACAGAAATCCTGTTTGCACTCGATAACGGCAAAACTTTATCAGCGGTAACCGATTATTGCGATTATCCACCGTCAGTGAGTACGAAACCGAGCATCGGCGGAATGATTGCTCCGAATTTTGAAAAAATCTCGGAGATAAAACCCGACTTGATTTTAATGACAGTTGAGGGAAATAACCAAACTGATTTTAACAAACTTTTGAGTTTGGGATATACTGTTTATGTCTTAAAACCGAAAAATGTAGAAGGAATTTTCAAATCGATTTTAGATTTAGGTAGAATTATTTCTGCTGAAGGTTCTGCAAATAAATTGATTATTGAGATGAGAAAAAAGCAGGATTTAATTATGAACGAATCGAACGCGAGAACGAAGGTAAAAGTGTTTGTCGTAATTTCGCTTCAGCCCTTGATAAGTGCCGGCAAAGAAACATTCATAAATGAATTAGTAACTTCAGCGGGTGGAATTAACATTGCAGCCGAATCGCCGCTGCAATATCCGATTATCAACAGAGAGGAAGTTCTGAAACAAAATCCCGATGTAATCATCGTGATGAGCGATGTCGTAAAAAGTATAGAAGATGTTGTAACTCATTTCCCTGAATGGAAGAAAACAGAGGCATTCAAGAAACACAAGATAAAAATAGTAGATGCAGATATACTGTCCCGACCCGGACCCAGAATTATAGAAGGTTTAAAAATGATTGCATCAGTAATTTTTTAAAAGTATATTAACACAAAATCAATAAACAAAAAGATAACAACTAATAATAATAAAGGAGAAAACAATGTTGAGCAAAACCTTACAAAACTCGTTAAATAATCAAATACAAGCCGAGATATTCTCATCATATCTTTACCTGTCGATGTCGGCTTACTGCGAAACGAACAATTATTTAGGCGCCGCTAAATGGTTTAAACTGCAGTCGGAAGAAGAATGGGAACACGCGATGAAGTTTTACAAGTTCGTAATCGATCGCGGCGGGAAAGTCCAGTTAAAAGCAATAGACCAACCGCAACACGATTTTAAATCGCTATTAGGTGCATTCGAAGAAACGTTAACACACGAGAAAAAAGTTACTGCGCTGATCAATAAACTTTATGAACAGTCCTTGAAAGAATCCGATTATCCGGCGCAAATCTTTTTGCAGTGGTTCATAACCGAGCAAGTTGAAGAAGAGGCAAATGCTGTTGCCATCATCGAACGAATTAAGATGGTAGGCGAAAAGGCAGGCTCAATTCTCTGGATTGATAAAGAATTAGGTAAACGGGCAAAAGAATAAATTACTACTCTGCAAACCTCTCGTAGGTTAATCTTTGTTTAAGCAAAGCAAACCTACGGGAGGGTAAAATTACTATACGGGTTTGAAGTTTATATTGGGCGTGTTGTCGAATTGTCTTTGCGATCCCGACTTCAGTCTGAAGAAGCAATCTCACTCCTTCCTTTGGGTTTATGTCTCTCCGGAAGGTATGCCTTCTGCATTCATCCCGATAGGGAGGATATTTGTTCTTTTCTCTAATTATAAATTTGGGTTGAATGTAACAATCCAAACCCGGCAAATGTGACCATTATATTAAATCCAATATATTAAATCGGTGTGTAATTGTCCAGGATTTATTTTATCTGTTTAATCCAAATAGTTTTTGTAATTTTGTTAACACTTCAAGCTGTAAATCTGTCTTTTGTCGTGGAAAAGTCATCGAAAGGAAATGAGACAAGTACAATCTTATATCTTGTCATTGTAGGGCTTACCGTCACTGATACTATAAATATCTTCTTCTTTATTTTTTAGGAATTCAAAACCAGGATCTCTCGCAGCTACTGCAAGCCATTCGGTTTCGCTAATTTCGGTCTCTTCTGGTAAAAGAATAAGTACACGCACTTTTGTCGGAAAAGCTATCGCTATTGCTTCGTCTAAGTGAACATTGTTTGGTGAATCGATTGTTCCTGTAGTTTCGATGATCTTTGTTGCGATTTCCATATCTTTTCATTCCATTAAGTTTAATATTGTAATCTATTTCAATTTACCAATTCATTTTGTGAATTTCAAATATTTATAATGAGATTTTTGCCATTATTCGGATTTTGTTTAAATCTCTCAATTTGTCTATATTTACACCACCTTTATGTCTATCTTAATTAAAAACGGTCGTGTTGTTACCGCTTTGGATGATTTTTTTGCCGATGTATTTATCGAGAACGGGAAAATCTCCAAAGTTGCTCCAAATCTAAATCTGTCCGCGAGTACGGTAATTGACGCAACGAATAAATATGTAATACCCGGTGCTATAGATGTTCACACACACATCGATATGCCTTACGGCGATATAAAATCGACCGATGATTTTGAAACCGGGACTATCGCCGCTGCCTTTGGTGGAACAACGACAATCATAGATTTCGCTGTTCAATCAAAAGGACAATCACTTTTAGAAGCATTGAACATCTGGAAACAAAAAGCTTATGGCAAAGCTGTTATCGATTATGGCTTTCACATTATCATAACAGATGCTAACGAGAAATATCTCAGTGAACTTGATAAAGTTGTTAACGAAGGTGTTACAAGTTTGAAATTGTTCACAGCATACCCGGGCAGATTGATGTTAGATGATTCAGAAATATTCAGAGTGATGCAGCGGGCAAAACAAAGCGGCGCCTTGATAATGATGCACGCTGAGAATGGTTACGTAATTGATAAGCTAATTCAACAGACGCTTGCTGAAGGAAAGAGCGAACCAATCTATCATGCTTTAACACGTCCGCCGGCACTCGAAGGCGAAGCAACCAACAGAACCATTGCTCTTGCCAAAGTTGCCGGTGTTCCGGTTTATATCGTGCACGTTACCTGTCGCGAGGCGATTGATGCCATCAGGCAGGCACGAACAAATGGACAGAAAGTATTCGGCGAAACTTGTCCACACTACTTGCTGTTGAGTGAAGACGATTTGAGAAGACCAAACTTTGAAGGTGCTAAGTATGTTCTTTCGCCGCCGTTGCGTGAAAAACAACATCAGCAGATACTCTGGGATTCGCTCGGTGATAATGTTCTACAAACAATTGCAACCGACCACTGTCCCTTTAACTTCAACCAACACAAAGAGTTAGGGCGGAAAGATTTTACAAAAATTCCGAACGGCGGTCCCGGAATTGAAAACCGACTTCAACTCAGTTATGAATATGGAGTTAATCAAAAACGGTTTTCTATAAATCGGTGGGTCGAATTAGTATCAACAAATCCTGCCAAGATATTCGGAATGTATCCGCAGAAAGGTGAGATTGCTGTTGGCAGCGATGCCGATATTGTTATCTGGAATCCTAACACTGAGCACACCATCTCAGCACAAACTCATCACATGCGTGTCGATTACAATATGTTTGAAGGTTTCAAAATAAAAGGAAACGCTGAAACAGTAATTGCGCGTGGCGAAGTAATAATCGAAAAAGAAAAATTTTTCGGTAAGCCAGGACGCGGAAAATTCCTAAAACGAAAACCGTTTGGAAATTTATAATATGTAGAACTACTTATTTGAATTCGAACTCATCCCCAACCCCTTCTCTTATTAAGAGAAGGGGAGAATATGCCCAAGCTTTGATAGAGGATGAGTTCGAGTTATGAAAAGATCAAAAAAATCTAAAATCACTCAAAACTCATAAATCCCCAATCATAAATCATAAATCATAAATCTTATTATGTCTCTACCTTTATCCAAAATTCGTGTTCTTGATTTTACAAGAATCTTATCCGGTCCTTATTGCACAATGAAGTTAGGCGATATGGGGGCTGAAATTATTAAAATAGAAGCGCGAGGTTCGGGCGACGATACCCGCTACTGGGCTCCGCCTTATGTCGGCGAGGAGAGTGTTTACTTTTTGAGTGTCAACAGAAATAAAAAAAGCATTACACTCGACCTGAAGTCGAAAGAAGGCAAAGAAATAGTACAGAAGTTAATCCGGAAGAGCGATATAGTTGTAGAAAACTTTCGTGCAGGTGTGATGGAGAAATTGGGATTCGACTATAAATCTGTTAAAAAATTAAACTCTAAAATTATTTACTGCTCAATATCCGGATACGGACAGACAAGCGAGCAAAGCCACCAACCGAGTTTTGATTTGGTTGTTCAAGGAGAATCTGGATTTATGGATATTACCGGATTTCCTGACGGCAGCCCAACTAAAGCCGGAGTATCGCTTGCAGATATTGCGGCAGGGCATGCGGCGTTTGAAGGAATTCTGCTTGCATTGTTCCATCGTCAGAAAACCGGGAAGGGTCAATACATCGACATAAGTTTGTTAGACAGTTTAATTTCGATGTTCACGTTTCAATCGCAGATTGCATTATCAACAGCAACAACACCGAAACGAAAAGGCAACCTGCATCCGACAATAACTCCATACGAAACGTTCGAGACAAAGGACGGCTACATAAACATCGCAGCGGGCAACGAAGGACTTTGGAAAAATTTCAGCAAAGCAATAAACCGGACAGACTTGTTAACTGTTGAAAATTTTTCGGTTAATCCTAAAAGAGTCGAAAACCGTGTAGAGTTGCAGAAGGAATTGATACCAATTTTGAAGTTGAAGACCAGTGATGAATGGTTCAAAATTTTTGCCGAGTATGATGTGCCGGTCGGAAAAATTAATACTGTGAAAGAAGCTCTAAACTTACCAACCGTTCTCGGCAGGGAAATGGTAATCGAATTAAACCACTCAACTGTCGGTAAAATGAAGACAGTTGGTAACCCTATAAAACTTAGCAGCGTTAAGAATTATAATTATAAACCTGCCCCCGCTATAGGTGAACATAGTGATAAAATATTAAAACAACTTGGTTACTCTAAAAAAGAAATTGCAAAATTAAAATCACAAAAAGTTGTTTAGGGAACAAAATTAGATAGTATCTTCAGTTGTTTTAAATACCGAAGTTTTGTAATTTTACACACATTTTTAATAAAAATAAGGTTCAAAATTGCTAAATAGTTTTTCATATTATAAACCGAAATCCGAAATTGAAATTATTGAAACATTAAAATCATTCGGAGACGATGCCAAAATATTAGCCGGCGGAACCGATTTGTTAGTTTATATGAAGCAACAAATTGCAGGTCCCAAAGTATTGGTCGATATTAAAGGCGTTCCTGATTTTTCTAAAATTGAAATCGACGGTGCGGGCAATCTCGTTATCGGAGCTGCTGTAACCTGCAACGACGTAGTAGAGAGTCAATATATCCAAAATCATTATCCGGTATTAGCGACTGCTGCAAAAACGATCGGGTCGTATCAAATTCGCAACAGAGCAACAGTTGTCGGAAATATTTGCAATGCCTCGCCCGCGGCTGATATGGCGGGTGCACTTCTCGTCTTGGATTCGTCAGTTATTATTGCAACCGAAAAAGGAAACCGCGAAATCCCTATCAAACAATTTTTTGTTGGTGTTAAAAAAACATCGCTGCAACAAAATGAATTTGTTAAAGCAATCAGAGTGCGTGCTGACTACAAAAATGCCGATGCAAGTTACTTAAAAGCAAGTCGCATTAAAGGGCACGACCTTGGTACTTGCAACGTAGCCCTTAGTCGCGGCAAAAATGGAACAATCAAAATTGCAATTGGCTCGTGCAACATTACACCGGTTTTACTCCCGGATTTCGACAGCACGAATATTGATCTTGCAAACATATTAACGACAGCGATGAATAGTATAAAACCGATTGATGATTTAAGAGGTTCAAAAGAATATCGAAAACATCTCGTCCAAGTTTTTATCAAACGATTATTAAACGGAAAGGGACATAGCCATTAAGACGATAGTAGTTACAATCAACGATAGAAGATACAGTAAAAGTGTTTCAGAAAATAGAACATTATTAGATTTTCTCCGCGAGGATTTGTATTTATTAGGTGTAAAAGAAGGATGCGGAGAAGGCGAGTGCGGCGCTTGCACCGTTTTAATGAATGGAAAACCGGTAAACTCCTGTTTGGTTTTAGCAGTTGAAGTTGACGGAACGGTAATTCGCACAATCGAAGGCGAATCGAAGGACGGGAAATTAAATCCACTCCAGGAATCTTTTAAAAAACATCACGCTACGCAATGCGGATTTTGCACTCCCGGTGTTATTATGTCGGCGACATCGCTTTTAGAACGGAATCAAAACCCGGATGAAGACGAAATCAAAGAAGCGATTGAAGGTAACTTTTGCAGATGCACCGGTTACCGGCAAATTATTGATGCTATAGCTGAAGCCGCAACGCTTCTTGAGAGCGAGGTAAAAAAATGAGTTCAAAAAAAGAATATAAATATATCGGGAAAGGTGTTCCCCGGATTGATGCGGATGAAAAAGTAACCGGACAAGCACGCTATGTTTCTGATATTTCGATGCCCGGGATGCTTCATGCAAAAATGTTAACATCATCAGTGGCTCACGCAAAAATAAAAAAAATTGATACATCGAAAGCGAAAGCGTTAGATGGCGTAGCAGCGGTTCTTACGGGTGAAGAGTTAGATTATAATGTGGGATTGTATCTTGTAGATAAAAGGATACTTGCGCGCGATAAAGTCCGTTATCAAGGCGAACCAGTAGCGGCGGTTGCAGCCGAAACTTTAGAAATAGCAGAAAAAGCAATCAAGTTGATCGAGGTGGAATATGAACTACTCAAACCACTCATCGATGTTGAAGAATCGTTTAATGAAAAAGAAAATTTAATTCATCCTGATTTAGGAAATTACAGCCATTTGAAAGCCGCATTCTTCCCACAACCGGGGACAAACATCTGCCACGTTTCAAAAATTCGAAAGGGCGATATTGAAAAAGGTTTTGCTGAAGCCGATATTATCGTTGAGCGTGAATATAATAATCCTTCGGTGCAGCACGTTCCTATGGAAACTCACGGGGCAATAGTTCAGTGGGGTGTTAACGATAAAGTAATGATTTATACAAGTGCACAATCGCCGTTCACTGTGCGAAATCTTTTTTGCTCTACTTTTAAATTGCCGCATCAAAAAGTTCGCGTAGTAGTTCCGTACGTAGGCGGCGGATTTGGAGGTAAAGCCGGGATACATTTAGAGCCGTTAGTAGGATGTCTTTCGCGTGCAGCAGGTGGCAGACCCGTAAAGTTGATTGCCACAAGAGAAGAAGAATACAATACGCTTCCGTGTCGCTGCGGACTAAAATTTAAAATTAAAACTGGTTTGAAGAAGGACGGAAAAATTACAGCACAGAAATTAGTTCTGCTTTGGAGTGCCGGCGCTTATGCCGATTACGCTGTGAACGTTACGCGGGCTTCTGGCTATTCTGCCGGCGGTCCATACTTTTACGAAAATCTTTGGACCGATTCTTATACCGTTTATACGAATCAGGTTTTTGGGACAGCTTATCGTGGTTTCGGACACGTAGAATTGTTTTGGGGTTTAGAACGCCACATGAATTTATGTGCTGAAAAATTAGGAATCGATCCGTATGAGTTCAGGAAAATAAATTTACTTCGACCTGATAATACAACTGCTACCGGCGAAATTGTAACCGATTCATCGGGGAGTGTTCGCAAATGTTTGGAGGCTGTAATAAAAGAAATTAATTGGAGCGGTCGTAAAACCAAAGAAGAAAGAGAAAAAGAATTTAAAACTGGAAAAGTGCGCGGCAAAGGTTTCGCAGTTCTGCATAAAGCACCTGCAATGCCTACAAATACATCGAGTTCGTGTGTAATCAAGATGAACGAAAATGGTTCGGTAATTTTAAATGTCTCCGCAACTGATTACGGTAATGGTACTTACACGCCATTAACTCAAATTATTGCAGAGGAAATGGATATTCCATTATCTAAAATTCATGTAGCTTTTGAAACCGATACCGACAGAGATCCTTATGATTGGCAAACAGTTGCCTCGCGATTTATGCCGATGGGGGGTAGAGCAGTTATCAATGCTTGTAATGAATTGAAGAAAAAGATGTCTGAAGTTGCAGCAAAAGTTTTTGAGTGTTCACAGGATGATTTTATTTTTGAAGATGAAAAAATAATTCTTAAAAACAATCCAGAAAAATTTATTCCATACGAAAAATTAGCTACAGGTTATGTCTTCCCGAATGGAAATGCAATTGGCGGTCCGCTGATTGGAGTTGGAGTTTACATCGCCGAAGGTTTGACGAATCTTGATAAAGAAACGGGACAGGGTTTGCCGGCTTTCAATTGGACTTTCGGCGCTCACGGTGTTGAAGTGGAAGTCGATGTTGAGACAGGCGAATTCACTGTCTTGAAAATAGCTTCTGCTCTGGATGTCGGAAAGGTTATGAACGAAGCATCGTTGAAAGGACAACTTATCGGCGGTGTTGTTCAAGGTTTAGGCACCGCTGTTTGCGAGAGGTACGTTTACAGCAACGACGGACGACTATTAAACAAATCATTTACCGACAATAAAATACCGACAGCGAAAGATATTCCCAATGTCTTTGTTCCGATTTTTATTGAAACTCCGCACGATAAAGGAGCTTACGGTTCGCGAGGTGCCGCCGAACATCCGATGATTTCTGTCGCACCCGCTATCGGAAACGCTTTGAAAGATGCTTTAGGAATTGAGTTGACCGAAATGCCTATTCGTTTCGAGGATGTTTGGTCGGCTATGAAAAAAGAAAAGGTTCTTGTTGATTAATCAACAAATTGAAATAGCTTCATATTTAAATACAATTCTTTCAAAAGCAGAAAATAGATATTTTAACATACATTCTGTTTTTAATAAAGCTGTAAATTTTTATGACGGAGAATTGTTAGTAACTTTTACTTCTCCCGGTGTGCAGCTTTCTCCAACGAATATCGTTATCAACGAGAGTCAGTTGTTTAATTCAATTCATAATTTATCACAAAATTCTGTATGTGAACTAAATTATCCCTTATTCAGTTTCAATTCCGCCTACGACGGATTTAGTGTGTCGCTCGAAACGTGCGATGTTGTGAAGACTGAAATCGAAACATATCATAAACTATCAGAAAAAGAGATTGAATTGTTTAAATCAAACGTATTAAAAGAATTCAATAATCGGAACAGCATACTGAATATTTTTCATCATCATCAAACAGGAGATGCTTTGATGGAAAAGTTTAGAATTATTACCCTGTCGATTCAGGAGAGTGTAACTGCAAACGACTCAACTAATTTCCGAAAGGAAGTGAAAAAACTTTTAGGACTTGGAACAGGATTGACTCCGGCAGGAGATGATATTTTGTATGGACTTTTAGCAGTCTGGAAAACTTTTGGCGGCAGAGATAATTTTATAAAAGAATTAGAAACATTAATAATAGAAAATAAAAATGAAATTGGAATAATCAGTTACAATATGTTGAATGCACTTATTAAAAATCATATTTACCTTCCGCTTAAAAACTTGTTCCAACAAATCAACAGCGGAAAGGAATACACCAGGGAACTATCGGAGATTGCATCGTTCGGTTCATCTTCAGGGGCAGATATGATTGCTGGTGTGTTGTTCGGATTTGAAAATCAGGAATATAAAATTGAAGCATAAAATTATAATTAAAAAAAATTCTTACTACGATTCGGTAAGTTTGATGCAAATGACCGAAAAGGCAAAGTTACTGTCGAATGTAGTCGATGCTGTTATATCAATGGGGACGGAAACGAATAAAATTTTTCTGAAAGAAATAAATTTGTTCGACGAGCAGTTAGATACGGCGGGACCGAACGATTTAGTAATAGCAATTCGAACTCAAGATGATGAGGCGCTCGGAAATGCATCGGAGTTAATCGAAAAATTATTAAACCCAAAAGAATCTTCTGAACAAAAAACAACAGAAGATAAACCGGTTTCATTTGATTATACGCTGCGGAAAAATCCGGATGCGAATATAGTGCTGGTCTCAATTCCGGGTGAATATGCTTATTACGAGTCAAAAAAGGGACTTATTGCTGATAAACACGTGATGATTTTCAGCGATAATGTTAGTATTGAACAGGAAATTGAGTTAAAAGAGATGGCTGTTTCAAAAGGTTTGCTGCTGATGGGACCTGATTGCGGAACGGCAATCATAAATGGAATACCGCTGGCTTTCGCAAACGTTGTTCCCGAAGGTCCCATTGGAATCGTCGGAGCTTCAGGCACCGGCAGTCAACAAGTTAGCAGTTTAATTGCAAGGATGGGTTCGGGAATTACACAACTCATTGGAACAGGCGGTAGAGATTTATCGGAAGCTGTTGGCGGGAAAATGATGCTGCTTGGCATTGAAGCGTTGAATGAAGATCCAAAAACAAAAGTAATAGTGTTGCTCTCGAAACCGCCCGCAGAAGTTGTGATGGAAAAAATTTTAGAGGCAGCATCGAAATGCACAAAGCCGGTTGTTGTTTGTTTTTTAGGTGGAAGAAAAGATGTAATAGAAAAATATAAATTAATCGCTGCTGAGAATCTTGAAGAGGCAGCATCAAAAGCTGTGCAGCTTGCAACAAATAAAACCGTCGAGGTATCGATTTCTGAAAACGAATTACAAACTATCGCTGATTCAGAAACAGCGAAAATGAATTCAAACCAAAAATACATACGTGGTTTGTATGCTGGCGGAACACTTTGCGATGAATCCATAATTTATCTTCGTAAAATATTCGGGAAAATTTATTCCAACACGACAATCGACGCTGAGACGAAACTTACCGACAGTCGTGTTTCAATGAAGGATACTATTATCGACCTCGGTGATGACGAATTTACAAAAGGCAAAGCTCACCCGATGATCGACCCGTCGTACAGACAATTGCGATTGCTGAACGAAGCGAAAGATTCTGAGGTTGCTGTTATTTTGCTCGATATAGTTTTGGGATACGGTTCGCACGAAGACCCCGCCGGTGCAATGCTTGAAAGTATAAAACAAGCTAAAGCAGAGTTTGAAAAACGAGGCGGCTATCTTTCGGTGATTGCTTCCGTTTGCGGAACAGAAGAAGACCCGCAAGTTTTATCCGCACAAGAAGCAAAACTTAAACAAGTTGGCGTAATATGTATGCCGAGCAATTATCAGGCAGTAAAGTTAGCAGCAAAAATCAAGGAAATTGTTTTAAAGAAATAAGTCCCTTTAGGGACGGAATAATAATCGTGATAAATAAATTACAATCAAAATAATGTTACAAAAAATCAAAGAATTATTCTCAAATAAACTATCGGTAATAAATTTGGGAATCGAGTCATTCTCTGCCGACTTACAATCGCAAAATGTAAAATCGATACACGTTAGATGGAAACCGCCGGCATCTGGAAATAAAGAGTTGCTAAATCTTTTATCAGCACTTTATACTGATGAAGTTGAATCAGCAAACCGGAAGGTTCTCGAAATCATCACTAACGGTCATCCAAAACTTATCGGTTTAGGAATTGCTAAAGAAGTGATTCCAAATTTTACCGAGAAAACAATTTTGCATGCCGGTCCACCGGTAACTTGGAAAAATATGTGCGGACCGATGCGGGGCGCCGTGATTGGCGGTTTGATATACGAAGGTCTAGCCAAAGATGTTGAAGTCGCTGAAAAGATTGCATCGACTGAAATTACATTTTCTCCTTGTCATCACTTCCATACAGTCGGACCGATGGCTGGAATTGTTACCGCCTCGATGCCGGTTTGGATAGTAAAGAATGATGCCTATGGGAACTTAGCTTATGCAACAATGAACGAAGGACTCGGAAAAGTTCTGAGGTTCGGGGCTTACGGTGCGGAAGTTATCCATCGGCTCAACTGGATGCGCGATGAATTGTATCCAATCTTAAAACAGTCGTTAGACATAAAAGGTGAAATCGATTTACGAATTTTAATTTCACAAGCTCTTCAAATGGGGGATGAATGTCATAACCGGAATAAAGCTTTCACATCACTTTTCCTTCGTGAAATTGCACCGGCAATCGCACGGACTGATTTTTCAAACGAACAAAAGGCAAAAGTTCTTGAGTTCGTCCATTCAAACGACCATTTCGGTTTAAACTTGTCGATGCCTGCAAGCAAATCTATTATGGAAGCGGCTGAGGGGATCGAAAATTCTACGATCGTTACAACGATGGCGCGTAATGGAACTGAATTCGGAATTCGTGTTGCCGGATTAAAAGGCAAATGGTTCACAGCTAAATCGCCGAAAGTGCGTGGATTATATTTCCCCGGTTACACAGAAAACGATGCAGCACTCGACCTTGGCGATTCGGTGATTACCGAGACGTCAGGTATCGGCGGGTTCGCTATGGCTTGCGCCCCGGCAATTGTCGGCTTCGTAGGAGGCAAAGCTTCTGATGCTCTCGACTATTCGCAACAGATGTATCAAATAACTTTATCGGAGAGTAAACATTTTCAAATTCCTGCTTTGAATTTTCGTGGAACAGCTACGGGCATCGATATACGCAAAGTAATTGAAACCGGAATCTTACCGATAATTAACACAGGCATTGCACACAAAAATGCAGGCGTTGGGCAAGTGGGCGCCGGACTTGTAAATCCCCCGATGGAATGTTTTGAAAAAGCATTACAAAATTTTAAAAAATAAAAAACCTAAAACGAACTAAAGGAAACAAAATGAAAATAATTGATTTAACACAACGTCTATCAGTAATGACACCGGCTTGGCCCACTTATGAACCATTGAAAGTGCATTTCTTCAAGCGTTTATCATCTAACGGTGCGAACGGACAAATCATCAGTACGAGCAATCACATCGGAACGCACATGGATGGCGAAATCCATTTCCACACCGCCGGAAGAACAATCGGTAATCAGCCGATTGAAGATTTTGTCGGTGCCGGCGTTGTCGTTGACATCTCCGACATAATGGGAGATTACGATATTTACACATCGAAGATGCTGATGGAGCGTGCTGATATTCGCAAAGGCGACATCTTGATTATTAATACCGGCTACCATAAATATGCATGGGATCAACCTGAAGCTAACGAGATACGATATTTTTGCAAACATCCCGGTCCCGCAAGTGAGTTTGTTGAGTGGTGCGAAGAAATGCAATTCAAATGGATTGGTGTTGACTGTGGTAGCGCCGACCATCCGATGAATACGATTATCAGAAAATGGTCGGAAGATTTATACGGCTTGGCTACCGAAGCCTCGGAACACATGAAGAAAAAGTATGGTAAAACACTCGAAGAACTTTTTCCGAAAAAAGATTACCAGCAGATGCACTTTAAACTTTTCCCGAAGAAAATAATTCATGCAGAAAATGTTGGCGGCGATATTAGCCTATTATCCAACCAAAGAACTCACATCGGCGCGTTCCCGTGGCGGGCGATTGAACTCGAATCCTGCATCTGCCGGATTGTTGCGTTCCCCGATATAAAAGAATAATATCATTGGTCGAAAATTTATCCACAAAAAATTTTGCCGTTGATCCTGAAGCCAATTCTCTAAAACGAATTGCTGATAAACTTCGAAGCGGTGAGCTATCTTTAAAATCATATATCGGTCAGATCCAAAAAAGATTTGCATTAGTCGAACCGCACATCAAAGCTTTTCTTGACGAACGAAACCGGTTCGACAGACTACGGCGGGAAGCCGAACAACTTGAAACGAGAAATAATAAACAGGATGAACTCCCGCTGCTGTTTGGAATTCCGGTTGGCATTAAAGATTTATTTCATGTTGAAGGGTTCGAGACGAAAGCCGGAAGTAATTTACCGTCGGATATTTTTAAAGCACCGGAGGGACAAGTTGTAAAAGCACTCAAGTCCGCCGGTGCCTTAGTTTTAGGAAAGACTGTAACAACGGAGTTTGCATATTTTACGCCGGGACCAACTCGCAATCCGCATAATATCAATCACACACCCGGCGGTTCATCGAGCGGTTCTGCTGCCGCAGTTGCATCGGGACTCACTCCGCTGGCGTTGGGAACGCAGACAATCGGATCGGTAATCCGACCGGCAGCTTTTTGCGGAGTTGTGGGCTTCAAGCCAAGCCAAAGCCGCATTGCTACCGACGGAGTTGTGCCGTTTTCGCCAACTGTTGACCAAATTGGCTTCTTTACGTCTGATGTTGAGAGTGCCGAACTTGCCGCTTCGGTTCTGTGTGAAAAATGGAACACTGCGCCAATTACAAATAAAATCAGGTTGTCTGTTCCCGAAGGTGAGTATCTTCAAAAAGCTCAACCGGAAACATTAACACATTTTTGGGCAGTCGTAAAACGCTTGGGAAATTCCGGGTTTGAAATTGTGCGAATGGAAGTGATGAAAAATAATGAAGACGTAGTTCATAACCACAACACATTAATAGCTGCTGAAGCGGCAATTGTTCATCAAAATTGGTTTGAAAAATATTCGTATTTGTATAATCCGAAAACTGTCGAGTTGATATTGAAAGGACAAAGTATAAAAGAGGATGAATTGGAAGATTGTAAAAACTATCGCCTTCATTTTCGTTCGGAATTAATTGAGATTATGGGTCGTAACAAAATAACAGCTTTCATATCACCTGCGACAGTTGGTTCTGCACCTTTTGGATTTGAATCGACGGGTGATCCGATTATGAATTTGCCGTGGACGTTTGCAGGGTTGCCTGCGATAAATTTACCGGTTGGTAAGTTTGCAAACGGACTTCCATTCGGTTTGCAGGTTGTAGGAAATTATTGGAAAGATGAAGAGTTGCTGAAAATTGCATCTGTAATTGAGAGCAGACAAATAAACTATTTATAAATCTCGTGGGTTCCTATATTAATGAAATCTACAGTTTCTTTATCGCTGAAAGAAAACATTATTCGATATTGCCCTGTTACAGTGAATGCCCAGTACTCCTTGTACTTACCATGAAGTTTATGAGTATCAAGCCGGGGATCGAAAGGGTTAACTCGAAAGAGAAGTTCTCGTTCTTCGGCTTTTATTTTCACCGTTAAAGGCAATTTATTGAAAGCCTTTTTGAATTTCGATGAAACACGAATGACCATCTTACCCTAAATCTGACAGCGAAGATATCACTTTTAATTTTCCCTGCTGTTTTTCTTTTTTATAAATAGTTATAGCTTCGTTGGTATCGGCTTCTTCACCCCGCAGTTGTTTTAATTTTTTTTCCAGAGCCAACAATGCTTCGTATTTTTTGCGAGGGAGGATCACTAAATCATCTTCTTTGATATATTTCTTGGGAATCGTTATAGGTGTCATTTATTTTCCTTACTTTTACACACAAAAGTTACTACATTAGACTGAAAATAGCAACTTCAGAACAATGTTTTTTTTGCAATTCATTAATAAAACAATTATCTTGAACACGAATTAATTGAATTTCTAATCTACGACCTACGGTCTCGTAGAGATTAGTCGTAGACAAACCAAATATTTTCCCTTATGAAAACAAAAATCTTTGCAGCGGTAGCTGGTAATATCGGATCGGGCAAATCGTCGTTAACACGACTTCTTGCAAAAGAATACGAATGGGATGCTTATTATGAATCGGTTGATGATAATCCGTATTTGAGCGATTTTTATGGCGATATGGGACGTTGGTCGTTTAATCTGCAAGTTTATTTTTTATCGAAACGTTTCCGCGACCATAAATCTATTGTTGAAGGGGATAAATCGGTAATACAGGACAGATCGATTTACGAGGACGCTGAGATATTTGCAAAAAATCTGAACAAAATAGGGAAGATGGACGACCGCGATTACAAAAATTATGTTGAGCTTTATAAAGTGATGATGGAATATCTTCAACCGCCCGGTTTACTGATTTATCTTGAAGCAAAAATAGAAACTTTACTTGAGCAAATCGCAAAACGAGGTCGCGAGTACGAACAAAGTATTCCTCGCGCATATTTAGAACAATTAGATGAGAACTACAAAGAATGGATAGGTAACTACAAACTCGGTCCGCTGCTGGTGATCCCATCGGACGAAGTGGATTTCGTGCACGAGAAGGGAGATTTTAATCGTGTGCTAATGTTGATACAAGCTAAGCTGATGGATTTAGGATATATTTAACCCGAAAAATGCAATTTTCGGGTTTTGACATCCGTGTAATATTGACACCTCGTACACAATAAATGATCTCAACAAAGCCGGCTCATTTCAGTAACAGAAGTTTCTTTGTTTCTGTAAAAGTATCAGTCTGTAAACGATAAAAGTAAACGCCACTTGGGAATCCACCCGCATTCCAATTCACTTTATACACACCGGGTTGTTTTACTTCATTCACCAGAGTGGCTACTTCCCGACTCAACATATCAAACACTTTAAGAATTGTCAATTGACAATTAACAATTGAAAATTGAAAATTAGTTACAGGGTTAAACGGGTTGGGATAGTTTTGATAAAGCTCAAATTTATCCGGCATCGATGCGGATGTTTTTACGTCCGTTATTGTTCCATTCGCATTTAGCCGTTGAGCATAAATATCTAAATTAGCACCTCCACGATGATCACGCCAGGTAAGTATCGCACCACCACCATCAATAGGAAGGATATTTGGAAATGATTGTCCATTAGTTGCCGTACTTACCGGAACGCCGTTTGTCGTCCAAAGGATATTGCCCGATGTATCCACCCGTTGAGCGTAAATATCGTACAGGTAGTAGTCCGGATAATCGGCTGTTTCAGATGTCCTGTTGCAATGCCAGGTCATTATTGCACCGCCATTAGCATCGTTGATCATTTCAGGCATAGAGCGAGCCCACTTACGAGAACATATTGGAACACCGAGTGTGTCCCACAGAACCGTCCCATTGTTACTGACACGCTGCGTCATTATGTGATTGTCGTGAGATGAGATATAGATTGAATAGCCAAAAATGAGACCATTTGAGCCGTCCACAATAAAATTAGCATATTCGGATAAATCCTGGATTTCGCTCGTCAGAC
Organism: uncultured Ignavibacteriota bacterium; assembly: GCA_947085405.1. GTDB lineage: Bacteria > Bacteroidota > Ignavibacteria > UBA10030 > BY39 > JASEGV01. Next base: position 51,031 of record CAMTWO010000035.1, read on the forward strand.
GCTTACCATTCGTAATCCACTGGTTCACACCTGAAGCGTTCAAGTGCTGCCCATAGAATTTTCGATTATAGAGATATGTCCCCCTACTATCAGTCCAGATAATAAAGACACCGCCTTTTTTATCGGGTTGTGCTGTAGGAGCTGCTGAAGAGGTTGTAAGATTAGCAATCGCGATCCCTGCCGTAGCCCATCTCTTTGTACCTGCGGCATTTATGCGTTGAGCAAAAAGATTTGTTGTTGCATCAGCGCGCTTATGAGTCCAGATAATTATTGCACCGGCTGAATCATCACTTACCATACACGATGGAAATTGCTGGCTTGCGGCGGTTGCTATCGCCACTCCAGTTGAAGTCCACATGATATTTCCCGAAGAGTCAACACGCTGCGCATAAACATCGCAAGCATCCACACCGCTACGATCATCTCTCCAAGCGATGATGGCTCCGCTGGAACCATCGGTGGTAATTATAGTTGTATATGCCAATCCGGCTTTTACGGCTACACCGTTCGTCGTCCAGAGAACTTGTCCATCTGCATTGATGCGCTGGGCGTAGATGTTTCCACTTAACAAACCGGTTCGACGGTCATCCCAAACTATAATTGCTCCGCCCTTACCGTCGGAAATAATTTTTGGAGTCAATTGTTCGTACATAGTGGTACAAAGAGCAACCCCGTTCGTATTCCATCGAACATATCCACTTTTATCTATGCGTTGCGCGTAAATATCACCCACATCCGTTCGTTTATCCTTCCATGCAATAATGGCTCCATTGTCGCCATCACTGCATAAAACCTGGTCTCTCTGATCATTAGTAAAAGTACAAATAGCATTGTTTACCGCAGGGTTGGACGACCATTGTGCAAATCCGATGTTTGAAATAACGAACAGTAGAATAAATATAGAATACTTATAAAGTTTCATAAATCCTCCATAATTAATAAATGTGAATAGCTTGAGCCCCCAAAATTACGCAGGGGGTGTTATTGTAATGTTGTATCGATCTCTATTCGGTGGTGTGATTAAACATGGTGTTGATGAGATTCTAAGAATCCTGATGCTACCGTAGAAGGAAGTTTTTATTTTTTATCGTTAGGTAAATAATCCTATGTGCAACTTACCCTTCCCCATGATGCCCATCGAATAATTTCTTATATTTTTCAAAAACAAAGAACTTGAAAAAACTTGATATTCTACAATCGAATATAAATAAATTAATAGATTATACCAACAATCATCACTATTTATTTTCGGTGAACGCTTTATCCTTTTTCCTCAGTTTCATAACAACTTCACTTCCGGTTGCACTACGTTTAAATTGTACGCTATCCATAAATTGTTGTATTAAAAATATACCTCTCCCGTTCTCACGTAATAAATTTTTTTCGTCTAACGGGTCGGGAATATTTTTAAGATTTATTCCTCTCCCTTCGTCGCAAACATGTATCTCAATGGCTGTGGATGTTGCAGCGGCACTAATTTCAACAAACTTCTTCGGGTCTCTCAAATTGCCGTGAGTAATACTGTTGTTTACTGCTTCGGTTGTAGCAACAAGCAAATTGTGAAATTGAATTTCTTCAAATTGTATATTCCGGTTCACTTTTTTTAAAAATGGCTCTACTTTTGAAATTTCTTTCGGAGTGCTTTTCAAAATTAATTTAAAATATTTTTTTTCAGCTTTTGCCATTTTATAAAAGTGTTTTTATGCTCATTGTTAAGTTCGTAGAATATCGAGGTTGCGTGTTTGTATATTCGATTCGCTCGTGCCAACCTTTTACGATAAGTTCAATTTTCGGTCTGAAGAAAAATGTTATAAGTGCAACCGGTCCGATACTTTGCAAATGAGTTTCTATCTGTCTCGTTTTACCGACGTAACCGAAACGTTTTTGACTAAAGTAACGAATGCCTGATGAAAAAAGCAAATCAGTCGTTGCTTTGTAAAATGCTTGCAGCATGTAAGTCTGATCCTCGAAATAATTTATCGGTCGCCCTTTAAATGCTTTCCAGTTTAATACACCTCTTTCATACAAACTTATGTAACTGAACCAATCGAAACCAACTCGTGGAGTTATCGAAATTCTTGTTGAATCTATGAATGAGAACTGCCTGAACGAGAAGCTCTTCACCGGAACTTGTAAATCCTTGAAATCGTAAACCGTGTAATTCGCTAAAACTTCGAATGTATTTGTCGTAGAAAAAGATTTCGTCGGAATGTATTGGATGCGGGGGGAGAGGCGTAAAATTCTGTTCCAATTATTGTTGGCGCTCCGTGTACCTAACAAGTAAACTGTGTGAGATAAATTAGCATCGACGGCTATTTGGGCAAACAGATAGCGGTTAATGTTATGATAGGTTGTGAGATTATAAGCCATCCACAACTCGTCGCGGTCGTCGTCGTTGAGTTTGCTTGGTGTATCGTAACGCAGTATGCTGCTTGAACCTGTTAATGAAATTCTGTCGGAGTTGGTTAAATTAATTCCTACGTTTGCAGTGAGCGTCGAACGGCGTGAATAATTATTTTTTTTATCCTCATCACGTTTGCGTAAATCGAAAGCCGATTGAGAAACTTGGTCATCCTTTTTTATCGCATGAGTAACATCCCGTTCTCCATAAAATATTTGAACCAAACCGTTCAAAGAGTTACTTGGCTGAAAGGCAAGCTGAGCAGCGCCCTCGATTCTAAAATCATCAATGATGTTATCGAAATAGCGTCCGGCTACCGGCTTGTATTTTATAGATTTTTGTATATTTCGCACGAGAACTAAACCGTTTGCCGAGAATAAAAACCGGCTGCTGATGTTGTAATCGAGAGTATCCTGCACTAAATAAAAAATTTCAGTCCGTTTCTCAATATTGTTAGCGGTATTAAATTTCCATTGAACTGCAGTATCGGCAGCAAAGTAAAAATCGCGTTGATAATTTTTGTAAGTAATGTTTAAAACGTTGCGGGTCTTTTCAAAAAATATTTTATCTAACCTTAACATCAGGTTTTGTGTTTCTAAATATCGCGGGTCTAACCGGTCAACCTGATACACTCCATTCAGAAAAGTATTGAACCCACCCAATTGCAAATCAACAGTTTTTGCACTTAAGAGATATGAAACGCCTGCATCCTGTTCAGTAATTTGCCGGTCGATACGGAATCCAACCATCGGCTCAAAGAGGAATTTCGAAAAAGGTGCATATTCAAAACCGCCGTGAACCAAATGCGAGGCAATGCTGCTGATGCCGATTCCCTGATTATCGGAAATCACTAATGATGAAATTTTCAAAGATGTTTTAAGAGGAGACGAAATTTTATATTTAGTTGAAAAATCGACCGACTGCTCATCGCGGATGATGTTTTTGTGAGTTTTGATAAGAGAAGATTTGAAGCGTTCATCAAATTGAAAATCGAAACCCGCAAAACTTGATTTGTAAAAAATATTCGCATCCCACCGGTGCGTGTTGATGTTTTTATCATAACCCATCGACAGATTGTTCATAGTTGATGTTGAAGTATCTGTTTGTCCGTTAGTGTTCCACATTAAGAAGCCGGTGGCAATAATAAATGTAAAAAACCGATAACTCATCAAGCTGTTCCGCGTGTAGTTCCACCATCGACGTTTATCGAAATACCTGAAATAAAATTAGCCGCCTCGGATGCTAAAAAAACTACTGCGGATGCAACTTCTTCAGAACGGACGAGTCTTCCGAATGGATTATCAGATTTTAGCATTTGCCGCATCTCATCGGGAGTTACGTTTTGTAAGGAAGCCAATGTTCCGATGGTTTGTTCAGTGAGAGGAGTTTCGGTAGTCCCAGGGTTAACCGCATTAACGGTGATATTATCTTTAGCCAATTCTAACGCCAATGATTTTGTAAAATTAAGAAGCGCTCCGTTAGTGATACCGGGAAGCATAAGAGTTGGCTTCGGCTCTTTGCCAGCTGTGCCAATTACATTAATAATTCTTCCGCCACCTTGCTGTCGCATAAATGGAATTACTTCGCGTGCAAAACGGATATAACCTAATAATTTTAAATTGATGTGGGCTTCAAAAATTTCGTCGGTAATTTCAAAAATCCCTCCGATGTGAGCACCGCCGGCATTGTTCACTAAAATATCGACACGCTTGTATTTTGAGATTGCCTTGGTAACAACCCGCTTGATGTCGTTTGTTCTTGTGAGATTTGCTTTAACAAAAGTTACTTCAGTATGGAAGCGGTCTTTAATTTCAGTTTCTGTTTGCTGCAATTGTTCTTCGGTTCGGGCGCATAAAATAAGCCGCACTCCTTCGTTTGCGAGTGCGAGTGCGATAGCTTTACCGATTCCTTGTGTTGCACCTGTAACGATTGCAGTTTTTCCGTTTAAACCTGTATTCATAGATTTTATTGAAGATTAAAAATTTCACCCTGTTTAGGGATTACCGATTTATATCCCTTTGCGGCTATCTGTTGTTTTAAAATTTCTGACCGTTCAAGTTCGCCGTGAACAATAAATATATTTTCCATAATCGTTGAATCGAATTGAGAAATATATTTTACTAACTCGTTCCCGTCGGCATGAGCGCTGAACGATTCGAGGACGACAACCTCGGCACGCAGTTTATAAAATTTTTCGAATATTCTGACTTCTGGATTTTTATCTACAATTTTTCTACCCAATGTATGTTCGGCAGTATAGCCGACTATAAGAATTGTGTTGCGAGAGTCCTCGATATTATTTGCAAGGTGGTGAAGTATGCGTCCTGCCTCGCACATACCTGACGCAGATATTATAACGTAAGTTCCTTCTTTTTCATTTAAAGCTTTCGAGTCATCAGTAGATTGTATATAACGGATTTGATTGAAGCCAAACGGGTCGTGATGTTTGAGGAGATGTGCTGCTGTTTCCTTATCAAAACATTCAGGATGTAAGCGATAAATTTCAGTTACGTTTGTTGCCAACGGGCTATCGACGAATACCGGAATTTTCGGAAGCCTGCCTGCTTCAGATAAACGAAAAAGTGAGTAAACCACATCTTGAGTTCTTCCAACACTGAAAGCCGGTATAATAATTTTACCGCCGCGTTGCAATGTCCGCTTGATAACAGCTTCGAGTTGATTATCCATTTCAGTCGGGGGATGATGGGCGACTCCGCCATAAGTGCTCTCGCTTATTAAGTAATTGGTGTCGCCCATGAATTCAGGATCGCGGATTATTGGCAAATTCCATCTTCCGATGTCGCCGCTGAAACCGAGCGTTTTAGTTTTGCCGTTTTCCGAAATTGTTAAACGAATTCCCGCCGACCCTAAAATGTGTCCGGCATCGAAAAACTTTGCCTTCACTCCTTCACAAACCTGAAATTCGCGACGGTACGGAAAACCCTGAAAATATCCGAGTGTCTCTAAAACATCTTGCGGAGTATAAAGAGGCTCAACTCGAGGTTCATTGTTTTTCCTTGCTTTCTTATTTAAATACTCAGCATCCTTTTCCTGTATAAACGAGCTGTCCATCAGCATAGCGCTGCACAAATCGCGAGTAGCGGATGTTGAGTAAATTGTGCCGTTAAAACCGTTTCTGACAAGGGTTGGAAGATTTCCGCTGTGGTCGATATGTGCGTGCGATAAAATTACAGCATCAATTGTTTGCGGGTCGAAAGGGAAATTGCGGTTGCGTTCGTTCGCCTCGCTCCGTTTACCTTGATATAATCCACAGTCGAGGAGTATTTTCTTTCCGTTAATATGTAAAAGATGCATGGAACCTGTTACAGTTTGTGCTGCACCAAAAAATTCAATTTTCATAGAGTTTGATTTTTCTAAAGGCAATCCTTATATTGATTCAGAAACTAAAATCTCAATTAATTATTTTTTATTTATGGATGAAGATAAAAATCTTTTCAACGTATTAAAGTGGATCGGAATAGCAGCTCTCGTTGCCATACCTATTTATTTCATTTCTAAACACATATTAGAAGAAGAACAGCAAGTCGAAGATTTCGACGACGAAAACATATTCGCCGAAGAACTTCAGTAAAAATTAAAAATTAGTGTTTCCTTTCGATGTTTTATGATCTTCCCAATGTGAAGACGTATGCAGGGAGCAAGGAGCGGGAAGATATTTTTTATTAAATATTTCTTCATAAGTTGAGGGACAAAATTCCGTAGCCAATCCTTTCGAATCCGAACAGATCAATTCTCGGACAATACCTTCGGGCTGTTGAAAAAATTCTACGGGTAATCCAATTGATTTATCTTCATAAACGGAACCCATAAAACGTCCCCAAATCGGAGCTGCCGCTCTTCCGCCTTGACCATCGGCGCTAGTGAAGTGAACGCTTTTATTATCAAATCCCACCCATACACCTGCCGTTAACTGAGGTGTAAAACCGATAAACCATGAATCGGCATATTCCTGTGTCGTTCCGGTTTTTCCGGCAGCTGGTAAATTGAAATAACTCCGAACGCGCGTTCCTGTTCCGCTGTTCACTGCATCTTCTAACATACTCGTAATTATGTATGCAGTTTCTTTGCTTAAAACTTCGCGCCGCTCCGATTGATTCTCTTCGATAATATTTCCATCTTTATCTTCGATTCTAATTATTGAGAAGGGCTGAACATAAACACCATCATTGGGATATACGCTGAATGCCGCAGTAATTTCGAGCGGCGAAACTTCACCCGTCCCCATCGAAAGCGATTCATAAGGAGGCAACTTCGATTTTATTCCCATCCTGTTTGCGTATTCAATAACTTGCTGAACAGGAGCGATCTCCATAATTGCCCGGACTGCAAGCAAGTTAATTGAAAATTTTAATCCTTCTCTGATTGTATTTTTCCCGCCGAAAGTTCCATCAAAATTTTGCGGAGTCCACCTGCTTCCACCAACCATCATTAAAGTTACAGGTTGATTTAGAATTTCGAATGAAGGGGGATAACCGTTGTCGATTGCAACTGTATATACGAAAGGTTTAAACGTTGAACCGGGTTGTCGCTGTATCTGCGTGATGTGGTTGAGTCCGTATTTGAAATGACGGAAATTCGACCCTCCGACCATAGCAACTATTCCGCCCGACCGATGGTCGATTGAAACAAAACCGACTTCAATTTGTGTGGAAGATTTTTTTACTGAATCGATGAAGGCTGAATTATGGCGTAAACTTTTTGCAATACTTTCTTTCTCAGCCTGTGTTTTTGCTTTTCGATAAATATCGGAAGTGCGTATAGTATGCGAAATTGCAATTTCGAGCACGTCCTTGTTGCGGCTCCAATTCCATGCTTTTGTAAAATTCGGCTGATAATCTTTAAGATGTTCCTCTACCGCCCGGTTCGCATGCCGTTGCATCCGGCTATCGAGTGTAGTATAAATATTTAAGCCGTCGCGATAAATATCGAATCCATAAGTTTCCGATTTTTGCATTAATTGCTGACGAATGTATTCCACAAAATGAGGAGCAACTCCAGTTATCCCTTCGCTATTTGCAGGACGGATTTGTAATTCATCGGCTTTTGCTTTTTCTGCTTCAATTTCGGTGAGATAATTGTATTTCAGCATCTGCTCAATCACGGTATTACGCCGGCTGATAGCGCGTTCGGGATAATTGACAGGGTCGTATCTGCCCGGACCTTTCAATAATCCGATGAGCAGGGCGGCTTCGCCGATTGTTAAATCGGCTGGAATCTTTCCGAAGTAAATTTGCGATGCTGCCGAAATACCATAAGCACTTCTACCGTAGTAAGTTACGTTCAGATACATTTCGATGATTTCATCTTTCGTGTAGTTCGATTCAATTTGAAATGCTGTAATGAACTCTCGGAATTTACGTGTAATTTTATCGTGAAATTTTTTACGTTCTACTTTTAAGTCGTATAAATTCCGTGAAAGTTGTTGTGTGATAGTGCTTGCACCTTCCCGCATCTGAAAAGTAATGATGTTTTTTATCATCGCTCTGACAAAGCGTAAAACATCGACACCCCAGTGCTTTCTGAAATTTTTATCTTCTGTTGCAATTAAGGCATCGATTAGATGGGGAGGAAGCTCTTTTAAATTGGCGCGGGTTCTGTTTTTTATGAAAAACTGGTCGAGAACTTCACCATCTATAGAATAAACTTTAGTGGCGAGCTCGGCTTTTGGATTCTCGAGGTCTTCCAATGAAGGTAAACCCGAAATAATGTAGGGGATATAGAAAGCCAGGAAGAACAAAAAAACAATGAATGCAATTATTATTTTTTTATTATGTTTTTTCCGATATGATTTTTTTGCCGCCATAAATATTATTTACCCGATGACCAATTTTTTAATTCTATCACTCCATCAACTAATTCTGCATAGGAATAATGCGAAATCCAATCGCCTAAGTTAACATACAAACCATTCCCGATTCTTTGGAAACTCGGTTCGTGCCTGTGTCCCATTATTACGATATCGTAACCTTCCAGAATTTTTCGTTCGGCGGCTTTTTTCATTCCGTCTTCTTCACCAAAGTGTTTGTTTGAAGAATGTTTGCGACTCGTACGCGAAATTTTTTTTGCCAAAGTAACTCCTAAATCGGGATGGAGCATTCTGTAAAGTTTAATGTTAATCGGGCTTCTCAGAATTTTTTTTAAAATATTATAACCGTGGTCGTTCGATGTAAAACCGTCGCCGTGGTGCATAAATATTTTTTTACCGTCGCGAACAATATCGAATGCGTCGAAGTGAACGCTTATTCCCAAGTCGTCCGAAAAAAAATTGTCCATCCAATAATCGTGGTTACCTGCAAGGTAATGAACTTTTATGTTGTTTCTGACTAACTCGTCGAGTTTTGAAATCGTGCGATGGAATCCTCGTGGTATCACGGTTTTGTATTCAAACCAGGCATCAAACAAGTCGCCTAAAATATAGAGCGAATCGGCATCTCTTTTAATATGATCAAAAAACGAGAGCAGAAGCGTTTCTTTTTTTGCCTCTGTTTCTTTGTTCCCCAATCCTAAGTGAGCGTCGGAAATGAAATATGCTTTTGGCATTCTTATTTTTCTACAACAACATTAAGTTGTATTGTTTGTTGAAACCGGCTGCACCATCCTTCTTCATCCGAACAATAAAAATATGTAAGCGTTCCTTTAAGTTGATGTTTCCCGGGTTTTAGTTTTTTATTCAAGGTAAAACTTTGCTTTACTGGTTTTTTCAAATTTAAATATTCGCTTCCTTTGACTTTAGGAACATCGAGCTTACCTAATGCAGCAAATTTTTTATCTATTTCTACTTCAATAGGAGGGTCTAAATTTATGTGAATGCCTTCTTGCGTGGCGAATGTAAATAAAAGTTCAGCATTACCGCCTGCTTTAATCGTTGCCGGTTTCACAGAAGTATATACCTGAACGTATTTATTTTCGTCGTCGCCGAACATATATACCGGCACCAAAAATAGTATGAATATTGTGATTAGTTTCTGCACATTAACCTTTGTTTTTAAATAATACTACTCATTTTTACGAAAATTTAAGGGAAAAAGCAAATAGGCTATTGCTAATTGTATCTTTTTATATTATATATATAGTAAAAGGAAAAATTATGAAAATTACAATGCGTTTGATATTTTCGTTACTTTTAGTAGCAATATTAGTTGCAAGTGTATTTTCATATTTTCAAATTCGCCTCGAGAGACAGGACCAGATTGAAGAACTCAATCGCCGCTGTATTTTATTGGCGGAGAGTCTTCAGGAATCCATCAAAAATTTACTTCCCCCTAATTATAAAACAAAGTTAAATCAATTAGTCGAAAAATTTGGTAATCGGGAACGACTTTATGGAATTGTAATATACGATGATCAAAACGATATTTTAGCCATAACTCCAGGGCTTACAGTTAAAATTCCTGAACATATAGCACAGCTAAAATCTTCATTTGATGAAGACACAACAAAATATTCTGTTGAAACTTTACATAGTAAAGAAATTCATACCTATATCTATCTTATGAAGGAGGATGGGAAAGTACTCGGGAAGCTGGGGCTTTTTCATGACATTTCATACATTAACACGCGACTCGAAAGCATTTGGCGATATAATTTTATTCGGCTTCTGACTTTATCACTATTAATTATAGTTACTACGGTATTGGTTGTGCGTTGGAGTATAGTTGGCCCGATAGCTAAGATCGCTGAGCGGTTAAAAAATATAAGGATGGGTAAAAGCACAAAAAATATTGAAATTCCCAAAGGAGATATTTTAGGACCACTCGCTACCGAAGTAACTCATTTAGCAAAAAGTTTATCGATTGCAAGAGCAAAAGCTGAAGAGGAAGCAAGGTTAAGAATTATCGGCGAGAAGACTTGGACGGCAGAACGATTAAAAGAACATGTGCGTATGGAATTAGGTGAAAAGAATTTAATTTTAGTTTCAAATCGAGAACCATATATGCATATCAAAAAAGGTCGAAAAATAGAAAGCATTATACCGGCGGGAGGTTTGGTTACGGCTTTAGACCCGGTGCTTCGTGCATGCGGCGGAGTGTGGGTAGCACACGGAAGCGGAGATGCCGATGTTGAGACTGCTGATAAAAATGGTAAATTAAAAGTGCCACCCGAGGAGCCACTATATACACTTAAGCGCGTTTGGTTAACCAAAGAAGAAGAAGAAGGTTACTACTATGGGTTTTCAAACGAGGGCATTTGGCCCCTCTGCCACATTACACATACCAGACCTGATTTCAGATTAGAAGATTGGATATATTATCAAAAAGTAAACGAAAAATTTGCTGAAGCTGTTTTGGATGAAATCAAAAATGAAAGTGAACCATTAGTTCTTATTCAAGATTATCATTTTGCGTTATTACCTTTTTTGATAAAATCAAAGAGACCCGATGCAAAAGTTGCTATATTTTGGCATATCCCTTGGCCCAACCCTGAAGCGTTTAGTATATGTCCGTGGCAAAAGGAAATTTTAGTCGGTTTATTAGGCGCCGATTTGATAGGGTTTCATATCCAGTTTCACTGCAATAATTTTTTGGAAACTGTTGATAGGGTTTTAGAATCAAAAATTAATTGGGAACAATTTTTTGTAGAAAAAGGCGGTCAAACTACATTTGTCAAACCATTTCCGATAAGTGTTGCTTTTCCAAGTCTTCTCGATGCGCAATTCGCTGAATCCAGATCAAACGAATTAATTAAATCGGAAATATTTAATGAGTTAGGTATTGCATCCGAATATTTAGGTGTCGGAGTAGATAGGATCGATTACACAAAGGGAATCATAGAGCGGTTTAAAGCCATCGAAAGGTTTTTCGAAAAGTATCCCAAATACATAGGAAAATTTACTTTTGTTGAATTAGGCGCGCCAAGCCGAACTCATATAAAACGTTATCACGATTTAATTGCGGAAGTAGAAACGACAGTAGAAAAAATATGCTGGAAGTTTCAATCAATAAATTGGAAACCGATTGTTTTTCTTAAAGCACATCATAGTCACCAAGATATCAACCGATATTATAAAGGTTCAGATGTGTGTATGGTTACTTCGTTACACGATGGAATGAATTTGGTGGCTAAAGAATTCGTTTCCGCGAGAAACGATGAAGATGGAGTTCTTATTTTAAGCCAGTTTACCGGTGCATCAAGAGAATTACAGGATGCTATAATGGTAAATCCTTATGATACTGAACAAATGGCTGATACGATACATACCGCTTTAAATATGAAGGTTGAAGAGAGAAAAGAAAGGATGCAGCATCTTCGCGGTGTAATAAGAGAACGAAATATTTACAGATGGGCTGGTAATTTAGTTTCAACATTAAATCGAATTCGAATTTCAAAAGCTGTCGAAGAACCAGTTTGACGAAATGAAACCTAAATATTTATTCGATAAAAGAGATAGAGCCTGGAATACGCTTCAGAATGAATTGCTCAATTTGAATAGACCTATTTTTATTTTTCTGGACTATGACGGAACAATTGTTCCTATTCAAGAAAAACCTGTACAAGCAATACTCCCTGAATCTACAAGATTATTACTTGACGACATAGCTCAACATTCAAATACTTATGTTGGGATTGTCAGCGGTAGGTCGATGAAGGATATCAGAAGAATGGTAAAACTAACTTCTCTATTTTATGTAGCAAATCATGGATATGAAATATATACAAGAAAAATTAAATGGCGTCATCCGATAGTAACTGATATTGAACCAATACTGAAAATACTCCGTACCAATTTTGAAAAGGCTCTTAAAGCAATCCATGGTGTTTTGATTGAAAATAAAATTATAACTTTAAGTATTCATTACCGACAATTATCTGGAACTCCCGTTTCTACACTTAAAAAAATAATAAAAAGTAAAATGCAGGAGTATTCGCGTTCCCTAAAAATTTCATCAGGTAAAAAGGTTTTTGAAATCAAACCGAATATTAATTGGAACAAAGGAAAGGCAATTTTTAAACTGATAGAATTATTTAATGTTACCACCAAACCGCTCATCATTTATATTGGCGATGATAGAACGGATGAGGATGCCTTTCGGCTTTTACCAAAGGAGGCATTTACTATCTATGTTGGTAGCAATTTCTCATCGAAAGCAAAATATTTATTAAATCACCCGAATGAAGTTATTTTATTCTTAAAGAAACTGAATCATTCCCTCGTTCTTAGAAAGGAGATGTAATAGTATGGCTAAAAACGGACCATTTTATTTCCATACCCGGCAAAACTTAATATATCTTACCGGAAGAAAAGCAAAAAATTTGAAAGAATTATTAGATGGTATTAAAGAAGCGCCCAGCTCGTCGATATATTATCATACTCATCATTATTTACAGCAGCACGAGTATTTATCGCCCGAACCGCCAAACGATTTTGCTTATTGGATAAAAAATGTTTATCAAGAGAACGTCCTGGCTGAGAGGTTAGCGAGTATGGATTTAAGAACGTTTAATAGATTAAGAGATATTCGCTTGCGGTTAATTGAGATTATTCAAGAAGTGATTAACAGTGAAGGGTTTGCCGATCGTAACGTACCTGAGGGTATGGAATTTCATTTTATGAAAGCTCAGACGTTTATTTTTCCTACAAAAATTCAAGCAAATAATTTATTGGAATTTAAAGAGTCTCTGGCTAAGGTTTCGTTAAACTCAATTTATTTTCATATGTTTGAATCCAGACTTAGGCTTGAAAGCGACTTATGCGATTTTTCGATTTGGTTAAGAGATTCGCTCGGGGAAGATAAATTAGCCAAAGAGTTCAGCTCGCTTGACCCGTACACTCACACTCTCGAAAGTTTAAGGTCTAAAATTATCAAACTTATCACTAAACGAATCGAGGAGGCTGCAAATGTTAACAATTAGAGATTACGAACCGGTTGTTGGTGCTGATGTTATAGATGAGCTTGAGCTTTTTGCGGGCAGATTATCAGGAAAGGTCATACAGAATATTAATTCGACCGCCGTAGGAGGTGGTGTTGCAGAAATTCTAATTCGTATGATTCCGCTTCTTAAAGACATCGGTGTTGACGCCCGCTGGGATGTGATAAAAGGCGACGAGAAATTTTTCCAGGTTACCAAAAAAATGCACAATGCCTTACACGGCAGCAAGGTGAATTTTTCTAAAGAAGAAATAGAAATATTTATAGAAACAAATAAAATGAATGCGGCTAGTATGGATTTGATGGGAGATATTATGTTTATCCATGACCCGCAGCCGATTGGTCTCGTGGAAAAAAAGGTCAAAGACCAAAAGTGGATATGGAGGTGCCATATTGATTTTTCAAGACCGGACGAATTCACTTGGAATTTTCTGAAAAATTATATAGAGAAATACAACATTAGTATTTTTTCTGCTCCATCGTTTGCTCGCCAACTTGTAATCCCCCAAGTTTTGATATCCCCTTCAATCGACCCGCTGAGCGATAAGAATCGTAACTTACCGCAGGAGACTATAGACCGTGTGCTCGAGCAATTTAATATTGATAAAAATAGGCCTATCGTTACACAGATATCACGCTTCGATTATCTCAAAGATCCGGTAGGAGTTGTAAAGGCATATCACCAAGTTAAAAAGTATATAGATTGTCAACTCGTCCTTGCGGGGGGCGGTGCTACGGATGATCCTGAGGGTGAAAAAGTACTCGCCGAAGTTCAAGAAGCTGTTGGTGGTGATAAAGATATTTTTCTATTATTACTTCCACCGGCAAGCGATATTGAAATAAATGCCTTACAGCGAGCATCTTCTGTGGTATTGCAAAAATCACTCCGCGAGGGTTTTGGATTAACAGTTGCCGAAGCGCTCTGGAAATCCAAACCGGTAATTGCTGGGGCTGTAGGCGGTATCCCTTTACAGATCACTAACAAGTACTCAGGCTTATTGACTAATACAATTGAAGGCACTGCTTTTGCGCTAAAACAATTACTGCAGAATCCAGATTATGCTAAACGCTTGGGTGAAAATGGACACGAGCAAATAAAGAAAAATTATTTAATTACCCGGCATCTGAAAGATTATCTACTGTTGTTTCTTTCTCTAGATCATCAAGGTGAGAATATTGTTAATTTATAGACAGACTTTTATCAAATGCGGAAATCTGATGTGTTTGTAGTATGCGTTCCATATCAATCTTTTGGTTGTTGGTTGTGTTAAGTGAATGTGGTAGTCTTCGTTCATCCCCTTCTTCTGAATAACATCAGAAGGTTTACTAAATCCTTTTATCTCATCTTTTTTGCTAATGTTGCAAAACCAATGTTGGTGGCTGTGCTTTATCAAACTTAAATTTCGGTTGTATTTCGATTAGTCGAACTCGTTCTCTTGCAATTTTACAATACTCGTGGCTGATTTCAATACCAATATAATTTCTATTCATTTCGCTGGCTACTCTTGGTGTTGTTCCACTGCCACACATTGGGTCAAGAACAACGTCGCCGGAATTTGTCCAAGAGAAAATATGGTCTCTCACAAGTTCGCAAGGAAATGGTGCTGGGTGTCCTTTCGCTTCCTGGTCTTCTTGTTTTTTGCCGACGACATAATCCCAAATATTGCCTTTAATCCGCCAAAGGCGGACGAGGGTTAATTCCCCGCCTCTTGAGGCGAATAAAATAAAATTTGTTAACAGATACCTCGCTGCTCGCGGCGAGGAGATTCATTTTTTTTATCTTTTACTGGCTTTGCTAATTTCTCTCTTGTCTGCTCGTTCTTTGAATAGTTTTTGTAGGTTGTGCCGTTGAGTTCTAAACCTGCGTGCATACAGTCAACTAATATTGGGTTATGTGTCTTAACTACGCCCTTGCTGAATACGAACATATACTCAAACTCATTGGTGTATCTCTTGCGATAGATTTGAGGAATTGGATTTTTCTTTCTGAAAATCATTGTGTCGTGTAGATTGAACCCAATTTCCTTAAAATACATAGCCTGCTTAAAACTTGTTCCAGTTTCCGTAGCGTCAATTGTTGCATCAGCAACAACCCAAACCACCACACCGCCTGGTTTTGTAATGCGGAATAATTCTTTTACTATGTCTTCAAATGGGAAAACATAACCCTTATAGTTTCTTAAATCATCGTAAGGTGGTGAGGTAACAGTCAAGTCAATTACGTCATCTTGAAATTTTTTCGTTACTTCAACGCAATTACCTTCAATGATTTTGTTTATATATTTTTCCATATTTTTAAGCTATTTGATTGAGAATACACCAGGATTTGTCATTAGAAGAAATCTCGAATGACCGCCCTTAGAAAATGATGCAATATATGTCATCCCTAAAGGGATTTAAAGTTTTTCTCCTTGAATTATTCTATAAATATTCAATCCCTTTGGGATTATGTTTCTCACGAAGGTCCCAAAGGGATTCTGGCAACGCCATTCCTTCGGAACGTTGGAATATGCCTTCTGCATTCATCCCGATAGGGATGAAATATTTATAGTATAAATTGAAAATACCTTCGGGACAGTACCTACAATTAAAATCCCTTCAGGGATGATATATGTTCTTTTCTCTATTGACAAATTTGGGATAAAATATTAAACAGGAGAATTATTATCAAACGTCCTGCATTGTTTTCTCTTCATCAACTCTCTGCAGCAATATTAATCCCACGAGCATCAATACTCCAACTGAAATTATAGCAACCCGCTGGTTGAATCCGGAAGAGATAAAACCAAAAAGTAAAGGTCCGATGATGGCGGAAGCTTTTCCGAAGAAAGAATAGAACCCGAAAAATTCTGTCTTCTTTTCAAACGGTGTAATTTTCGACATCAAACTTCGGCTCGTTGATTGTGACGAACCAAGAGCCAATCCGGCAAGAACTCCTACAAAATAAAATATTCCTTTGCTTGTAACAAAGTATGCAATCACCACAATAATTAACCACAAAATTAACGTGAGACTTAAAGTTCGCTTTTGACCAAAGTGGTCAGAAAGAATTCCAAATAAAATTGAACCGATAATTGCTGAAGTCTGCACTAACGCGAAAAAGATTATGATTTCTGAAATTTCGAAGTGCAAAGTTTCGCGTGCAAAAATTGAAGAAAAAATAATTATTGTATTAATAGCATCTATGTAAATGAAATAGGATAACAGAAACTTGCCGATGTTTTTATACTTATTAAATTCTTTGAAAGTGGATTTAACTCTTTTGTATCCGATGCTTACAAAGTTTAATTTTAAACTTGCGGTTCTGTTTTTTTCCTTCAGGAATAGAAATAAGGGGATAGAAAAAATGAGAAAAAAACCGGCGGCAATCAGAAAACTTATTTGAACGTTCAAAATATTTTCGGGAACAAAACCTTTGATATAAAAAGGGAAGGCGATGAGCAAGGTAAACAGCGAGCCGATATAACCCATCGCAAAACCATAACCGGAAACCCTGCCATAACTTCGTTGAGTAGTAATTTCAGGAAGGAATGAGTCGTAAAAAACCAAACCCGCTTCGAAACCAATATTGGCAAGAATCAATAGCAAGATTGCTAACAACACTGTTGATTCTGCCGTAAAAAATAATGTACTGGTAGCTAAAATACAGAGGAGTGTAAAAATTAAAAGGAAGCGTTTTTTGCCGGCACCGTAATCAGCGACGGCGCCTAAAATGGGCGAAATTATAGCAACAATCAGCATAGATATGCTGAAAGCTAATCCCCACAGGAAGTCGCCGTCTTTACCCCCTTGGTTTATAATTTCTTTAAAAAAAAGGGGGTAGCCAACAGTTAGAATCAGAACATAAAAAGCGGTGTTTGCAAAATCGAAAAGAGCCCAGACAAAAATTTGAGAACGGTTAGAAGTATGGTGCAAACTTGCATCGGGGCTCTTATCGTCCATTACTCTTTTGGGGGATTTGAGGGTTTCTGTGTCGGAGTTGTGGATTCAGAAATTAATCCGCGTCCCGATTTTTTCAATTTATTTTCTTGCTGTAGCTGGTCGTAAACAGCATCAAGAACACCGTTAATGAACTTACCGCTCTTTTCTGTGCTGTAGTTTTTAGCAATTTCGATTGCTTCGTTGATTGTTACTTTGGGTGGAATATCGTCGAAGTAGATAAGCTCGCATATTCCGATTCTTAACAAAAATTTATCTATAACTGCGATGCGGCTGAATTCCCAGTTTGCTACTTTCGATTTTATAATTTCATCCAGCTCGTCCTGGTGCTGGATTACTTTATATATTATTTGTTTAGCAAAATCGAAATCGGTCTTGTTCGTTTGCAGCTCTGTTAAAACATCATCAATTACTTTTGTAATCGGTTCTTGTGATACTTCGTGAGCATAAAGAACTTGCAGAACTTTTTCTCGTATTGCG
The DNA here is from genome assembly GCA_947085405.1 of uncultured Ignavibacteriota bacterium. Lineage (GTDB taxonomy): Bacteria > Bacteroidota > Ignavibacteria > UBA10030 > BY39 > JASEGV01. The sequence goes on from CAMTWO010000035.1 coordinate 68,740, forward strand.
CGTCGTTTAAATGTTACCATATTAAATTTTTATTTGGACAATTCGCCTAACCTGCCGCTGAATTCCGATTTGCCTGAATAAACCTGACGGATTTTTCCGATTGAATTTATTCTTGCTTCAGCAAGTTTATTTGAAGCTACATGAGTTGGAATTTTTTCGCTTTTTGAAATAGCCAGTATCGTTTTGATTGTGTCGTAAATTTGACCCGCCTGCTTCATCGCACGCTCGGAATGGTATCCTTCGAGTTCATTAGCGACATTAATCAAACCGCCCGCATTGATGGCGTAATCGGGAGCGTAAATAATTCCTTTATCCATCAAAATTTTTCCGTGTTTGTTCTCATCTGCAAGTTGATTGTTTGCCCCGCCGGCGATAATCTTAAATTTCATTCTATTAATTGTGTCGTCATTAATTATTGCACCGAGTGCGCAGGGACAAAAAACGTCGGCATCAACATCGTAAATTTTATCTGGGTGAACGTATTCGGCTTTCGTATCTGCAATAATTGATTTTGCTTTATCTTCATATATATCGGTAACAAATATTTTCGCACCATCTTTTACAAGATGATCGCAAACATATTTTGCAACGTTACCGGCGCCTTGAACTGCAACTTTTTTACCCGCTAACGAATCGCTGCCGGTTAATTCTTTCATAGCAGCTTTCATCCCAACGTAAACGCCATACGCAGTAAACGGAGACGGGTCGCCGCTTCCACCCAAAGCTTTATCAATTCCGGTTACGTACTTTGTTTCCATACGAACGTATTCCATATCTTGAACCGAAGTACCAACATCTTCAGCGGTGATGTAACGTCCCGCAAGTCCGTCAACGAATCTGCCAAAAGCTCTGTACATCAATTCAGTTTTGTCTTTGTGAGGGTCGCCGATGATAACAGCTTTACCGCCGCCTAAATTTAAACCCGCAACTGCTGCTTTATAAGTCATTCCGCGTGAAAGTCGCAGAACATCAATTAGTGCGTCTGTTTCCGAAGCATACATCCACATGCGGGTTCCGCCTAAAGCCGGTCCGAGCGTGGTATCGTGAATTCCGATAATTGCTTTAAGGTTTGCTTCTTCACTCGAGCAGAATACAACTTGTTCGTGATCATATTTTCTAATTTCTTCAAATAACATACTATCCATCTCCTTGTTTAATTAATTTTATTTTTAAAATCCGGTATCAATGTTACACGTGGCGAAGTTATTACCGGATGACTATCAATTATTACCTCTGTGCGAAATACTTCTTCTATATTTTTTTTGTTCACAACCGAAGCAGTTTTACCCACAGCGTGAACTTTACCAAAATTCAGTATTAAAATTTCATCACTAAACATCGAAGCGATATTTAAATCGTGAAATACAGCTACCACCGATATACCGTCGTTAGTAACTAATTTTTTAATGAGAGTTAGAATTTCGATTTGATGTTGCAAATCGAGATGAGTATTCGGCTCATCGAGCAACAAGATTGGCGATTGTTGAGCGAGAGCGCGAGCCAAAAATACGCGTTGGATTTCGCCGCCCGATAATTCGTTAATATAGCGTGACGACAAATGTTGAATATCCGTTTTTTTTATCGCATCTTGGGCAATATTTTTATCCTCAATGTTCTCGAAACCGAAACCCTGGAGATACGGTGAACGCCCCATCAAAACGATTTCATAAACTGTAAATGGAAAAGCAAGCGGTTGAGTTTGAGGAACAAAAGCAATTTTTTTTGCTAAATCTTTTCGTGGTATTGTTGAATAATCTTTTTCAAAAATTTTTACCTTCCCGCTATCGGGTAATAAAATTTTACTGATGATTTTTAATAATGTCGATTTGCCCGATCCGTTGGGTCCAACGATACTCAAAAATGTTCCTGCCGTTAACGACAAGAGTATTTTATCTAACGAAAAATGGGTAATCAACTTTTTATCTTTATGTGCCGGGTAACTAAAAGTAATATTTTCAACATTTATACTGTACATTATTCGGGGGAAGATAAAAATTCCTGGCACTTGGTTACATCTTCGCTGCTTCCGATGAAAATCGGAGTTTGTTGATGCAATGAATTTGGGGTGATATCTAAAATTCTTTGTTTTCCGTTAATTGCTTTCCCGCCGGCTTGTTCGACTATGAAAGCCATAGGATTGCATTCATACATCAATCGTAATTTTCCATCAGGGTTCTTCTTGTCGCCCGGATATATAAAAATACCACCATATAAAAGTGTGCGGTGAACATCGCCGACCATTGTTCCAATGTATCGCAGCGAATAGGGCCTTCCCGATGGGCTATCAATTTCTTTTAAATATTTGATGTATCTCTGCATCGAAGGATACCAATAATTGTAATTGCCTTCGTTTATGCTGTACATTTTTCCCTTCGGAGGAATTCTTATATTTTCATTCGACAATAAAAATTCACCAACCGACGGATCAAGTGTAAATCCATGAACTCCATTTCCCGTAGTATATATGAACATCGTGCTTGTTCCATAAATTATATAACCGGCAGCAACCTGATTGTAACCGGTTTGCAGACAGTCTTCCAAAGTTCCGACTCCCGAAGGAGTAACCCTTTTAAAAATACTGAATATTGTACCAATTGTAATATTCGCATCTATATTCGATGAACCGTCTAACGGATCAAACAACATAACATATTTTCCGCTGTTATACTTTCTGGGTATTTCAATTAAACCGTTGCTCTCTTCCGAAGCCATAGCGCAGATGTTTCCGCTGTAAAACATTGTTTTGTATATAGTTTCGTCGGCAAACAAATCCAACTTTTTTAAAATATCTCCAGAAACGTTCACTTGGTCGGTCGTTCCGAGAATGTTTACCAATCCGGCTTTGCTTACTTCGCGCCAAACTAATTTTGCAGCAAGTGTTAATGCGAATAGCATGTTTGAAAATTCACCCGATGCTGAAGGAAAATGTTCCTCCTGCTCCCGAATAAACCGCTCTAGAGTCATGATTTTTGGATTTGAAACCATATACGAATTTAATTTAAAAAATTGAATAAAGTGGGATTATTTGATTGTAATTTAGGAAACATTTATATAATAAGCAATTAAATTTTGCCTTTTCTAACTTTTATCAATATATTGCAACAGAAAAATTTTGAAGTAAAATATCATTTAAAAAAATAGGTGTTTCAAATGAAAATAGCTGTTTGTGTTAATCACGTTCCCGATACTGAAGCAAAGGTTAGAATAAGTCCCGACGGCAAAACAATCGACAAGACGGGGATAAATTTTATTTTAAATCCGTACGATGAAATTGCTGTTGAACAGGGTTTACAATTAAAAGAAAAATTTGGCGGCGAAGTAATTGTAGTTTCTCTCGGCGGCGACTCCAACAAGGAGACATTGCGAAAAGCCCTTGCGATGGGTGCCGATAAAGCTGTCTTGCTGAAAGACGATTCGATACGAGATTCTTTTGCAGTAGCTACAGCACTTGCCGATGCACTAAAGGAAATCAATCCCGATGTGATATTGTTAGGTAAGCAGTCGATCGATTATGATAACTCGCAAATGGTTGGGCTTGTTGGCGAGCTTCTTAATTTACCTTCGGTTTCGGTTGTTGTGAAATTGGAAATCCACGACAACAAAATTATCTGTGAAAGGGAAATTGAAGGCGGACACGAAAAAGTTGAAAGCCAACTCCCGATTGTTTTAAGCGTTCAAAAGGGATTGTGCGAACCCCGCTATCCTTCGCTTAAAGGAATAATGGCAGCGAAATCGAAACCGATTGAAGAGAAACAGATACCTGCCGTTAATTCAAAAGTAGAAACAATTTCTCTGCGTATGCCTCAATCAAAAGCGGCGGGAAAAATTGTTGGGACCGATTCTTCCGCAGTAAAAGATTTGGTTCGTTTGTTACACGAAGAAGCAAAAGTAATTTGATGTTAAAATTAGAAAACTAAAAACCGGAAGAAGTATGAAAATATTAGCAATAGCAGAACAACGCGAAGGTAAATTCAAGAAAACAGCATTTGAAATAACAAAAGCTGCAAAAGAAATAGCCGACAAACTTAATTGCGAGATGGTTTCGCTTGTAATGGGCAGTGGCGTAGAATCTATTGCATCAGAGTTGGGCGGCTTTGGTGCAACGCGTGTAATCGTTGTTGACGATCCTCAACTTAATTATTATTCAACGACTGCTTATACTAAAATTATTTCAGAAATTGCCAAGAAAGAGTCGGCGAATATACTTTTAATGCCGGCATCGCAAATAGGGAAAGATTTAGCTCCTCGTTTGGCAGTAAAATTTGATGCAGGATTAGTTTCTGACTGTACCGCATTAAAAATTGAGGACGGAAATATTATTGCAACACGTCCGATTTTTGCCGGTAAAATAATTAGCGATGTAAAAATCGTCTCGGATGTGAAAATATTCACATTGCGTCCGAATGTGTTTACGGCAGGTTCAAGCAACGGCGCTCCCGCCACAGTCGAAAAAGTGCCTGTCGAGTTGACGCAAGCTGACTTCGCTTCTAAAGCAGTCGAAACCAAAGTAGCAGTCGGCAGACCCGATGTTACCGAAGCGAGCATCATAGTATCCGGCGGCAGAGGTATGAAAGGACCTGAAAATTTTAAATTGATAGAAGATTTAGCTGATGTACTCGGAGCTGGTGTTGGAACTTCGCGTGCGGCTGTAGATGCCGGCTGGCGGCCTCACGACGAACAAGTGGGGCAGACGGGTAAAACTGTTGCGCCTAATCTTTATTTTGCCTGCGGAATTTCGGGAGCAATTCAACATTTGGCTGGTATGTCGTCATCGAAGTGTATTGTCGCTATAAATAAAGATAAAGACGCTCCGATATTTCAAATTGCTGATTATGGAATTGTTGGCGATGTGATTGAAGTTTTACCTGTACTGACTCAGGAAATTAAGACACTATTAGGAAAATAATGGAATTAGAAAAGGTACAAGTAGATATCGTAGGACTTACAACGAGTCCGGCGAGCGGTGGTGCATACGCCTTACTGTTAAAAGAAGTAGATGGAAACCGTCAGCTTCCGATAATTATTGGCGCCTTCGAAGCTCAGTCGATTGCTTTGGAAATGGAAGGAATTAAACCACCACGCCCTTTGACACACGATTTGATTAAAAATATTATTGATGCGATGGGATTCGAGATAACTGAAATTACCATCAGCGACCTGCGCGAGGGAACATTTTATGCGACCATAGCTTTAGACCGAGAGTTGATCGATTCCCGTCCGAGCGATGCCATAGCTTTAGCCGTACGGTGCGGAATACCAATCTATGTAATGGAAAAGGTAATGCGTGAAGCTTCGTTCTTCCCTGAAACCGAAGATGTAGAAAAACGCCAGGCTTCTCCGGTTAAAATTCCCACCGATAAACTCGGTAGATTAAATATGTTGCGGAGTCAATTGAAGGATGCTGTTGAGCAGGAAGATTATGAAACAGCTTCCCAACTGAGAGATGCGATTCGTAAACTTGAATTATCTGAATAAATTAATATCAACTTAATGAGGTAAAATATGAATAAGATTGTTCTTTTTTTAGTGATAATTTTTTTATCATTCACAACTTTAACCTTGACGCAGGATGTTTCTAACGAAACAAAAGTGTCTCAATTAATTCTGGAGGGAGATAATTTTGCTGAAGTTACATTCGAAAATCAAAAAGCTCTTTCAAAATATTTAGAAGCTGCGGCATTATCAAAAAAGAATTATGAAATTTACTGGAAGATCAGCCGGTGTTATGTTGATATCGGTGAGCACTATCCGGCAAATACCGATGCTGAAAAAGCAAAACAGGAACAGACTTACAAAACTGCTTACGCGTATGCCGACAGTGCTGTAAAAATAAATCCTACCGGTTCAATGGGATATGCGCGGCGTGCCATCGCTAACGGACGTATTGCATTGTTTAAAGGAATTTGGGAGAACATCGGACTTGTAAAACAGACCAAAGCCGATTTAGATAAAGCGATAGAATTAGATAACAAAAATGCGACTGCGTATTATGTTTTAGGACGCACCAACACGAAGGTAAGCGAGAAGAGCAAAATAATTCGTTGGCCCCTCGGCTTGGGATGGGCTAACTTAGATGATGCTGTAAAAAATTATGAAAAGGCAGTTTCGCTGCGTCCCGATTTTATTATGTACCGCCTCGATGCCGCCCGTGCTTACGTTGAGTTAAAACAGTATGCAAAAGCTAAAGAGCATTTGAACATTATAGCTACTTTGAAAACTCAAGACGAGGACGACGATAAGTTTCGTAAAGAAGCGAAGGAGTTGTTGGATACGATAATAAGAGACTTCTGAAAAATTAAATCTGTAATGTATAAATAATTTTCATAGAACACAGAAAATTATCTGTGCTGATCCGTTGAATCAGTGTCAATCCGTGTTCTATTTTCTATTAAAGATAAAAGCCCGGCTTTAATTGTAAGTTGGGCTTTGTTTATTTTGTAGTGATTAGCTTCTTCATTTCGCGAACTGCATTCTCTAAACCCACAAACATCGACCTGACGATTATAGCATAACCTATACTAACCTCATCAATTTCTTTTATTTTTGCAATCGGCTTGATGTTTTCGTAATCCAATCCGTGTCCCGCATTAACTCCCAAACCTAATTGCTTTGCATACATTGCGGTAGTTTGTATTCTGCTTAGATGCATTTCAATTTGTCTTTTCGTTTTGGCTTCAGCGTATTCACCTGTGTGAATTTCGATCATATCAGCACCGATTGCTTTCGAAGCTTCCAATTGTTCATCTACTGGATCAATAAATAAGCTAACTTTTATTCCGCTGTCGTGAAGCTGCTGAATTGATCTCTTGAGGGAAGTTTTATATTTAACTACATCAAGCCCGCCTTCAGTCGTCAACTCTTTCCGCCGTTCGGGAACCAACGTGCATAAATCCGGCTTAACTCGTTTTGCAATTCTTACGATTTCCTGTGTGGCAGCCATTTCTAAATCTAATTTCGTAGCTACCGATTTTCGTAATCTATAAACATCATCATCCTTGATATGGCGGCGGTCTTCACGCAAATGGCAAACAATACATTCAGCCCCTGCCTTTTCGGCTAACAAAGCCGCTTCGAGGGGGTCGGGTTCTTTCCCTCCCCGTGCATTTCTTAATGTTGCAATATGGTCGATGTTTATCGCTAATCTCATTGTAATCGTTTTCTAATTATGTATTGAAATTGGTCGGGTTGTTTACGGACAATTTTTAAACCGTCCGGAATTGTTATTTCGGGTTGAATATATCCTGTTGAATCAGCTAATAAATATTGATAATCTATATACGCTTTTATATATTCGGAAGAAAAATCTGCAAGCATATCAATGCTGCCGCGAATTATTACATCTAATTTTGGAGGTATTAAAATAACTTCGCGGTTAGGAGGTAATAATCTGATTTCAATGTTGATTCCGGGGAAGGTTTTTTCTGCAAACGGCTGTACGTTTATACTGTAATTAATTTCACTCTGTTCGAGGCTGAGTATATACTGCGGCGGTTCGGTTAGCTTAAGTGTTGTGTTCAACGGTTTGCTGGTTTCTACAAATTTTTTCTTTTCTGTGGTCCATTCGTTCAAAGTATCGAGTATGCTCTTCGCCCCTTTGATAACGACGCTGTCGGGCAGAATACTCGCCACGCCGATTTGTCCGTAACCGTCGCTGAATTCCACATCTACATCAGTAATAACTTTTACTTTCTTTTCTGAAGATACATCAATTTCAAGTGCAATCGAGTCGGGGGAGGAGTCCAGCAAAGTAATTTCCGGTGGCAGCAAGAAATAATCGGAAATAAAATAATCTGTATAAACGATGGAACTTTTTGAAAAATATGAAGCATCTATAAGAAATATTTTCTCGCTGGTAATTGTATATTTCAAAAGATGCCAACCGGTGCCCTTCAATTTCATTGTTACTGATTTTGGTAGAGTCTTTTTTAAAGCAGATTGAGGGGGTAAATTTTTGAGTTGGACAGGGAGTGATACAAAAGTTGTGTATTCGTAAGTCATGCTTACCGACGCCCACAATAATGTTGCAAACAAAATTGTAGCAAGTATTATGTGCCAGTGCTTCGATTTCATTTGTTACTAAATAAAAAAACTCCATCTTTCGTTTGAAATGAAGAACGTAAAACGTTCTGAAAGATGGAGTTCTTGAATTAAATTTTTGTTACTTGGGAAATTTAGCATTCATTAGTTCAGTAATCAGCTTTTCTTTGTTAGCCATCGAAATTTGTCTGCCGAATATTGTTAAACCCTCGACACCCCTTGCGTATTTCCGGAGTTGATGTACGCTCAATGACTCAAGCTGTTGCAGATATTCCTGTTCCGTTGAGGATTCCGGTAAAACCTTTTCCTCAACGATTACGGCTTCTTCTTTAATTTCTTTAGCCGGAGGTTTTGCCTCTCGTGGTTTCGTTTTCTTTTCACGGATTGGCTTTGTTTTTTCAGCAATTACTTTTGGCATGAACGGTGGTATTGGCGGCATCTCCGATTTTGTAAATATCAAATTTTTGAGTTCACCAATCGGGCGTGGAATAACGTGAGTCGAAATAAGCTCTCCGACACGCGCTGCTGCAGCCGCGCCGGCATCGACTGCCGCCCGCACTGCGGCAACATCACCTATCAACTTGATCGTTACAAAGCCGCCTCGAATTTTTTCGCTGCCAACAAGTTTCACATCGGCTGCTTTAGTAGCAGCATCGGCGGCTTCAATCGATCCGATCAAACCTCGAGTCTCAATTAAACCGAGTGCAAAATCTAACATTTCCATTTTTAACCTTCCGGTTTATTTTCCGTCGGGACGCTTGGGAAGAATTAATTCAACATCAATATGCGGACGTGGGATTACGTGTACCGATACCAATTCGCCGACTCTTTGAGCCGCCGCCGCCCCTGCATCTGTTGCCGCTTTTACTGCTCCGACATCGCCGCGAACCATTACGGTTACATATCCGCCACCGATAACTTCTTTACCAATTAAGGTTACTTTTGCGGCTTTTACCATTGCGTCGGCTGCTTCAATTGAACCAACCAATCCTTTTGTTTCTACCATTCCTAATGCGTCTAATGAAATATCTGGCATAAAAAATTCCTGTAAATGTTTAAGATATAGTTAAATAAAGAAAAAACTCAAAACGAATATAAGCAATTGGGAGCATAATGTCAAATACTTACTTTTTTTGCTCCTTTTTTGAAAATAATCCAATTAAAATTAGTAAAATCGAAATTCCCCATCCTATGTGCGATATTATGAAACCTGTTTTGTAAATACCGGGATCGAAAATAAATTCAATTTTGTGCTCACCGGCGGGCACAACTACCGACCTTAAAACGTAGTTGGTTTTATATATTTCAGTCTCTTTACCATCAATGTATGCTTTCCAACCAGCAGGATAATAAACTTCGCTCAAAACAAGTAACGATGTGTTGTTGCAATAAGTCGAAAGCTCGATCAAGTTTGTCTTGTAGTTTAGTGTATTAATATGTACAGAATCGGACTTGATAGGGAGTGTTGATGGCTGTTTTTCGAGAACGGCTTTTGTACGGCTATCAAATTCTGACGAATTCAGTATCCTGAAAACCTCAGTTTTGTTTTTAGCGACAATAGCTTCGTTCACGAAGAAAGCTCTCGGTTGATAGGCGGGATTTAAATAGGTTGCGGTTTGTTTATTTTGATCATAGGCAGCGATTGTAAATTTATCCTCCGGCAGCCTTCCTTGGAATATTAAATATTTTGTGTTCAGCATATTTACGATGTTCATATTTATCGGGAACATCGGGTCGGTGCTATTGTATAAACACGAATCAATCATATCCTGATAAATTTTAATTTTTGCAGGGCTGTATCCGCCAATTGATTCGATTGTATGATACATCCAGGTATTATCCATGAATAATTGCCCGAGAGGAAAAATGCGATACTGCGATTTATCTGTTTTCAGAAATTGTACGTTTTGGTCGGGTGCAAAATGTTGTTCGGCAGCGGATTTCGGTTTTGGGTCAACATATTTTGTATCAATTATGAATAAGTCGATTATCAATATCAGAATCAACGCTGATCCCAAAATAGTTGATTTGATTTTGTTGTTGAGGTATAAGGCGATTAATCCAAGCGATGCTAACGCAATGATTGCAAATTTTATATAATCTTTCCACAACATATCAAAGCGGATTTCTTTTAACTGCTGTAATACCTGAGGAGCTTGTGCGGCATATTGTTGTTGAAGTTGCTGCATGTCGCCATCCTTAACAAACATAGATCCGGAGAGCGTAGTGTAAATAGTAGATTTTCCGATAAAGCCGATTACTAAAATGGTTGCAATAATTCCCATTGCGATGTAAAGCCCTTTTCGCATTTTGGTAGTATCCAACTTCGCCGGAAGTTCGATAAAGAAAGTTAATCCGTAAGCGGCTAACATTCCGAACACGAGGGGGAGTAGATGCAGTATCATTGTTGGGGCGCGGAATTTATTGAAGAATGGCAGGTAGTTAAAGAGCAAATCATAAAATGGAAAATGTTTTCCGAAGGAGATTAAAAATAACAGAACTGCAAAGAGTGCAAAGAATATCGTGCCTTTATTCCTTTTGTATATCAAAGCAATTATGCCGAGGATAATAGGAACTATGCCGAAATAAACTGTGCTATTTGTAAAAGGCATCCATCCCCAGTAATAAGGTGATGAGAAGCCGAAGAAGGAGGGGATTAACAAGTTCATTATTTCGAACGGATGGAACGACCAATTAGTAGCATAGTCGTAGTTAAGTCCACCTGGAGTTCCTGCCTCGCCGCCTCCACGTATTGAGTATTGCGAATATTCATACGTCGATAGATATACGTAGGAAGCAATCGCAAAACCGAGAATCAAAGTTATAAAAAAGAAAACAGCAGTTTTGCTCATCAGTAATTTTTGTGATTTAAAATTTAAAATGAATTCATACACAAAAAATAATCCGATAAGCATAAATCCATAGTAAACCATCTGAACGTGGTTTGATAAAAGAGCTGTACCAATAGCAACCGATAACAAACCGAGTGAAAGTAAGTTTCGTTTTTCAAATAAGTGATAGGTTAACAAAAGCATTAGCGGAATGTAACTTAATGCCATCATTTTTGAGCCGTGCCCTTCGCCCGCAAGTCCGACAGCATAAGGCGAAAGCATAAAAACAATTGCAGCGAGCAGTGCAGGGATGTGCGAAAAGTGCCAGGTTCTTGCAAGCAGGAACATAAAAATTCCGGCAAGGAAATAATGAAGCACGAACCAGCTCATTTCTCCATTTAAGAATAAAAGTTTTCCGACGAATTGAATAGCAGTTTGAATATAACTTACATTATGTGGAATAGAAGCTAAACTTCCGAATCCCGGCATTCCGCTGAAGATTTGGGGAAACCAAAGTGGAATTTGCCCCTCCTTTTGCTGAAGATATTCGCCGGCTTTTGCCCATGCGTGCGCTGCGGCTGTGTCTCCGGCATCCGAAAATATTTGATTCTTGAAAATTATTTGGTTGAATAAAATCACCACTAAAAGAAAGATGATACCTATGGAGATAAAATCTTTCTTTAAATCAGAAAGATTATCGAACCAACTTGTTTTTGTGGTTGATGCTACTGTATGATGGGTTTTCTTAATTTTTGCCATTTGTTACTTTCATAATGAGTTAAATTTCTCGAAAATATAAACAAAACTCTATAAAACTCCAAGACTGAAATTCACAAAAAAAAACCCGTTACAAATCTGTTTGATAATTTATAACGGTTTAAATATTCGATGTTAAAAAAAATCTGAATTTTATTTGAGTAGTATCATATTTTTTACATCTACATATTCTTGTGTTTGTAATTTGTAGTAATAGACACCGGCGGGGAAGTTGCTTGCATTCCAATCGATTTCGTAATTCCCTTTTGGTTTAGCTTCATTCATTAGAGGAACTATTTCTCTACCAAGAATATCGAAAATTTTAAGAGAGATGAAAGTTTCTTTATGAAGAGAAAAAGATATACGTGTAGAGGGATTAAAAGGATTGGGATAGTTTTGATAAAGGTAGAAATCGTTTGGGAGATTCTCTTCAATAATATCACCGCTTGATGTAACGGTAAATGTGTGTTCAGAAGCAAATGACGATCCTGCATACCCGTTATCAACTGCTTGGACACTCCAGTAATAAGTGCCGGGAGGTAAGTTTTTAATATCCCATTTTTTCATAAATATTTGATTTCCGAATTTCGGTGTACGTCGATATCCCGTCGATACATTCGCGATGGGAGATACAATTTCGTGTCCGCCAGGTGTTTTTCCCATGCGAAGGTTATAAGTTAATGCATTACTGGCAGTTTGATTGTCGGTTGAAGCATTCCAAGTCAGTTGGGATTTTCCTGATGATGTAATAATTGACAGATTGTTGGGCGTTGATGGTGATGTGTTTGAGTTTTGAGAATTGTTTTTGTAAATCTTTGTAACAGGATAGTAAGGACCTAAATAATGAAAATATGGTCTCGATACAGTTCCTCCTGTCATGAGCAAGTCTAATTTTCCATCTTCGTTAAAATCACCCCACGCAAGCGATCCAAACCAAGTACCGGTAATATTGGCATTTATATCCACAAACATTCCTAAGTCGTTGCGGTAAATTTTTGTTGTTGGATTTGTTCCATACCAAAAATCTTCTGCACCTGAGACTGCCAGGTCGAGGTCGCCATCATTGTCATAATCGCCCCAAGCTAAAGCGCTGATAGCCATAGGTTTTAAAGGAGCATTAATATCAATAAAACTTATTCCAGCATTATTTCTATAAATCTTTGTAACTGGCTGGCCAAAAGAAATGCCGCTTAAAGCGATATCTAAATATCCATCGTTATTATAGTCGCCCCAGGCAACTGCACTACTGTTTACTGCTTGTAATTGAGCGTATGTATTTATAAATGTTATATTGCCGTTTTGTAATTCATTCCGATAGAGTCGGGTGATAGTACTATAATGACCGTATCCGGTTAATAGAATGTCTAAATCCCCATCGTTATCATAATCGCCTGCGGCGATAGAACTTCCCCAAACACCGGGGAGACCTGCATTAATATCAACAAAATTGTTATCGGTGTTTTTATAAATTTTTGTGTAAAAAGTTGAACCGTTATCTGGCGAACCGCTTATCAGTAAATCTAAAAGACCATCGTTATCGAAATCAGCCCAAATTACTGATCCGCCACATAACCCCATCAATGGTGCATTAATGTCTATCAAGTTGCCACTCTCATTTCGATAAATCTTGGTAACATTATTGAAACCAGTTGTATCAACTCTTCCGGCTATTGCCAAATCAAAATCCCCATCATTGTCATAATCACCCCATGCAACTCCTCTTTCTGTCCAAAGTTGTATTAAAGGTGCTTCAATATCTGTAAAGCTGCCAAGGTCATTTCTATAAATCTTTGTTAAAAATTCTTTTGAATCGATAAGACCTGAAACAATAATATCTAGATCACCATCATTATCATAGTCAAACCAGACAGCATCACCCGCCATTACACCTGGAAATGGAGTAGCAACTTCTGTAAATGTGGTTGAATCGTTAAACATTTCGTTGTAATCGTTCCATACGGACACACTTTTTGTTTTGAGTTGTAAGATGTTCTCCTCAAGATCTTTAAAAGACATTCAGCCTGAATTCAGATAATAAGTATGTTGTGAATAAACTGGAGAAAATAAAAAGATTATGGAGACACTTAAATAAATCCATCTAGTGAAAAAATAAAAATTCTTACTACGCATAATAATATCTCCTATTACCTTAGCAACAACATTTTTTTAAAAGCTTGATACCTGCCGTTATCAACAATAATCCGATAAAAGTAAACACCTGAAGATAAATTATCAGCGGAGAAATCTATCGAATGTTCACCTTCATACAATTCTTCTCGATCTAACAAGGTTGCTACTTCTTGTCCGAGCAAATTATACACGATCAGGGTTACGACTGCATCCTCAGGGAGCGAAAATTCAATCGTTGTAGATGGATTGAATGGATTAGGATAATTTTGACTCAACTGAAATTCTGATGGAATATCTTGATGATTTTGAATTTCGGGAATTATTCTGGTTACGTTCGTTGTGGTTCCGGGACGCAGAAATGGTACTTCAGCCAACGATTTTGAACCTTTGAAAACAGTCCGGGAAGCAAAGCTTTCTGGCTGAATTGGGCCCGAAAACGCCAAATTAATACTTCGTATAACAGTATAAAAATTTTGAACATTGCCAACCTTATTGGTTAATGCTGCGTCTGCCATCAATGCAATCTGGGATAAATTTTTATCGTGCAGTACTGTATCTTCAGGATTATAATATTTTAAGTAACCAAAACCAAATGGTGTTTTCTCTAAAGCACTGGCAACAATACCAAGTTTTAATGCAACCACCTCGGCAAAGAGTTTATTGTTGTGTTTGCTTGGTGGTAGTGTTTTCTGCTCTTTCACAAATCGCTTAGCGCCATTATTGAGATAATCGAAATAGCTTGGTCCTGCTGTATGTAAACCTGTCTCATCTCTGAGCGATATTAATACATCTTTGGATTTTTTCATTCGTACCCAGCCGCCGGTATTTTTTTGAGTGAGAATTTTACCAACAAGTAAGCCGCGGGTGTCTTCAAAACCGCCTTCACTAAATATTTCATCAATCATGTTTGTATAATTTGGGGCAGCGAATTCCATGGATAGACTTGTCGGTTCTAAATTTATGGCGGGATTAGGAGTTGGTGCAGTTCCACCAAACCAATATTTTTTAATTTGTTGATGCTTAGGTTTTATGCAAAAACCACTGACAATCACAGTATCACCCGGATTAACTAACCCATTAGTAAATTTGAATTTCTTTTTTGTTAACTCGGTAACAGTCTCAAATTTATTGTTCTCAATGCCTCGTACAAAATTTACATCAGCTTTGAATTGAATATTTAATTCAGCTACGGGTTCCGTGCCTGTATATATCAATGTAAATTCCCAGTAAGATGCAATTGGTTTCCGTTTCATAGCTTTGGGAATTTTACCGTCTTTAAGAGCAACTATAGAATCAGGTAGGAAGCTAAAAAATTTCGAAGTATCCTCAATCACGGCGGGGGGTAAAACAATAAAAGTTTTTTCTGGAGCGAATGTGGAACCTGCGTAACCGTTATCTACACTCTGGACGCTCCAATAATATGTGCCGGGAGGTAATCTTTTAACAACCCTATTTTTTACAAAAGTTTGGTTGCCAAATTTAGGCGCCCTGCGATAACCTGAAACCACATTTGATACTGGGCTTACAACGTCATGTCCGCCCGGTGTTTTTCCGATACGTAAATTATATGTTAACGCTTTACCTGGAGTCTGACTATCGTTAGATGCATCCCACTTCAATTTTAACTTACCGGATACAACATCGACTGATAAATTTTTAGGGATATCAGGCGGGGTGTTCAGAGAGTTAGTATTATTCTTATAAATTTTTGTAACTGGATAGAAAGGACCCAAATAATGAAATTGTGGTCTTCCGACAGTCCCGCCAGTTATTAGTAGGTCTAATTTTCCATCTTTATCGTAATCGCCCCACTCAAGCGAACCAAACCATGTTCCTGTAATATCTGCATTGAGGTCAACAAATGTTCCGTTATCATTTCGATAAATTTTTGTTGTTGGATTTGTTGCGTACCACCAATCTTCGCAGCCGGATACAGCTAAGTCGAGGTCGCCGTCGTTATCATAGTCGCCCCATGCTATTGCGCTGGTTGACATAGGTTTTAAAGGAGCGTTTATGTTGGTAAAACTATTACCGCTATTATTTCTGTAAATTTTTGTAATCGGTTCACCGTGAGAAACACCGCTTAAAGCAATATCTAAATATCCATCATTGTTGTAGTCGCCCCATGCAACCGCACTACTATTTACATCTGTTAATGAGACATCCGTTTCCACAAGATTTATTGTCCCATCAATAAGGTCGTTACGATAAAGACGGGACGTAGTGCTATAATCGCCGTAGCCTGTTAATAGAATATCCGAGTCGCCGTCATTATCATAATCGGCTGCGGCGATCGAACTACCCCAAACGCCGGGAAGGTCTGCATTAATGTCAACAAAATTATCTTTTTCGTTTTTATATATTTTAGAGTAGAAAGTTGAGCCGTTATCGGGTGAACCGCTTATCAGTAAATCTAAAAGACCATCGTTGTCAAAATCAGCCCAAATTACCGATCCACCGCTCAACCCTATTAGTGATGCGTTAATGTCTATAAAATTGCGGTCATCATTTCGATAAATCTTGGTAACATTTTCTAATCCTGTTGTATCTACTCTTCCCTGAATTGCAAGATCAAAATCACCGTCGTTATCATAGTCGCCCCAGGCAACTCCCCTTTCTGTCCATAGTGGTATTAACGGAGCTTCAATATCTATAAAATTGCGGTCATCATTTCTATAAATTTTTGTTAAAAATTCTTTCGAATCTGTAAGTCCTGAAACAATAATATCTAGATCATTATCACTATCATAATCGAACCAGACTGCATTACCAGCCATTACCCCGGGAAATGGAAAGTCTATGGATGTAAAAGTAGTTGAGTCGAGCTGAGCAGCGTTGCTGTTTTTTAAATAATCAGAGTTAGTTGATTTAGGTAAGGGATAAAAAGTAGCTGTTGGTGCGATATGATAAAGAGGAGGCCAACCCGTGGGCTTTCTCTCTTGAGTTTGTGAAAAAGTGAAATTAGTGAAAAGTGAGATAAACAGTAAATAACTAAAATATCTCATAGCGGATAAAAACATTTTTGCTACCATACCACACTCCTAAGTTTTGTTGTTATGACAGTTGTTCTTAAAGTCTTATGTTAATATAAGTTGATATTGTGGAAAAAGCAATAGATTTTTTTAAATCAAAAAATCATTTAAAACAGTGAAGATATGGGAAAATTATAAAGAATTTTGTGGATAGAATATGAAGAACATATTGGTGAAGAAAAGCCGGGGGTTGATTAAATGTTTTGTTTGGTGTGAAAGGGTAGGATAGAAATCAATCTAAAAATTCAGAGAATAGTTTCTGAGATTTATTTATGAAAGATTGCTTTGAAAACGAATGAAATCTATGTCGTGCGTTCTTTTTTATGTTTGTGGTATCTGGTTTGAGGTGAATTATCTGGAGTGTTCGGGAAATCAATTCATCAAGGCTATTCCATAAAAAACCATTCATACCATCAGAAATAATTTCTTTTTGCCCCCCACGGTTAATTACTATCGGTATGCATTCTGCCGACATGGCCTCAACAGTTGTCATACCAAAATGTTCAACTCTTTCTGGTTCAATATTTTCATCGACTTCAAATCCAGCAGCATGCCAGAGAATACTAGCCTTATTGTACCATTTTTTCAATTCTTCATAAGGGACGTTTGTATGAAAATAGATGGGCAACCCCTCCGCTTTTCTTTGAAGTAAATTAAAATAATCATGAGACTTTTGATCTTTTAATAGCGAACCGATTATATGATATTTCCATTCGTGTTTCTCGACATCACATAATTTCCTGAATGTATCAATCAATATATCATAACGCTTGTCGTTATAAAGTCCCGAAAAAATTCTTCCAACGCTAATTATGATATTTTCTTTCTTAATGTTTTGGTCGTAAAAATTATCTATAGGGGGATGAAGGACTTTGCTTTCAAGGTTATAATTAAATTTCAGCATGTCGTGAACGAAGTGTGAATTTGTAACTGTGAGAGCGTCGTGCTTACATTTTTTTAACAAACTTAATCTATAAATATCTTTAATGCTTTCTTTAAAATTCAAGGAAAATATTTTTTTAAAGATTGTATTTCTTGTGATCTTTCCGTATGGGATTTGCAGTAATTGTATTTTTTTATCTGAATAGGAATTAATATATCTGAAATTAGATAAGCATATAAAAATATCACATTCTTTTGTCATTCTACTTACATCCGAAATTTTTTTAAAAGAAATGAAATCAACCCTAGATAAATCTACTTTAAAATAGTTTTCTAATTGTTCTTTTGAAACTGATTTATTGGTTGAAATTATTGAAACAAAATTCTTTTTGGAAAGAATTTCTGAAAGTGTTGCAAAATATTTTTCACCGCCGCCGAAATTATGCAAGTAGGGTGAGTATAAAAATATCTTTTTCAATTTATTTTTGATAAACTCCCTTCACCATGAGTGCCGGTATGTTTTCTTAATCCATCGTAAATGCCCATATATACTGCATAAACTGCTTTTAAATTACGATGTTTAAAAATTAATCTTATAAACTGTCTAACATAAAATCCAATAAGATAAGGTAAATAAAAAATCCATTTAGAAAATTTACTGTGCTTTGCGAGGAAAAGTATTTTATTTCGCATATTGAAATAAAGATACACCGGACTATCCCACGACGATGTAGTTGAAACTTTATGATAAATAACGGCTTTTGGTTGGTAAACAATCGAATATCCTGCTCTTTTTGCCCTAAAACAGAAATCGACATCCTCGAGATATGCGAAATAATCCGGGTCAAGCACTCCGATATTCTCAATAACTTCTCGCCTGGTGAGTAAACAACAACCGGTTACGTAATCGGTTTCACAATAGTCATCGTATTGTCCAATATCTTTTTCTTTTATTCCGTAATGTTTTCCCTTACTTGAATCGAAATTAAAAGAACCCCCGGCAAACCAAAGCAATTCGGGGTAATCATAATAGAGAATTTTGCACCCAACAACTCCGATTTGAGGTTGACTTTTTATCGTTTCCAAAAGGTGAGCTAAAGAATCTTTTGCGACTATCGTATCGTTATTTAGTAATAAAAAATACCTGTAATTATTTTCTAATGCCGTACGAATACCAATATTATTTCCTTCGGAAAAGCCAAAATTATCGTGGTTTGCAATTATATTAATGTTTGGAAATTTGTTCCGCAAAATTTCTACTGAGCCGTCATTTGAACAATTGTCAACTAATATTATATCGAAATTGTGATAAGAACTATCATATAGCGATTCGATGCAGGCGATTGTATCATCGACTCTTTTATAATTGATTAAGATGATAGATAGTTCTTTTTGCATAATTTACTTGACCAGAATACAAATATATTGCATTGCCAATAAATCAGTTAACTTATTAAAACAAAAAAAGTTGATAAATTTTGCTTTTTTGCTGGCAACAATTCGAGGTTCGATTGTCTGAATTTTATATCCGGAATTAGTTATTAATTCCTTAATAGATTTGAGAGAGTAAAATCGCAGGTGTGTACGATCAAAATGGCCGTAATCTTTATATTCCCAACCTCGCAATAATAATTGGAGAATAGTAGTGTAATGACGCATGTTGGGGATGCTTAAAATAATCGTGCCGTTTTGTTTTAAAACAGGTTTGAATTTTTTAAGAACTTTTTCAGGTTCTAACAGATGTTCTAATATATCTGCGAATATTATACAATCAAACGTATTATTTTTAAAAGGAAGGTCGAGATTTTCAATATCTTGTTCGATTACTTCATCAAGCAAGAGTCGAGCTTCTGTTGCTGCGATTTTATTTATTTCGATACCAATTACGTTACGTTGGGGTGATAGTCGTTTAAGTTCAGCTCCTAATTTACCATTGCCGCAACCCACATCCAATATCGTGATGGCAGCACTGTCAATTAATCGAATAATTTCAGGGCGATGATTATCAAAATATCCTTTATTATGCATAGTCATTTTTACTTAAATCACTGTTCGATAGTGATTACTAAATTGGAAAGCTATTTTGTTCACGTTGAATAATTCATTTATTCTTTCTCTCCCAAGTTTTCCGAAATACATTCTTTTATCTTCATTTATAATGAGTTCTTCGATTGTATTTGCAAGAAAGAAAAAATCGTTTGGTGGGACCAATATTCCGGCATCTCCGACAACCTCCGGAATTGATCCGCTAAGTGTCGAAATAACCGGTTTCCCGCAAGCCATACTTTCTACTAAAACATATCCGAACTGTTCCTGCCAAGTAGGAATCGGTATGCTTGGTAAAATGAATATATCAGCGAGGTTATGTATTTTTGGCATTTCATCGTACTTATAGCTTCCGATTAGTTTTACATTATCATTTAATGCTAATTCACTAAGAATCCTGAGAATATTTTGCTCTTCTTTTCCTTTTCCACCAATTAAAAGTTTCAGATGTTTGTTTTGCTTTAGACGATTCAATAAGACTTTAAACGCGTATAAGAGATCATATATTCCTTTCTCTCTATACAGATGGGCAATGAATAATATAATTATATCATCTTGAGTACAGTTAAATTTTTTTAAGTAATGTGCATCTTTTTTAGCCGGTTTAAAGTGATCTGTGTTAATACCATACGCTTGCACTTTTATTTTTTCATGGGGGGCGCCCTCTAACATCAAAACTTCTTTTGCCCGTTTTGTTACCGCAAGAAATAAATCAGTATTTTCAAAAATAAACTGTTTGTTCTTTTTTACCTGAGCATTATTATAAAGAAATGGTATATTTTCCCAGACTGTTACGATATGTTTGGAATTGAAACGTTTCCGTGCTCTTGCGGCTTGGTATGTGAAGTAATAAGACGTTTCTGCTGAATGAATAATGTCGTATCCTTCAAGAGCATTTTCCAAACCAATCAGATCGTGATAATCTCCATAAATTGGATTTAGTAATTTCCTTAAGATTTTTGCTTTAAGCGATTGGCCTAAAGAGGGGAGTTTCTTTATTTCCAACGGAAAATCTGTCAGGTCAAAATTGTGATGTGAACTTGCAAAAGCAGTAATCGCAAACTTGTCGCAAAGGGGACTTATATTTTGAATTTCCCATTTATTGAGATTTGGGCCACGAACCAGTGCAATTTTCTTCATCATTTACTTTACTGTTGAAATGAATTTATTCAAAATTTCTTTTTCCTGATCACCCATACCTTTAATCAGTAGCAATGAAAGGAAATAAATTATAGCTGATACCGGAATCAGAAACACAATATGTAAATCACTCAGTAATAAAATGCTGACCGACATTACTATAGTGGAAGTTATTGTCTTTGACAGAGAGAGTATTTTTATCGGAGGATAACCAATCCGGGTTAAATAATAAAACTGGCTTGTAAACAGTAATATCTCAATTCCCAAACTCATATAAGCCACGAAAATATATCCATAGACCGGAATAAAAATTATTCCGGTGACTATCGCAACGGCGGCGGCAATTAATGATATTATCATAGTAAAGGTTTGCCTGTTGATAGATAATAAATACCCGTACATAATCCAGTTCAGGTATCCGATTGTAATTCCGGAAATTAATATTTGGAAAACAAGTATTCCTTCTGTGAAATCCGGAGGGTATAAAATATTAAATATTTTGGGAGCAAGCAATATACCTCCGGCTGCTAAAGGAAAAGAAATATGAGCCAGGACTCTTGTAGAATCAGACAGGGCTTTTGCTAATTTGTCCTTTGCAGAAACAAAAAAATCTGAAAATATAGGATATACAACCTGATTAAATGAAGCGGGTATGAGTGTGAGTATCGATAGGATTTTAAATGCCGAACTGTAAATTCCTATCTCATAATCTCCGTGGGAGTATTTTAAGATAGTTGCTCCGATAAATGTATATATAGATATTCCCAAAGAACCAATCGCAATTGGCGTGCTTTGTTTCAGCAGATGCTTCCAGTAAATTTTATCAATTTTATACTTGGGTAGACCAACCTTCCTTCGGTATACCCATAAAAGGAAAATAAAATTTAATAAGGAAATAGAAATGGTAACTAACAGGGCAGTAACTACAAAGGGGTACTTTTGGATGAGTAAAATTATAATAATTGAATTTATTAGCTCGGTTATTACAGTTACGGCAGAAACGAGTTTCATCATCCGGTGAGCCTGAAACGCGCTGAGCAACACCATTGAAAGACCATTTAAAGCGAAAGCACCTGTTGTAAGCAATATTGCCCAATTAGTGATTCGGTCAAATGTAGAAAAATAACCGATACTTCCAACGAAGATACTTGCAACAACTACAATAATTGTTTTTAAAACTAATGTTTTACCAATTGTGGACAAACTTTTTTTGTTGTCTCTTGCAATATCTCTGATAATAATTTGGGACACCCCAAGATCAAATAATATCAAAAAAAGTGAACAGAAAAATAAAGCGAAATTAAGAATACCGAAGCTGCCAACGCCTAGGTATGTCGCCAAGTAATTTAAACGAATTATTCCAAATAATAAACCGAAAAACCTCCCTAGAAAAATTGCAGTTGTGTCGAGTGTTATTTTCTTTGTTTGGGTTGTCATCCTTATTTTGCAATCGTGAAAATTCTATTTAATTTTTTTTAACCAGATGCTTGCACCTGTTTTACCTTCAAAAGAATTGAAGGTGTCACTCAGTTTGTCTTTATGATTTCTAAACATGAAATTTGAACTCCATATAACCTCGAAATAATCATTATAAATTAAGAACGAATGTAGGAGGTACTGTTCGTTCCAAAAGAATCTGTCTTTAAAAATAAATTCTTTAGGATATTCATATGGTAAGTAAATATCATGAAAATGTATGAAAACACCTCTTTGTAAACGCGGCAATATTTCAAGTATTTCATAATTTACATCGCTGTTTATATTCGCGATATGTGTTGAATCGATAAAAAGTATATCGTTTTCCTTTAGTTTTAAAAAATCTGTTAACGGTACTTCTTGGACTTTTTTTGAAATGAGGACGCTGAGTCCGGGTATCCCAGCTTTTATAATATCATTTGGGAATGGTTCAATGGCGATTAACTCACTTTTATGAGAATCTATTTGAAAATTATTAAGAACGGCCTTTGCAGATAAAAGAGTTGAAAAACCCGATCCTATTTCGATGATCTTCTCCGGTCTTTTACTCCGAATCATATAATACAGGATATCAGCATCAATAGCCGAAAAACCTCCATTTTGATAATAGAAATCATACGGTTTTAGCGTTCCGTCGGAGGTTCTTGGAAATTTTAATAATTCATCTTTAATTTTTTGTGAAAAATCAGATAGGAGGGATATCTGTTTTGGTTCATTAAAGTTTAACCCAATCATTTCGGATTTTCTATCCCAGAGTTCATCTTTAATTTCACGTGTGTCTGGAATAGGTTCATAGTAGTGTACCCTGGTAATATGGATCCCCAAACGCTCCCAAAATCTGAATAATTTTTTAAAAATTATAACAACTAATATCCATTTAATTTTTCTGTATAAATTGTCGTTTTTCATTTTAGATTTTTGCCCGCCGCCGACATTTAAGGTTCAAAATAGTTAATGCCACTTTAACGATAAATAGGAGTGGGAAAATAAATATTTGATACCACTTCGCATATCTTACCATAATCCGTAACTGGCTTTTTAGTTTATTCCAGTTTTTAAACCACGAAAGATGTCCGCCGGTGCTTACTGAAAGCTTGTGCCAGATTTTTGCCTTAGGTTCGTACATTAATTTATAACCTGCACGCGAAGCTCGAACACACCAATCGACATCTTCCCCGTAAATATAATAAGCTGGGTCGAGCATTCCAACTTTTTCAACAACTTCTCGCTTTACTAAAATACAACAACCTGATACAAAGTCAGTTTCCGTTGTTTGATCGAATTGTCCGTTATCAATTTCTCTGACGCCTTTGTGTGAAATCCAGCCCTTCCACCATTCGATTTTTCCGCCGGCATACCAAATCCGGTTTGGGTCGGTGTAGTAATACATTTTTGGACCAACCATTCCAATTTGAATATCCGATTGTGCGGTCGTTACAAGCTCATCGATGAAAGTTTTATCTACTGTTGTATCATTATTTAGTAATAAAATGTAGTCTGCATTTTTTGAAAGTGCGTATTCGATTCCAACATTGTTTCCACCTGCAAACCTAAAATTATCTTTGTTCACAATCAGCTCGACATCGGGGAACTGAGTTCTAACTTGTTCTGCAGTTCCATCTACTGACGCATTGTCAACTACTAAAACTCTGTAATTCGGATATACTATTCCCTTAAGCGAGCTAAGACATTCGAGTGTATCCTTCTTGCCGTTCCAGGTTAAAACTATGATGTAAACTAATGGACCAGTCATTGACCAATTGTCATTTGCTCTTTGTTCTTGGTTCTTTGGACTTTGTATGTTTAAATTCATTATTGGATATTCAGCGTTCGATATTCGATATTATGTTTACAATTCTTTCCGCTGCTTTCCCATCGCCATAGGGGTTTGCTTTAGTTGACATCTCGAGATAAGCTGTTTTATCAGACAATAACTTCTGAGCTTGTTGAATAATTATTTCCTTGTCGGTACCAACAAGTTTAGCCGTTCCGACTTCGATCGCCTCGGGGCGTTCGGTTGTTTTGCGTAAAACGAGTACAGGTTTGCCTAACGAAGGGGCTTCTTCCTGTACGCCACCCGAATCGGTCATTATTAAGTATGCTTTGTTCATAAGCTGAACGAAGGGGCGATAATTGAGTGGCTCAATTAAATGAACCCGATCAACACCTTTAAACACCTCGTTTGCCATTTTCTGTACATTTGGATTTGGGTGAACAGGGTAAATTAATTCGACATCAGAATTTGTCTCGACTAAATGTCGGCACGCAGAAAAAGTTTGCCTCATCGGTTCACCAAAGTTTTCACGCCGATGCGAGGTCAGTAATATTACTTTACGGTTTTTGTAATCAATTTCATTCAACAACTTATCTTCAAATTGATAATTGGAGTCGACAATCATCAGCAAAGCATCTATGACAGTGTTTCCGGTTATGAAAATTTTAGATTCATCAACCCCTTCATTGAGTAAATTTTTTTTCGACCATTCAGTTGGTGCGAAGTGAAAATCAGCGAGTCGTGTAGTAAGCTGCCGGTTTATTTCTTCTGGAAAGGGATTGTATTTATTCCAAGTTCGCAAGCCAGCTTCGACGTGACCGACCGGAATTTTTAGGTAAAAAGCTGCAAGACTTGTCGCAAATGTAGTCGTAGTATCACCTTGCACTAAAATTACATCCGGTTTTTCCTTCATCAAGATTGGTTTCATCTCATTAATAACGCTGGATGTAACATAAAACAAATCCTGATTTGCCTGCATTATATCAAGGTCGTAGTCAGGTACAATTCCAAATACTTCTAATTTTTGGTCTAACATTTCTCGATGTTGTGCAGTAACGATAGTTACAAAATCTAATTTACGTTTCTCACATTCTTTCACAATCGGAGCCATTTTAATTGCTTCCGGTCGGGTTCCAAATACTATTGCTATTTTCATATAATTTTACTTTTTACTTTTTAAGAAATAAACAACGCCGCTTGATATAATTTCGTTTAAAATTGGAATATTTCCAAACCAACCCGCATTTACAGGTTTAAGTCCAAATCGAATGTGGTTTGGTCCTATTATGTATTTTCTAACGTGCTCAACGGATAAGCCGCAACTCTCCAATAGCTTTTCGAATTTGTGTATTCCCATTTTTAACGATGCGAGTTTTTTGATTTCCTCAACGAATGCTTTATCTTCTTTTGGGAATTTATCAATCAGAAACGGAATCGAAAAAGGGAGAAGATGAAAAAAGGGGAACTTACCCATCTTCGATTTTAAGAGTTGTTGGTGCGCCCCGAATGCTGAATAGTAAGGGGGGAAAGTTATTAAAATTCTTCCGTCGGATTTCAAACAGTTTTTTAATTTTTCTAAAACCAATTCTTTTTTTTCTAAATGTTCGAATACATCGTGCAAAACAATTAGGTCGAACTTTTCGTTGGAATATGGGAAAGCATCATCGTATATATTTCCATAAACCATCTCAAAATTTCTTTCCTGCCGCATTGCGTTCGCAAGTTCGACACGCCGCGTTTCAATATCGAAACCTTTACAAACAAATCCGGCATCATAGAATGCCGAAACTCCGCCGCCGTCGCCGCAACCGACATCTAAGAGATTTTTGCCGTATGAATTTAACACCCACTCTTTTAATAACGGTAACAAATGTTTTGCAACCACATCGTATTCGTATTGCCAGTATTTTCTGTCGTGGTCTGTAATTTTAAACATAAATCATTTATATATTTTTTTCCTTCACCGCAAATACTTCGATGCGATCACCGAAAAGATTCAAAACTTTTGTAGCAACGAAATTTGGATATTGAAAAACTTTTTTAAATATACGTTGATATAAAGGTCCACGTAAAGAAATCTTTTTTGGGGGGATTATTGATTGGTTCATTTTCGTTATTTTGAAACCTGCGCTTTGAAACAACCAAGACAAACTTTTGGGGCGATATTCAAACAAATGATATGGAGGTAAATCTACGGTCGCCTTCTTTTTTAGTATTTCATATACCTTAAAGCCGATACGGGAAAAGATTGTATTTGTTTGCATCGGACATACAATTACAAGTATTCCGGATGTCTTTAAAATTGAATTGATCAATTTCAGAGTATTCATTGGGTCGGGTAAATGTTCAATAACATCTCCCATGAAGATAACATCGAACATTTCAGGTTGAAACATTCCTGCTTTTAATTCACCGGTAATAACATTAATGTTGAATTTATTGCGTGCAAGTTCTGCCGCATCGTTTGAATATTCCACACCGTACACATCGTAGCCCTCATCGCGAGCAGTGTTAAGAAACACACCGCCGGCACACCCGATTTCGAGTAATTTACCTTTACTTTTATATTGTTTTATTTTTTTTATAAAACTAACGTCGCTTAATTTGTCAACAGTATCATCGTCAAAATAACTTCCGGCATGTCCGCATCTGAAATCTCCCTCAAAATATTCTTTTGAATATAATTGCCTGATTTCTTCTTGTGTAGGCTGCGGATGTATAAAAATTACAGCACACTCTCTGCATTCATAACCCCCTAACCACTTCTTATTAAAATTATAACCGAAAGGTTTTGGGAAAATTTTGCTTGAATTACAGACAGGACAATTTAAAGACAGATTATTCATAATTGTATAAGGTCTTCAATTGTTTTAATAAAATTATCCCACGAATATTTTTTCTTTTCGACATTCACATTTTCGGAAAAATCTTTTTCTTTGTTCTCACTGTAGAATTTAGTAATAGCACCGGCTAAGGTTTTTGGATCGTTCGGCGGAACAATAAAACCGGTTTTTCCATCTATCACAACTTCGCCGAGTCCGCCAACATTAGTAGCAATAACAGGTTTATCGAAGTTATAGGCAATTTGAGTGATGCCGCTTTGTGTTGCCGACAAATAGGGAAGCACTACAACATCTGCGGCTGAAAAATAATTGTTTACTTTGTCGTTTGGTACGTAGTCAGAAACGAATCGAACATAATTTTCGATCTGTAAGTCTTTTACACGGTTACGGTATTTGTTTTCATCGTCATAAAATTCTCCGACAACCAATAAAAGCGGCGGTGTTTCTCGTTTTGAAATTTCTTTTATCGCATCCAATAGAACCATCAACCCTTTATAATGACGAATGTAGCCAAAGAAGAGTATCACTCTTTCTGAATCTATGTCGAGCGTTTTTCGTGCATGAAGTTTCTCAACCGGAGATCCAAAAATTTCATAAACAGGATGCGGTGCTAATTTATATTTTGCATTCGGAAAACGAGAAAGGAGGTCAGTCTCAACCGATTTTGATTGGACTATAAAGTAATCGGATTGTTTAAACGCATATTTGGTGAAAGCAACATCGCCGGGACGTTTTTCGTGCGGAATTACATTATCGCAGATGAATAAAACTTTTGTGTCTGAATTTTTCTTTGCGTATTTGGCTATCGTTCCAAAACAAGGTCCGAAAAAGGGGAGCCAATATTTAAAAATCAGTAAATCGGGTTTCAGTTTTCGGATCTCTTTTGCCACTTTGAACCAATTGAAAGGATTAATCGAATCGATCATTTTTTTAACAGGAACTGTCGGTGGCTCGCCGCCGGTTTCGTTTTGTGTTTTACCGGGGAAAAGCAGTTTCGGATACTGCCGCGTGAAAGTAATAATTTCAACGTCGTGTTTCTTACTGAGATAATCGGCGAGCAAAGAATTGAAATGAGCAATTCCGCCGCGGAAAGGATAAGCTGTACCGACAATGATAATTTTCATCCTAAAACTCAGAATCCTTTTTTATCTTGTATTATGTACAACGGTCGTTGTTTGACTTCATCGTAAATTCCGCCGATATATTCCCCTATGAAGCCAAGTGTAAGCAGAATCATCCCACCGATGAAAGTTATCGAAACGATTTTTGATGTCATTGAAGGAATTAATTCGGGGGGTTCCTGAAGAGCTCCGTCTATCACAATCACAGCATTTCCGGATGGGTAACCAATCCATGCTTTGATAGCAATCTGACGTCCGAAAATATGCAAGAAAGGAATGAACTTTATTTTGTGTTTCAGTGTGTTCAAATATTTTATTAAATCAAAAGAATTGGTAGCGATGTGGTCTTTTTTAATTATATTTATTTATGAAAAAATTCTTAATAGTGACCTAATGATCATACAATGTTTTAATTTCGTTATTTGATAATACTCTGTTATAAATTCGAAATTCATCTATAGCACCTTTAAGTGGGGAATGTCCATAATACCGTTCAACGCTTGATCCAATAAGTAATGGATAAGAGTTTATATTGAATGTAGAATAAGAATCAAATACCTCTTTTATTAAAGTACCATTAACAAACATCTTCATTTTATGATTTATCCTATCAACTATAAAAGTAAAGAAAACCCACTGACCTACATGAAATGATTTTTCATGGGAATCTAATTCATGCTGTCCTTGTCTATCGCCAGCAGACTTAAATTGAGGGTACCATAAAAGGAAATTTTGTTTTCCTACGAGATAGTACTGACGATTTTCGAAATAACCAATTACAGGTCCCACTTTAGCAAATATGTCAGCGTAGTTACTCTGGATTGAATCAAGACGCAGCCAGAGTGAAATAGTTAGTTGTTTTGTTGGATTCATTGAAAGACTATTAAATACTGTAATGTAATTATCAGTCCCATTAAATAGATAGGC
This sequence comes from uncultured Ignavibacteriota bacterium, assembly GCA_947085405.1. Lineage (GTDB taxonomy): Bacteria > Bacteroidota > Ignavibacteria > UBA10030 > BY39 > JASEGV01. The sequence goes on from CAMTWO010000035.1 coordinate 97,735, forward strand.
GCTATCTGATCTGCCTTTGGGATCATTTGTGTAATTTGTATTATCAGAATATCCATGATTCCTATACCCACTTTTATCTTTAGTATCACCATCAAAAGGTAAATATAAAACCAGTCCTCGTGTTAAACTGCTACCGCCCCATGTTACAACTATTTGTATTTCAGAAGTCGTTGGTTCTAAAACTAATTGTACGAGACAAATTTGACCTTCAATAACTTCTACATCTGTTTCGCCAGAATATCTAAGGATTCCATTCCCATCAAAAGCCTCAACTTGTAGATGCCATATGCCAGGTGTAATACCTGTGAAAGATCCAGATGCACTTTGATTTGTACTGTTAATTGATAGTGTAATCGATTTTGGCTGATGTCCTTCGCGTGATACAGTAGCAACCACCCTGACTATCTCATCAGGAGTATTCTGCAAAGAAATGGTAATCTTTCCTAAATCTGCTTGATTTTCTGGATCAAGTAACACTCCTTCTTTACAAGTAAATGAAAATAATGCCAAAATTGTCACGGTTAAAAAAAATGCACTTTTCATATATCTTATCTCCTCAAATAATTTTATGTTAAATAAATTATTTTATATTTTCCAGATACATATCAACTTAGAAGAATATAAAAAGTTTCGTGCATAAAGTCAAACTTCAATATCTCTTTGATATAAATATACGATAATAGTTGATATTGTTAGGATCGAACCAATCTAAAATGATTGTTGTTTCAGCTTGGAATTAATACACTTCAAAAATTCTAGTTTACGTGCATTATTTCGTTTTTATTCTTTTCCGGGTGAATACCCCGAAGCTTGCTTCGGCTTTTAGAATGTGATATACTGGATGTATGAGTAAATATGTGCACAAGAGTCATAATGTCTCAGTTCTGATATATCATCTGGTGTGTCCAGCGAAGTATCG
>CAMTWO010000036.1:0-40355 GCA_947085405.1 uncultured Ignavibacteriota bacterium
AATTGGGTAGGACGTGAATTAGCAGTAAAAACAGATCTGAAAACTTATTTTATTAATCCGACTGCAGCATATAAAATAAATGACCAATTATCACTTGGATTAGGTTTTAGTTACGTTATTGCTTCTGTGGAATTATTTAATAAGATTATTATTCCTGTAACTCCAGTAACACCTGTTGCTCTTACAGATGGAAAGGCGACAATAAAAGGTGATGGAACAGGCTTCAATTTTAATTTTGGGTTCTTATACAAACCAATGCCTGAATTATCCATCGGTGCCTCATACCGTCACTCAACAAAAGTTGATTTTGATGGTGATGCAACATTTACCGATATGAGTGTTTATTCGACACAATTCCAAGATGGGAGTGGAAAAACTTCTATCACACTACCAACTAATATAATGACTGGAATCGCTTATGATATTACACCAGATTTTACATTAGAAGCCGGGTTTCAGTATGTTGGCTGGGATAGTTACGATTCGCTCATCGTAGATTTTGACAAGAACTCTGCAATGTTGAGTGATATTAGAGCAGGTAAAAATTGGGAAAATGCTTACCTCATCCGCTTAGGCGGCGAATATCGGATGAACGAGTTTGCTTTCCGGGCTGGTTACGTTTATGATAAGTCCCCTCAACCTGATAAATCGGTGGAACCAATGCTGCCGGATGCTAATAGAAATGAAATTTCTTTAGGACTCGGATATAAATTGTCTGAATCATTAACTCTCAATTTAGCTTATGTATTGATAATGTCCGTTGATAGGGATCAGCACGAAATAAAGAGTAAAACATTTGGTTATACTCAGCTTCCTGCTGGACAATATAAAAGCACTGCACACTTGTTCGGAATCAATATTGGATATCAGTTTTAGAAAATATAATGTAAATTAATGCAAAATTGACAACGCCATAAATAATTATTACATTCAACATTAACCAATTAAGGAGTTTTATTATGACACATAAGCAAAAAATGTTTCTCTACGTCCTTGTGACCATATCGATTGTCATTATGCTGGGAATAAGTGGGTGCAAGAAAGATGAGGGAATTGTGGATCCGCCACCATCCGGATTTTCAGTGAGTACTTCTTCGATGACGGTTGCTCCTGCGGGTTCCAGTACAGTGACGCTTTCCGGCGGAACCGGTCCATACAGGATACAGGAAAGACCAGACACAACTGTAGCAGCAGCATCGCTCTCTGGATCGACACTTACGATTAACGGTGTTACTGGGGGATACACTACTGTTACGGTGATGGATTATGCCAATGCGACAGCAACAATTGGAGTCTCAGTCAGCGGTGCAATAACTTTCGATCTTTTCCCAATAGTGATGGCAAGAGCATTCGTCTATTCAGGCTGGGCAATCAGCACAACTGGTGTTCGATTACCAGATCCAAGTGGAGTCTATAGCACTACGTGGACGATAGGACCGCCGAACCCAGCGGTATCCGGCTCAACGGTTCTTGTCGATACGACAACACTTCAACATCCTACTGCTGGAGTTATCGGTGTTAAACGGAACTTGCTCATTATCAAAAACCCGGCGAATGGTGATTTTAGATTCTTCCAAACGCTTGGTCCTTTCTTCCGTGCATTTGGTTTCCAGCGCACCGATACAGTGCGGGCAGTTCTCATTGCAAAGCCGAGTGTCGGTATCGGTGGAACGTGGGTAGCGCTTGATTCAACGTACACAAGTCCCACTGTTATTGTTCGGTTGGAAATTAACGGTGAGATTGTACGCGGGGAAACAATCACAGATAGTTCTTCGGGTAGAGCGAAACATAACACCATCAAATTCCGCACGTGGCGCCGCATCACCGTGAACGGCGTAGTGGTGGTTCCCAATGCAACGACAGCAGAATTATGGTTGGAAAAGAACGTCGGACCTGTTCAGGTGCATATTGCACAAGACTCTGAAAACCTCGGACATTTCCGAACACTCAAGCAAAAGAATTTTTAACAACGCTGTAACTTAACACAGGGAACGCGTGCAACCTACGCGTTCCTTTCAGTTTTCCTAACTTACTGCAAATATCGTTTGATGAAATGAAAAAACCAATAAACACATTACTACATGCGTACTCTTTTATCTTCCTTGTTCTGCTGGTGTTTTCAACTGACTCCAGTTTTGCTCAAATCACTGGGACTATACGAGGAAAAGCTATCGATGAAAATAGCAAAGAGCCGCTACCGTTTGTCAATATCGTCGTAAAAGGCACCTCCTACGGCACGGCAAGCGATGAAAAAGGAAATTTCGAGATACAAAATCTTCCCGAAGGAACGTACACGCTTAACGTTTCTCTTATTGGACATATCATATTGGAAGTTCCCAATATAAGAGTAAAAGCAGGCGAGGTAATCACACGAACGATCTATCTTCGTGGCGAAAGCGTGAAAATGTCAGAGGTTATAGTTTACGGCGCATCCAAAAAGAGCGAGCGCATTACCGAAGCGCCCGCCGCTGTTTCCATAATCGAACCAAACGAAATCAAACTGAACGCGGTATCCGGACAACTACCGAAACTTCTCGAAACACAGCCCGGCGTCGATATTGCCCAAAGCGGTATAAACGACTTCAATGTGAACACAAGAGGATTTAACAGTTCACTCAATCGCCGACTCGTTGTTCTACTAGATGGGCGAGACCTATCCATAGCATTCCTCGGCGCTCAAGAGTGGAATGGACTCTCAGTTCCTGTCGAAGATTTAGGCAGGCTTGAGCTCATTCGCGGCCCAAGCTCTGCACTCTACGGAGCTAATGCATTTAACGGGGTTATCAATATCCAGAGTCCTTCACCAAACGAAATTCAGGGAATCAAAGCAACTGTTGCTGCCGGCGAGTTAAACACTTACCGAGGAGACATTCGGTACGCCAACGTTTTTGGACAGTGGGGTTACAAAGTCAACGTTGGACGCTTTCAGGGAGATACTTGGAGTGTCTCTCGCAAACTTCTGAATTTCGAATATCCCGGATTTTCTATACTGAATAATGAGGAGGTCGATCTCCTTTCAGGACCTGTTTCCTCAACCTATGGTTCGGCACGAGTTGATTACGAGTATAATGACGAATCACGCTCAACATTCGAGGCGGGAATGACACAAGTTGAGAATGAGGTTTTTATCACCGGTATTGGAAGAGTCCAAGTTCCAAAAGCTCTGAAACCCTGGGCTCGGGTAAGTTATTCCACCAACCAATTCTATACGCAAGTCTGGGCAGCAGGAAGAGATTCTCGAGAACCGCAGATTTCACTCTCCAGCGGACTTCCTCTCATCGAACGCTCTATCATCACAAATGCAGAAGCACAATATCGTGATACGCTATACGATCATTTGTTTTTCATCGGCGGTATTTCCTTGAAGTACCAAGCAGTCAACACTGAGGGCACGCTGATGAGACAACCGAGATATGATAACTTCTCGGGGGTTTATGGACAGTTTGAATACACATTTTCCGAACAATTCAAGACTATCGCTGCCGCTCGTTGGGATCGCAGCACGCTCCACAGTGGTCAGATTTCTCCCAAGTTGGCCGCTGTATGGTCTCCTGCAAGATATCATTCGTTCAGGGCAACATTCAATCAAGCATTTCAGTCACCAAACCTTTCAGAAAAATTTTTATACATTCTACGAACTGCAACCAATCCATACTCCGGCATAAAATCATACGTTGCGTACATGGGGTTTTCCGACTTAAAAATTGAAAAAATTACTGGCTATGAACTTGGCTATAAGGGTATGTTTGGCAATGATTTGTTTGTGACGATGGATGGTTACTCAAACTTGCTCAAAGACTTTATCACAGACCTTGCTCCTGGGGTTCATCCCGACTATCCACCGGCCGGCGGCCCCTACGTTCTTCCCGGTGATACTGTGAAGGATAACGGCGGTTTGCATGTGGGAAGAAGTGTCTGGTCCTATAGCAATGCTGGTAAAGTTGAAGAGATGGGCTTTGAAATTGGTATTAATTACTACCTTTCCGACTTCTGGTTGCTTGATGCCAATTATGCGTACTTTTATTTCAGAGTCCTTGAGAAGGGCACGCAAGATATCCTTCTTCCGAATGCGCCATCCTATAAACTCAACGGCGGCATCACCTACATGAACAAAGACCTTGACCTCGATATTGGAGTAAAAATCAAATACATCCCAGCATTCGACTGGGCGGCAGGAATTTATGAGGGACCAATTCCTGCGTACACGTTGGTCAATTTTGCCGTCGGATACAAGATTTCATCGCTCTTTCAGGCAGGTCTAAACGTCAGTAATTTACTCAACCGCGAACATTACCAAATTTTTGGCGGCTCATTTATCCGACGAAGAGCATTAGCATCATTAACACTGACACTCTGAACACTTTTAATTTCGGATTACTGTACAAACCGATGGACGAGTTATCTGTAGGTTTAGCTTATCGCCATTCAGCAGAAATTGAGTTTGATGGTGATTTAACTTTTGAAGGATTACCGGCGAAACCAGCAGGATTTCCGGTTGGACACTCCGATTTGTTCCCCGCGGGTAAAGGAGTTTCTAAAATAACAATGCCTTATGATCTTCGTGATGGTATTTCTTATAAGGCAATGGAAAATTTAACTATTAACGCTGATTTCCAATATGTAGGTTGGGAAAGTTATGATACACTTGCAGCGACATTTGAAAATCCTGCATACAATATAAAGATTGCAAAAGATTGGAAGAATTCAACTACTTTTAGATTTGGTGGTGAGTATCGTATGGATGAATTTGCATTCCGTGCCGGTTATGTTTTTGATGGTTCTCCAATACCAACAAAAACTATGGATCCTTCACTTCCCGGTGCAAATCGCCACGAATTTACATTCGGACTTGGTTATCAAATTATACCAAGTATCCGCGTAGATGCCGCTTATCAATACATTTCATTCGAACAGGAAGTCAAAGATTCGGCGATTCCGTTTAATGGAAAGTATGTCAATTCTACAAATCTTTTCGGATTCAATGTGGGATTTGGATTTTAGTTACAAAATTTAGATAATGAAAAAGTCCCGCTTTCTTAAAAAGGAATCGGGATTTTTTTTTATATTCATTCAACAATTACGAGAAAAATTGCTTTGTCTAATGAAAAAGAACCTTTTGTAAATCTTCAATTAGCCATCGATCATGGTTTAACTGAGGATGAGTATAATCGTATTCTCGAAATATTAGGAAGGACTCCAACATATACTGAACTTGGTGTTTTTAGTGTAATGTGGAGTGAGCATTGTTCCTACAAAAACTCGATCGCATTATTAAAAACTTTGCCAAGAAGTGGAGGACGACTTTTAGTCAGCGCCGGTGAAGAAAACGCAGGTTTAGTGGATATCGGTGATGGACTTGCTGTGGCATTTAAAATCGAAAGCCACAACCATCCATCCGCAATCGAACCATATCAAGGTGCAGCAACTGGTGTGGGCGGCATTATGCGCGATATATTCACAATGGGTGCACGCCCAATTGCAGCGCTTAATTCGCTGCGGTTTGGTAACCCAAACGATGCCCGCGTTAAATTTTTGATTAAAGGAATTGTGAAAGGAATCGGCGATTATGGAAATTGTTTCGGAGTTCCAACTGTGGGTGGTGAGGTTTACTTCGATGAATGCTATACCGAAAATCCTATCGTGAATGCTATGTCCGTCGGAATTGTTAAACATGATGAAATTTTGAAAGCAGCTGCAAAAGGGAAGGGAAATCCAGTGATGATTGTCGGTTCGGCTACTGGTAGGGATGGTATTCACGGAGCTACATTTGCATCACAAGAGATTTCGGAAGAATCAGATGAGAAAAGACCCTCAGTGCAGGTAGGCGACCCGTTTACAGAGAAATTGCTATTAGAAGCGACACTTGAAGCTGCTAAAACCGGATACATCGTAGGAATCCAAGATATGGGGGCTGCCGGTATTGCATGCTCCACATCAGAAATGAGCGAACGTGGTAAATCAGGTATGATAATCAACCTGAACAAAGTACCAGTCCGAGAAACCGGTATGAGCGCCTATGAAATTATGCTTTCAGAATCGCAAGAGCGTATGTTAATGGTGGTCAAGAAAGGGGCTGAAAAAAAAATCCAGGAAATATTCGAAAAATGGGATTTACACGTTGAAATAATTGGAAACGTAACGGACTCGGCTATCTTGGAAATTTATATGGATGGGATATTAAAAGTTGAAATACCAGCCGAATCGTTAGTATTAGGAGGGGGTGCTCCTGTGTATTATCGTGAAAGTATTGAACCAAAATATTTATCTGAAACAAAGAATTTTTCTTTTGAAAAAATACCTGAACCGATTGATTATAATAAAACTTTAAAAGAAATGTTGAAATCGCCTAATATTTGTTCAAAAAAGTGGGTATTTCAACAATATGACTCGATGGTGAGAACAAATACCATCCCATCTGGAATTACCGATGCAGCTATTGTGAGAATCAAAGATACTAACAAAGCCCTCGCACTAAAGACCGATGGAAATGCTCGTTACGCATATTTGAACCCTTGTAAAGGTGCAGAAATAGCTATAGCTGAATCGGCAAGAAACGTTATATGTTGCGGTGCTAAACCAATTGCTATCACAAATTGCTTGAATTTTGGAAACCCATATAATCCCGAAAATTATTGGCAGTTTAAAGAAGCAGTAGCGGGAATTGGAAACGCCTGCCGTGTACTCGAAACTCCTGTTACAGGTGGTAATGTGAGTTTTTTTAATGAGAGTCCAAACTATTCAGTTTTTCCGACACCGGTCATAGGTATGTTAGGATTAATTCAGGACCTAAAACATATAACAACTCTGGAATTCAAAGCTGAAGGTGATTTGATAGTTTTAATTGGAAAAAATCGTGGAGATTTATCTGGATCGGAGTATTTGAATCATATCCATAATTTAACTGTAGGAGATGCTCCATATTTTGATATTGAGTATGAAAAAAATATGCAGGCTGCTGTATTAGAAGCAATTCAAGATGGAATTATTAAATCTGCTCATGATGTTAGCGACGGTGGCATCGCAATATCTTTATCTGAATGCTGTATAGCATCAGATTTAGGTGCTGAAATATTTTTAGAAAGCGAAAACCGATTGGATTTTATTTTATTTGGCGAAGATCAGATGCGAATAGTTGTTACAATTCAAGAAAATAATATAGGCAGAATAAAAGAGATTGTATTGAACAAGGAAGTTGATTTACAAATAATTGGAAAAGTTAAAGGAACAAATTTAAAAATTAATTCTGAAATTGATATTTCTGTTGCAGATTTACGAAATAACTATGATAACGCTCTAACACAGATAATTGAAGGGGAGTAGTAATAAAATCCAAAGTTCAAATAAAAAGAAATCAAAACATAACTACATATTACTTTACATAATATTGATTATCAGTAATAGATGTTTTTAATAGTTTAACCTGTGATGACCTGAATGGCTGCCGGTATCAAACTTATTTCTACACTATTCACATTATTCCCAACAATTTCCCCATCTGCATGCACAAAGAATTTTTGCTCCGAACTTACCTCAATATTTCTTGCGTGCGTAAAATTAACTTCTTTATATCTGCCGTGCAAACCTTTTAGAACACTTGGAAAAATCTTTAATATTTTAAAAATACCAACAGGATCAACATAACAAACATCAAAGCGTTTATCATCTAATTTTGCGTCTGGAGTTAAATAAAAACCACCCCCAGCACTAACACCATTTCCAATTGCGATTAAAAAATATTTGCTTTTCAAACGTAATTCATCTAATTTAACTAAAAAATTAAGAGTCTTGTATTTTAGTAATGCCCGGAATAATGCCGAAATATATAATGGTAAACCTCTGAGTCGCTTAATCTTCGAACTTTCGTAGGCAACTGACGCATCAAAGCCAATTCCGATTCCGTTTATGAAATATCTTTCGTCGTAAATTTCTATTTTATTGTCTACCAACCTATGTGTGATAACTTTACCTATATCAGCTATAATGTGTTTATTACCTAATATTATATCAATTGCATCAATCAAATTATGAGGCATTTTTACCGCTTTTGCAAAATCATTTCCCGAACCTAATGGTATTACTCCAAATTTGGTTTGACTATTTATTATTCCATTCATTACCTCATTCACTGTTCCGTCTCCACCAATTGCTACTATCACATCATAATCTTTTTGAGCATCTTTAGCTAATTGTGTGGCATGCTTTGGTGCCGATGTAATTGAAAAAGTATGATTTACATTCTTTTCTCTTAGCAGACTTCGAATTTTCTTTATTGCCTTGTACGCACGACCGCGACCAGCTACCGGATTTAAAATAAAATGATATTTCGTTTGTTTACTACTCATTGATATTCTTTTCTTCAATCGAATAATTCAGAGTCCCTGTAAAAACTTGGTTAGCCGGACCTTCAATTGATACGTTAGTTATTTTGTTATCAGTATTTATAAAATTAATAACTAAAGTATCTTTACTTCGAGTTAATACTTTTATTGGTGAATCCCAATTATAACGCATTGCTGCTAAAATGGCAGAAGCTATCGAACCGGTGCCACAAGAGAGTGTCTCATTTTCTACACCCCTTTCGTATGTCCGAATTTGAACCTCTCCCCTTCTAATTGTTCTAATAAAATTTACATTCGTTCCTGCCGGTGAAAATAATTCGTGATGGCGAATATATCTACCTATTTTATAAACTTCAATTTCATCAAAATTATTGAAAACTTGTGGCATATCTTCTATAAAAAGTGCGGCGTGTGGAGCACCTGTATTCACATAGTCAATTTTAAATTCGTAATTATCATATTTGATTATTAAGTCTTTTCGAAAATCAGTAGGGTTTTTCATCTGGAGTCGAATTTGATCATCCACAATTTCAGCCGAATAGATATAGTCCAAAGCTTCAAATTGCGTGGTTTGTTTTCCAGATGCTGCCAACATATATTTTGCAATACAGCGACCGCCGTTTCCGCACATTCCACCTTCAGAACCATCAGCATTCAGATATCGCATCTTGAAATCGCTCGTGTCGCTTTTCTTGATTACGAGTAAACCGTCGGCACCGACCCCACGATGACGGTCGCAAACAATTTTGGCAAAATCGGAATAAGAGAAATTGTAACGACTGTCCCGATTATCAATAAGAACAAAATCGTTTCCCGCCCCTTCAATTTTGGTAAAATCAACTACGATATTTTTATTTGAATTAGTCACTTATTCTGAATCGTAACTAATCAATGAATGAACATCGTATTTGTCTAACAATTTTCTCCCATTCAAAAACGAAAGTTCGATTAGAAAAGAAATACCCGCTATCTTGCCGCCTAACTTTTCAATCAAATTGCAAGCAGCGTTGACCGTGCCGCCCGTAGCTAAAAGGTCGTCGTGCAATAAAATGTTTTCACCAGGGACGATTGCATCTTTGTGTATCTCAATTGCATCTGTTCCATATTCAAGCTGGTATTCTTCACGGATTGTTTCTGCCGGAAGTTTTTTCGGTTTTCTGATAGGAACAAACCCGACTCCTAAATTGTATGCTAAAGCAGCACCTAAAATAAATCCGCGCGATTCGATTCCAACTACTTTATCGATTTTATTATCTTTGAATTTTTCCATAATCTGATTTACAGCCGAATGATAAGCCGCCGGATTCTTAAGCAAAGTTGTAATATCGCGGAATACAATTCCTTTCTTCGGGAAGTCGTGAATGTTGCGAACATAACTTTTCAATTCGTTCATTTCCAATTTATTCTTTCTTTTTTTAAAAACGATTCAACTCCACGTTTGCAATCTTCTGTCATACGTGTAAAGGCATTCATATTTGCTGCATATTCAAGTGCTTGCTTTGTGTCCATCTGTCCAAATGACGAAAACATTTCCTTACAAAGCCCCATCGCAACATTGCTGTTTTGTTCAATTAATTCAGTTGCGAATGATAATGCAGTTTCCAATAATTTATCGGAAGTAACTGCAATATTAATCAAGCCAAAATTTTTCGCTTCTTCAGCTGAAATAATTTTTCCGCTCATTACTAATTCCCTTGCTTTTCCTTCGCCGATTCTTTTAACTAAAAATACCATAACTATCGCAGGAATAAAACCGATTTTAACTTCAGGGTAACCAAACTTAGCATTTTCTTTTGAAGCTATTATAAAATCGCACACTGTAGCTAAACCGCAACCACCGGCTAATGCCGGACCGTTCACCATAGCAATTACAGGTTTACGAAGTTCATATATTGTCTGATAAAGACGCATCAGAAGACGAGAATCTTCTTGATTATCTTCAAGTGAATACTTGGAAATTTTTTGCAAATATTCTAAGTCAGCCCCAGAACAAAACGCATCACCTTCACCGGTTAAAATAATTGCTTTTGTGTTTCCATTTTTACCGTATTGAATAATAGCATCGGTAAGCTCTTTAACCAACGTATCGTTGAGAGCATTCCGTTTTTGAGGACGGTTTAGAGAAATTGTTGTGATTGAATTTTGGTTTGAGATTTTAAGTTGGACAGGATTCATAAAATTTATGAGATTGCTGATTTTCTGAGATTCCGAACTGCATTAGTTATATTTTTACTTTTGAAAACCGAATTACCCGCTACAAGAACATTAGCACCCGCTTCGATCAGCCGCCTTGCATTGTCGGGACTTACGCCGCCATCTACTTCGATAAGTAATTTAGGATTTACATTATCCCGAATGCGCGAAATAGTTTCAATTTTCTCAATCATCGATGGAATGAATTTTTGACCTCCAAAGCCGGGATTTACCGTCATCACTAAAATCATATCAACATACGGAAATATTTCTATCAATGTATTTATTGATGTAGCGGGATTCAATGTAACTCCGGCTTTGGCACCCAGTGCTTTGATTTGTTGTACGGTGCAGTGAAGATGCGGACAAGTTTCCACATGAACTGTAATGATATCCGAACCGGCTTTTACAAAATCTTCGATATACCTTTCCGGGTTCTCTATCATCAGGTGAGTATCCAATGTTAGCTTTGTAATTGACCGTAAGGCACTAACGATCATCGGACCGAAAGTTATGTTCGGAACAAAGTGCCCGTCCATTACATCGAAATGAATCCAATCGGCGCCTCCTTTTTCAACGAGACGAATTTGTCGTTCAAGATTTGTAAAGTCAGCCGATAGTACTGATGGTGCAATAATTATCTTTTTCATAATTTTAATACTCGAATCTTTCAATTTTTTTGCTGCCGGTTTTCGTAACAAATAGATTTATCATTTCTCCCCACGATACTAACTCACCTGGACGCGGGTATTGCTCGATGATGGTGTTTGGCAAAAGATTACTTGAAGGTTGATATTCAATCTGTCCTAATTTCAAACCGAAATCTCCTAAAATTTTCTCAGCTTCGTTATACGATTTCCCTACAAGGTTTGGCACTTCGACTTTATCAATAATTTTCCCTTGACTTACAATTATTGAAACAAAACTATTCTTCTTTACCGTAGCCCCCATTTGAATCGATTGATCGACAACCGTGTTTTCGGGAAACTCGTCGGATGGCAAATATTCAGTTTCTGCTAATTTCAATCCGCTGCGGTCGAGTGTGAATTTTGCATCTCTCAGCGATTTTCCTTTCAGGTTCGGGACTACTACTTCTTGTTCACCACCACTTAAGGTTAAAAAAACACGTCTCCCTTTTTTTACAATCCCATTTTCAGCGGGATTCTGAAAAACCACAACTCCGATCGGATATCTGACGTCAGATCGCGAACCGCCATCTCGAGGTTCCAATCCTAATGAATCCAACAACTTGATTGCTTCTTCATTTTGTAAACCTACTAATTTTGGAATAGTTACCACGCCACCTTTATTTACATACCAGGGTAATAAAATGTTATTGCACACAAAAAATAGAAGCAAAAATATCAATAAAGCGAGCAATAGTTTTTTCGCAACTGGCGATTTGATAATATGGTTTAATTTTTTTTTCATATCTTTATGCCAAAATATATCAAATACTTGTTTTAAATTCAAATTTCTTGATATTAGTTTAATTTTTATCTATATTTTGTAAAATTTTTAACAACCTAAATTTAGTATGGATTATAAAAACCTTATCAAAGCGGCAAAGTTAGCAAAGAAAAATTCACACTCGCCATATTCGAAGTTTCGAGTAGGCGCTGCGCTATTGACTAAAAGTGGAAAAATTTACTCTGGATGCAACATCGAAATCAGTTCTTACTCGCTAACTATATGTGCTGAAAGAACAGCTCTCTTCAAAGCAATTTCCGAAGGTGAGAAAAAATTTGTAGCACTTGCTCTCTCTACAGATGAAGAAGGCTTCACTTCACCTTGCGGAGCATGCCGACAAGTTATAAGTGATTTAGCTGGCGACATCGACATAATTTTAACCAACGGAAAAGGTAAGGAAAAGTTGCTTCGCACTTCTGACCTTCTTCCCCATCCATTCACACCAAAAAATTTAATTTAAAATATGGAAGTTACACTTCATAATACACCAAAAGAAATCGGTTGGATCGAAGTAATCTGCGGTTGTATGTTCAGTGGTAAAACCGAAGAACTTATCCGCCGACTTCGCCGCGCCCAAATCGCAAAGCAAAAAGTTGTAATTTTTAAACCGGGAATTGATACCCGGTATAGCTCTGACCATATCGTTTCGCACAATACCCAATCTTTATCATCAACTGTCGTTAATAACCCGAAAGATATTTTGGAGTTAGCAAAAGAATCTCAAGTTGTGGGGATTGATGAAGCTCAATTTTTTCCTTTAGAAATTATAGAGATTTGTGAAACATTAGCAAATCAGGGAAAACGAGTCCTAATTGCTGGTTTAGATCAAGATTATCGTGGAAAGCCGTTCGGACCAATTCCACAATTACTCGCAACAGCAGAATATATCACAAAAACATTGGCGATTTGCGTAATCTGTGGAAACCCAGCCGACAGAACACAACGAATGACTAATCAGCAGGAACTTGTAGTCATCGGTGCAAAGGACGTTTACGAAGCAAGATGCCGCCGGTGTCATCAAGTTTCGCATGAATAATAATTTCAGGAGATTATAATGGGATTCGAATCGATCATTCGTGGTATTATTGGTGTTTTAGTAATAGTCGGAATTGCTTTTTTATTTTCGAATAATAAGAAAAGAGTAAATTGGCGATTAGTTGGAATGGGGTTGCTCATTCAATTTGTGTTTGCAATTTTCATCATTAAAAGCCAAATTTTAGCCAACATTTTTGCTCCTCTGGGCTATCCAAAACTTATAATCGAGGGGCTGGGAAACATCGTCGTTAGCTTACTCGGCTTTACAACCGAAGGAGCTAAATTTGTATTCGGGAACCTGGCTGTCAATAATGGCGACGGAAGTATGGGCTTCTTCTTTGCTTTTCAAGTCCTCCCTACTATAATTTTTGTTTCATCATTAACTGCAATCTTATATTATTTAGGCATTTTACAGCGAATAGTTCAAGTGATGGCTTGGTTGATGATACGTTTGATGGGCACAAGCGGAGCTGAGTCGCTTTCAAATTCTGCTAACATCTTTGTCGGACAAACCGAAGCTCCATTGCTAATCCGTCCTTATGTCGGAAATATGACTCAATCTGAATTACTTACGATTATGGTTGGTGGTATGGCGACTATTGCCGGTGGTGTTATGGCGGCATACATTCAAATGTTGGGACAATCGTTTGCCGATGCTCAAAACATAGATTTAGCCACAGCCCAAGTGAATTTTGCAATCCAATTACTTGCTGCGAGCGTCATGGCTGCTCCGGCAGGTTTAGCAATTTCAAAAATTATTTTTCCTGAAGTCGAAGAGCCTGTTACTCGCGGAACTGTAAAAATCAAAGTTGAAAAACAAGCTAATAACGTAATTGAAGCCGCCGCAGGTGGTGCTTCGGATGGTCTTCAACTGGCACTCAATGTAGGAGCAATGTTAATCGCCTTCATAGCATTAATTGCTCTTTTGAATTATGTTTTAGCGGCTGTTGGCACTATTGGAGGTATAAACGAATTCTTCCTCCAAAAATTTAACCAACCGCTTAGTTTGCAACTTATATTTGGGTTAATACTCCAGTATTTAGCATTCGCTATCGGAGTTCCATGGGCAGATGCAATGCACTTCGGAAGTCTAATCGGCACTAAGGTGGTGTTAAACGAATTTGTAGCATACTGGGATTTAGCAAGAATGATAAAAGAAGGTGTGTTAAGTCAAAAAGCAATCTATATGGCAACTTTCGCTCTATGCGGATTTGCAAATTTTTCATCAATCGCAATTCAAATCGGTGGCATAAGCCCGATGGCGCCACATCGAAGAAAAGATTTAGCCTCACTTGGTCTGCGCGCCGTTCTCGGTGGATCATTGGCAACTTTATTAACTGCAACAATTGCCGGACTTTTATTAGGATAATATGAACGAAAAACATCTCAAAGAAACAATCTCATTCATCAAATCGAAAACAAAAAGCAATCCGAAAACAGGAATAGTTTTAGGTTCCGGTTTAGGCGATTATGCTGAAAACTTGGAAATCGATATTGCTATTGAAACTTCATCAATTCCTCACTATCCGGTTTCAACTGTAGAAGGACACAAGGGAAAATTAATTTTTGGACGCTTGAATGATAAACAAATATTAGCTTTTCAAGGGCGGGTTCATTACTACGAAACTGGAAACTTGAACACTATCCTCTACCCTATTCAAGTAGCTCATAAGTTAGGTGTTAAAAACATCATACTAACAAATGCGGCTGGTGGAGTAAATCGACATTTTCATCCGGGTGATTTGATGTTGATGAAAGACCATATCAATTTAACTTTCGAAAATCCAGTCGCACTAATTGGAAAATCAAAGCAGACAAAAGGTTACGTTTACGATCCGAAATTAATTTCTTTGATAATAAAAATTGCCGACGATATGAAAGTTCCTTTACGTGAAGGAATTTATGTCGGTGTTAAAGGACCATCGTATGAAACGGCATCTGAAGTTGAGATGGTTCGGAGAATTGGCGGCGATGCCGTGGGTATGTCAACAGTAAACGAAGCTTCATTTGCAAGTGCACTCGGGATGCGGGTTGCAGGAATCTCGTGCATCACTAACTACGCAACCGGTGTAACTAACGCAAAACTTGCACATGCCGAAGTAACCGAAGTAGCTAATAAAGTAAAACATAGATTTTCAAGTTTGATCTCTTCAATTCTACTGGCAATCGAAAAATAAACTAAAGGGAGTTAACCTATGAGGTGGATAAATTATAAAGATATTCCTGATGTAGGTGGTTTCTCAAATCTTTTTACCGATTATCTTTCCGATTTTAAAAAAGTTCAACAATTTTACGAGTGGGACTTTCGGCAGATAAACAATTTCAAACTTCGCTGCAATAAAATACGGAACGATTACAAACATCGGAATTCTATCTATGAAATATTACTCCGACAAAATAAAGATTTTGGTTGTTTAGAAAACACATTTTTTAATTTAGAAAACTTACGTTCGGAAAATACTTTTGCAGTTGTAAGCGGACAGCAGGTTGGGATACTTGGCGGTCCTTTATATACGATTTATAAAATCATTACTCTCCTTAAACTCACAGAACATCTCAACCATAATTTTCCCGAAATTCAATTTGTTCCGATATTTTGGTTGGAAGGCGAAGACCACGATTTTGATGAAGTGAACAAAATTAAAGTCGTAACGAGTGATAATCAGATAAAAACATTAGATTATCAAGTGAAAACAAAATCAGGACATCACGGTCCTGTTGGCAGTTACACTCTCGAAAATATGCTTGATTTACTTAAGCAACTGCAATCAGCTTTACCGAACACGGAATTTAAAAGCAAGTTACTTGAAATTGCAGAAACTTGCTATTCAGACGGTTCGACTTTCGAAAAATCATTTGTAAAATTGATTAACGAACTATTCCCTGAAGCCGGTATAATATTCATTTCATCAAACGATAGTGGCGTTAAGAAATTATTGTCCGAAATATTTCAAAAAGAAATAGCGAGCCATCCAAAAACTTGTCAACTTGTAATTCAGAGAAGCGCTGAATTGGAACATAAGTATCACGCACAAATTAAACCGAGAGCTTTAAATTTGTTTTTGTTCCATAAAGGTGGAAGATATTTGATTGAGCCGAAAGAAAACGATTTCAGCTTAAAAGGGACTCGCAGGATTATAACGAATGAAGAAATGCTGCAGATTGTAAATGAAACGCCTGAACTTCTCAGCCCAAACGTTGTGCTGCGTCCCATTTGCCAGGATGCAATTTTGCCGACTGCTGTTTATGTTGGCGGACCTTCGGAAATTGCGTATTTCGGTCAATTAAAGCCCATTTACGAACAGTTTCAAGTTGGAATGCCAATTTTATATCCCCGTGCATCAATTACTATTGTGGAAGAAAAAGTTACAAAGATACTCGAAAAATACGAATTGGATCTTCTTAATGTTTTAAACGACATCGCAAAAGTTAAAAAGCAGGTTATTAATTTAGTCTCCGAGATTAAAATTGATGATTTATTTACAGATTCAAAGAACCGTGTTAATGATGTGATAAATGAAATGAAATTTGGATTAGGATATATCGACCAAACTTTGCTTGGCGCATTGGAGACTACACGCGAGAAGATAGAAACGAATTTAAATTATCTGAAAGAAAAAACCGAACTCTCACAAAAGCAGAAGCACGAAACAGCCCTGAGGCAAGTCGAAAAGGCAATAAACAACCTGATGCCCGATGAAAATCTACAAGAGCGGGAATTAAATATTTTTACTTACATGAATAAATATGGTTTAGAATTTCACAAATATCTCGCCAAGGAAATTCAGATAGATAAATTTGAACATCAGATTTTGGAACTTTGATTTAGTTTAGAAATTGTCAATTAATTTATATTCACACATAAGAAATAATTATAAGAGTTGAATCATGAAAAAAATAATGTTATTGATGGTCATCCTAATTCCATTTATATTTTCACATTGTAAAAAAGACAGCAACATTAATGACATTAATGGGAATAACAACAGTGGAATTTTGATTAAAGGGAAAATCCCATTGCAGAAATTAAGTGGCGATTCACTGTCTATGGCAGATGCAAAAAAGGTACTTGTTTTCAGCAAATACTATTACAGTCTTTCGGATATTGCTAATGGTTCTTTTTCTGTTTCCGCACAATTCGGAACAGGTGTTGCCCTGATATTTTTAGATGCCAACAATAGATACATAGGAAATCTTTCTTCACGTGGTTTAAATATGCTGCCGCTTGGAAATTTGGTAAACGGAGAAAACACAACAATCGATTTATCAACACTTACACTCGTAGGCAAAAGTGTTATTCCTTCCAATGATCCCTTCGGAAATGGAATTATAATTTCGGACGCGGAAATTAATAGTTTAAAAGTTATAGACAGCTACTATGAATCTATCGCACAGAACATTGATACTGATAACGACAGTATCCCGGATGTTTTATCCAACAGACAATTAGTTATATCCAATATATTTGGAGTTAGTGCCGGCCATTGGGGATCCAATGACAGCATCCCAATACCAAGTGACAGCGCCAATTATTATGTAAATATTATGGTAGAAGTTGGCGGCGGCTCAGGATTAACCTTTTCAGATGGGAACATTACTTTAATAGGGCCGATAGAAGACCCTTATTCCGATATTATAAAATGGGGATATATGATGGCACCAGCGTGTGGGGCGGGCAGAGGTTTTATAGCATCATTTGCGAGAGAGACTGTTGCTCAACCTGGAGCCCCGTGGGGATCAGCTTTTCAACCGTTTAAAAAGGGAACATATACTTTAACTCTTGACGGGAACCAATCATTTAAACTGGTTCATTCAAACATTGATGTTAAATATAACTTAGTGATGGTAATACCAACACTGCACACTAATAGCGAAGGAAAACTTACATCTATTACTCTTGAATATAAATTGCCCGATGGAACAGTTATAAACCCTGCCAGTGTGTTAACTAATGTTATGGTGCAATTCGATGACAGATTCGCTAATCGGCTTTATGATAGTAATCCCAAATTAACAAGTAAGACGGGCTTTACGGCAATCTCAATAGATCCACCTATGGATATATCTTTGTTACATGGTATCGGCGTATGGTATGATGATTTATTAGGTAACCAGTACGCTATTCTTTGGCGATAGTATGGGAAAATAAATATGAATAAAACGAGACGCATCCGAAAAATATTTACAAGCAAACCGACGATTGAAGGCGCTGGAGTTCATCTCAAACGGGCTTTTGGCTTTCACGAAGAGCCGGGATTTGACCCCTTCCTGCTACTTGATGATTTCCGTTCAAACGACCAGAAGTATTATATCAAAGGCTTTCCGTGGCATCCGCATCGTGGAATCGAAACAATAACTTATGTTCTTCGCGGAAATGTTGAACATGGCGACAGCATGGGAAACAAAGGTATTATCGGTTCCGGCGATGTGCAATGGATGACAGCCGGCAGCGGTATTATACATCAAGAAATGCCGAAAGGAGATGAAGATGGCTACAATTGGGGTTTCCAACTATGGGCAAATCTCCCCGCCTCACATAAAATGATAAACCCTCGTTACCGTGATGTTAAAAGTAGTCAGATACCAGAAATTACAACAGCGACCGGTGTGAAGATTAAAATAATTTGCGGCGAAGTATTGGGAACGAATGGCCCGGTCGGCGACATCGTCATCAACCCGGAGTATCTTGATGTAACAGTTCCAGCAAAATCGGAATTCGTTCACCCAACAAAAGAGGGACACACTGTCCTCGCTTATGTGATTGAAGGAAAGGGATATTTCAGCGAGGAGAAAAAACCGTTTACGAATGAAAATCTTATTTTATTTGATGATGGAAATCAGCTAATCGTTGCGGCTGAAGAGGAAGCAGTTCGTTTTCTGCTAATTTCCGGCAAGCCAATTGGTGAGCCGGTCGCTTGGCACGGACCTATCGTGATGAACACACAAGAAGAATTAGAGATTGCGTTTGAGGAGTACAACAACGGGACGTTTATTAAACATTAGAGGTAAATTATCAAAACCTCACAGTTTTCCCACTGTGAGGTTTTGCATTTACGACAATTTTACAGATTAATCTTCACCTTGAGCTTTCGTGAAGCCCGGTGCACCATTTATCTCGTGTAATTTTTCGATATGACCCCAACGATGCTTAGTCATTACTTTGTTCAAAAGTTCAAGCAGTTGAGCATCACTCAGTTCACTATCAGCATTACGAATAATAAATCGGCAGCGATACTGGTCAACGCAGTCTGTAATAGCGCCAGTGGGTGGATAAACTTTCGTTCCTCGGTTAGAGCACATTTTTAATTTTAAAGCAGTACCCTCGGTAAGTTGTTCTAAGCTTTTGCCAAGTTCCATCGGACTTAACGTAGTTTCCACAAAAATATCGGTACCAATTACCCGGCGAGTTTTTGGCTTAACGTAGTCGAGGTCTTTTGGTAATTCCCACATCTTAATCGGTTTATAATCACGTACCTTCCACTTCGATGACTTTCTACCCAAGTTACTAATTATTGTATCGGTATAAACTGTTGTTGGAGTTCCTTTATCGTACCCTACCACATCACCAGTTTTTACTTTACCCTCTTCTAACGTAACGAGTACAGCATGTTCAATATTGGAAGCCGCATCAAACTCATCTAAGTATCTGAGCATCATTACAGCGGACATGAGAACAGCCGTTGGATTGATTACGTTTTTACCTGCATATTTTGGAGCTGACCCGTGAACTGCTTCGAAGATTGCAACTTCATTTCCGAGATTCGCAGACGGTGCGAAACCGAGACCACCTATTAGTGCCGACGTTAAATCACTGATGATGTCGCCGTTCATGTTTGTCGTTACAATTATATCGAACTGTTCGGGCTTTTTAACTAATTGGTGAGCGCAGTTATCAATGATAATATGAGATGATTCGATTTCGGGATATTCTGGTGCAATTTCTTCGAATGTGTGTTTCAAAAGTCCTTCAGTCAGTTTCATGATATTTGATTTTGTTGCGCAATGAACTTTTTTCCTTCCTTCGGATCGTGCGAGTTCAAATGCTAAACGAACAATTTTTTCACAACCCTTTCGTGTAATAACTTTGAGGCACTGAGCAACACCGGGAGTTTGCATGTGTTCGATGCCGGCATAAAGGTCTTCAACGTTTTCACGAACCACAACCAAATCGATATTGCGTCCGCTGTAAGGTGTTGTAATACCTGGTAGTTCTCTTGCAGGACGTATATTTCCGAAAGTTTCGAACAGTTTTCTTAATGTTACATTAGCACTCTTTTCACCAAACCCAATTGGTGTTTCTAGCGGTCCTTTTAAGGCAACTCTTGTTCTGCTGATAGATTCTATCGTTTCTTTGGGAACGCCCGATTCTATACCTTTTCTGAAAACACTTTCACCTGCTGCACATTCTTCCCATTCAATTGCCACTCCCGCGGCTTCAATAATTTTTTTTGTAGCAAAAACTACCTCTGGTCCAATTCCATCACCCGGAATAAGCGTAATCAGTTTTTTACCATTTTTTGTTACATGAGCCATCTTGGTTTCTCCTATAAGATTTTTGATGATATATATTAACTTATTTATTTGCTCAATTATAATAAATGAATCGTTCACAAACAAATTTGTATAAAAATTTTAAACCAACTAACAGTATCACGCAGAGCTGCGAAACGCACCAAGGGCTAAACTAAAGCTAAAACGTAAAGCCCGCTGTAATATCATAATTCATAATTCGATATTCGTTCACCATCGGCGGATTCGAAATTCCTTTTTTAATCCTCTCCACAATCCTTATCTTCTCCTCGCTCAATCCATATAGCTCATCCGTTAGCTATCAGTTAGTCAACTGACTAAACGGACTGCCGCGTCTATCTGGCAGTCTATGCTTGCAACTTGCCTGCCTGTCCGCCGCACGCTTGCGGAAGGCGGGCTGAACGATTCGGCAAGCAGGTTTGTATATTTATAAACGATAATTTATATTCAAACACAACAGAATTAGTTGAAATGCTTCAATTCGGTCGATAATGAAAGTTCGTGAAATAATAAAATTGATACAACAGGATGGTTGGTATCATGTTGATACAATTGAAGGAGAAAAAATAAATATGCGCCGTTTTCTTATCGTTGTTGAAAAAGCTGAAAACAATTTTTCGGCATACTCGCCTGATTTACCAGGATGTGTTGCCACGGGTGCAACTCGTGAAGCAGTGGAAATGAATATGCATGAAGCAATTCAACTGCACATTCAGGGGATGATTGAAGATGATTTACCAATTCCTGAATCTCAATCGTTCGCTGAGTACGTTGCTGTTTAGTGAACAATTAGTAACCCATTATCCGCAAAACTCGCGGTAATATTTTTATTCATAATTCGATACCTGTCCGCCGACTTGTCCGCTGAATCCCGCTTTGGCGGGAGCAAGCGGAAGTTCCGTTTACCGGAACGCATGTGGATTCGATATTCTCCAAAGGAGTCCTTCGGACATTTTTTAATACCTTCCACTATCTTTCTCTTTGCACATTCCTGTACAGCAAAAAATACTCTGCTTCAAAATATTTATATTCCTCCAACACTCTCACGGTCGTATCCTGCAGCATCTTTTCCTTTGTAAGTTCGGTTTGAAAAAAAACCGAGTTTGCTAAAAAAGGATCCCATAGAATGAGGCATTCAGGATACTTCTTCAGCATATCCTTATTCAGTTGTGCAAAATGCGGTCCTCCCGCCGGCGATACATCCATCTCATACGCCACAACACAATCGTTACTGAGCAAAGTCAAATGTGGATACTGAGTTCTTGCTACTTTAGTCATATTAATTATCACTCGATCATAATTTGTCCATCGTCGAGGATGAGTCGTTAATGCACAATTAAACACAACAGCGCTAAATACAAGGACAGAAAATGCTAGCTTTACCCATATAGTTTTAATTCTTTCAAGAATTTCTGATAGACCATATACCGACACAATTCCCCAAAAAGGTCCTACTACTGCAATGTATCGTAACTCACCGACGCTGCCCGTCCAATTAAACACCTCCGCTCCGGCAAGAGTATTTATTATGATATTGATCGCTATGGTGCAATAAATAATTCCATATTCGGCGTTCCTCTTTGCCCGGGTAATGAAGACGACACCAATGGTAAAGAGTAGCACTTGTCCAAACCCGAAGATTGTTTGTAGGTTCTCCAGGTAATGTGTTACTGATACGCCGGGGATATATTTTCCCAAATTGGAAAAACGCGACCACTCCCTGAAGAACGTCATAACATCTCCTGAGATGATTGTCGAATATCCAATCCAAAGCAGCGGTCCCAACAATACTAATGGTAAAATCTTCCACTCTCGTTTCCACAGGTACACGAGGAACATCAAGAGAGCAAACGAATACATCTCAAAACGGAACAGAAATACTAACGAGGCAATTGCCAGCCCCCATCCAAATTTTTTTCTCAAGTGAAACCAGTATGAAAGCATGATAACAAGTGCCGTCGGAGCTTCATTCAGACACGCGTACGAAATATCAAAGAGGATCGGTTGAAGTCCGGTGAGAAGTACAACCCATCCTGCATGTTTTATACCCTTCAATTTCGCTATTCGGTAAGTAACAAAAAGAAGACAAAGGAAAAGCGCCATACAAAAGAACATGGTGAACACATGTCCAAATTGTGCGGGTAAGGCAAATAACCACAATCGTCCTGGTCTGTGCCAGGTCTCAACTATTGTCGGCAATGATTGCAGCACAAACCGGCTATAAAGGAAATGTGCACACTCATCCACGTGATAGAACCCGTGTGAGGATACTATCCACACCGATTCAATTACGCCGACAACAACG
Source organism: uncultured Ignavibacteriota bacterium (assembly GCA_947085405.1). Taxonomy (GTDB): domain Bacteria; phylum Bacteroidota; class Ignavibacteria; order UBA10030; family BY39; genus JASEGV01. The sequence goes on from CAMTWO010000036.1 coordinate 22,873, forward strand.
AAAGAAAAAATGAGAAATGGATTTCTCAATTGATTATTTAGTGATTTTCGTAGCTCCATAAAGTTATGGCTTTCCCTCCACAATCCTTATTTTCTCCTCTCCGCCTAAAAGATGGCGGACAAGCCCGCCAAACAGACGGTCGACGACTCGACTTGTAGAGCGGGCAAGCGTTAAACCGTTAAACACATACACTACAATATCCATTTAGCAACCGAGGGCTTAGATCTTGATTTCGAGGAGATTCTCCTCAATATTCTTGCTGACAAAAACATTGTTGAGGGTTGTTATTTATTTCCTTTTATCAAAGCCCATCCATATTTTTCCATAAACTCATTTACTTCTTCCGTAAAAGTCTTCTTAGAATGATGTTCTTCTTGCTGATAAATGTATTCCCGCAATTCTTGCAAATGACTTTCACTTATGCTGACTGCCCAATAATCGTCCTGCCAAACAAACTTATGCTCAGTGATTTTATTTTGATTTATCCAAAATGACGATTCTCCTTTTATCAACTGGACCGCTTTACTTATGGTGAGGTCTTTATTAATTGAGATAATACAGTGAGCATGCTCAGTATAGCCATTAATACAATCCATCCACACGCCCTTTTCTTCAGCATTTTGTTTGATGTGTTGGAACACCATTTTTCGTATTTCTTTTGAATTAAGAAATGGCTCCCTATTCTTTGTAGAAAATACTAAATGAATCCAAACCCTTACCCAGCTCATAGATTTTTCCTTTCTTTTCTTTAAGTCAAATTTTTCAGCATCATTTCTCATGTGGCTAAAGCCAAATGCTTTTTCTTTTTTTAAATCAGTTCACTGAAGTGAACTGCAATAGATGAATACTAATAATTCTAAAATATATTTATTGCAGTTGACTTTTCCCGAAGGGATGGCTTTGCCAAGTCAACTGACTGAAAATCAAAGAGACAAATGCTTTAGCATCATTTCCCGTCCACAATCCTTATCTCCTCCTCCGTTAAACCATAAAGCTCATAAACTGCTTCGTCTATCTGGCGGTCTATACTTGCGATTTGCATTTCCAACTTGTTCGTTTCTGCATCTAATCTGGCTTTACTGAGTTTTTCTTTTACGACAAGCATTTGCTCTACAAGTTTTACTATGTTGTCGTGCTTCGCTTCCTCATATTCGTTCGTAAAGTCTATCACTCTTATAGGAAACTGTTTAGCATTTTCTATTAAGATTTTTTGAAAAACATTTTTGGTTTGATCAAGATATTTGCTTCTATGATACCAGTTTAGAAGCTTTGAATTTAGAATAGCTAAAATGTATTTAATAGAAATCTTGACTTGTTCACGTAAAAGAACGTTAAATGCAATTTGCGCGTTATAAAGTTCTTCTGTAGTATAGCCAGCATATATTTGAATTGGATTCCCGCTAAGAATTTGTCTTACCAAAATTCTTTCCTCAGTAAAGAACCTTTGATCCCGTGGTGCCCCCAACCATTTTCCATAACTTAGCCATTCCTTTTCGTCCCACTTAACTAAATAACGTTCAATGTTTTGGCCGGAAAGTAATGGTTTATAGGTTTTGTTCTTTTTATGTGTAGAGTGAAAGATTCTATTTTCAATTTGGGACTTAGAATGTCCTTTATATTTATCGTAAGGTGTAACTCCCAAACAAAACTCGCAGAACTCGTACAACGGTTTAGTTTTATACTTTAATTTTAAAATTAGTTGTCTATCGTTCTCATCTACAAAGAGATTAATTACCTTGTTTTCGTCTTTCAACCAATACTCCTGATTTATCTGATGATAGAGAATGCCTTCACATGTGTCAATTGAATTAATTTGTTGTTTTGCATTATAAATAAGTACTTCAACAAGATTATCCTCTATCTTTTCTGAATTCATAATCGAGATCACGGTCTCCGCAACAACACCATTAAAAACACCATCAGGTAGTCGTATTAACTTTTCAAAACTGTATTTTGAAATAATCAATTCTCTAAGTTTCTCATAGGAAGATTGAGTTGTAAATGAACTCGGGGTAATGTATCCGAATTTACCTTCCTTCTTAATCAGCGATAATGCTTTTTGAAAGAATACAGCGTATACATTCATTCTGTTCTCAACGGTAGAATACTTTTTAAAATAATAATCTACTGTAATTGGTTCCATTCCCTTAATATCAATCCAAGGCGGATTTCCCACCACCGCATCAAATCCGCCTACGTCCCGAAAAACGGAACTTCGGCGGACAGGACCTCGTCCTGAGCTTGTCTCGTTAACGGGACTTGTCAAAGGACGACCTTTCTGAAAAATGTGCGGAAACGCATCCTCAAAATTCATCGGGTTGAGTTTACGCTCTTCTTCACTGTCGAAAAGTTTCCCTTCTAATATATCAGTCCCAATAAGCGAGTTACCGCATACAATATTATTCCTCAAATCAGGAAGTATCTTCTCCTTCAACAAACTATACTGGAAGGCATCGTTCATTGTTACATCTTCAAGCAGTTTCAAATAAAGCGAAAGCTGTGTAACCTCAGTCGCCTGAAAATCTATATCAACACCGTAAATATTGTTCGTTAAAATCTCCTGCCGCTTTTTTAGAGATAAAACTATTTTACCCTCACGAGTCTCGACATCGCCCTTCTTTGCTTTCTCAGGGAACTCGTTGTAATATTTAGTGTGGTTATCCAACAACTGGTTATAAACTTCGATGAGGAACGAACCCGAGCCGCAGGCAATATCGGCAAAAGACATCTTGGAAATTTCTTCCGGTGTCCTTCCTTGAACCAGCTTGCCGACAGTTTCAGTTACAATGTAACGGACGATATATTCAGGCGTATAATAAACTCCGCCGGCTTTACGCACTTCTGGTTTTTCAATTACTTTCGCGCGCTTCTCGGTTGTGCTTACTACTTTGCCCAAGAACCGCTCGTATATACTTCCTAAAATTGAGATCGGTATTTTATCGAAATCGTAAGGCGATGTCGGGTCGGCAAGTTCGCTGCATATCTCTGCAAACATTTTACTGTCGGGCGGAATAAAATCTGCTCCGTCAATAATCCTGTGCGGCTTAAAAACAAGTCCGTTGTATTTCGGCTCAAGTCGTTTGCATAAAGATGCGAATGCTTCCCACACAGCGGGTTTATCTTTTATCGCGACAATAGCCGGTTCCTCAATCGACTTATCCTCCAAAAATCTTATAAACACAAGTCGGTCTATCGTGCGCTGAACGGCTTCGGTTAGTTCCTCGCCTTCTAAATTCTGGTTTTTATTTTTGAACGCACGCGCAAGCTGCTCACGGTATCCGTCGAGAGATTCCAGGAATGCTTCGTCAACCGGTTTGTACTCTGCCTTGAACATTCCTTTACGCACTGCTTTAGCACGCGGCTTATGCAAAGCGGCTGCAAACTTATCTATCGAGCCATTAGCCACCTCATCACGACTGAACAGATAAAATATCCGCTTGAATTTCTCCTCATCCTCAAAATCGGTATAATTAAAAACCTCAATCTTTCTGTCAAGTGCGGTTTTTATATCGGGTTTGAAGCGGCAGTCGAGTATATGGAACTCCTCGAAGTCGGTAAGCACGGCAATCGGAGTTTTAGAATTCCAACCGTAGCGTATCGTTTGATAATAGTCGTTGGGGTTTGCCAAGTTGCGCGAAGGTTTCTTTGCCTCGACAAAGAACTTAACATCGCGAAAATTCGGGGCTGTAAAGAAAGCATAGTCAGCCCGCCGCTGTGAACCGGAGGTGTTTACCTTATTCTCAATCTTAACTTCCTGCTCGTATGGATTTTTCTGAACTTCATGCGTAACATCCCAACCGAGAGCAGTAAAGAACTTATCAATAAAATCCTGCCTAACCTGCGATTCCTGATAGCCCGGAGAAAGATAAGCCGCTTCCTGAGATTTGAATTGTTCGACTAATTGTTTGATCCGGTTGTATGATTCCGTCGTCATGTTATTAAAATATTTCTAATTTTTTCCTTGCCTTACCTGACACTGGAACAGTTTTTACAAAAAGACCTCCGAGGATTTACCAGGGAGGTCTTATCTTAAATTTCTGAATCAACCGATTCTGCACTGGAATTATTTGACGAACATCATTTTTTTAATTTGCTGAAATTCTCCATTATTCACTACAAGTCTATAAAAGTAAATACCTGAAGATAAATTATCGGCAAAGAAATCGATTGATTGTTCCCCTTCGTCTAATTCTTCTTGTTCGAGTAATGTTGCAACCTCGCGCCCTAAAATATCATAAATTTTCAATGTTACTAAACCGGCGCTTGGCAGTATGAATTTAATCGTAGTCGATGGATTAAACGGATTCGGATAGTTTTGCTGCAATGTGAAAACATCCGGTATATCAATATTATTATGAAGACGAGGGGTTATTCTCGTAATCGAAGCGAGCGGGACTTCTTTGAGGAACGGAATCTCGCTCAATAATTTTGAGCCATTCAGCACTGTGCGTGTTCCAAAGCTTACCGTATCCAACGGACCGGTAAGAGCGCTATCAATTCTTCGGATAACATAGAATAGGTTATTAATATCACCGACTCTATTCGTTAGAGCTTGGTCAGCCATTGAAGCAATTTTGATAAGTGAGCTATCGTGGAGAGGATTTTCGGGATCGTTATATTTTAAATCGCCGAAGCCGGGTTTCGTTTTCCCTAATGCACTTGCTGCTATGCCAAGTTTAAATGCCATAACCTCAGCAAAGAGTTTGTTGTTATGTTTTTTGGGAGGAAGGCTGCTTTGCTCACCGTTGAATGTTTTCTTTTTATTCAATAAATCAAAATAGAAAGGTCCATCTTTGTGAGTTCCATCTTTATCACGTAAGGATTTCGTTACATCACCGGCTTTCTTCATCAATACCCAGCCTCCGGTTTTTGGATCAATTAAGACTTTCCCTACAAGCAATCCATTAGCAACTTCAAACCCGCCTTCACTAAAGACTTCTTCGATTACGTTTGTGTAGTTTGGCATTGGAAGTAAGAAGCTTTGTTCTGTTGGCTCAAGATTTATAGCGGGAGTCCCTGTTACGGGTCCGAACCAATATTTTTTTATTTGCTGTGGTTTTGCTTTTACACAATAACCTTTTACAATAACTGAATCGCCGGGGATTATCTCACCAACACTGAAACTATACTTCTTTTTTGTATTTTGAGTTGTGTTACCAAATTTTGTATTCTCAAGTCCACGTATAAAATCCACATCCTGTTTGAATTGTATGTGCATTTCAGTAACTGTGGTGGAACCTGTATTTTTAAGAACGAATTCCCAATACGATGCAGTGTTTTTACGTTTCACAGCTTTCGGAATTTTACTGCTTGCTGCTGCGGCGAGTGATTCGGGGACGAAGCTGAAATACTTTAGTGTGTCGTCACTTCCAACCGTAGCTTGTACGAATCCAAAATTACTATTTGATTTGGTTCTATGGTTTCCTGCTTCACCTACTTGCATATTCAAGAGCATAATTAATGCAGGTATGAGAACAATCATAAAGAAACGATTTACATTTTTCATCTCTTACTCCTTTAGTTAAGTTTTTTTAAAAGAAAAAACATTATTTAGTTTGTTTTATTTTAATATGAGCATCTTCTTAAAATTTTGATATTCTCCATTATTCACTACAAGTCTATAAAAGTAAATACCTGAAGATAAATTATCGGCAAAGAAATCGATTGACTGTTCCCCTTCGTCTAATTCTTCCTGTTCGAGTAATGTCGCAACCTCGCGCCCTAAAATATCATAAATTTTCAATGTTACTAAACCGGCGCTAGGCAGTATGAATTTAATCGTAGTCGATGGGTTGAATGGATTAGGATAATTTTGATATAATGCAAACTCGTTTGGAGTTTCGTCGAGCATTTCGGGTTTAAATTCTAAACGCATTTGTATAGCCAAAGGATTTTTTTGTAAGAAAGGTATAGTATCCAGCAATGCCACACCCGAAACCATAAGTGGCGACTGACTGACTTGAGCATAAGGTCCAGAAAACGCACTATTAATTTTTGTGAGCATTGTATCAAAGCGCGCCCAATCAACTCCTGTGTAATTTCTGTAGTATGATAAAAAGTTATCCACGACTAATGCTAATTGACGAACCGTATATCCATTGTAATGATAACTTGTATCACCATTGTTGAAAATTAAATCTCCTAAACCGATTGGAGTAATTTCAGCATCACTGGCTCCGATATTTATCTTTAATGTTGCTAATTCACCCGCTAATTTGTTGTTATGATCGATTAATTTGGGACTTTTTAATTCTTTGAAGAATGGTACTCCTTTCGCGATATCAAAACCACGAGCGGCACCAGTATGAGGTGCAAATTTCATCAAATCTTTTCCAGCTTTGAAGCGCATCCAACCGCAAATGTTCGGACTATCAGAACGGGCAATACCGAGCACCATACCGCCAGGTGCACCGGCATAACCTTTCTTTATTTTTGGGAAAGCTCTCGCAAATGCTGAATCGCGAAGGTTACCAAAATTACCGGTTGAGTTATAAGGCTTTAAGCTAACTCCTTTTAGAAGTAAATCGTTCTGTGTGATAGTCCGGTATTTCATTAAATCTTCTTTCACATACTTTATCAAGAGGAAATCCGGAGTTCCTTTCTTCATTAATGTACTCCCCGCGATATAGTATGTATCTTTATAATCGTCTAATACTAAGCCAACATCATCGTTATTCATAATGCCGTTGAACCTTAATTGCCAATTGATATCGCCATCGGCTTCCACTTCTAAAAACACAATATCTCTACCTGAATTTATACCGAAACTTGAGCCAACAATGTGCGGCGAGCCTCCACCCAGGATAGCATAACCGACATCCTCATCATTTGCGGGACCGTTGTAATGCGTTTTAAAATTTAAATCCCCATCACTCTGGTCATATCGTAAAGTTATGATATCGTAATAAGAACCGAACGAAACTGAACGGCCGGTAACGTAAACTCGAGAGTCCCTATGTAAGGCAATTCCAAACGGGACATCATCACCCGATGCTGTTCCGTTGTAAACCTGCGTCCAAACTGTATCTCCACTGATACCATTTACTCTCATCGTCAGGATATCATTTCCAGTCCCAGTATTAGTCGTCCCGGTCAGATACAATTCATCGGCATCTCTCCAAATCATTGCTTTCAAAATATCGTCTGCGCCGTCCGTTCGTTTAAACAACCTGGTCCAAACAGTATCGCTCGTCTTTGAATTATATTTAATAACTACGAAGTCGTTGTCGCTTCCTTTGGCAACACCACCGATGTAACAATAATTATAATCTTCCAACTTTAAATAAACAGAATAATCGTTACCGTTACCCGGGCCGTTATAAGTCTTCGACCAAATCAGAATACCAGCACTGTTATATTTTAAAGTAACAATATCAAGCCCTGAACCCGAACTAACAGTTGAGCCGGTAACATAGACATTCATCGAATCATCAACCTGAATCGAAGAAGGTTTGTCGTCCCCTGTTCCAATATATTTTACTAACCATTGTTGTACACCAGCTTTGTCGTACTTAATGGTTACAATATCCAAACCGGTTCCATTACTCCACCCTGTTACATAAACATTCTCTGCGGTGTCAACAACAACTTTTACCGGTTTATCTTCACCAGCACCTGTGCCGTTATATCTTTGTATCCATTGTGCAACTCCATCAGCGTTATACTTTATGGTCGCAATATCAGCCCCTGTACCTACTCCGTTACTCCAACCAGTTACAATGATGCTGCCGGAATCATCAACTACCATTGAAGTAACAACATCCGATGAATTCGCGGGTCCGTTATAATGAGCCACCCATTGACGAAGTGGTTGGGCGTGAGAATGAAAGATAAATAGTGTTGTTAAAATTAACGAGAAGAAAGGTGAGGAAGCTTTAAAATTTTTCATACTCAATACTCCTTTTAAAAAAATATTAAATGCAAACAGATTTATTGTTGTAAAGTTATTGAATATTTAGATGAAAGTCAATCAAAATTTACCGGATACCATTAATTTCGATAATATTGAGGTTTATGCGAAATTATAGCCTTTTTGTGAAGATTATACTACTTCCTGTTTTCGTCACTATTTGTAAACACTCCAAAAATCTTTTCAAATTGTTTAGAATCGACATTATTACAATATGTGTTGGGTGTCCCATTATATTCGTGTGTATTCGTGCCTGCACGCCATAGTGTGTTTTGGCACGCAGGCGTGAAATTAGTGGCTTTATTTTGCCACGAACCCGCCTGCCGTCGGGCAGGTGACACGAATTTGCACTAAAGCCAATGTTGTAACGGTTCTCGACAAAGCATCTAACAAGTGTGCAACATCTTATATCTCAAACTCGGGTGTCCCAACGACGAAAACAGGAGATGACACCATAGCAGTAGTTTCAGGACAAGACAGACACTACCTACTACTTACTACTTACTAACTTTCATCTGGTTTATTTCATCTCATCTTCGAGGCAACTTTATCCAACTCTTCTTTCGATAAAAATCTTTTCAGCAGCGGGAAAAGTATATAGTTTTCTTTGTGTATATGATTCACGAATACTTGAACAGTTTCCCGGATATTTATTACTAATTTGTGAGAAATTAATTTTGACGCATTTGGTAATTGTGTTTGTGCGAGTGTTTTTTTTAAAATCAAAAACTTCTTCTTCATCAGCTTATGTTCATCGACCAGTAATTCGGTTGGTCCTTCGACATATTGCTCTAGCACGGGAAAAAGGGCTTCCTCTTCCATCACATTATGATGGCTTATCTCCTCCTCTAATACTTTGATTACATCATTGATTGTTTTTACAGATTTTGTTTTTACCCCCTCCCTCTCAATGGATTGAGCGGCTGCATTTAGTTTTTTTAAAAGCAACAACAAACTTGAGTGTTCCTGTATGAACACAACAAGGGGGTTAAACTTCTTTTTCATATTCTCCTAATCAAGCCCGACTAATGTTTGATAGGTCATCTTTCCTTTTATCAGTTTAGCTAAAACTGAAATTAGTTCTTGTGTTTTATCATCTAACGAATCCTCCAAATTATCAATTTCATCCATCGATTTGCATGAATAAACCTCATAAAAGTGATTCGCTTTTCCTTTTTTTTCGTAAATGTCGTATTCCATACCGACTTGTTTAATTTGAGTTGCTAAATTTTTGATAAGATTTAGATATTCGCCTCTCTTATCAGGCTTTATCTCGTATGAGATAATAAAAAGAACTTTTGCCATATCTTTTCCTGTTTTTGTTAGAATGTTAGTATTTTAAAAATTAGATGCCCAAATATAAAGAAAATTATTAAAGTAAAAAAACACGCAATGATATTTAAGAAAAATCCGGCTTTTACCATTTGTGTTATTTTAACGTAACCGGTGCTGAATACTAATGCGTTCGGCGGAGTTGCAACCGGAAGCATAAAAGCTAACGAAGCCGAAAAAGCAACAGCTACTGCCAATGTTGTTGGGTCGTTGCCGGTTTTTAAAGCAATAGCAATTAGTACCGGAACCATCATAGATGTAACGGCAGTGTTTGAAGTTACCTCAGTTAAAAATACAATAAAAACAACTACAATCATTAACATAACAAAAGTAGAGGGTGAACCGAAGAGTCCGATAAACGAAGCTGCAATCCATGAGGCTAAACCTGTTTTAAACATTGCATCGGAAAGTGCGAGTCCGCCTCCGAACAAAATCAGAGTTCCCCAATCAACAAATTTCGTGTCTTTCCAATTCAGAACGAATTCTAACTTTTTGAAATTTACCGGTATTACAAAAAGAATTAATCCGACAAAAAGTCCGATAAGATACTCATCAATCCAACTTACTTTAACTGCAATGTTATTTGTGAGAAGAGTGTCCCAGAAAGGTCTGCTAATCCATAATAATATCGCTAACAGAAAAACCGATGCAGTTAAAATTTCGCCTGTCTTGAGTTTTCCGATTTGAGATTGTTGGCTACTCAGAAATTTGATGTCGATGATTGTATCGTTTGATACGGGGAATAATTTGATTAATAAAAACCATAGAATAGGAATAAACAAAACTACGTACGGAACACCAATCTTCATCCAATCTAAAAAATTAATTGCATCCAAGTTGTTTTGTTTTAGGATAGAAATAGCAATACCGTTTGGCGGCGTGCCTATTATCGTCCCGACACCGCCAACAGAAGCTGACCAAGCTATTCCTAACATCAGTGCAACTCCGAAACCATTCTTCGAATCTTGCAATTTACTGTGCACGATAAGCCCCATCGCAATCGGGAGAAGAATTGCGACAGTAGCCGTATTTGAAATCCACATCGAGATGAACGCACTCGAATACATCATAGCTAATAAAATCCTGTTCGGGTTAGCTGCTATTTTTCCTCGTGTTAAAATCCATAAAGTCGCCCGTTTATCAATACCATATTTCTGCATCGCAGCCGCTAATAGAAAACAACCGAAGAACAACCCGATTACGGGATGTGCATAATTTTTAATTGTATTTGCAAATGTAAAATCGAATAACGCACCGTTTACCAATCCTTTCACTTGAAATAAAGGAATCATTACCATCGGGAGCATAGCAGTTACGGAAATAGGAATTGCCTCAGTAATCCACCAGGTAATCATTAGCAGTAGTAATGCCAATACGGTTTTCATTCCTGTTGCTAATTCACGAATTTCGATTTCGGTTAGGTTTGGGATTTGCCCGACACTTTGAAGAAAAGTTTCGGGAACAGGCATCAATAAAATTGTAACAAAAAAAATTGGACCAACTATGAAGCCAATTTTTGACTTTGTATTCACACGCTTAACTTTCGTTAATAGCCGGCTTTACGAATTTCATCTTCAGTCATTCCGAAGTAATGCCCTATCTCATGCATCAATACCTCCCTGATTTTGTTTTTCAAATCTGTCTCATTCATAGATACAGATTCAATGTTATTCTGAAAAAGTGTAATTCTATCAGGCACCATGGCGCTCATTCCGTATCCGGGACCTCTAAACTTGAGTGGCACCCCCTCATACAAGCCGAGTAGGGAGTATTTAGAAGCATGCTTTATTTTTGATAATTGGTCGCGGGTTGGATAATCTTCTACCGAAAATTGAACATTATCTATGTTAGTTTTAAAAATTTCGGGCAGGCTTTCAAAACAAAGAGCGACTATTTCGTCAAATTCACTTTTTTGCATTTTTTAATAAGAGGAGATTATTGATGGACTAATGTAATTAATAACTATAACGATCCCCACTGCTATGGATATAAATATAGCTAATGTCATCGTAATTGCTTTGAAAAAATTAAACTCGAACACAACTCTGCTTGCAGTGTTAAATAAAACAATAAACCAGGCAAACATCAGCGCCTCTAAAAACCATGATATGTACGAAACCGAAGCATTAACTAATACAGGCGATGGGTTTGATGTGTAAAGGATTATGCCATACGTTAAAAGTTTTATTGGCAGTAAAAATATAAAAATATAAATGATTGGAACGGTTGAATATGCAATCACCGAAAATAAATTCCAAAACTTGGTAGGTGGCGATTTAAATAACTTTGAGAAACCAAGTGTTATCCAAGTTAGTATGGCTAAAAAGAAAAACCCAAACCCGATACCTCCCCCCATTCCGGCAAGAGCAATTAAAACTCCTCTATTAATGATACGACCGATATTGATGTATTCAAAGAGAAGAAATAAGAAACTCATTCCAAACAAAGAGGTTAGAAAGATTATATAATTTTTATGTTTGGCAATGGCAATATGCTTAAATGCTTTTACGGGATTTTCGATGAGTTGCCAAAGCTTTTGAAAAAGATCGATGTTCTCTATTTTTGTTTGGATATAACCGCCACACTGCTTGCAAATAATTTCAAGATGGTGGTTTATTGTATTACAAACCGGGCATATAATCATAATGGCTCAAACCTTGCCGTGAAGTGCCGCAGCATTGGAGCTTCGAAAGTAATCCGATAACCCTTTAGATTGTTACGTTTTTGATAAACTTCAGTAACTACTTCAATAACATAATCGATGTGGCTTTGCGTATAAACTCGACGCGGAATGGCTAACCGCACTAATTCCATATTCGGTGATATCAATTTACCAGTTTTATTATCATATTTTCCAAACATAACGCTTCCTATTTCAACACTACGAATGCCACCGCAAATATAAAGTTCGCATACAATACTTTGTCCGGGGTAGTGTTCAGGCGAAATTTGCGGAGCAAATTTTTTGGCATTCAGATATATTGCATGTCCGCCGGGTGGTTGTAATATTGGGACTCCTTGTTTAGTTAATTTCTCGCCCAAATATTCGACCGACCGAATGCGATAGGTGAGGTAGTGCTCATCCACAACTTCCTCTAAACCTTGTGCGATGGCTTCTAAATCTCTTCCCGCCAAACCGCCATAGGTAGGAAATCCTTCAGTTACAACCAGTATGTTGCGTGCTTTCATAGCTAAGTCATCATCATTTAAAGCTAAAAAGCCCCCCATATTTACAAGGGCATCCTTTTTGGCGCTCATCGTGCAGCCGTCAGCCAACGCAAACATTTCTTGAGCAATCTCTTGGACTGATATATTCGCGTACCCCTTTTCCCTTTTCTTTATAAAGTAGGCATTTTCAGCAAAGCGGCAAGCATCAATGAAAAGCGGGATGTTATATTTCAGTGCTACTTCTTTTGTTTTTCTAATATTTTCCATCGAAACAGGCTGTCCCCCGTTGGAATTGTTAGTAACAGTAATCATAACTAAAGGAATGTTTTCTGCTCCCTGATTTTTAATGAACTCTTCGAGGGCATCGACGTCCATATTTCCCTTAAAGTCGGCAACAATATCAGGATCTCGTCCTATTTTACAAGGTAAATCAATTGCGGTTGCTCCGCTGAATTCCACATTTGCCCGTGTAGTATCGAAGTGTGTATTGTTTGGAATGAATTTCCCTTCACCTCCAACAATGGTGAACAAAATTTTCTCGGCAGCTCTGCCTTGATGAGTTGGGATTATGTATTTAAAACCTGTAAGGTTTTTAACTGCCTTTTCAAAGCGGTAGAAACTTCGGGCACCTGCATACGACTCGTCGCCATCCATTATACCGCTCCATTGTTTAGCGCTCATTGCCGAGGTTCCACTATCGGTCAAAAGGTCAATTAAAACATCTTCCGCACGAATTAAAAAAGGATTATAGCCGGCATTTTTTAAAATTGACTGACGCTCCTCACCCGTAGTGAATTTAATCGGTTCTACTGATTTGATTTTAAATGGTTCGATTATAGTTTTCATTGTAATTTCATAAGTTTTTAATTTGCAATGAATTTACAACAAATTTATTTGTTTCGCAACAAAATGTTTATTGTTGAAGAAGTAAATTTTTACTGTAGATTTTTGTCCCTAATGTAAGTTGAAGTGTAATCAGCGACTCATTGAATTTAGAGTTTACCTCAACCACATAACGTCCCGGTTTTTTCTTTTCATCAACAATTATTTGCAAATCTTTTTTATAAGTATCGAGTATTTTTAATTTGACTATGCCTTCTTCTAATAGTTCGTACGTTACATAAAACGATTCTGAATTGTTTTGGTAAGATGAAAGGGGAAATTTAGGAACAAGTTTCTTGGCGAGTGTTGCTACAATGGGAATTTCCACCTTTAGTTCAGTCGCAGGTTGGCTTTCGTTGTTCCCTTTATCTACCGCAGTAACAACATAATAGTAGTTAGCTGATTTCGGTTTTGGTATGCGATCAATAAATTCTGTGTCATTCGTTGTGGTAATAATTACGATATTTGATGGTTCGTTAATATTTACCGGATGGCGCGTTGAACGGTAAACGACATAATACTTTGCACGGTCTAAGTCTTTTGCCGGTGCGGGTGGTTTCCATTGCAAGCGAAAAACTCCGCTCGATATTTCCTCTATTATCAAATCCGACGGTGCGTTTGGTGGGATGTTATCTTTCCATGGCATTGGTGGTATCAACGCCGGATAACTGTATCTCCCACTGATTGTGTTTATCTCTTTGATAAATTCATACCTGAAAAATGAGTTTCCTTCGGCGCCATAGAGACGCGAAACATCTACTAACAACGGAAGCTGTTCGAAAACTTTTTCCTTATAAGCTCCGATTCCGATATATATATGTCTGTCGAATTTATTTTCGCACCAATCTTTTGCTAAGACTGCAAAATCAGGATCACGCGGCTCGGTTCCTAAAGACCAATACACTTGTGGTGCTATGTAATCGTGTTTCTTTTCCTGCAGCCATTTACGCGAGTCTTGATAAATCGATGAAAACGATTGCCAGCCTTTTGCGTTAGGTAAATTTTTATAAACACCGATAGGTGCTGAACCAACCTTTAACATAGGCTTTATTTGCATCGCCGAATCATAAAAAGCACGAACAAATTTATTAACATTTTCACGGCGCCAGCTATCTTTTTTGTCACCTCCGCCATATTTACGAAAAGTATCTTCGTCAGGATAATTGCTTTCTGGATAACGTATAAAATCGAAATGAATACCGTCTATATTGTAGTTCGTAACCAAATCCATCGCCACGTTAACTAGATAATTTCTGACTCCGGGAATTCCCGGATCGAGCCACGATTCAGTCTCAAATTTTTTAACCCAGCTTGGTTGAAGTTCAGCAATATGTTTTTTTTCTCCAACAGAAGTTCTTTCACCATTCCGCACTCTAAATGTATTAAACCAAGCGTGAACTTCCATTCCACGCGAATGTGCATTTTTTAGAACAAATTCCAAAGGATCCCAACCAGGGTCCCTGCCAAAAGTCCCAGTAAGCCTGTCTGACCAAGGTTCGTAATTCGAGTTATACATCGCATCGCCTCTACCCCGTACCTGAAAAAATATAGTGTTAAAATTAGCGGCTTTAAGTATTTGAATTATTTCGAGGAGTGAATGTTTTTGTTCTTCTATGTCAGTTGTTTTGGGCCAATCTAAACCTGCAACTGTGGTTAACCACACTGCACGGACTTCCTGTTTGGGTATTCGTGTTGAACCTGCCGGCTGAGCGGGCAAATTATTATGAGATATTAATGAGAGAAAATATAATACAAACAGATGTTTCATTGGCTTTTTATAATTGTTCTTCGTGATCAAGAACATCTTCGATTTGCTTTTTAAGGATAGAAATTTTTGTGTTAATGATATCCCAGATTAACTCATAATCGACTCCGAAATAATCGTGAATCAGTTTATCTCTGGTACCCGCAATGGCTTTCCACTCAACGTCGGGATATTTGGTTTTTATTTCTGAACTTAATTTTTTAGTCGCTTCGCCAATTATCTCCAAGCTACGGACAAATGCTCTTTGTAGGGTTTCATCCTTTACAAATTCATCAAAAGATAATACTTTTGAATGTTTTAACAAATATTCGATTTCGTCAAGTATGTGTTTTAAATACTCAATTTGTGAAGGAAACATACTCTATTTCTCGCTCAATATAAGGTTTTAGGTAGGGACTAAGTGATTCAGGTGTTACTAACTCAACTTCTTTACCAAATAATTCTTCCAAGAAGTAAGCTAAATTTATAAAATTATCGTACGTTTTTTTGCCTGGAATAAACTCTACAAGTAAATCAATGTCGCTTGATTCTTTTTGTTCGTCACGGACGAACGAGCCAAATAAACCCAATCGTCGCGCACCATAGTTTAAAATCTTTTCCTTATTTAAAAGAAGGATATGGAAAATATTAGATTTATTTTGAGTTGTTGTTTTCATATTTTACTCACGGTATTTTAATAAATTTTTTAATAAGAAGCTAATCTAATCCGTTAAATCTGTTTTGCCATTATATTTCATTCAGTTCATTTAAAAAACTATAGCCCGTCTAATTTGCGGAATTCCAATCGAACTTGTTTGTCCTGTGTATAACGTCCCGTCTTTTTCACTCCGGAGTATGTAAACATAAAATGGCATATCATCAACCTCATTCATCA
Organism: uncultured Ignavibacteriota bacterium; assembly: GCA_947085405.1. Taxonomy (GTDB): domain Bacteria; phylum Bacteroidota; class Ignavibacteria; order UBA10030; family BY39; genus JASEGV01. The sequence goes on from CAMTWO010000036.1 coordinate 38,803, forward strand.
ACCTCATTCATCAAACGAAAAAGGACTAACAAGTTTAATCAAGTTAGTCCTATATTTCTTCACCCGTCTTCGACGGAATTCTTTCCGAAGGAATCCCTTCGGGAGAATTTGACAAACAACTTAGCAAAAATAAATCACTAAGTTGTGTCAAATTCGAAGTGGAGCCGACGAGGATCTTCACAACCCGACGAAGAATTATGATTCTTCGTCGGGGAACTCGTGACCTCCTGAATTTCAGACGATTAAATAAATTTAATCGTCTGATTGTGAATCCGACTATTTTAAGAATAAAATAGTCGGATCGTAGCTCCGACGATTAAATAAATTCAATCGTCGGATTATAAACCATTCAGGCGCCATCCATGAAAAACTTTATTATTTTCGATTTATCAAAACTTTCAATCAGTTTTCTTTTCCGCTCGATATTCCATTTCTTTTTGATTTCCCACTCACGCCACATCGCTTCTGAACGAGTATTATGTACTTCAAAATATACTAAATCATATGGAGCCCGTGATTTGGTTGACCTTACCAACTTTTTATTATGCTTCTGAAAACGAGCTATCAGATTATCGGTTTGTCCGGAATACAGTGTCTTGTCTTGCTTACTCTCCAATAAATAAACGTAATAGGGCATTTGATTCTCCATAAAAAGTAATAGGACTAACAAGATGACTTGAGTTAGTCCTATATTCAAGTGGAGCCGACGAGGATCTTTACAATCCGACGAAGAATTATGATTCTTCGTCGGGGAACTCACGACCTCCTGAATTTCAGACGATTAAATAAATTTAATCGTCTGATTGTGAATCCGACTTTTTTATAAATAAAATAGTCGGATTATAAACCATTCAGGCACCATCCGTGAAAAACTTTATTATTTTCGATTTATCAAAACTTTCAATCAGTTTTCTTTTCCGCTCGATATTCCATTTCTTTTTGATTTCCCACTCGCGTAACATAGATTCAGATCGAGTCTGAAAAATCTCGTAAATAAATTAATTTATAGGGAATTTTCGATTTTGTAGATTTTATTTTACCAGAATTATGCTCTTGTAATCGTTTCTGCATGTTTTCTGTTTGCCCAGTATATAACGTCCCGTCTTTTTCACTCCGGAGTATGTAAACATAAAATGGCATATCATCAATCTCATTCATCAAACGAAAAAGGACTAACAAGTTTAATCAAGTTAGTCCCATTTATTCAAGTGGAGCCGACGAGGATCTTTACAATCCGACGAAGAATCGATATTCCTCGTCGGGGAACTCGTGACCTCCTGAATTTCAGACGATTAAATAAATTTAATCGTCTGATTGTGAATCCGACTTATTTATAAATAAAATAGTCGGATTATGAACCCTTCAGGCGCCATCCGTGAACAGTTTTAATATTTTCGATTTATCAAAACTTCCAATCAGTTTTCTTTTCCGCTCAATATTCCATTTCTTTTTAATTTCCCACTCACGGTACATGGATTCAGATCGGGTTTGAAACATCTCGTAATAAACTAATTTATACGGAATATTCGATTTTGTTGATTTGCACTTTCCAG
>CAMTWO010000037.1:0-30971 GCA_947085405.1 uncultured Ignavibacteriota bacterium
GGCACCTCGATGTCGGCTCATCGCATCCTGGGGCTGAAGAAGGTCCCAAGGGTTTGGCTGTTCGCCAATTAAAGCGGTACGTGAGCTGGGTTCAGAACGTCGTGAGACAGTTCGGTCCCTATCCTATGCGGGCGCAGGATATTTGAGGGGTGTCGCTCCTAGTACGAGAGGACCAGAGTGAACGGACCTACGGTGTACCTGTTGTCATGCCAATGGCAAACGCAGGGTAGCCACGTCCGGATAGGATAAGCGCTGAAAGCATCTAAGCGCGAAACCTACCCCAAGATTAGATATCCCAATTAGACTCCAAGGAGATGACTTGGTTGATAGGCCGCAGATGTAAGTTCGGTAACGAATTCAGTCGAGCGGTACTAATAAGTCGATTGGCTTAACCAAAATTTTTTATATATTCACGATAGCTTGCTTAGCTTTCTCATCAAGCAGACTTTTGATAAGTTTTAGTGTGTTATGAGTATTGTTTTATGCTCTTCTCAAAGTTTTTATTTTCTGGTGACTATAGCGAGGGTGAAACACCCGTTCCCATTCCGAACACGGCAGTTAAGCCCCTCCGCGCCAATGGTACTGCACTGGTAACGGTGTGGGAGAGTAGGTCGTTGCCAGGATTTATTTTTGAAATCCCGGTTTGTTAATTCAAACCGGGATTTTTTTTTACTTTCACTAATTTTCTAATGTGAACCACAACACGTCCACAATTTGACACTTACCTAATTTATATTTATCTTTTCTCTAAATTTATTAATTATTAGTTAGTTATCAATATGAAAAAAATCGTATATGTGTTCGTTTTGCTCCTCTTAAATTCTTCAATAATTTATACTCAAATTAATCAACAATGGATAACCAAATATAATCACAAAAGCAGTGCTGATGATTCCTTCCAATTTGTAGAACTTGATAATTCCAAAAATATTTATGTAACTGGGATTAGCAATTTTCAATTTACTATAAGCAAATACAATACTTTTGGTGTAAAGTTATGGACAGTTTTTGCCGACAATACTTTTGGTGAGGACAACTACATCGCGGGAATGAAACTTGACGCTCAAAGAAATGTTTACATCACTTCTTGTATAATTGGTCCCGATACTTCATACGATATTTTAACAATTAAATATAACACTAGTGGAGTTCAACAATGGGCTGCACGATATAGCGGGGGCTCAAAAAACGATGACATTGCAGTCGGGTTAACGGTTGACGCATCAGGAAATGTGTATGTATCAGCTTACAACTATCATCCAATCAGTAAAAACGATTTTATATTAATAAAATATAACGCAAGTGGAACACAGCAGTGGGCACGACGGGATAATGGACCGGGTAACGGCGACGACTTCCCTACTGCAATTACTATTGATGCACTAAATAATGTTTATATAACCGGCTCGACTTATAATCCAACTTCTTTCATAGATTTTATGACTATGAAATACGATTCCATAGGTCTAAGACTCTGGCTTGTAACTTATGATGGCATCGGTTTCGATGAAGATATACCTGTAACAATTGGTGTAGATAATTTTAATAATGTTTTCGTTGCCGGAACAAGTTACGGAGATACAACCGACGTGGATATTGCAGTTGTAAAATATAACCCCAGCGGGGTACGACAATGGGCAGCACGCTATAATTCACCCGGAAATTTGGAAGATATACCTACCGCTTTTCGTATTACAGGCGGAGGTACTGTTTATCTTACTGGATATACATACAATTTTTCTGAGTTTTACAATTACCTTACTGTTAAATTTAATACAACAGGTGGTGTCGATTGGGGAGTTCAATTCAACGGCTCCGGCAATGGCGACGATTTTGCCGAAGGTATAGATATCGACAACTTTGAGAACGTATATGTTACAGGTACAACTTCTTCTCTTTTAGGTGCTACTGAATTCAACACAATTAAATATAATGCATTCGGAAGTCGGCAGTGGAATAGACCTTATACTATAGAAACTAATTTTTCGAGTGAAGCAAATAAAATTCGAGTGGATTTATCCGGCGACATCAATGTTATCGGGGCAGGTTTTACAGTTGAAAAAGCATACGATGCTTTGATACTGAAGTACAATACTGCGGGCACAGTTCTATGGTCGGAACGTCAGAATAATTTCGATAGCCAATCATACGAGGATATTCCGTATGCAATTACCACCGATAATCTTGGGAATGCTTACGTTGTCGGGTCGAGTTTCGACAGTGGAACATTATACGATTTTCTCATAATCAAATATAATACAACTGGCGATACATTGTGGACTGCCCGTTACAACAGTCCGTACCACGATAACGATGAAGCTGTTGCTGTTGCGGTTGATGCCTCGAAGAATGTTTACGTTACAGGACGAAGTTACTCGTATAATAAAGGCGACGATATAGTAACTATCAAATTTAATGAAAATGGAATTGTGCAATGGATTCAAAGATTCAACAGTTCAAAGGATAGTACCGATAGACCTATCGCTCTTTCAGTTGATGCCGCGGGCAATGTTTATGTTGTTGGTTATAGTTTTGGTGGAAATACCGGCTTCGATTATGTTACGATTAAATATAATACAAACGGAACACAGCTATGGGTGAGTTATTTTAACAGCTCTGCAAGTTCCGACGATTTCGCTGCAACGTTTGGTATCGATAAAGCGGGCAATGTTTATGTAACAGGTTACTGCACGACAACAACTTCCGGGAATAATATATCTACAGTTAAATATTCCGCCGCAGGCGGGCAGCAATGGGTGAAGTATTACAACGGACCATCGAACAGCGACGATATTGCTACTTCGATTGCAATCGATACTTTAGGAAATATCGTTGTTGCAGGCTCGAGTGTCGGAGTCGGTACATTGAACGATATTGTTTTAATTAAATATAATCCGAACGGCGACCAACAATGGGTTTCAAGGTATGATGGACCGGCTAACAATGTTGATTATCCTAAAAGCCTCTTCGTAATTCCATCGGGAGAAATATATGTCGGCGGATGGAGTTTTGGAACTACATCATACACTGATATGATTGTCCTAAAATATTCTTCAAATGGGGGGAGATTATGGGAAGCGCGTTATAACGACAAGAGCAACGATTACGATTACCTCGAGGGGATGATTGTTGATCAATGGGGAAATTCATACATATCCGGCACTACAGGTGGCTCACTGAAAAATAATTATGCTACAATAAAATATAATGCGGCTGGTGAATTACAGTGGGTTGCATATTATGCCAATCAAACGAGCGCAACCGATGAAGTTATAGCTATGGCAATGGATAATTTGGGAAATATTTTTGTAACAGGAGCTGAATATGATTCGCTTGATTACTCTGATGTAATAACAATAAAATACAGGCAAACAACATTTATGTCGGGGTCAGTGTTTTATGATATAAATAATAACGGAGTGAAGGACGAAACCGACCCACCGCTTGCAGGATGGAAAGTACGCATAAGCGGAACAAAACGAGATTCCATTACTACAAATATTAATGGTCAATACGCTTTTGCCGATATTCCGTTCGGAAATTATACTCTTAGCCAAGCTGTTAATCCCGGTTGGGTACAAACTTTACCCGTTGGCGGTAGTGCGTATTCAGTTTCAATTTCGTTCGGAAATTTAAGCGCCGTTCATAACTTTGGAAATTTCTCATCTACTGCGATCAGTTATTTAGTCGACGCAAGGTGGAATATGCTGTCATTACCGTTGCGAACAGCCGACCGAAGCAAGACAACTATTTTCGGGAGCGCTAATTCGTCGGCTTTTACATTCGATAATGGTTATGTCCAACACGATTCGCTAATATATCTTCGAGGGTATTGGCTAAAATTTCCGACGACTCATCAAGTATGGTTGGCGGGTAGTGCGTTTACCGCTGATTCGATTGACCTGAAAACGGGATGGAATATGATTGGTTGTGCAAGTAATCCTTTCCCAGTCAAATCGCTTATTACAAATCCTCCAAACATTATAAGTTCTCCAGTTTATGGCTTTTTAAACGGATACTCGATTTCAGATACATTAAAACCGTCGAAAGGTTATTGGGTAAAAGTTTCTCAAAGCGGAAAACTTATTCTGCGTCCCGGATCGACAGTTTCCAAACACAATTCACTTGCAGAAGATATAATAAATCAAAGCAACAAATTATTCGTTACTGATAATGGAGAAAATTCAAGCGTCCTCTACTTTGGAAGTTTTGAAGATGCCTCTTTCGATGCAGGATTCTTTTTAGCGCCTCCCCGACCACCGGCAGATGTTTTCGATGTAAGATTTGATGGCGAGTCTTATATGTTCAACCATAAAATTAAAAAAGAGAATAAGATTAACATTTCAACCATTGAATATCCAATCAAAATATCTTGGGAAATACTGACCGGCGAAAAATATGAACTTGTAACTACAAAAGGTCAATTATTAGCCGATGTTCACACAGTGTCGGGAAGTTTTGTTGTGGAAGATAAGAATCAAACTGTTTTATATCTAAAATATTCAAATAAAAACGGAGAAACAGATATTCCGACAGTTTTTGCACTTTCTCAAAATTATCCGAATCCATTCAATCCAGTTACGATAATAAATTATCACCTGCCACAATTAGCGAACGGGGAACATCGCGTAACGCTGAAAGTGTACAACCTACTTGGTCAAGAAGTAGCGACACTTGTAGATGAACAAAAGGCGGCTGGTAAGTATGATGTTCAATTCTCCACCGAAGGCGGATCCGCCTATGGCGGAGACGGTTCGCAATTATCGAGCGGCGTCTATTTTTACAGACTTGTATCTGGAAATTTTTCAGACATCAAAAAGCTTTTAATTTTAAAGTGAAATTAAAAACAAACAAAATTATTACCGGGTAAACAGATGAAACACATTAGTTACGTTTTAATTCTTTTATTAATTCTATTCACAAATGCCTTTTCGCAAACTACTCTTTTGGATTCTTTAATAAACAATGTTTCTGTCGATAGTTTACGATTATACATCAGGCAGCTTTCGGGTGACACAAGTTGCGTAATTGGTGGTTCTGCTTACACGATACAATCGAGGCATAAATTACAACCGGGAAACGATAAAGCTGCACAATATATAATAGAAAAATTTCGATCATTCGGACTTACAGCTCAGTACGATTCATTCAGCACGACGGGGAAAAATGTAATAGGAACAAAAGTAGGCACGCATTTTCCAAATAAATATTATGTCGTTTGTGGACATTTCGATGCTATGCCAACCGGTACTACGGCTCCCGGTGCCGACGATAATGCCAGCGGAACTGCCGCTGTAATTGAATTAGCACGGATTTTATCGAAATACAATTCTCAATATACAATTAAGTTTATCGGCTTCGATGAAGAGGAACAAGGTTTGGTTGGTAGCATCTATTACGCAACACAGGCACGAAACCGTAACGATTCTATTATGGGTGTGATCAATTTAGATATGATCGGTTACGACGGCAATAACGATGGAAAAATTAATGTGCACTCGAAAAATGTTGCTAACACAATCGAAATTGCAAACGATTTTGTGAACAACATCGCAGCCCATAATATCGGATTGGTTCCGGTTATCGTGGCATCGCAGCCATACAGCGACCACGAAGCTTTTCTTCAAAAAAACTACGGTGCTATTTTGGTAATCGAAGATAATAATGATTTCAATCCATATTATCATACGATAAACGACAGGTTCCAATTTATCAACGTTCCTTATTTTCATAAAATGGTTAAGGCAACAATGGCTACGTTAGCAAAATATGCTTTGAACTTAAAAATTGCAATTGAACACATTCCCATTTCCTCGGGCAACATAATTGACCCTCGAACAGCACGAGTAAATATTGTTACCGGATTAACTGTTGGCAGTGGAAGCGTGCAGCCAAGGTTGTATTATAGTGTCGATTATGGTTCCGGTTTCAGTGGATTTAATTTTGTAACAGATGTTGATGGTCCTACAGGATTTCAATACGAATTTATTATTCCGGGTCAACCGCTCGGAACAGCCGTAGAATATTATGTAGCTGCACAGGATCAAGGCGGTCAAAATTTACAAACAGCTCCCGCCGGTGGCAGCGGTGTAAACCCGCCGGGGTTAAATCCGCCACCACAACTTTACAGGTATATAGTGGCAAATATAACAACTGCTATATCTGAAAGTTTTAAATCATTAGCACGATGGAATTCGGTTTCACTCTGGGGTTTAACTTCAAGCAGTTTTGTTTCGCCCACCTCATCGGCGACCGATTCGCCAACCGGCAATTATCTGAGCAATTCAACAAATATCCTTTTGCAGAAAGATAGTGTTAGCTTAAAAAAAGCTTACGGTGCGACGTTGGAATATTCAGCACGGTGGGATTTAGAAAACGGATACGACTATGTGCAAGTTATGTTATCTACGAATTTTGGTTCCACCTGGATTCCGTTAGCGGGTAGTTATACAAAACTTGGTGCAGGAACTTTCCAACCAAGCGGACAACCATTATACAACGGCTTGCAGTCAACTTGGATTACCGAACAAATAAGTCTTGATTCGTATGTAGAAAATGATATAAAGCTACGTTTTTATTTCCGAAGCGATGCCAGTGTTGTAGCCGATGGTTTTTATGTGGATGATATAAAAGTAACAGTTTATAATAAAGGCGTTCAGCCCGTTGTAACATCTTTTAATACAAATGAGGGATGGAATTTAATATCGCTGCCAATATCTTTAGTCGATCAAAGATCTTCTGTCTTGTTTCCTACTGCAACTTCCCGGACTTATGAATTTAATGGATCGTATATAATTGCAGATTCAATAAAAAATGGATACGGCTATTGGGTAAAGATGGATAGTTCTCGCAGCCATACATTTATAGGGAGTAAGATAGACAGTTTAACAGTTGCTCTGAAAAAAGGTTGGAATTTGATTGGAGGGTTAAATCAGAATATAAATGTTTCTGATATTACCACAATTCCACCCGGCTTAATATCAAGTCAGTTTTGGGTTTACAATGGTGGCTATTCAGAATCTCCAGTAGTTGAAAAGGGAAAAGGGTATTGGATAAAACTTTCAGCAAACGGAAGCATCAAACTTGTGGCTCCGTTGGCGAGCAGTTCTAATTACACGAATCGGAAATTAAATCAGCGGAATGCGATAAATATTATTGACAGCAAAGGTAACTCGACAAAATTATACTTAGCGAATTCCTTTGAGGCGGATCAATTTATAGAATTCCCGCCGCAAGCGCCACCGGGTGTGTTTGATGTAAGATTTGTAAATGATAAATTTGTCGGACTTTTATCCGATGTTAATATTATCAATATAAATTATGTAGATTATCCGGTGCAATTGATCTTCGAAGGGGATGAAAATATTAACTTGCATTTAACATCGAATGATACGAAGGTGAAACTCGACCAATACTTATCGGTTCATTCACCTGTTTATATTAATCAGGCACTCTCGCAGATAAAAATTACAAACAGCGGGTTACCCAACGAATTTGTGTTGAATCAAAACTATCCGAATCCGTTTAATCCGAAAACTATAATCAGATACCAAATTCCCGAAGCGGGTCGGGTTACTTTACGTGTTTATGATTTATTAGGACGTGAAGTTGTTCAGTTGATTGACGAGTTTCAAGTTGCGGGTTACAAGTCGGTTGAATTTGATGCGAGCAATTTCCCGAGCGGTGTGTACTTCTACCGGCTACAATCAGGAAATTTCAATTCTGTAAAGAAGATGTTGCTCTTGCGTTAGGCTTAGGAGGACGAATGGAGATGTGGTAAAAGTCGGAATGATGGAGTGATGGAGTAATGGAGTATTGAGCCGATTATTTGTATTTCCCATCCGTCAAAACAATATGCCAACTGCTATGCGATGCAGTCCGCCAATTTTACCCAGAGAATTAAATGCGTAATCGACTTTGTATTCGTTTAACATAAATCCAGCTCCCAGCGAAAATCCGGCAAGTCCTGAACTCTTCCCGATTTTTAAATCTGTTCGTCTCTCGTTGTTGTAGCCAAACCGGAATTGAACATTCTGAGTAACTAAAAATTCACCTCCAAGCGAAAATGCTTTGAAGCGCGACATAAATTTATTCTGCCTCTCAATTAATTTATTGAAACTAAAATTAATAACAAGCGGCAAGTGTTCGGGCTTAACCGATGCGCCAACTTTTAAATCGGTTGGCAAACTTTCTTTAGTGTTCATATACGGGTCTAATTGTGTCCCAAGATTCAATAAACTTGCGCCGACTTGAAACTTATCGGGCGTAATTACATAGGTTACTCCCCAGTCGAGAGCCACCGCAGTAGATTTATATTTTTCGATTGCAGAATAGATAAATTTTAAGCTTGCCCCGTAACTTAACTTCTCGTCAAACTGATCGGCATAACCGACCGACATTGCAATTTCGTTTGCCGAAAATTTTCCTAACTCATCGCCGAACTCGTTTCGCTTCACAAACTCGCCGTAGTTCGTGTAAACAATTCCGCCACCGATATAACCGAAACCGCTTAATTCCTGAACATAGCTTAAATGTCCGGAATTAATATCTAACAAATGTTTAAAAAATCCGAACGATATTTGAGGCGTTGCTACTGTTGTCATTCGGGATGGGTTATAAAAAATTGTGTTCGGGTCGTTGGAAGCAAGCAGAAAACTACCGCCGAGTGCGGAAGCCCGCGCGCCGACATCGTTTCGTAAAAAATCGAAAGTGCTGTTGCTGCCTGCGTATAGTTGCGTAGCAAACAGGAAAAACAGCAGATACAGCGAAACTTTTTTGAAATTCATCTTTTCAACCTATCAGTTTATTTGATTACAATCTATTAAAATAGTGGAATAAATTCAAACCGAGAAATATCTCTCCATCCCATCCACCATTCCCACGATAGTTGAAGGTTTGGCTATTACAGCCGGTTCGATTCCAAAATTTCGTAATGCTTCAGCAGTTACTTCTCCGATAACTGCAAATATAGTCTGCTTTGTGAATCGTGCCTTTGTGTTTTCGGAAAAAAGTGAGAAAAAGTTTTTCACAGTGGATGGACTTGTAAATGTTACTATATCAATCCTGCCTTCCAATAATTCTTTTTCTATCGAGTTCAAGTTTTCTGGGATTGCTTTTTCTGTTTTATACACAACCACAGATTTTACTTTACCGCCGAACTCGGTAAGTTTTTCGACAATAACATCGCGACCCAAATTGCCACGAGGGAAGAGGAACTTTTTGTTCGCTACGCCAATCGTCTTGATGTTATCAGCTAAATTCTCGGCTGTATAAGTTTCAGGAACAGAAAAACATTTTAAATTATGTTTCTCGATTGCCGATTTTGTTTTTTCGCCAACAGCAAAGAACAGCATAGAGCGAAGAGCGGAGAGAGGGATGTTTTTAGAATTCATTCTTTCTATAAATTTTTCCACAGAGTTTCGGCTTGTGAATATAATTCCGTCGAATGAGTTCAAAGCTTTTATGGCTTGGTCGCACTCCTGCCAATCATCCGGGTCAGCAATTTTGATTGTCGGAAATAAGATTGCTTTGCCGCCGCGCGATTCAATCAATTCGATAAACTCGTCAGCTTGGTCCTCGCTGCGGGTTATAAGTATGGTTTTGTTTGATAAGGACATATGTGGTCTGGGTTTATGACCTCACCCCAACCCCTCTCCTAAAAGGAGAGGGGAATAACGGAGAGGTTATCTAATTTCTCTTAAAATTTTATCGCCGCCGTTTTTCAATAATCTTTCGGCTAATTCAATTCCTAATTTTTCAGAATCTTCCGGGTTACCCTCAATCGAATCGCGGACAATCCGCTTTCCATCTAAACTTCCAATCAAAGCATCAAGTTTGAAAACTCCTGCTTCAATTCTGCCGAATGCCCCGATAGGAATCTGGCAGCCACCTTCAAGGTGTCGTAGAAGAGCTCGTTCGCCTTTCGTGGAAATTTCGGTAGCCCGATGGTTGAGTTTTAAAACTATCTCATTTACAGATGCCTCATCGGTTCGGGTTTCAATTCCGAGTGCACCCTGTCCGACAGCGGGCAGCATTTTTTCAAGAGGTAAAATTTGTGTAATTCGTTTTTCCCAACCAAGGCGTACAACACCGGCACATGCAAGTATCATTCCCGCCCAATCCGATTCATCTAATTTTGCAAAACGTGTGTTCAGGTTTCCGCGTATATCGATAATTTGTAAATCATTTCGCCAGTTCAATAGCTGGCATTTGCGGCGCAGACTTCCTGTTGCAACGGATGCCCCGACCGGTAAATTATCCAAACTATTGTATTTGCTGCCTGAAGGTGCAACAAAAACATCGCGAACATCTTCGCGTTCTGTGATTGCTGAAATCCATAAACCGTCAGGAACTTTTGTAGGAACATCTTTTAGACTATGAACGGCAAGGTCGATTCGTTTATCGAGCAGTGCTGTTTCCAATTCTTTCGTGAATAATCCCTTATCTCCGATTTTGGAAAGTGGCGAGTCCAATATCTTATCGCCTGTAGTTTTTATTAACTCAACATCAATTTGAAGTAGCGGAAAATATTTTTCCAATTCAGCTTTTACCCAGTTTGTTTGCCACAGGGCAAGTGCGCTTCCGCGCGATCCGATTGTAATTTTTTCTCTCATAATCAATACTTTTTCTTCTCAAGTCCGAATAAATGACGAAGCAAACTCACCTTGTTCATTGTATCCTCGTCGGCTTCGGTATTTGTTCCGTTCTTTAAGTTTACGATAGGTGTATGTAAAATTTTATTGACGATTCTCTTTGTGAGTATCTCAACTAATTCTTTGTCGGTTTCACTGAAGCGGTTGATGTTTTTCCGAACTTCATCTTCTCTAATTAGTTCAAACTGTGTTCGTAATTCCTGTATGGTTGGATTGACTTGAAGCGATTTGAACCAATTATAAAATTGTTCTAATTCTTCAAATATAATTTTTTTTACTTTCGGAACTTCGACTCGGCGTTTCTCTAAGTTCTTATCAATCATATTGTTAAGGGCGTCGATGTCGTTAAGAAAAACGTTATCAATCTTAGACACTTCAGGGTCGATGTTACGCGGAACTCCGATATCAATTATAAATAAGGGATTGTTGTGCCGCTGCCGCATCGCTCCCTGAATTTGTTGTGCCGTTAATATGTAAGACGGTATTGTAACCGAACTTATAATGATATCTACATTTTTCAATTCTGCGTGAAACGAATCGAAATCAATAACGCTGCCCTTCAACTCGGATGCGATAGCTTCAGCTTTTTCGCGTGTGCGATTTGTAAAAACCAATTTGCCGATGTTTTTACTTTGCAAATGTTTTGCAGTCAGTTGCGCAGTTTCGCCTGCGCCGATTACAAGTGCAGTATGTTTGCTTAAATCGGCGAAAATTTTATTAGCAAGTTCGACCGCCGCATAACTAACCGAAACTGCTCCCTCTCCGATTTCGGTTTCGGTTCGGGATCGTTTGCCGACGTGAAATGCTGTATCGAACAAACGCGCAGTGAATTTGCCGACAGTTTTCATATTCGAGGCAGTCAAGTATGCCTCTTTCATCTGGCTGATGATTTGAACATCTCCCAAAACCATCGAGTCGATACCCGAAACTACTTTAAACAGATGACTAACAGCGAGTGATGAATGAAGTTCGTAGAAGTGATCGTGCTGGACGATGTTGCCCGAGTCCTTAAACGAAATCAGTAAATCTACAACTCCTTTTCCTTCTTCAACTTCATCAATCGGAATTCCGTAAACTTCAGTCCGGTTGCAGGTTGAGATTAACACACACTCTTTGAAAAATTTTCCTTTTAATTGAGGTAAAATGTTTTTGGTTTCTTCTGTAGAATACCAAATTTTTTCCCGTACCTCAATCGGTGCAGTCCTGTGATTTATACCTATTGTAATTAAATTCATTTTAATAAAACTTATGGAAACCGCTAAAGAACATATTCACTATCGTCATTGAAAAGAATGAAACTATAAAACCTAAAATTGAAAGCCAGACAATTCGTTTACCCTGCCAGCGTGCAATTTTATTTGCGATGAGGCCCGTTGCATACAGAACCCAGATGAAAACAGTGCCAATCAGTTTTGGGTCGGCATACGAGAAAGTTTCGAATGCTTTCGGCAGCCAAACCAATCCAACAACAATCGCAACAGTGAGTAAAACGAAACCAAATATAGTCGCGGTTAAACTCATTCTTTCCAAAATTTCTAAATTGGGGAGTCGTTTATAAATAATTCCGAAGCGATTCGATTTGATATCGTGGTAGAGCATCAGATATAGCATACCGTATATTGCCGAAATAGTAATTGCAGAAAATCCTAACAACGCACTTACAACGTGGAAACCGAGCAAGTTGCTGCGTAAAACTTCGGGCACGTTCAATAAATCTTTTATGAACAATGAAGAAAAAAGCTGGAAGAAGAATCCGACAATTAAAATAAAAAATCCGGTCGAACGGACTTTGGTTTTAACCTGTATATAAGCGTAAGCGAGAGTAACACTAAAAGCGACTGTCGAGAAGATTTCAAAAATTGTGGTAATGGGTGAATGTGCAAAAGCAACTGTTCTCAGAATCAGATAAATGAAATGGACGATTATTAATACAAAGAGAAGTGGTGTTTTTAATGTCTCTGCCGGTTTTGATAATTTAAAAAAAGATTTTCCATAAGCATAAACAACGCCTATGTATAAAATCGGAAGAAGAATATTTAACGGGTCAATTAAGAACTTCATTGTTTCGATTATAAAAGGTTCATTCGATTAATTTGGATATAAAGATACTCAACTCGAATGCCATAAGCAATTTTTAGTGAATTCAGGAGCTTTTAGCCGTGCTCTTCAGCCCTTTACTAAATTTGATTGCATATACCGAGTGGGTTTCTTATATTTGAGAGCAAAAATCTTATTCAAAAATTAATTAAAGGATGAATTATTATGGAACAAGTGTTGAAACATATAGAGGAAAACAAACAAAACTTTTTAGATGAATTAAAAGAGTTCATAGCAATTCCAAGTATTAGCACAGGAGAGGAGAATAAAAACGAAGTAGCCCGTTGTGCAAATTGGGTTGCCGATCATTTGAAAAATATCGGGATGAATAATGTGCAGGTTTTTCCGACGGAAGGACACCCGGTTGTTTATGGCGACTGGCTTGGTGCGCCCGGCAAGCCGACGGTTCTGATTTATGGACACTACGATGTTCAACCCGTTGACCCGATTGATTTGTGGGAGTCGCCGCCGTTTGAAGCGACTGTGCGTGGCGATAATCTTTATGCACGCGGCGCTGCCGACGACAAAGGACAGGTGTTCATACATTTCAAAGCAATCGAAGCTTATATGAAAAATACCGGCAGTCTTCCGATGAATGTTAAGTTGATGATTGAAGGGGAAGAAGAAGTTGGTAGCCGGAATCTCCCGAAATTTTTGAGAGAACATAAAGATTTGTTGAAAGCAGATTTAATTGTCGTATCCGACTCATCTATGTTTGCAAAGGGAGTCCCTTCGATATGTTACGGACTTCGCGGCTTGAGTTATATGCAGATTGATTTAGTCGGTCCGAAAGGCGATTTGCATTCTGGTTCATTCGGCGGTTCGGTGCATAATCCGATTCAAGCGTTGACGGAAATTATTGCATCGCTTCACGATAAGAATGGCAAGATTACAATTCCCGGATTTTATAAGGATGTTCTCGCCTTAACAAAAAAAGAACGAGATGCGTTTAAAAAACTTCCCTGGAATGATAAGAAGTATGCAAAAGAATTAGGCGTGAAACAGCTTTACGGAGAAAAAGGATTTACAACTCTCGAACGCTTGTGGGCACGACCAACGCTTGAGTGTAACGGAATCTGGGGCGGGTTCACCGGTGAAGGTGCCAAGACAGTCCTTCCATCAAAGGCATCTGCAAAAATTTCTATGCGATTGGTGCCTCATCAAAAGTCGGCAAAGATTGCTAAACTATTTGAGAAACATATACAGAAAATTGCACCAAAGTCAGTTCAGGTTACAGTCCGAAATTTGCACGGCGGCGAAGCTGCGATTACTCCGATAGATAGCCCCGGTGTAAAAGCCGCAGTTGCAGCCCTCGAAAAAGGTTTCAACAAAAAGCCGTTATATCAAAGAGAGGGCGGTTCGATTCCGATTGTGGTTGACTTCAAGCAAATACTCGGACTTGATACTGTGTTACTTGGCTTTGGTTTACCGGATGAAAATGCGCACGCGCCGAATGAGTTCATCAACCTTGATAATTTCTACGGCGGTATGAGAACGGTTGTACATCTATTCAATGAACTGCCGAATTATTTGAAGAAGAAATAAAAATGTTATTACAACAAAAAAAATAAATAATAAAACTATTAAGCATAAATTAAAGACAAAAGTTTCTCACCCTTACATTTGGCAAAAAGCAGGAATTTGTGGTGGAGTACCAGTAATAAAAGGAACTCGCATTCCTGTTTCAACGATTGCTGAATTGGAAAAAACTGGAATGCTGGTTGATGAAATTGTTGCGAGCTATCCGCATTTGAATCACGCTCAGGTTTACGACGCACTTTCGTACTATTATGAAAATAAAAGAGAAATTGATAGAGAGATAAAACAGCAAAACCATGAGTTGGATATACAAACATGGTGGATATAACCGCATGAAAATCTATACAAAAACAGGTGATAAAGGCGAGACTTCACTGCACGGCGGAGGTCTCGACCAATGCAAGGAGGAGGCAAATATATGAAGGAAGATATTTCTAAGAAGACGAGAAAATTTGGAGGAAAGTGGACAGAAGAAAAGCTTTCTAAGGTCAAAAAATACTTGCACGCATACGCTACAATTATGAATAAACAAAAGTTCAGGTTTGCCTATATCGATGCATTTGCGGGTACTGGATATCGTACATTCAGAGAAGGGAGAAATAAATCTGAATATTTATTTCCGGAATTAGTTGAGAAGGAAACACAAAATTTTCTTGCTGGTTCAGCTTTTATTGCCCTTGAAATAAGTCCAAGATTTACAAAGTATATTTTTATCGAAAACGAAAAAGAAGGATTTATTGCTTTACAAGGACTTAAAAAAGAATTTCCTGAATTGGCAAATGATATTGAAGTTCTGAATGCCGATGCAAATGCTTGGTTAAAAGATCGATGTATTAATTATTCTTGGCAAAATAATAGAGCAGTATTATTTCTTGATCCCTATGGCATGGAAGTCGAATGGGATACTATCGAAGCAATTGCCCAGACTGAGGCAATTGACTTGTGGTTATTATTTCCGTTAGGAGTTGCCGTTAATAGATTACTCAGACGTAACGGGCAAATTAATATAGCTGTAAAAGAAAAGTTAGATCGATTTTTTGGAAGCACAGACTGGCTTGATGTGTTTTACAAACAAGAAGATTCGGAATCACTTTTTGGAAAGCAAAGGAAAGTTTTAAAAGTTGTTGATTTAAAAGGTATCTCATCGTACTTTGTTACAAAACTTAAGAAAATTTTTGCAGGTGTTGCTGAAAATCCATTACCACTTTATAACTCAAAAAATAACCCACTCTATCTTTTGTGTTTCGCATCAGGAAATAAAAAAGGGGCCAAAACTGCAATAAAAATTGCGCAAGATATCCTCAAAGGATAAAATTCATGTCTGCAAAAACCACAATAGAATGGACAGAAACAACTTGGAACCCGGTAACTGGCTGTAAAAAAGTTAGTTCGGGCTGTAAAAATTGCTATGCAGAGCGTATGGCTCGTCGTTTACAAGCAATGGGGCAACCAAGATATCGAAATGGTTTCGAAGTTACTTTGCAGCCACAAGCACTATTGGAACCTTTACGCTGGAAACGACCACGGCTGATTTTTGTTAATTCAATGAGCGATTTATTTCATCAGGAAGTCCCTTTAGAATTTATCCAAAAAGTATTTAGTGTTATGAACAGATGTTCGCAACATCAATTTCAGATCCTTACAAAACATTCCAATAGACTGAAAAAATTAGGGACACAATTGAAGTGGACAAATAATATTTGGATAGGTGTAAGTGTTGAATCCCAAAAATACACAGAAAGAGTTGATGATCTTCGTTCTGTTCCAGCTACTTTAAGATTTCTTTCAATGGAGCCCCTCCTCGGTCCGATTAAAGAACTTAACCTATCAGGTGTCAGTTGGGTTATCGTTGGTGGAGAATCAGGTCCTAAAGCACGACCGATGGAAGAAGCATGGGTTAAGTTAATACGAACTATATGTATCAATCAGAATGTCCCTTTTTTCTTTAAACAATGGGGTGGTGTAAGAAAGAAGCAAAATGGACGACTGCTGGATGGTCGTGAGTGGAATGAATTACCCAAATATGAATTAACTTAGTTATAGGAAATAAATCATGAAAATCTATACAAAAACAGGCGACAAAGGCGAGACCTCGCTGCACGGCGGTAAGAGAGTTTCGAAAAGTGCACTCCGAATTGAAACTTACGGAACTGTCGATGAGTTGAATTCCGTGATTGGAATTTGTCGTGCCTTGAACCCTCCTCAGCGGGTCGATGAGGCGCTCAAGAAAATTCAGAATCAACTTTTTACCCTCGGCGCCGATTTAGCATCGCCGTTATCGAACGCAAAGAATAAAAATGTTCCGAGAATTTCTGATGATGATTCAAAGTTCTTAGAAGAATTGATTGATAAGTTAGATTCAGAAATAAAGCCGCTTCGGAGTTTTATACTCCCGGGCGGTTCGCTGCTCTCAGCTCAAATTCATTTTGCCCGGACTGTTTGTCGCCGCGCCGAAAGATTAGTCGTTCAACTCTCTAAAAAAGAAAAGACAGGCACACAACCTATTATTTATTTAAACCGTCTCTCCGATTTTTTGTTTGTGCTGGCAAGGTGGGTGAACCATCTTGAAAGAGAAAACGAAATAACCTGGACCACGAAAGTATAAGTATTTCACAAAAATACAGAAAGAAATTTTTTATGAGTAACCGTCTCCTTTTTTTATTTATGATATTCATATTCCTTCCAAACCTTACCTATTCCCAAATCAACAAAGATGGTGTCCCCGAAGAAGAAGGGGAGAATAGATCGTTACGCGAAGAATGGTTCTATAAACAGCGGGCGCTCCCGTTTGAAGAGATTCCAGAAAATGCCCGTATGCAGGCTTATGAACACGATCAAATTCTTAGCAAAACTTTTAATAAAAATTCTTTAACAGCAACTTATCCCGCTTGGATAAACGTCGGTCCATCGCCAGCAGCTACAATGTCGTACAGTCCGCTGTGGGGAAATATATCTGGAAGAATGAGAAGTGTTGCAGTCCATCCACTAAACCCGGATATCATTTACATCGGAGCTGCGAACGGCGGAGTTTGGAAAACTACTAATGGCGGCTTGTCGTGGTTTCCATTAACTGAAAATGAAGCGAGCTTAGCTATGGGAGCTATCGCGATCGATCCGAATAATCCTGAAATAATTTATGCAGGAACCGGAGAAGCATTGGCTGGATCGAACCGGACGACATACTTTGGCTCCGGTCTTCTTAAATCTACGAATGGAGGAAACTCGTGGACAAGAATTACAAACGGTTTTGGAAGTAACACACACTTTTCTAAAATTGCTGTCAGGTCGTCCAACTCCAATTTTGTTTATGCGGCACTTGCTCAAGGTTTATCGTATGCTGCTACGCCAACCAATCAAGGCATTTGGCGGAGTACAAACGGTGGCACTAACTGGACACGTACGCTCAATGTAACACGCGCCTTCGATGTAATCATTCATCCGACAGGGCAGGATACAGTTTATGCTTCAGTTGGCAATGCGACATCTACAAGCGGATTTTACAAATCGACTGATGCTGGACAAACTTGGGTTCAGCAAAATAGCGGATTGGTATCAGCAAGCTCGATTCGGAGAATGCACATTTCTCAATCCCAAAACAATCCATCAATAATTTATTCGACAATATATTCGAGTGATTCTACAAGAGTTTTTAAAAGTACAAACGGCGGCACCTCGTGGTTTCGTGTTGGTGGCAACTATTGGTTCGGCGGGATTTGGGGATCTACATATTATGATCAGGGCTGGTATGATTTGCACATTGCTGTAAATCCAATAAATCCGGATGTTGTATATGTAGGCAATGTTGATTTGATGAGGACTACTAATGGCGGGACAACTTGGACTCGATTAGTAACGAGCTGGGACGGTAAAGCACACGTCGATCAGCATGCTATGGCTTTTCATCCGACGGAACCAGAAAAAATATTTATCGTGAATGATGGAGGTATTAATAAATCAACAAACAGTGGTTCTACTTTTACCAGTTTAAATTCCGATTTATCAATCACACAATTTTATCACATAGCAACAAGTCCGCACGATGTAACTCATCTCATCGGCGGTACGCAGGATAATGCAACTCAGCGACGCCCGCCGGGTAGTTCAAATTGGGTTGGTGTTATCGGCGGCGACGGGGGTCAGGTTGTTTTCGATTATTCCGATCCAAATTATATTTACGGCGAATATGTTTACGGGTCAATATATCGCAGCCACGACGGTGGTAATTACTTCTACCAAATTACATCTGGCTTAGCTGAAAGTGGCGCTTGGATTGCTCCAATTATTATCCACCCTACAATACCAACAACTCTTTATACAGCAACTTATCGAATTTATCGAACAACTGACCGGGGAAGTAATTGGACACCAATTTCAGATGGTTTGTACGGATCAACTCGTATCAACGCTATGGATATTAGCCGCGTTGAGCCGAATAGAATGCTTGCACTTGCATCCGAGGGAACTTCTTCGCCGGCAGTTTTCATATCGAGCGATGGCGGTTTTAACTGGCAAAATATTACCTCGGGCTTACCTGCCCGGTATATGACTCAAGTTCGCTTCCATCCCGATTCATCTAATATTCTGTTTGTTACAGTTTCAGGATTTGGTACCGGACACGTTTACCGTTCGGCTAATTCAGGAAGCAGTTGGACTAATATTTCTACCACACTGCCCGATATTCCTGCGAACGATATTTTTATCGATCCGACAAATGCGAGCAAAAGATATTTTGTCGCAACCGATTTAGGTGTTTATGTTTCAGAAGATGCCGGCGCGAGCTGGATAAAACTTAGTCAGAATTTTCCTAATACCGCGGCAGTAAGTTTTAGCTATCATTCGGCGACTCGAATTTTAAGAGTTGGAACTCACGGCAGAGGTATTTTTGAAATGACGCTTCCGCAAATCACCGGAAATATCAGCGGTAAAAAATATTTTGATGTTGAACAGGATAGCTCGATTACTTCTAATACCGGATTAGCCGGTTGGGTTATTAAAATATACAAAGACGGTCTGCTTCAAGCCCGAACTGTTACGGATGGAAGCGGAAATTATTCTTTTAATTCATTCTTCCCCGGCACATATACAGTTGAAGAAAGTTTAAGTACTGGATGGATGCAAACTTTTCCACGAGTGATCTCGCCAAATGTTACACTAACGACCTACGGTTCCAATGCGGGTAGTCGTGCATATTTAGTTTCGCTTGTTGAAGGAGCGAATATAACGAATATTGATTTTGGAAATTTTCAAACAGGTTCAATTAGTGGTAAGAAATACTTCGACGTTGAAAAAGACAGTTCGATTGTCGGTAATCCGAAAATAGAAAACTGGGTAATTAAGTTATTTAAAAATGGAATCTTGGAACAGCGGGTTGTTACTAATACTGAAGGTGATTATATTTTTTCAAACCTGAATGCCGGAACTTACACTATTGAAGAGAACTTAAAAACTGATTGGGTTCAAACATATCCGCGAGTTGGAGCGGCAGGAGTTGTTCTGACAGTTTATGGAGAAAACGCCGGACCGAGAGCTTATTCAGTAGTGATAACATCCAGCTCAAACATTACAAATACAGATTTTGGAAATTACGCGATGAGCACAATGAGTGTAAATCGAAATCTCAACGAAGGTTGGAATTTAGTTTCAGTACCACTTTATGTTTTAGATTGGAATCGTGTTGCGATATTTCCCAATACTGCCGCAGAAGTTTATGGATATTCAGGAAAATATATTCAGGCAAGTTCGCTATCGTCAGGGCAAGGATATTGGGTAAAGTATTCAACGCCACAAAATATTTCTATCAATGGATGGCAAATAATATCGGATTCGATCCAACTTCAAAAAGGATGGAACCTCGTCGGTTCAATTACTGATTCTGTTTTAGTCTCATCGCTGACAACAAATCCACCCGGTATTCTTGCAAGCCAATTTTTTGGATACAGCTCCGGTTATTATAATGCCGATAAAATTAAACCGATGGAAGGATATTGGCTAAAAGCATCCAGCGATGGAAAGTTATATTTATCGCAAACCACTTCTTCAAAGCTGAAGACAACAAATTATGCAGAAAAACTTGATGAACTAAATTCCTTAACATTTGAAGCCGGCAACAAAAAGCAAACGTTGTATTTCGGAAAGAGTAAAAATCGTTTTTACGGCGAACTCCCCCCGATACCTCCTGCAGATGCTTTTGATGTCAGGTTTGAAACGGGAAAGTTTATAGAATTGATTCCCGCTAAACTTCAAAACACTTTTGAACTTCCGATATTAATTCAATCGAACAACAGTCCGATTAAAATTTCTTGGAACATAAAAGATGGAAGCGAAATCAGTTATCAGTTGCACGACAGAACTGAGCACAACCGGACTATTTCAGGAACTGGAAGTTTTGAAATTAAAGATATTAGAAACATTTCGCTTTTAGTAACAAACAACGTAGTGCCCGCAGAATTTGCACTGTATCAAAATTATCCGAACCCGTTCAACCCGACAACTGAAATCAGATATGCTTTGCCGGAAGTTAGTCGTGTTCGATTGAGTGTGTTTGATGTTCTGGGAAGGGAAGTAGCGATTTTGTTTACAGGAATTCAGGAAGCCGGTAATCACAACCAACGGTGGACGCCGGCAAACGGTGGGTTAATTTTAAGTTCGGGTATTTACTTTTATAAGCTCGATGCTGCTCTAGTAAATAATCCGGGAAAGCGAGTTACTGAAATTAAAAAGATGTTGTTCGTTCAATAATGAAAAATATTCTTCTGTCAATTAAGATAATATTTTTCGGATATCTTGGATATCTTTTTTATTTCTTAATTGACGGATACGATCCGACATCGGTTTCGTACCGACCGCCGGTTGCAATTTTTGTTCTCGACATTATCAATTTATTTATACACGAAGCCGGGCATTTTTTCTTTCAAATATTCGGCAGATGGATTTACTTTTTGGGAGGTTCATTATTACAAGTTCTATTACCGTTTGCATTGGTAATTGTAACGTGGCGGCAAAATGTCCGGAATGTTAGCTATGCCGCATTCTGGTTAGGCCAGAGCTTGATTAATGTTAGCGTTTATATTCAGGATGCACCATTCAGGAAACTGAGGTTAATAGCGAAAGGATTAACCCACGATTGGAATTGGCTGCTATCAAATAATCTTGAATTAGCGGAGCCGTTGGGATTAACAGTCTATTATTTGGGATTATTGATTTGTTTTGCAGGAATTGTGTGTGGAGTAATTTTCGCAATAATCAGTTATCAAAATTATACAGATAAAATTAAATTTGAGGATTAAAACTACATAAAGATGTGTGTTATTTAGTATCAGATTGTATTATTTTAAAAACAACTTTGGTTGATCTTCGAAAAGAGAGAATCATACCTAAGCAAAAAACAACAATTTCATAACTAAATAAGGAAAAATAATCCAATGAAACATATAATCGCTTTAAGTATTATCGGGTTGCTGTTGTCTGTATCAGCCCCGGTAAAAAGTAATGCACAGCAGGCTCCTTTTACTGAAGGAACTGTCTGGCAAATTACTTACGTGAAAATTAAACCAGGTATGGGCGACGACTATCTCAGAAGTCTATCTAAAACCTGGAAGGCATCGAACGAAGAAGCAAAGAAGCAGGGTTTAATACTTTCGTACAAAATTCTTTCCGGAGATGCTGCTACCAGAGACGACTGGAATTTGATGCTCATGACTGAGCATAAAAATATGGCTTCACTTGATGGCTTCGACGAAAAGTTCCGTGCAATCTCAACAAAAATAATAGGAACAGAAGACCAGCAGAAGAACGTCATGATCAAGCGAATTGATATGCGTGAAATATTAGGTGGCAAGCAGGTAAGAGAGATTTTCCTGAAGTAAAAGATTCGCTATAAAGTTGCTCCAACATTCAAAGAGAAAACGAAGCGGATATAGTTTGCATGTGTTTTAATATGTGCCCGCTGTTCCGCTTCGCTTATTTAACAAGTTAGGTGTCATGCCACTGGGACACTATAGGCATAATGTCTAAATTGCAGAATACTAAAATTAGCCACGATAACTAAGAATGAAAAAAATAATAACCCTCTTTTGTTTTATGGTAAGTATGCTTTCGATAGCTCTTGGGACTGTTTTTCCACAAAAGCTCAACGTAGATACAATACTACAAAAAATTGCTGTTGAAAAAGATGACGACAAAAAAGCTGACTTATTGATAAGCCTCATCACAGCCGAATTTAATAACAACCCCGAACTGATTATCGGAGTTGGGCTCAAACTTTTGAATCAATCACAAAAAAATAGTATTGAAGAATCTTTTGCTTATAGTGTTTTAGGCCAGGGATATCGCTTATTAGGAAACCATATTAGAGCGTTGGATTACCACCATAAGGCAATTGCCTTAGCAGAAAAAAGTGGGAATTTTTCGATTTTAGCAGCCGCGGAAAATCAAATGGCACATATTTACAAAGACCGTGAAGAATTTGAAAAAGCCATAAATCTATACCTTTCCTCCTACGCTCATGCGGAAAAGGGGAATAATGAAATGATGAAAAGTTGGCCCCTGTTAAATTTAGGACACGTTTATCTTGCTACAAATAATTTAGACTCTTCTTTAATGTGTTCTCAAAGGGCTTATGAAATTGCTTTACGATTAAAATACTCTATTGCAAATAGTGTAATATTTGCAAACTTAGGTGGCGTACAAAGCAAACTGGGTAACGCTCCACTTGCCGTTACTTATTTTAATATGGCTATAAAAGAAAGTTTCGGTACTCCTTATATCAGGTACCTCAATATGGCATACACTGGTTTAGCAGAGCATTATCAAAGGTTTAATCAAACAGACTCCTGTGAACTGTATGCAAAAAAAGCAATAGCGGCAGTAACCAATACCCCTTTATTTTATCTAAGCAGTAAGCCTGCGCAACTGCTTACTGATATATATGAAAAAACAAATTGCGACAGCACATTGAAATATGCAAAGGTTTTAAAAATAGCCAATGATTCATTGAACAGCAGCAAAGCTAATCAGCAAATACAATTAATGACTTTTGAAGAAGATTTGCGTCAGCAGGAATTAGCACAAGAAAAAATTAATGCAGATGAACAACGTAAACATAATATACAATACGCACTGATTGCCATTGGCATCATTACTTTCATCATTCTGTTTTTATTACTGAGCCGCAGTTTTATCACCAACACAAAGCTGATTGAATTTCTTGGCGTGATTGCCTTGTTGATTGTATTTGAATTTCTCAACTTATTACTCCACCCGTTTTTAGGGAGCGTAACAAATCATACTCCAGCGCTGATGTTGTTGGCTTTGGTTTGTATTGCAGCTTTACTGGTACCGTTGCATCATAGATTAGAGAAATGGGCTACGCATAAATTGGTGGAAAAGAATAAAGCAATCCGATTGGCAGATGCTAAGAAGACAATTGAGAAATTGGAACAAAAACCTACTTAAATAAAGGAACGACTCTATAACCGCCATCAAGCAAAGTTTGTAACTCCATTGAAAACGGCATATCAGCACATTTGCGATAGCGGGGATTTAGTCCTCCGCAAACAGTTTTGCGGTTTATGGATGTTCAACGCCCATCTCCTGTTTCTCGTAAATAAAAAAACTACATAAAGATGTGTGTTATGGCTCGCTTTTATTTCCTAACTTATCATATAATAAATCATAGCTTTAATATCAGAATTTAAAAATGATAAGTTTCTATACACACATATTTTGTTAAAATGATTTCGGTTTTCAGGAAGGGATGGAATGGAATTCATTCTCAATCATTTAAGTAAACAATCGAAGCTTTCGATACTCATAAGAGCGTATCTGACGATGGGTATAATTGCGATACTTGATTCTATTTCGGGACCGCAGGTATCGGGCTATGTTTTTTATTTAATTCCGATTTTGATTGTAACATGGTTCGCAGGCAGGCGCCAGGGATTAGTATTATCGTTCATCTCATCGGCCTTAATTTTTATTCATATCATGTCGGGCACACAACCCACCACTAACTATAAAGTTGTAGATATACTCATACCTCTTTGGAAATTCACTGAAACGTTGGTTCCGTTAATAGTTATAACTGTTGTACTCGCCGCTATGAAAAAAATAGAGGAAGATAAACTTCAGGCTGAATTTAAATTAGCCGGGGAAATTCAATCTTATTTATTGCCACAATCATTTCCTGGAATGAAGTCACTCCATTATACGGGAATGTGTAAATCAAACGCATGCGTATCCGGCGACTATTATGATTTTATTCCAGTTGAATCGAATAAACTTGGAATTGCAGTCGGCGATATTGCAGGGAAGGGTATATCGGGCGCTATGTTGATGGCAAATTTGCAAGGTTTACTTCGGAGTTTCGCACCAATGTATGGCGAAAATGTCGTAGAACTGATGAACAAAATTAATCATTGCGTCTATACATCGACTGATGCGAGTCGATTTGTAACATTGTTTTATGGTGTATATGATGATTTGAACCACTCCCTGACATACGTAAATGCGGGTCAGAGTTATCCAATATTATACAGAAGAACGACAAACCAGCATAACCCTTCAAAGACATTCAAGCTTCATAAAATTGGGAGCAATTTTTTTGAAAAAATCAATATTGATTCTAACAGTACGGTGTTAGGTGCATTTCCCGATGCTGCATTCACACAACAAAAGGTACAGCTCAATCGGGGTGATATCATAATAATTTTTTCGGATGGACTCTCGGATGCGAGAGATTATCAAAACGATAACTACGGTGAGGATCGAATTGCTGCTATCGTTGAGGGAAATGCAGACCTGTCGCCGATTAGATTGCAGGAAGCTATAATGAATGATATAAACAATTTCGTTGGCGATCAGATTCAATTCGATGATATGACTCTGGTTGTGGCAAAGGTTATTTGAAGTTATCTTCATAAACAATCTCCCATTCAAGAACAATATACATAACACCCTTCTCAACGGTAGTTGTTCGCAAGACAATAAATGATTTTATAAGAGGGTGATTTTTGTAAAAACCTTTCTAATTTACTCCATTTGACCCCACACACATAAAAAACTACATAAAGATGTGTGTTTTCTTTCTGTCTCTTTAATTATATTGAGCGACAGTATATTCACTTAATTAATAAAAAATCGAGGAAATATCATGAAACAAAGAAACAATTTTAAAAAATACGTTTTTCTCTTACTATTTGTGCTGCTTTTGGGGCAGACAACAGTAATGTCACAAGGTACGGTATGTTTAACGCCAGACAATGGTCGTGGAACCGTTGACCTTCCGGCATTTTGTCCATATATCGCACCTAATGGTGCAACAATGGATATTGTCGATGGACTTCCTCCCGGAACAACTCTTGCATCTACACCAAATAGTGTCGTAAAGAGTGTCCTCTCTCGTACTCCAGGTGGTTCTCTCGGGGGCGAGATATTGATCTATACTGCTGATCTCACACTTGATATGCAGGGTACGGGCAGTCTTGCTGGTTATCATCGAACTTTCGTGATTCCACATACCTTAGAAGTACATGTTGGTCCACGCACACCCGGGCAACCAGTCCAATCGTTTGCCACAGTTATGTTCACGATGCAAGGGCAGCATCTGTCGGGCGATCCGGATTTTGATTTACTCAGAATTACAGCAGGAACCGGTTTTGATATGCCAAGTCCGGGACACACAACTCTCGTAAGAAAGACTTCTGACAACTGGAATGTTGACAGTTTTTTTGATATTACCTACCGGATAGATTTCGTTGGGGCACCGGGTGGTGCGTTTGCGGGTCGATCAGGATCTACCACAGCAACAATCAGGATGCAGCAGGGGATGACAACAGATCCACGCCCCGTTATAACTTCCATCTCACCGTCAACCGGACCAGTTGGTACAATCATAACGATAACAGGAACAGGTTTTTCAACGGTGGCGTCGGAAAATCTTGTAACACTTGGAGATAACACTCCAATAATAAAAGGATCAGCTTTAACTGAATTGAGAGTTGTTTTAACTCAGCCGATCAGTCCACTAACGGGCGGTACTTTTCCGGTTAGCGTAACTGTCGGTGGCTTATCCAATTTACCTCCGGGACCGGAGTTCACAATATTACCGAACATTGTATCATATCTTCCAAATATCAGCGATTTGACTGTGCTGGATGTTCAAACGGGTGATTTGGATGGCGACGGATTAGACGAAGTAATGATGTTTGGAAAAAAAGAATTTAAAGGACACATTACTCTTATCAAACGAGGTGGCGATGGTTCACAGAGAGTATCATCTGTATTTTCATTTCCGGATCTTGATTTGGATACAGCATTTACAGGATTGCTCGATGCCGACAGCGACGATGATGGTATAGTTGATTACGTGGCGCTCAACGTAACAGTACCAAAGCAAACGCAAGGGGCAACATTTGGAGAAAAGGTTTTGGCGGTATTCCAAAACGATCCATTAAATCGTGGAACTTTGAAAAGCTACCGCAGGGTATTACTCCAACAGGGACGCTTGCTAACCGAAGCAGCACTTACCCAATTATCCAATGATGATTCGTTGGATATTGTGTGTGCTTATGCAGCCGGAGATGGTATGCCTGCATCGCTTCATGTACTAAAGAATGTCCCTGGAAGAGGCGCTGCAGCAGCAGCGTATGCAGCAACTGGATACACAATTCCACTCGGAGGCGAAGATTGTGATGATCTTGATTTTTATGATATGGATAGCGATGGCGATAAAGATATTGTTGCCGCAACTGGAACTGGAATTTATATTTTCCAAAACAATCAAGCAGATTTCGAATTTATAAGAACTCAAATTGCAGACGATGGTAAGCCGTATTCAGGTGTCGCTGTTGGCGACCTCGATGGTGACGGCCATCCCGATGTTGTTGGCTTGAGAAGCGATTCCGGAATTGTAAATGTATTCTTCGGTGATCCACTTTCTGCCGGAAGAGTTTTAACCGCGCGTGAAGCTGGCTCAGGTATGGCAACAGGTAAGCGTCAGCATAAACCAATTAGGTTGGCTGATGTTGACGGCGATGGTCATCTTGATATAATTTGTCCGAGCGGAGAGGTAGATCAAACGGTAAGTGTTTTGTTACACGGTGGCGCGTTACCCGGCGGAGCAATACTTTCGAGACTGAATATGGACGATTGTGATGATGGAATAGATCAATTTTTCGCAGTCGGTAAGTTTAACAACGACAACTATGCAGATCTCGCATTCGCAAGCTGCCGTTCTACTACACTCAGTCCGCCGTTAGTCTCGAGTATCTCGCCCGATATTAGTCCCGCGGGAACACTTGTAACTATCGAGGGTGATAATTTACAAGACGCGTCTTCTGTTCGAATTGGTGATTTCGATGCAATTTTCATTCGTGAAAGCCCATCAAGATTGCGAGTTACAGTTCCCATTGCTTCACGAACCATTGTTGTACCCCACATTCTTGAGAGGATGACAATCACCAGCCCGTCCGGTGTTTGTGTCGCACTCAAACCGTTTACAGTTTCCCCGGTACTAGTTTTCGCACCGCCGCAACTGGATCAGTTACAAAGTCAATTTGTTCTCGGTGGTGATATGGATGGCGATGGCAAAGGAGATATAGTTGCGTTGAGTAAACATACTAAAACCGGACACGTTACACTCCTAAAAAGATCTGATAACGGTAGTGCTTCAAGAGCAATGGTTACATCTTTCTTTGACGGGAAAGATGATGATTGCGATGGTTTCGCAATCGGTGATCTTAACGGAGATGGGCTTATGGATGTTTGCGTTGCCCTAACTTCCAGAAGTACGGGCGTTTCAAGTTTCGAACTTTTATTCGGTGACCCAACACGACCGGGAATGTTCCGTGAGAGTCCGACAAAAGTTCAGAAACAATGGTTACCCGCAAATTTCCGTCTCCGTTCAATCGCACCTGAGATGCAAGATATCGATGGCGATGGTAAAGCTGACATCGTATTTGCGATACAGGGTACAACATCAGATACTCTTGTTGTCATTACCAATCCATTATCAGAAACAGGTTTCTTTGTATCGAAAAAGGGATACGATTATTATCAAGCACAATCGGATATAGTTCTTGCTCCAAGGTCCTCGTTCTTTGATATTTTCTTGCTTAGCAGTTCTACGCTTGATGTTTATCGTTACGGAAGTGGTGGCGGTGCTGGTGGATCACTGTCTTTGGTCAGTAGCGTGGCTTTGCGCGAATCCCCAACAAGACGTTCACTCGCATGCCGAGATATGAACGGCGACGGTCTAACTGATGCTGTAATTCTGGATGATGATTCCAGCGTAGTTACAGTTTGTTTGGATAAAGGAGATGGTACATTCCGTGTACTCTCGCACAGAGATCCCCCAAGCGGGCTACCGACTGGTAAAAGACTGCATCTCGTTGTTACCGATCTCGATGGAGATGGCAGAGCTGACATAGCAATAGATGAACCGGGTGTTCACCGTGGACATACTAAATCTGCAAAAACTAATACGGATTTTACGTACCAAAAAATTGAGTGGACTGTTTTATATAACAGAACAGAACCATTAGATACAGCAGTAAGTTTTGAATCAAAAACTATGGCAATGGACGATTGGGATGCTGGCGATAACAATGTCGCAGTTTGTGACCTCGATGGTGATGGTGTTCAGGATATAGTAGTTACAGGAGCTTCTTCATCGGTTGTAAGCCCTCCATTTATTGAAGACGTATCCGCAACCCGACGCGTTGCTGGTGGATCGCTGTATGTTTTCGGAGGCGCTTTTGAATCAGCAACCTCAGTCATTTGGTGCCCTCCATGCGCTCCGGCTGCGAGTTTTTCAGCACTTTCGGATTCTCAGCTCTCAGTTGTTTTACCGCCTGATTTTGGTAACAAATTTTTATCTATCTCGAATGCAGATGGATCAGTCGGTTTAGCAAGTCCGATAACTGTTTTATCAGCTCCGGATATGTTTGTTTCTGTCCCACCTGAAAGTTTAACAATATCCGATGCAGCGAAAAAATTTATTAAACCGGTAAAACGGGGTAAAAAGTTATATCCTAATTGGGCAAATTTATTGGAGGAAGTTGTTGTGCAGGGTGGTTTTCAACCCCGCGCGACCGAAAGCGATGCAGCCGGTGGATTAAGGGTCGGTATCTCGCATATTTTCGAAGCATCACCGGGGAAATGGAAACCGATAAAAGATTCCGCCGCAGTTCGTGCCTGGGTTGTTGTCAGAGGTTGGGACCCGAAGAAAAATGCCGGAAAGAATTGGGCAAGCATCCAGAAAACATTACGAAATAAAGATTTTTCCCACACAGGTATTGGTCGTGGTTTAGATTCTACCGGCTCACCCGGCGATGCGAAACGTAAAAAGTTGAAAGGAGAATTGAAAGCTCTTGATCCGAAGAAAACTTCTAATAAACTGTTTGCAGAATTGGTTGCAC
Source organism: uncultured Ignavibacteriota bacterium (assembly GCA_947085405.1). GTDB lineage: Bacteria > Bacteroidota > Ignavibacteria > UBA10030 > BY39 > JASEGV01. The sequence continues at coordinate 29,705 of CAMTWO010000037.1, forward strand.
TCAAATTTAATATCGCAGCGAGTCAGTTGGGAAAAACTCCGGTTGGCTTTGGAGAATTAGTGTACGACAATGACGCCAGTATGTGTGATGAAATGTCGTTACTCGATATTTCTAAAAAAACTGACGTCGCTATGACATACACTGGCGGTGTTGGCTCGGATGATTTTGAGGAACTTTACGATGCGCTACATCGGATCAACCGTGCTTGTGTTGGGCCTTTGGACACAGCTACATTTGAACTTGGTAGATCGTTGACGTTAGATGGCGCTGTTGATTTGGCTACTGTTCCATTTCTAAAATTTCCTGCGGGTTTGTTTAAGCCGCACATCTTGCTACCAACAACAAACCTTACTGAAAGCGTAGATGATATTGAAGGTATGGAAGATGTTGAAACTTTACCCGTTGCGGTTAAGTTGTATCAGAACTATCCGAATCCTTTCAATCCTACAACAGCGATAAATTTTGGATTGAAGGAAAATTCAATCGTATCCCTAAAAATTTATAACACACTCGGTCAACAGGTTGCAACATTGTTAGATAATCAACAAATAGATGCAGGGAATCAATCCGTTGAATTTGATGCGAGCAAACTCTCTTCGGGTATATATTTCTATCGTTTGAGTGTTGAAGGTATTTCACAAGCATTGGATATAAACACAGGTTCATATACTGAACAACGAAAAATGATCTTGTTGAAGTAAAGAGTTGTTTTTATCTGACTCCTAATGAGGCAGTATTAATAGAAAGGATTATACTATGCGATACATTTTATTTTTTTTAATGTTTGTTCTTGGGCTGCTCGGTGCAATTACACCGGCGCTCGCCCAGTGGTCAACAGACCCCAACATCAACAACGCGATTTCGACTGCGAGCGGTAATCAACAGATTCCCACCATTGTCAGCGACGGTTCAGGGGGCGCGATTATCACGTGGTCTGATTTGCGCAGCGGCACGAACTCTGATATCTACGCGCAGCGAATAGACGCCAGTGGTACAGTACAGTGGAGTGCTAACGGCGTGGCGATTTCGACTGGGAGCGGTCATCCCACCATTGCCAGCGACGGTTCAGGAGGCGCGATTATCACGTGGTGGGAATACCGAGGCGAAACGAACTATGATATCTACGCGCAGCGGATAAACGCCACTGGTACAGTACAGTGGAGTGCTGACGGCGTGGCGATTTCGACTGCGAGCGAGCATCAAGAGAAACCCACCATTGCCAGCGACGGTTCAGGAGGCGCGATAATAACTTGGTGGGACTACCGAA
>CAMTWO010000038.1:0-43168 GCA_947085405.1 uncultured Ignavibacteriota bacterium
GAGTCGGATTACAAATCCGACCTACTGCTTGATGAGTCGGATTACAAATCCGACCTACTGCTTGATGAGTCGGATTACAAATCCGACCTACTGCTTGATGAGTCGGATTACAAATCCGACCTACCTTTTAAATCAATTTCTTAGTTTGTTGTTTTTTCCTCTTTCTTGAAATAGCCCTTTATCTTTTCATGCCACTCTTCCAAGAGCGAGTAGGCAGTAGGCACGACTACTAAAGTAAGGAATGTTGAGATAGTGAGTCCAAATATTATCGCAACAGCTAACGGTCTCCAGAAGCTGGCGCTTTCTGCACCAATGACAAAGTGAAATTCACGCCAGTCGAAGTCAATGCCCGTTGCTAATGGCATAACTGCAAGCACTGCCGCCGCCGCTGTAAGCAAAACAGGGCGCAGACGAACACGTCCCGCCTCAAGCAGTGCATCGTCGAGCTTCGTCTCACCTTTACGGTATCGGTGTTTCACGAAGTCTAAAAGGATTATACCATTCCTGACCACGAGTCCTGCGAGTGCCACAGTTCCGACACCCGTCATGATTACACTTGCAGGTGTTTGTGTTACAATCAATCCGACTAGAACACCGATTAGTGAGAGAATAACAGATCCCATAATTACAAACGGTACTTTCAGCGAGTTGAATTCCGTTACCATAATCAAGAAAACTAAAAGCAGCGTAATGATGAACGCGTTGCTGAGGAAACTCGCCGCTTTTTGCTGCTCTTCCTCCGACCCCGTTAATTTAACATTATATCCGGCAGGAATGTTAATCCCAGTTATGCGCGACTTTACTTCGTTTACGACTTCGGATTGTACCCGACCTTCCACGTCGCCCGAAACTGTGATTACACGTTTTTGATCTTTACGTCGTATATCCGTTACCGCAGTTGTCCGGCGTATGTCCGCGACTGAAGTCAGTGGAATTGAAAGTAACTGCCCGCGACGATTCATGAAGTTGATATGAAGATTCTCAAGGTCGGCAGGCGAGGTACGCTGATCTTCCCTCAGTCGTACTCGGATTTTATATTCATCCTCACCTACTCTATACTTTGATGCTTCAACGCCTGCGATTGCTGCACGAATAGTTGATGCAATTTGACCTGTGCTCGTCCAGAACAAGCCTGCTTTCTCACGGTCAATAATGATTTCGACTTCAGGACGTCCGATATTATAATCGTCTTTTAGGTCAACGAGCCCTTGAACATTTTTAATTTTTTCGCGGATAGCTTTGCTCAAAAATGCAAGTTGTTGATAGTCATCGCCGGATACTTCGATGCTGACCGGTGCACCAACGGGAGGTCCCATCTGTTGTTTTGCAACGCGCAACTCCACTCCTGCTATTCCTTCGGTTGCTTTACGAACTTCTTCAAGCGTTTGAAAAGTACTTTGCTCGCGTTTAATTTTCTCATAGAAATTTATAGCTACGCGTCCCTTGTTTGAAGTTCCCTGACCGCCAAAGTCAAACGGGTCGTCGGAAGTACCGATGCTCGATGCGATAAACTCAACATCTTTTTTACCGGGAATCTGATTCAATCGCTCTTCGATAATCTTAGAGATATCGTTAGTTACCTCCAGTGATGTACCCGATGGAGCTTCAATACTGACGCTGACTTGCGTTGGCTCTGTGTTTGGGAAGAATTCAACTCCTTTGTTTAAGAACACAAAAAGAACTATCACAAAAACAAGAAGCGCAAATGATGCGATAATTGTAAGTCCTTTTCGTTCCAGAGTCCATTTTAAAGTCTTCACGTATTCACGTTGCATCCAAGGGAAGAAAACCTCATCGACCTTATGGTATATAATTGTAAAAGGATTATATTTTTTGAACCAATGCGGATGTTCAAGGTTGTACTTCGCCTTACGAATTTCTCGCTTGTAGTTGATCCACTGAGCGCCCTGCACGGGGCTTATTACATACGCCACAAAAAGCGATGCGGTTAACGTGATGATTAGTGTGAACGGAAAATATTTCATAAACTCGCCGACTATACCGGGCCAGAATGCTAACGGCAGAAAAGCAGACATCGTAGTTACAGTAGAAGTGAGAACCGGGACGAATACTTCGCCGGCTGCTTTTTTCGCTGCCTGTATTGGATGTTCATCGTACTCCTGCTGATGGCGATAGATGTTCTCGATTACTACAATTGCATCGTCAACTAAAATGCCGAGCACCATAACAAGTGAGAACAATACCACCATATTTAAAGTAATACCGAGAGCCGACATTACAATAAATCCCACAAGCATAGAAAGCGGGATTGCTGTAGAGATGAGTAAAGAATTTTTAAACCCAAAGAACATAAACAGCGCCATCACAACTAAAAACATTCCGGTCATAATGCTGTTCTCAAGTTCCTTAACCATTCGTGTAACGAACCGTGATTGGTCGTTCGAAATATCGAGCTTAATGCCTTCGGGTAATTGTTCCTGTTCGTCATTGACAATCTTAGTAACCTCATCAGCGATACGGAGAAGATTTTCGCCTGCGCGTTTCCGAACAGCAAGAGAGACGACTTCCATTCCATTCAACCGGGCATAAGTCTGTCGATCTTCAAATGAATAGTTCACTGTTGCAACATCGCGCAAATAAATCGGTTTACCATTTTGAATTTTCAGAACGATATTTTCAAGAGGTTTTACTTCTTTGAACTCACCAGGAATCCGAACTGTAAGATTTTTCTCTTTGGTATCAATTGATCCGCCGGGGATGGAAAGATTCTCACCCCGAATTGCGTTCGAGACGTCATCGAAACTGACTTGGTATGCGTTCAGTCTGTACACATCGCAATTTACCTGAACCTCCGGCTCCAATCCGCCGGAAATGTCCGCACGAAGTACACCGGGTATTGCTTCTATCTTATCCTGTAAGTTATCTGCTATTTTTTTGAGTCGTGCAAGTCCGACATTACCACCGACATTGACGAACATAATCGGGAATTCGCTTATATTTATTTCAGAGACGACAGGGTCAAGTATATCGTTAGGAAGCTGTGGTCGGGTTGAATTGACTTTGTCCCTTACGCGGCGCAGCGCTTCATCAATATCAATTCCTGTGTTGAACTCTACACGAATTGTTGAAAGACCTTCTTTTGATACTGAAGTAATTTGTTTGATATCTTTCAAACTTTTCACTGCACGTTCAAGCGGCTGTGTAACCAACCCTTCGATATCTACGGGTGAAACTCCGATGTATGGCGTTGCAACAATGACCCAGGGAATTACAACGTCGGGACTTGCTTCTCGTGGAAGCCGGTTGTATGAAGTAAATCCAAACACGATAATCAACACTATTAAAAGGTAAACCACCACTTTATTATCAACTGCAATATTCCAGATTTTCATAATAAATTCTCCGTTTATTGAGTTACAACGACAGGTGTGCCGCTGACGAGCTTTTGATATCCACTCACAATTAGCTCATCACCGGGGTTCAACCCTTCTAAAACTTCAACCATATTGCCTTGCCGCCCGCCAAGCTTCAAACTTCGTTCCTCCGCTTTACCGCCATTGTTCACATACACAATTGAGCGGTCGCGGTCAACAAGTTGAACGATATTCGAGCTAACAAGTACCGCGTTCGATTTTGTCTCTCGCAGTAGTTTTACTTTAGCAACCATTTCAGGTTTGATTTTGCGGGAGGAGTTAGGCGTTACGAACTCTACCATTAGTGTGCGGTTTACCGCAGATACAGTTGAACTGACGAAAGTCAATTTTCCTTTAAGAGTATCTCCCGGAACTGCATCGAAAGTTACAATTGCTGGCGTACCGACTGAAATTGTACCGGAGTAAAGCTCAGGGATTTCGGCTTGAATCTTTATCACTGAAGTGTTAACGATGCGCGCTATCGGAACACCGGGCGGCGCAAACTCACCTTCGTTAGGGAATGTGTTTTCTACAACGCCGTCGAACGGACTACGGATTTGTGTACGCTCCCAACGGGCTTTCATTAAATCCGCATTCGCTTTTGCAGCATCACGACCGTATTCTAAATTCTTCAACTGAAGTTCACTAATACCTTGTTCGTCGAAAACTTTTAGTTGTTTACCAAGATTTAGTTCAGCCATATTGTATTGCGATTCAGCGGCATCGTAGCCCGCTTTAATCACTTCATCTTTAAGCACCACAATCAGGTCGCCCTTTTTAACTTGCTTGCCTCTTTTTGCTTTCCATTCTTTAACAACTCCACCTTCCTCTGGGCTTAAATTTGCATCTTCGTAAGCCTTGACGGTCCCAGCGACTTGGATCGCATCACTCAGTTGTGTTGGCTTCACGATTTCAGTACGGATATTAACCGGATGTATTTTCTGTTCGTTGTTATTCTCTTTCGGTTTATTACACGAAGAGACCGCGAATACAGAAATAACTAATACTGTCATTATTGAAAAATTTATTACTTTCATCATAGTATATATTCCTTTTTTATAATTTCATTAATCATTCATTTCGATAACATAACTTGGTAAACGCCCGATGAGCTGGTCTAAATCTGCCGATGCATTGAGATAATCGTACACCGCCTGAATACGGTTGACTTTTGCTTGCGTGAGAGCAAGCTGTGCATCATTAACCTCAAGCTGTGTTGCGGAATTGTTGAGAAATTTTGTGGTTACAATTTTATATCCACGCTCAGCCATTTCGACTGTCTTTTCTTGCGCTTCAACTCGTTTTTTTGCCTGTTGCAAATTTCCGATAATTGAATGCAATGCAGTTTGCAGATTTTTTTCAAGATTGTTAAGTTGCTCCTCACTCTTACGCTTATCAAGCTGGGCTTGTTGAACCCGAGCATAAGTTTGCAAACCTTGGAAGAGATTCAAGGAAAAAGAGAGTCCAAATTGAGAGCTTTTATAAAAATCATTCGTTGAAAAATTGAATTTATTCATCGCCGCCTGATATTGATATGAACCGAAAGCCGCAATAGTAGGTAAATAATTTGAGCGTTCGGCATTAATAATAGCGCCGTTTAGCTCAATTTGACCCTTTACGACGCTTAGGTTTGGGTTCAAGTCCTGGACAAGCTCTTCTGCTCGTTCCATTAACGATGCGTCAACGTGTTCAAAACTCAAGCTGTCTGCGAGTTCGAAATTTTCTTTAGTCGATATTCCGATTGTGTTTCGCAGGGCATCACGAGCGAGATTGAAATTGTTTTCACTTTGTATAACTACCGGTCGTAGATTTTCAACGCCGACGGAAGCGCGCAGTTCATCATACTCTGATACAATACCTTGAGCTTTCATCAATTGAACATTCTTAAGATTATCCCCTGCATTTTTTAAGCTTGAATGCATCAACTCTAGAGCTTCGTGAGCGAGCAGTGCACTATAATATGCTTTTTTTACTTTTGTTACCGTTTCTACCTGCTTCACTTGAAAGAGATCTCGTGCAAGATTCGAATAAACTTGTGCAGCTCCAATTCCGACAAATATTGCACCATTAAAAAGAATCTGCTTTACGTTTAGCGAAGCGCCCGCGGTGAACCGAGGCGCGAATGAAACCGGAACCAATTTTCCAGTTGGCTTCGTGATTGTGGAATCTATTTCCTTCATGAAACCATACAAAAAAACATCCGGGAAAAATGTTACGGGCTTATCTATAAAGTGCATATACTGTCCGGATACATCGACGGACGGCATAGCGTATCCCCACGCCTCGAGGACCCGTGCATCGGATCGTTTCACATCGAGACGCACAGATTCAAGGTCGGAATTTTGTTTTATTGCTAATCTTATTGCTTCTTCAATGCTTAGCCGGCGGGTTTGTGAGTCTTGCGAGTATGCCGGGACAATAAGCAGCAAGTATAAAAGTAAGAAGTTCATTTATTCCTCATCTATTTTTTTAATCCGTTTATAATTAGTTCAGTCAAGAAGAGTGAATCGTCTTCAATAGATTTATAATTAATTTCGTTTGTTGCTTTGCTTTTACACAGGACTTTCGTTGCGATTGATTCGATAGCCGAGACGAATATGTTTGCGGTTCGGTGAGTATCAACATTTTTCAATTCACCTCTTTGCAGTCCGTCCGAAAATATTTTTACAACTATCTGAATTTGTTTCTCAAAAAATTCGCGATAAAGAAGTTCTGAAATTGGTCTGAATTCTAAAATTGAATTTACCGTCAAATTGTGAATGTTAATCAGCTTTTGAAAATAATCGAGACGGATTTTTATATAAGTTTTAAGCTGGGCGTGAACATCGTTGATGGTGAAAACTTTATTTTCCAACTCTTTTATTAATTCATCCGTCTCCGATTTTACGACATCTTTAAAAAGTTCTTCTTTGCTCTCATAGTAATAATATAGCGAAGCCTTTTTCATACCTACTGCGTTGGCAACATCATCGAGTGTAGTTTTGGCAAATCCGAACCTGCCAAACACTTGTTTAGCGGCTGCGAGAATTTGGTTTTTCTTTTCCGTCAGCTGACGGACTTGTGAAATTTCCTGATTTTCAGGCATTTTTAGTTCTTTAAATTATTCGACTAATAAAATTGATTAGTCGAATATATGAATGTTAGAATATAATAGCAAATTGCATCGGTAGTATAAATGGTAGGAAGAGGAAATATGGAGTGTTGGAGTATTTGAAAATCAGAATTACCAGAAAAGGTTTCGGCGTGCAGTGGGTAATACAAACATAATTAATTTACTCATCCATTTTTTTAAAATATTATTTAAATGTTACTTTATAACACCTGCATTTGGACTTGCTAACGTAATATTAGCCCAGAGCTTCAACGATTCTGGCGGATTGTTTCCACCATGAGACATACCTTTGCCTTGTGATTTTTTTCCACCTCCGGACATTCCTCCTTGAGATCTACCACCTTTGTTTGGCATATCATCGGGTTTTTCTTTCATATTTCCCATGACTGGTTCAGTTACTTCAAAACCTATTCCGATTTCGTCCCCCGGCTTTGTGTTGATGGCAAAAGGATGTTCAGGACTTATGGAGAGTGGAACTTTTAATTCGTAAACCAGACGACCTGATGTTCGTTTTAACTGAACTTCGATTCCATCCGTTCCGGGAGCTAAAGTTTTAAATCGTTCATCTTTTCCGGGACCGACGATTTCCATCTCGCTTGTACCTTGTTGGAAAAATTGTTCCTCATCGAAAGCACTACCGCCTTCCAAGCCCTGCATCATTTGCCTGCGTCCACCTTGCATTCCTATGGGGAAGTGAATTCCGAAAGTTTTATCTGTGCCTCCGTTCGCATTCAACCAAACTGTAAGACCTAATCCCATCACTTGGCGTTCTATTTCACGGTCGGAGAGGACGCAAGTAATGTATAAATATTTCTCGTCGTTTAAGACTCCCCAAGCCATTTTTCCTTTTTCAAGTAACATCAGACTACCTTGCCATTCTGCATCAGAGCCATCTATGGTGATTTCGCGATCCAGCCAATTACTGCTAAATTCGAGATTATTACATCCCGAACTCATTAGGACTAAACCAATTAGAATAGATAAATATAAAACAACGTTTTGATTTTTCATGATATTATTGATGAGGATATTTCAGTCGGAGCGTTGCTGGGTTATTAATTTGTTTCGTTCGCTATAATTAAAGTTCACAAGCCCATACAATACCTAACTGCGGTTTCAATTTTTTCCATCATTTCATCAGAAACTCTTCCCGCCGGATTTTTCTGGAAATCTTGTAGGATCTAAAGACCGAATTTAAAAACATAAAAAAACTGTTTCTATTGGCAATCCGCTCTCTGCTGAAGGCACACGTACATTAGTCGGATAATCATGAGAAATGTGTTCACTTTTTGTTCCAACAACAACCGTTACCACGAGCGGAAGTTTATTTATGGCATCAATCGACAGAACTAATACTGGGCGCTCGCCTGCCTGTTCTCTTCCCTTGACAGGATTCAAACCTACAAAATAAATCTCTCCTCGATGAATTGCCATTATACTTTCCCCAATCCATCCAATTCTGTTATAACAAATTCCTCATCCATCTTTTTCAATTCGCTTTGGAGTTCTGGATCAGACGCCATTGCAGTAAGTTGATTTTCTAAAATGGCTTTTTCTTTTAATTTGCTTTCTCGTAAACCATGTGCAAGTTGCTCAATCAACCACAATTGTTCATCGTATGATAGTTGATTTATTTTGTTTTTAATTTCGTATAATACAGTTGGATTCATAAATTTTTCTGATCTATTTGCATCAAGAATTTTACTATCTATGTGAAATATAAAGAATGCACTTGTTATTGTCAAATACTGAACAAAGAAACAAATGGCGGCTTATTGGAAAAGGCACTGGTGAACATTGGGAAGAAATTGATGAGGATTATTCATTTCGTTCGATGTAGTAGCGCTTCACTTTTGTTTCGGTAATAATACTCCCGCATACTATAAATTATTTTATTCATTTTTGCTTCATCAAAATCATACTTATAGAAACATCTAAACAACTCTATCTTCAAATCAATTTCAGATATATCAGGATGTTTTTCCTTGATTCGGTTCTCAATTATTGTTCTTGATAATTCAGTCAGCTCAAAAAGATTCAGTAATTTTTCTCTAAGGGGTATTGAATTAATTATCTCAAATTGTTTTTTTAAAATATGTTTAGGTGTATCATTCATCATTTTTCTTTCATTCAAAATATATATTTTTTTAAAAACTTTCCTGTATGTGAATTTTTATTTAGAGCAATTTCTTCCGGTGTTCCAACCGCAACAACGCGACCGCCGGCCTCACCGGCTTCGGGTCCTAAATCAATTATCCAATCGGCGCATTTGATTATATCCATATTATGTTCAATGATGAGAACAGAATGCCCGTTCATAATCAGTGCGTTGAAGCATGTCAAAAGTTTTGCGATATCGTCGAAATGTAAACCGGTTGTCGGTTCATCGAAGATAAAAAGTTTTCTTCCTTCTGTGTTTTGTGCCAGCAAGTGAGCAGCTAATTTTATCCGTTGTGCTTCGCCGCCTGATAGTGTTGTTGCCTGTTGACCAAGCCGGATGTATCCAAGTCCGACGTCGTTTAAAATCTGTAATTGTTTAACAATCCGCCGTGCTGAAACATCGCCGCTGAAAAAAGTAATCGCTTCCGAAACAGTTAGGTTCAAAACATCGCTTATGTTTTTACTATGGTATTTTACTTCGAGTATTTCTTTTTTAAAGCGTTTACCTTTGCACACATCGCAGGTTAGCTGCAAGTCGGCGAGGAACTGCATTTCGATAACTTGAATACCGCTTCCTTCGCAAGCGTCGCAGCGACCGGCGGCAACGTTGAACGAAAAACTTCCAGGTGTATAACCACGGATTTTTGCAGCTTGCGTATTTGCAAAAATATTTCGTATCAAGTCGAAAACTTTTATATAAGTTACAGGGTTCGATCGCGGCGTCCGACCAATCGGGGATTGGTCAACTAATTCGACGCCGTCAATATATTGGCTACCCCGCAGATGCTTTAGCTTTTCAGAAACAAAGTTTTCTGAATTCACACCATTGCTTGCTTTGATATTCTTGAGAGCCGGATAAAGTATATCCATTATCAACGTGCTTTTACCGGAACCGCTCACGCCGGTGATACAGACGAATTTATTCAATGGAATTTCGACATCAACGTTTTTCAGATTGTTTGCCGATGCATCTCTAATAATAAGTTTTTTAGTTTCATTGGTTCGACGATTTTTTGGCAGCGGGATTGCAAGCTTTCCGCTCAAATACTTGCCGGTAAGCGATATTGCATCTCTTTTGATTTCATCGTAAGTCCCTTGAAACACTACACTTCCGCCGTTTTCTCCAGCCCCCGGTCCTAAATCAAGAATCAAATCTGCCGATTTCATCATATCCGAATCGTGTTCAACTACAATCACGGTATTGCCCACATCTCGTATCGATTTCAGAATCCCGATAAGTTTGTCGTTATCACGCGGGTGCAAACCGATACTCGGTTCATCCAAAACATAAACAGCTCCCATTAACGACGAACCTAAAGATGTAGCTAAATTAATCCGCTGCGATTCGCCCCCCGAAAGAGTGTTCGATAACCGGTCGAGCGTGAGATATCCGATACCGACATCAACAAGATATTTCAGACGCCGCTTCAGTTCTTCTAAAATTCGATTGGCAATATTAAAATCGAATTCACTTAATTGCATCGTATCAAAAAAAACGAACGCCTGATCAATCGTCATCCGCACAGCATCGAAAATAGTTTTATTGGCAATACGAATGTTTAATGCTTCTTTTCTAACACGTGAACCGTTGCAATCTTGGCAAGTTGTATAGCCACGGAAGCGACTTAAAAAATACCTGTAATGTATTTTATAAGATTTGCTTTCGATGAACTTAAAAAATTTGTAAAGACCGGCAAAACCTTTCCAACCGTTTAGAATGATGTTGATTTCTTCTTTAGTTAAATCATAAAACGGAATATCTAAACGAACACCCGCATCGTCAGCAATTATGATTAAATCTTCAAGATATTTTTTCCATTTTGGTGTTGTCCAAGGTTGAATGGCGCCATCACGGATAGTTTTCGATTTGTTCGGTATTACCAAATCTAAATCTATCCCTACCGATTTTCCAAAACCTTGGCAGGAAGGACAGGCACCAAACGGGCTGTTAAACGAAAACAGACGCGGGTCGGGTTCTTCATACTCGATGCTGCAATCAGCACAATTAAAATGTTGGTTGAACCGTAGAGTTTTATCCTTCTCTAGAACTTTTAAAATCAGATTACCATTTCCAAGATTAAATGCTGTTTCAATCGAATCTGCAAGCCGTGTAGTGTCGTCCAATTTTCTGAAAATTATTCTATCTACTACTACGAAAATATCGCTTTTGCTTAACTCTTTTGTGCAAAGTTTTGTGGAGGATGTTTCGGTTAAATCGATCAACTCGTTTTTACAAAAGATTCTTACAAAACCCTGCTTCTTGATATTATCGATTTCTTTCTTAAAACTTGCTTTGGTGTGAATTTGCAAAGGGAACATTACATACAGGCGTGATTCGGAAAGACCGGCAAGCTCTGTTTCTAATTTTGAGAGTACGGTTTTAACCGAGTCGTGTTGAACGAATTTTCCGCATTTGTGGCAAGAGGTTTTTCCGATTCGTGCAAAAAGAAGTCGTAGATAGTCGTAAATCTCAGTCGTCGTACCGACTGTCGATCTGGGATTGCGTGTTGCTGTTCTTTGCTCAATTGCAATAGCCGGACTCAAACCCTCAATGGAATCAACGTCGGGTTTATCCATCCGTTCAAGGAATTGGCGGGCATAAGACGATAAGCTTTCAACAAAACGCCGCTGTCCTTCAGCGTAGATTGTATCAAAAGCTAAACTCGACTTTCCCGAACCGCTAACGCCCGTAAAAACGATAAGTTTGTTGCGGGGGAGTTCTAAATTAATGTTTTTTAGATTATGAACGCGAGCACCACGGATGATGATGGATTTCATCCGGGAGCTAATTTGTTCTGATTTCTTTTTAACGATTCTACTCATTTATTTTAAAATAAGAAAATTCTTCCTTTAATTGCAATTTATAAAATCCTTTCTTAACTTTATTCCGCTTAATTTGATTTTATCTTTTCATCATTTACATCCAATATTGGAGTTTCTATGTTCAAATTTTTTCTTTTATTTTTTATGATTATCTCAAATTCATTTTCTCAGCTAAACATTAAGTTTGAAAAGTATGTTTTGCCGAATGGCTTGAACGTGATTCTTCACGAAGATCACAGCGTTCCAATAGTTGCAATAAATCTCTGGTATCACGTAGGCTCGGGGCGTGAGAAAGTAGGTAAATCTGGCTTTGCACATTTGTTCGAGCACATGTTGTTTCAGGGTTCACAAAATGTTGAAAAAGGGGACCATTTCAAACTTCTGCAAGATGCCGGCGGGACGCTGAACGGTTCAACAAACACCGACCGCACGAATTACTGGGAAGTTGTGCCGAACAATTTCTTAGAGTTAGCTCTTTACCTCGAATCCGACAGAATGGGTTTTCTGCTGGAGGCAATGACTCAAGATAAATTAGATAACCAGCGGGATGTTGTAAAAAACGAACGCCGCCAAAATTACGAAAACCAACCTTATGGAATGGCTTCAAAAGTAATCAGCGAAAATCTTTACCCGCCGGATCATCCATACCATTGGCTGACTATCGGGACGCAGGAAGATTTGACAAACGCCACGCTTGATGATGTAAAAGATTTTTTTAGGGAATATTACACACCGAATAATGCGAGCTTGTGCATCGGAGGCGATATAGACCCGAAAGATGTGAAGAAACTTGTAGAAAAATATTTCGGTGAAATACCGGCGGGCAAAAATATCGGGAAAGTAAAACCAGCAATACCTGTTTTAGCTGAAAATAAATATTTGTTGCTCGAAGACAACGTGCAACTGCCCCGTTTATATATTAGCTGGTTGACTGAACCACACTTTACGGATAACGAACCGGCGCTTGATATTTTAGCGGATGTAATTTCGAGGGGAAAAAATTCGCGCCTTTATAAATCGCTTGTTTACGAAAAACAAATCGCACAGGATGTAATGGCTTATAATAATAGCGCCGAAATTTCGGGTTCGTTTACAATAGTGGCAACAGCGAAACTCGGAATTACTTTGAAACAAATCGAGGATGCTATTTATTCCGAAATCGAAAAAATTAAAATCGAAGGAATTACACAACGCGAACTTGACCGCTCGAAGAATGAACTCGAAGCGAGTTCTGTTTACCGCTTGCAATCGGTTGGTGGTTTTGGAGGCAAAACCGACCAGTTGAATCGGTATAATGTTTTCAAAGGCGATCCCGGTTATTTTAACAAAGACTTAGCACGTTACAGAAAAGTTAAACCCGACGACGTGAAAAAAGCGGCAAGCAAATTCTTAAAACAAACGGGTAAAGTAGTTCTTAGTGTCGTTCCAAAAGGCAAAAAAGAATTACAAGCACAATAATGAAAAGGAGTATCAAAAATGAAAATTATAAAATTAATCTTGGTAATATTAATTACTGTTGGAACTATGCAATCGCAAATTGATAGATCAAAAAAACCGGTAGAAGAAAAACCCCCATCATTTTCACTCCCCAAAATTCAAAAAGGTGTACTATCGAATGGTTTAAAGCTGATGCTTGTTGAACAAAGTGAGTTGCCGATAGTACAAATGCAGTTTGTTTTTCAAATAGGCGCTACTTATGACCCGGCTAATAAATCGGGAACATTCAATTTAATGATGCGTATGATGGATGCTGGGACAAAAAAAAGAACGTTGCTGGAAATATCAGATGAGTTTACTTTTTTAGGTTCACGTTTTAGCAGCAATACAAATTACGACGGGAGTTTCGTTTCCGTTACCTCCTTGAAAAAACACCTCGATAAAACATTAGAAATCACCGCCGACATTTTGCAGAATTCAATTTTTCCGGAGGCAGAATTTACTCGTATCAAAAACGAATCGCTGACCGGGTTAGTTCAGCAGAAAGATCGCCCCGAAGTAATCGTCGGTAAAGTATTCTCAAAAATTTTGTATGGTGAAACGCATCCGTACGGAAACCCTGCTGACGGAACTGAAGAGAGTGTAAAAAATATTTCGGTTGAAGATGTGCGGACGTTTTTCAGTAATTACATTCATCCCGATAATGCAACTTTGATTGTTGTAGGCGATGTGAAAATGAATGAGCTAAAATCGTTACTCGAGAAACAATTAAAAGCATGGAAAAATGGTAAAAATATAACTGGCGATATTCCGTCTGTAAAAGTTGAATTCACGCCCGGTATTTACATTGTCGATAAAGCCAAGGCGCCGCAATCACAAATCCGTGTTGGAAGTATCGGTGTTCGCCGCAATACCCCCGATTATTTTGCTCTCGAAGTTATGAATATGATTTTAGGCGGGGCTTTCAATAGCCGTATTAACTGGAATCTGCGTGAGCAAAAAGGTTATACTTATGGAGCGCGCTCGAGTTTTGCGTATCGAAAAGAAGCCGGACCGTTCAGTGCGGGTGGGGGATTTAAATCGAGTGTAACTGACAGTTGTGTTTACGAAATTTTAGCTGAGATTAAAAAAATGCGTGATACCGATGTTACGGTTGATGAATTAGAA
Source organism: uncultured Ignavibacteriota bacterium (assembly GCA_947085405.1). GTDB lineage: Bacteria > Bacteroidota > Ignavibacteria > UBA10030 > BY39 > JASEGV01. Next base: position 14,074 of record CAMTWO010000038.1, read on the forward strand.
TTTGCCAAAAATAGCTTGGTGCGTGGCTTCCCGAGGACATTTGAAACTCTCGGACAAATAGCCGGCTATTTGGGAAGTTTGGTTTTGTATAATTTACCAGATGATTATTATAACTCGTATATTAAAAATATCGAGAAGGTAACTATTAAAGATGTTCGCGCAGTCAGTGAAAAATATCTGCTTCCGGATAAAATGGCTATTGTTATCGTCGGAGATGTTGAACTGAATAAATCGGCATTAGAGAAATTGAATTTAGGAAAAGTAAATATACTTGATGCTAACGGTAAGCAACTTGAATGAATAAACTGATAAAACAATCTGTCCGAATCCGTCGAATTCGTGTATATCCCTGCCTGCGGCAGGCAGGCGTGTTCTATTGAACCAGATATAAATAGAACGCGGATGGACACAGATCAAACGGATAGACACAGATAAATATGTTACATGAAGAATTAACAAATATTATTATTGGTGCATTTTATAAAGTGTACAATACACTTGGTTACGGATTTCTTGAGAAGGTTTACGAAAACTCTCTTAAGATAGAATTACAGCGACACGGATTAAGAGTACAGCAACAAAAGCATATAAAAGTGCATTATGAAGGTCTCGAAGTTGGTGACTATTTTGCCGACCTGTTAGTTGAAGATTTGGTAATCATAGAACTGAAAGCTGCCGAAGGAATTTGTGAAGAACACGAAGCACAGTTACTAAATTATTTGAAAGCAACTGATGTAGAAGTAGGATTATTATTTAATTTTGGGAAAAATCCTGAATTTCGAAGAAAAATATTTACCAATGATAAAAAAAGAATTCGAAACGAACACGGATAAAACAATCCGTCCGAATCCGTTGAATTCGTGTATATCCGTGTTCCATTGAACCAGATATAAAGAACACGGATGAACACCGATAAAACAATTGATAATAAATGCATAAAAAAATAAAAGTAAATATTTCAAACAAGGACAAAAAGTCGTACGATATTTATATCGGTCAGTCAGTCTACGACCCTAACGGGTCGAAGACCCGTAGGGCTGAAGGATCATTATCCGATGCGGCTGCCGATATTGCTAAGACATTTCCCAAATCGAAATGTTTTATTATCACCGATACGAATGTCGAAAAACTTTACGCGCGTGAGTTCAATAAACTGATTGCCGGACAAGGTATTGCATCCGAAATAATCTCTTTCACTTACGGCGAAAAATCTAAAACACGGAAGACAAAAGAGTATATAGAAAATCAGTTAATAAAATTTGGAGCTAATAGAAATTCGGTAATCATCGCACTCGGCGGCGGGGTGGTGGGTGATATTGCTGGCTTTGTTGCGGCAACTCTGTTTAGAGGAGTTCCGTTCATTCAGATACCTACGACCTTACTTGCGCAGGTCGATAGCAGTGTTGGGGGTAAAGTTGGTGTAAACCACCCGCTTGGAAAAAACCTGATTGGTGCATTTTACCAACCCGATGCTGTATATATAGATGTTTCAACCTTACAAACACTTTCTGATGCAGAATACCGGAATGGTTTGGCTGAAGTGGTTAAATACGGTGCAGCGCTTGATATAAAATTGTTTGAACTACTCGCAAGGAATGCCGATAAAATTCTTGCCCGTGATACAAAGTTGTTGAAAAATATCATCGAGCGTTGCTGCGAATTGAAAGCTGAAGTAGTTAACAAAGATGAAAAAGAAACATCGTACAGGCGGATTTTGAATTTCGGACATACTATCGGTCATGCGGTAGAAAAATTAAGCCATTACAAAATTCCTCACGGTGTTGCTGTATCGATTGGAATGGTTGCAGAAGCTGAAATGGCTTTTCGTTTGAAAATTCTGGATCGCAAATCGGTAGCTAAACTCAAAATGTTGCTCACACATTTTGGATTGCCTGCTGAGTTACCTAAAAATTTTAAAGTTCTCGAATATATTGAAGCCACACAAACAGATAAAAAAGCAGTTGAAGATAAAATATTATACACACTGATAGATAAAATCGGCAGTGGAGTGATCGATGTTCCGTTAACTTCTGAAGATGTTGAAGCATTATTGGTGTTTTATGATTTGCGTTAGTATAGCACCAAAAAATATGAAAGAAGCCCGCAAAATACTCAAAAAAGCTGGTAAGTTAGCTGAACTCGTTGAAATACGAATCGAAAATATAATCGATATTGATATTGAACAACTCTTATCTCAGCCCCGCCCTGAAGTAATTATCACAAACCGCCCGTCCATCCTCCCGACAAGGTCGGGATCGGGATCAGAAGAAAAACGGATTGCTCTATTATATAAGGCAATCAAGGCAGGGGCGGAATATGTAGATATCGAGATAAAAGCAGGAAAAATGGTGATATCGAATCTAAAAAGATTTGCTGTGCACTATAAAACTAAAGTTATTATTTCGCATCATTATTTTTCAAATACCCCAGCAGATATTTTGAATGCATACATACGATTGAAAGCGGCTCGTCCACATATCATAAAACTTGTAACTTATGCAAATGATATATGCGACAATCTCAGAATATTTAATTTATTGCAAACGGCGAAAAAGGGGCACCACCGACTGTCGGCATTCTGTATGGGTGAAAAAGGTGAGATCAGTAGAATACTTGCACCTCGCTTTGGCGGATACATAACCTATTGTTCTCTCGACGAGGGAGATGAAACCGCACCGGGACAAATTCCTATAAAAAAATTATTGGATGTTTATAACTACAGGTCGATCAATGAACAAACTAAAATTTTCGGTTTAGCTGGGAATCCGGTTTCTCATAGCAAGGGAATTTTTGTTCATAATAAATTTTTCAAGAAGAATAATTTAAACGCTGTGTATGTAAATTTTTTAGCGGATGATTTCGAAATTTTTTTTAGAACATACTCAAAGTATTTGCAAGGTATCAGCGTTACAATTCCATTTAAAGAGAAAGCAGCTAAATTATTGAAAAACCGGTCTGATGAAGCGGAAGCCACCGGTTCTGTGAATACTATAATCAAGGAAGCCGATGGTTTCAAAGGTTATAATACTGATGCGCTAGCGGCTGTAAGGATTTTTGAAAAATTATTAAACGGTAAATCGGTAGCTGTGTTAGGTACCGGCGGCACTGCCCGCAGCGCCATTTATGCTGCAAAAAAATGTGGTGCCAACGTCCACATATTTGGGAGGAATTTGAAAAAAGCTAATATGCTTGCACTTAAATTTGAATGTGAATACAGTCCGTTCGACGAAATCCAGAAAATCAAATTTTTGGATGCAATAATTAATACTACTTCAGTTGGTATGGAACCAAATATTGACGCATCTCCAATTCCTAAAAAACTGTTAAATAAAAAAATGTTAATTGTCGATTTTGTTTATACTCCGAAGATTACAAAACTCTTAAGCGATGCTCACCAATGCGGCTGTCAAATTATCACGGGGACAAAAATATTTGAGACACAGGCAAAGTTACAACAAGAACTTTTTAAATCGGTAATATGACAATCGAAATTAAACCAGTAGAAAACGTAAACGCTGTGGTTCGTGTGCCTACATCAAAGAGCATAACTAACCGGGCATTGATTGCGGCAGCTTTAGCAAATGGTATTTCGGAGGTTGTAGATTTCTCAACCGCTGACGACTGCCGGCTTATGATAGAGGCGTTGCGGAAATTCGGTGTCAGCATCGAAGAAATTGGCAACAAGTTGATTGTAACCGGAACCGGAGGAAAAATTAAACCACCAGATTCCGATATATTTGTGGGAAATGCGGGGACAACAATGAGATTCCTTGCTGGATTTGCAGCAATAGCGGATGGTCCCACTATAATATATGGCGACGAACGGATGAACTCACGACCGATTGGCGATTTAACTACCGCACTTGAGCAGCTTGGAATCAGGACTGAAACCAACAACGGCTATCCACCTGTAAAAATTTATGGTGGAAAATTAAGGGGGGGAACCGTTAGCATCGACGCTTCTAAAAGCAGCCAGTTTGTTTCCTCTATATTATTGATCGCACCTTATGCAACTAAAGATGTCGATTTGGTAATGAGCGATATAGCCCGCCCGACTACCCGCCAGAACGACTTTATCGGGCTGGTGCCGTTCGGGCGGGTTGCTTCAAAACCGTATCTTGATATAACAACCGAAGTTATGCAATCATTTGGCGCTGATGTTCAAGAAAAAACAAACGGCTACTATATTAATTCTGCTGAACCATACAAACCGACTTCCTATATAATAGAGGGGGATTATTCATCAGCCTCCTATTTTTTTGCAGCCGCAGCAGTAACCGGTGGAAAAGTTACAGTGCAAAACTTAAATCCGCATTCAAAACAAGGTGATGCCGGTTTTTTGGAAGTCTTACAAAAAATTGGATGCAAAATAATAAAGGATGTTTCTGGGATTACGGTTGTTGGCTGCCCGAAACTATCAGGTATTACAATTGATATGAACGAAATGCCCGATATGGTTCCAACTTTAGCAGTAACGGCATTGTTTGCCAACGGGAAAACGAAGATCGAAAACGTTGCCCATTTGCGTTTTAAAGAATCGGACCGTTTGTACGCACTTGCAACCGAAATGCGCAAGTTAGGTGCTGAAGTAACAGAGTTTGATGACGGACTTGAAATTGTGCCGAAGGAAAAATATATTGGTGTTGAAATAGAAACTTATAACGACCACAGAATAGCTATGAGTTTTGCGGTTGCGGGTTTAAAAATCCCCGGTATTAAAATTATAAATCCCGGTTGTGTAAAAAAATCGTTCCCGGATTTTTGGAATGAATTCGAAAAACTTTATCTTTAATTGATGAATAGAACGTGGGTAAAACAATCAGTGTCTATCCGTAGCATCAGTGTAAATCAGTGTTCTATTGACCAGATTTAAATGGAACACGGATGAACGCAGATTAAACGGATAAACACGGATAAAAGAAGGAAAGATTATGTCAGGCAATACTTATGGTGAAAAATTCAGGGTTACAACATTCGGCGAAAGCCACGGCAAAGCTGTAGGTGTTGTAATTGATGGCGTTCCATCGAAGTTAGAATTGTCCCACGAAGATATACAAAACGAGCTTAACCGCCGGCGTCCCGGACAGAGCGCTATCACAACCCAGCGGCAGGAAGAGGATAGAGCAGAAATTTTAAGCGGAGTTTTCGAAGGTAAAACACTCGGCACTCCGATTTGCATAATAGTGTGGAACAAGGAGAAGCGTTCCGAAGATTATGAAAATATCAAAAACGTATTCCGTCCCGGACATGCCGATTTTTCGTACTATTCAAAATATGGAATATACGACTACCGCGGCGGCGGTCGTGCATCGGGCAGGGAAACTATCGGACGTGTTGCCGCAGGTGCAATAGCAAAAATAATATTGGCTCAGCACAAAATAAAAATTATTGCATACACAAAATCGGTTGCAGGTATTGAAGCGAAAAAGATTGATTACCGTGAGATAGAAAAAAATTCCGTTCGTTGTCCCGATTCTATTGCTGCAAAAAAAATGGAAAAGAAAATTTTAGAAGCAATGAAATCGGGCGACTCGGTTGGCGGGATTGTCGAAGTTGTCGTTCAAGGATGTCCGCCCGGATTAGGCGAGCCGGTCTTCAACAAACTTGATGCTGAACTTGCAAAGGCGATGCTTTCGATTCCGGCTGTAAAAGGATTTGAGATTGGTTCGGGTTTTTATTCGGCAGAAATTTATGGAAGCGAAAACAACGACGAATTTTATTTCGACAAAAAACTAAAACGGATGCGGACTCGCACCAACTATGCAGGCGGAGTTTTAGGTGGTATAACTACGGGTGAAGAAATTATATTTCGTATCGCCGTTAAGCCGACCTCCTCAATTGCATTGACTCAAAAGACTATCGGCTTAAATGGTTCTATGAAAAAAATAAAAATTGAGGGCAGGCATGATCCCTGCGTTTGTCCGCGGGTTGTTCCGGTTGCCGAGGCAATGACGGCTATGGTGCTGATAAATTTATTTTAAGAACGTGTTGCTTAATAGTCTTTGCGAGCGTAGCGAAGCAATCTCATACTTGAATTTGAATCGAAATGTGGGATTGCTCCGACACTCCGTGTCTCGCAATGACTTCTTTCTGGTATTCAGCAATAAGCTCTGTAGATGTCTTAAAACATTGAAATTTGCTTGTTTTTGTAGTTTTTTATTATATCACGAAAAACAGCAAATTTTCAACATATATAATAAAATATTTTTATTAAAATACTTGACTTCTATTAAAAAAACATTATATTTGTATCAGATTTTATAGGTTATAACAAATATTTTTTTAAAAATATTTAAAGAAAACACTTGACAGTTGTTCAAAAAAGTATTAGATTGCTTTAGAAAATAAGATACCCGAAAACAAATAATTACCCTCGCCTTTTGTATTTATAAGTTTGAAGGTAATAATCGCTCAAAGTTAGTAAGATGTTTTTGAAGTAATTGAAGATTTTTAAAAGTAAGACCATTAATTTATTTATTAAATAAAATTAGTACTCAATCAGTATCGAATGAATATTTCTACTACTTACCAAACAAAAAATTTGAAAGGAGTGATTGCCCGGAATACATTTCTTCTCCATCAGAGATTTCCCAATTTTTATATACAATACAAAAAAACAATTAACCTTAATTCATGTTTCAATTAATCAATCAACAATAACAAAAATCTTAGGAGGATTTTATGAATCGTTTCCTTAATTTATTTATTTTATTTGGGCTGATTGCTGTATTAGCTGTAGGTTCGTTTGCAGCAGATCAACCTAAAATAAAAGTTCAAGCCGAGCAGCTTGATTTAGTAACAGAACCGCAAGGTGCTCTCGGGTCTCCACTTGTAGTATTTCCTAAAGGGCTTAGTAAAGCAGCATTAGCGGGTACTTATACAATTGGTGCTCTCGGTAATTATATGACATTAAATGAAGCTGTTGCCGCTCTTATGTTAGAAGGTGTTAGCGCACCTGTTACATTCGAGTTTATTGATGCAGCTTATGCCGACTCGCAAGTTACCTTCGGCGCAATTACAGGTGCCAGCTTAACCAATACGGTTACATTTAAACCAGCCGTTGGAGTTAGCCCACACATTAAATTCTTTAACCGTCGTGCAAACTTAACCACCGACGTTACTGCAATGACATTTCATGGTGCTGGCTTTATCACATTCGATGGTGAAAACAGAATGACTATCGAAGCCGATACGTTAGTCGCGCCATGGGGCGGGCTTTTGACCAGCCGAAACGTTCTTTGGGTTCGTAACGGCAGTAATAACTTAAATTTTAAAAACTTTACAGCAATTGGTAGTCGCCGTTCGACCAGTACTGGATTTGCATTGTTCTATCAATTTAACACTGGTTACTTGATTGCCAATTCAAATATTACTTACGATAACCTAACTGCTTATCGTGGCAATAGTGGCTTCTGGGTAACAGGTGCTTCTTCGGCAGTGCCTGCACCCCCTGATAACAATATTACAATTAAAAATTGTAGAATCGGTGGTACATTCAGTCCGAACCCCGCTTTGTTCCAACTTCACTTAGCAGGTATCCCGGTTTCAAGTCAGTTTGTTACCAATATGACCGTTGACAATAATAGATTCGACGGTGTAATGAATGCTGCAACCATCCGAGGCGGTCAGTTTACTGATAACAGCGTTAACTTAGTAGTATCAAATAATATTTTTGCTAACTTTGTAGAAACTACTGGCGGAACATCAACTAATAGCATTCGCGCTCTTCAAGTTCACGGCACAGCCGGTTTGGTTGGCGCTGTAAAAAGCACGATGACCTTCTACAACAATATGGTCTATAACTTAGTTAATGATTTCGGTGGATCTGCCAACGCACCAATGTTTGGAATGATTTTCTTTGGAGGCAACGGACAAGGATATAATATTAAATTATATCATAACACATTTAATGTTGATGCTAAGAATACAAACATGGGTTCGTCGCACGGTATGAATTACAACGGTGCCGGTAGTAGTGCAGTCCCCCCCGCCCCCGGTGTGGACATATTTGATGTAAAGAATAATATTTTCAGTTCGCGTCGTACAAGTGCAGGTAATGCGTATTGTGTCGCAATGTACGGCCCACCATTGAGTATTATCGGTGCAATCAATTTAACCAGCGATAATAATTTGTATTACTCAAGCTCTACTTACATAGGTATTATCCCGAGTGCCACACCGAATAGCGGCTACTTATTCTCCTCGCTGCAAGACTGGCGCGATTCAGCCGGTTACTGGACGAATGGACTTGGAGCTCAGGTTGACGTGAACAGTAAAGTCGGCGATCCGTTATTTAAACCAAACGATGGACGCATTGTTTATCAAGGTTATGTATCTCCCGCCGATTTAATGGGAACAGCCAGCGTTCCGGCTTATATCACACACGATATTGATGGCGAATTACGTGCCGATAAAACACCTGTTGACGTAGGCGCCGATGCATTTACACCAATACCATGGGATCGCGATGCTTACCCGGTAAGTATTACAGGTCCTGATCCGGCTGGTATTATATTTAATACCGACGGATATCCGGTAGTAAGAGTTAAGAGTAACGGTACTGAGACATTCGGTATCGCAACACGTGTTCGAATAGTCGGACCCGCTCCTGCAACAACCGAAGTTTATAATGTTGTTGAAACAACACCGGCAGTCGATCCGTTTGCTGTGGTTTCATATACATTTACAGTTCCTTTCAACACAGCAACAGCGGGAACATACACAATGTATTTAACAACAGAATTAGTTGGCGACCAGTTACCTGAAAATAATGGTCCGATTACAAAATCATTATTCGTATCGCCATTAGCAGTTGCACCATACTTTAATAATTTCGAAACCACGGTTGGCGATTGGTATTCAGCCCCTACCGCTGGCACGATGAACGATTGGTTGTTAGGAACGCCCGCTAAAACCACAATCAATACAGCAGCTTCGGGCGTAAAAGCTTGGGTAACAGGTCCTCTTAATGCCAACTACGCAGTAGCATGGCAGGGTGCTGTTTATTCACCATATTTAGACCTTACAACATTGAATAACCCAGTGTTACGTTTCGATATGGCATTTATGATGGAACCCGATTGGGATGCTACAATAGTTGAATATACACTCGATCAGGGTGCTACATGGGTACGTGCCGACAGAGCAACTGCTATTAATTGGTATAACGATCGCGATGATCCGGACCTATATTTAATTTTTGGTGCCCCAGCGTGGTCAGGTTCTTTTGAAACCAACCCAGGCGGCTGGCGTAAAGCTACAATTACTCTATCCGAGTTAGCTAATGTTCCACTTGTTCGATTCCGTGTAAAATTTGGTTCAGATGCCTTCTCGGTTGATGAAGGTGTTGCATTCGACAACTTTGAAGTCCTTGATGGCGCAAAATTAGCAGGTATGTTCTTCTTAGATGTAAACCAAAATGGTGCTAAAGATACAGGAGAACCAGGAACTGCAGGATGGAACGTAAACCTGAAACCTTACAACTATATTGGTACTTCAGATGCTAACGGACAATATATGTTCCCTGACAATATTGTACCGGGTATCTATACACTTTATGAAGACCAAAAACCAGGATGGGTACTAACATATCCAAGTAATTTATTACAGGAACACGAAATCGAAGTTACCGGTGGTGGTATTATTGGTGATTTAGATTTCGGTAACTACTTTACAAATGCTTCGATTTCAGGTATGAAGTTCGAAGATTTGAATGGTAACGGTATAAAAGAAACCGGCGAACCGGGACTTGCCGGTTGGACAATCAATTTAGCCGGACCAATGACAGCAAGTGTAGTTACACCTGCAGGCGGTGCATATAGTTTCACCAGCTTACTTCCGGGCGACTATACAGTTTCCGAAGATCTTCAAGCCGGTTGGGTAAAAACTTTACCAACCGCTGCATCTTATGCAGTAACACTCGACCTCGGCGGTCAAGCTGTTGTAGACCAAGATTTTGGTAACTTTAAATTAGCAGTTGTAAGCGGTAAAGTATTCTTAGACTTTAACCGTGATGGTCTGTTTAATGTCGGCGAACCCGGTGTTGACGATGTTACAGTTAATCTAAATACTCTAACCACGGTTACTGCAGGTGGTGGATTATACAATTTTGCTGCACCGGTTGCTTCATATACATTAAGTATAGTAGTTCCGTCAGGCAGATATATTATTGCACCTGCAAGTGGAAATTATCCGATTAATGTTAATGCAAGCGGCGTAGTATTTGCCGGCAACTTTGCACTAAACTACGATGAAGATCAGGCAATGTATCGCTCATTTAGACATGAAGATATTGTTGCATTAGTAAATAGTAAACTTCCCAAAGCTATAAAGAACACTAAACCGGATAAAGTAGAGTTCGAACTCGAATTAACAGTTCCTGTTCATACACCAACTTTTACTACTTTACATTTAGAGTATGGTGCCGCACCATTTGCAACGACAGATATAAAATATCCTGGTCAAATATTTCCGGCACAAGTAGTAAAACTGAACGGAGAAGAACTTGAACTTGGTGTTGATTACACTTTAACTGGTGTAATCGATGGTAAGAACAAGAAGTTTGACTATGTCATTGGCGGTTTAGCCGCTGGTGATACAATCAACATTCACGGTTTTGTTAAATCTGCAAAACCAATAAAAGCAAAATATTGGTGGTTACCTGTTGACCTCGTAGCAAAAGAGAAAATTGTAAAGATTGCACTTCTCGGAACCGAATCAGTATGGAATCTCAATATGCCTCGCTTACCAATGCCAACTTATGCAAACCTCATTAATGAAGTTTACACAGATGGTGGTTTTACACTGCCAGATGCTGGCTTACTCGTTGGTATAGTTGGCGATCCGAAAACAACCGGATGGGTACTTATTGCAAAACCGGGCGATGTTCAAAAATCGCTGTATGATAAGAATGGCGGAATCCACGATGGTCCAGCAAGGTTCTTCGATTTCTTGAAGATTACCAAACCATTTGTAAAAGGACAAAAAACGTTGCCACCTATAGTTCACGATAATATGCTTTTTGCCGAAATCGTTGCTCTAAAGTTAGGTATCGCAGCAAGTGCTACATCGCATACACTCCCAGGTTTTGGTGAATTAGTTTATCAAGGTTCAGTTGTTGCACACCATGGTAAAAAGGTTAGCACCATTGCAAAACAAGCCAGTGATGCTATGACATTAAAACCAACAGAAGCCGGACTCGCAATCGGATACTTTACTGCGATTCGCGAAATCAATGAAGCATTTGCCGGTAACTTAGATACCACAAACTTTAGCACAAAAACAGTGCTTACTGGTATCAAGAAGCTTGCCGATGTTCCCGTATTGCGTGCAGGCGATGGAACAATAGTTACAATCAATACACCAAACGAAGGTAACTACAGTCAAGTACCTGATATTTTTGAGTTAGCTCAAAACTATCCGAACCCATTCAACCCATCAACTACAATTCAGTTCATATTACCTGAAGATGCAATCGTAACCTTGAAGGTTTATAACGTTCTTGGTCAGGAAGTTGCAACTTTAGCTAATCGCGAACTATTTACCGAAGGTCTTAACGACGTAGAATTTGAAGCCGGCAATCTTTCGTCCGGTGTTTACTTCTACCAAATTACTGCCGATGGTGTAGGCGAGAATGCAGCTAAATTCTCACAAATCAAGAAGATGGTCTTGATGAAGTAATTACCCCACCTTGTGTCCCTCCCCTTTTTAAGGGGAGGGTACGGAGGGGTTAGTAATTGTTCGCTCTGTCTTGCTGGCGGGGCGAACAGCTAATAAAAAAATAAAATAAAAAATAAACAAATAATCCGTTAGCTAACGGAAGGAGAAATTAAATGAAATTAAAAGTTATTAGTGTAGCGATTTTAATAGTGTTAATAGCTGCAACAATGTTTTCACAAGAGTATAAGATTAAGTTAACTATTGTTGATTCAGAGGTTCCTGTCCCTAAACAATATACCGCCACATTTGGATGGCACGTTGATGCGACACATTGTATGGATGTAGCATTAGGAGAATCGGATGGACCGCCGAATCCTCCCGGTTTTAGCTTAGCTTTTGCAAAATTTAGGACAACCGGTTTAACTGATGCATGTTATCCGGGGGGAAGTGGTATGGTTGATGGTAATTTAAAACCTTTTGATTTAAGAAAATGGACTTTAGGTCAAACTATCCGAGATACATTCCGTTTAGCTTTTACTGAACCTGGTGCAGCAACTTTTCCTATAACTGTTAGTTGGGAAACGATAAGTGATCCATCTATTCCAAGTTTAACAATGAAAGAATTTGGGACTGCCGATTTGCAAACTGTGAATATGTTAACCGAAAGATCTATAATTATAACAGATGCGGATATTGTCAGGCTAAATATATTTACACAAACTCTATTAAACGTACAAGAAATAGGTGGTTTACCCAACGATTTTAAATTAGAACAAAATTATCCAAACCCTTTCAACCCATCGACAGATGTTTTATTCTCTATCAAAAATACATCGAATGTAAAAATCAGTGTTTATAATGTAATTGGTCAACTTGTAAATACTTTAGTTGACGAACAGATGAATGCCGGCAATTATTCTGTTAAGTGGGATGCTACCAATTATGCTAATGGTGTCTATTACATAAAAATGAATACTGTGAACCAAAACGGCGAAATATTTAACAGCGTCAAAAAATCTGTTTTAATTAAGTAAATAATCCCTAAAATAATTTGTACAATCAGTGCATCACCTAAATCAAATATATTTTTTAAAAATTATTGTAATTGGTTTGCTGTTGTTGGCGGTAAGTTTTATTGCAGCGGCACAAACCAATTTCGTAATTCCTTTTCGCGGCGAATCAGCGCTAGGATTGCGTGCAAAATTGTTGTCCGGAGTCCATCCAAATGCAACTTATTGTATAGATGAAAACGTGATATTGAATTTTGATGATGGTACGGTCGTCAAAGAAAAGGAATTACCACCGCCAAGTCCAGCGCCCGATATTGAAATTCGATTTAAAGATAGCAGAAGCGGTGCCGGAGCTTGTTTAGGAAATGGCTTAGATGAAGACATAAAAGCATATACTACTATCGGACGTATCGATACTTTTATGATTAATTATGTTGCCTTCATTGATGAATTAGGTAACCCACGTGGTTATCCGGTAAAGGTATATTGGCCCGTAGGTATAAATTTAGTCTGCGATAGTATCAAAATAACCTCACCTATAAGTGTAAGAATGCGTATGGATACAACTACTTTTGTAGTTTTATCTGATCCCGATTTTTCCCTGATGCGAATTATAAAATATGGTTCGAAATCGTATCCCGAACAGCCACCTTTAAAAGCTATTACTTATTCTCCCGTTAAGGATTCAGCGTTAAAAGTCGTAACACCTGAACTTATATGGAGTTTCGTGCAAAGTGCAATTTCATATAATTATCAAATTGCTTTAGATGAAAACTTTACAAGCATCGTTATTGATGATTCTACGCTCAATCATCAAGTGATAAAACCGTTAAATCCACTTGGATATAATAAAAAGTATTACTGGCGAGTGAGGGCACGAAACCAATATGGTTACGGTACATTCTCGAACACAAACAGTTTTATTACTCCTCAATTACCTGTTCCAACACTTGTTTCGCCTGATTCAGCGGCAGCTAACTTAGCTCGTCCAATTAATTTCAGATGGCGAAAACCTGTGGCAATACCACGCTATCATTTACAAATAGCGAATGATGTTAACTTTACGCAGGTGGTTATCAACGATACGGCTGTAGTTGATACATTCAAGCAAATTAGTCTGATACCCAGCGGACGTACATATTTTTGGCGGGTTCGTAGTTCTGCCGAAGGAAATTATGGTATTTTTTCAAACATTCGAACATTCAGTTTACGTTTATATAAACCGGCAGTTCCTGAATTATTACAACCCGCTCATCGCGACACGGGTATTTCGCCGGTTACAACTTTCAAGTGGAAGCCAACTCTTGATGCTGTAAGTTATCACATTCAAATTGCAAGCGATACAAATATTTCATCAATAGTATTTCAAGACTCAACAATAACAGATACATCACGTATAATCAGTCTAATTCCATTAACAACTTACTTCTGGCGGGTTCGGGCTAAGAACGATTCAGGTATTACTAACAGTGGTGTATGGCGGTTTAGAACAAGAGTTCCAATTCCTTCGGTGACAACTCTTTTAACGCCGGCTAATAATGATACTAACGCATTACTTTCACCTATTGTAAATTGGAATTCAGTTCAATATGCTACGCAATATGAACTTGAAGTCGCACTCGATAATAACTTCACAAATAAAGTTTATTCAAATACAAATATCGCCGATACATCACAACAAATTCCAACTCTTATTTCATACATACAATATTTTTGGCGTGTTCGGGCGAAGAATTATGTCGGAATAGGAAATTATTCAACTGTTTGGAATTTTAAAACGATTTTGACTCCTCCTGAAAAGGTAACATTGATATCGCCTTTGAACAATACTATAGACGTAATAGCTAATCCTACAGTCCAATGGAGTTCAGCAACTCGCGGAGTGCGATACCATTATCAGGTTGATACGGTTATTACCTTTGCAGAACCGTTATTCGAGGATAGCAGTTTTTCAGGACTTTCAAAACAGGTTGGACCTTTAGGGTTGGATAAAAAATATTACTGGCGTGTTCGAAGCTGGAACCGGACAGGTTACGGCGATTATTCCGATACTTTTAATTTTATTACAGTCGGTTTACCAAAACCTGTAACACCTGTTCTTAAAGAACCGAGGAATTTAGCTCCTAATATTTCGCTCAATCCTACTTTACAATGGGAAATTTCTTTGAATGCCGAAGTCTATTTTTTGGAAGTGGCACGTGATTCAATTTTTTCACTTGCGAACCGGATATTGTTAGACACAAATGTATCTGTGAGTGAAAGAAAAATCGGATTGCTAGCAGAAAAAACCAGATATTTTTGGAGAGTTAAAGCAAAAAATATAGCCGGAATGAGCGAATGGTCCTCAGTATGGAGTTTTAGAACTTATGGCGATGAACCCGCAAATTGGCTTACCTCGTTTGTAGTTTTTGAAACCGGAATAGCACGCGATACGATACGTTTTGGTGTCCATCCAAACGCTACACACGGAATCGATAATGCTTTAGGTGAGTATATGCTTCCGCCTGTTGAACCCGGTTATTTCGATGCACGCTGGGTAAGTCCACCACGAAGGTCGGGAATACTTGGAGAAGGGATACGCTTAAATTATATTCCATTTACAAGTTTTACACAGATTGATACATACAGAGTTAGTTTTCAACCAGGCATCGGAAGTTATCCTGTTACTATAAGATGGAATAATTTGTTTTTGAAAAATGTGTGCGATAGTATTAAGTTGCGTGATGAGATAGGTGGATTTACAGTTAATGTTCGAATGGATTTAGATAATTCAGTACAAATAACGAATGAAGCTGTAAAAACTTTATTGTTGGTTAAATGGGGTGCTCGTCCGCTAAATATAAAAATCGAGAGCAATCAAATTCCTGATGATTTTGTGCTGTATCAAAATTACCCTAACCCATTTAATCCGGCAACCAATATCAGATTTTCGATTAAAAATTCGACCCGCGCAGTATTAACGGTGTATAACGCCTTAGGCGAATATATAACAACTTTAACTGATAACTACTTTGTTCCAGGCACTTATAGTGTTGAATGGAATGGTAAAGATATGAATTCGCAAAGTGTTCCCAGTGGTGTATATTTTGTAAAAATGAACACAGATAAATATTCTGCAGTACAAAAAATGATCCTCCTACGCTAAAGCTTCGGAGGACAGGTTGCTAAAGAAATAAATATTTTCTATTACTACAATTAATTAATAACAAAAAATTAAAAACAAATGAAAGGAAGAATGAACATGCGTAAAATTGTTCTCAGTGTAATGGCTGTTCTTATATTAACAGGAATGGCTTTTTCGCAAGACGCGATGCAGGTAATTCCAAAATCCGAACTCATCGACCAAGGTCCGGTAAAGGAAGATGCAAAATTTCCTTCGATGAAAAGCGATTCGAAGAAAAGTTTGCCCGCTTACTTAGCACCGCCGAGTGCCCGTGGCGTATATACAGGGATTACCGGATATTGGGATTTCCAAACAAATGGTGGACCATTAGATTATCTAGAAGTAAATCCTGTAAATATAAATAAAATTCATGCAATTATGATGGTTGGTACCGATACAGGCGCTACTTCTACAATAAGCTCCTCACGTAGAACT
Organism: uncultured Ignavibacteriota bacterium; assembly: GCA_947085405.1. GTDB lineage: Bacteria > Bacteroidota > Ignavibacteria > UBA10030 > BY39 > JASEGV01. The sequence continues at coordinate 30,340 of CAMTWO010000038.1, forward strand.
GCCTACAGTTTTTCGTCTGATGGTGGTGAAACGTGGAAAAATCCCAATATTTTAAACAAGGGTCCAATTGCTCGTTCAGGTTATCCTGCGATGACTATCGAAAATCTCGGTGGAGGTGTTTATGCTGCCGACATCGTAAACCATGCGGTTCATCCCGGTGACCCAGAGGGTGGATTAAGTACTGCTCTTTCGTTACAACAAACCGAAGGTTCGGATTTTGGTGATGCTATATATCCTGAAATGCAATGGGAATCGGACCGTCCAATATGGCCCTGCATAAAAATTGCGGCTAATGGAAATATGGTTATTGTCGCGGGCAGGCCGTCCCCCGGCGGTACGTACGCTATGACATATAATATTCTAGGTGGTTTTACATCTTGGACACCTTTAGATACACTCGAAGGTGGAGCTCGCACCGGTTTGGCAGTTGGCGCCGATGGCAGAATTGCTGCCGGTTGGTTCTACTCACCGGGTGGAATAGAAACATATACAATTGCTTTCAAAGAATCATTTGACAATGGTGTAACATGGGGTCCACTTGATTCCATCAGAACTAAAGCAGTCGATGATTATATCTATTTTGGTGGTTTCGATATAATGTATATCGGAAACACACTTTATATTGCTACATGCGGTGGAAAAATTATTGATGGTTCTGTTCCTTATCGCACATCAAAGGTAATGTTATACGACCAAGGTACAAATGTAAACCGAACTGTGATGGATAGTTTAGGTTTCCCATTTTTAAAACGGACAACAAAAACATCACAAAGTAATCATGGTTTCTCATTTCATCAACCAACTATGGGATACACAGTTAAAGGTGGAGTAACTTCGATTTTTGTTGCTGCAAGTGCTCACATAGAAGATATGATTGATTCTAAAAATTTTCATTATTCAGATATAGTTTTTGCAAAAACTACTGATAACGGTACAACATGGACAGACGCTAAAAATATTACGAGAACATCAGAACTTGATGAGCGTTATCCATCTGTTTCGTCATTTAATCCTGTTCTCAATGATAGTAGCTGGATGTATCTGGCATTTCAGGAAGATAGAGTCCCCGGTCGTAATAACGTTATACCTGACGGTGATAGTCGTCCAGTTTCGCGCGCTTCTTTGAAGTTTATGCGTGTTAATGTCGATTATCAACCGATGAAAGATATAGCAGTTGTACAAGTAAAGTTGAGTAACTATTCAGGCATTCGCGCTGTTGGTGTTGTTGAAACTGTGAAAGTTATCATTAAAAATGATGGACGTGAAGCTAATCCAACTACTCTGACTGTAAATTATAAAGCTGGTTCGCTCCCGGCGAATTCGAGTGATGGCGTTAACCAAGTATTCACTCCTACCTGGACTGGTAAAGATAATAAATATGCTTATCTAACATTTACTCAAACATATAATCCTTTAACTCCTGGTCTATTAACTATTTTTGTACGTAATTTCTATACGGGTGATGAAGACCCGGGTACTAATGATGGTAAAACTTCTATTATAATTGTGCCACCAAAGGATTTAGCTGTAAATTCAGTTACAAGAATAACTCCGGAAATTTACCCTAAAACCTCTGTTACACCTTATTTGCCTTCTCTTAAACTGAAAACAGAAGTATTAAACCTCGGCGGTATTGCTTCGGGTGCTTATGAATTAAGGTGGTTTGTTAATAACGTTGCTCAAACACTTTTAGGCCGCCCTTCAATCCCTTATGCTGGTAAAGATAATGTTGAATTAACTTACAATCCCCCAGCTATCGGAACATACGATATAAGAACTCGTGCAGTAGCCAGTGGTGATACAACATTAGAAAATGATACTCTCGCTATAAAGGTTCGTGCATATTCATCAAATTCATTCTCAATTGCATACGACGATTCGAATGATGTGCAGGATTCAAATTGGGGAACAGATAGCTTACGCCGTACATTAACATCGGGTGTTCGTTTTACCCCGACTCAACGCACCAAACTACAATCTGCTGATGTTTGTTACAGTGTAACATATCAAAACGTTGTGGTAGTTGATTCAGTACTGCTATCAATTCGACAAGGACTCAACGATTCAACTCCGGGGGCTGTATTATGGCAGAAGTGGTTTAAGAATGAGTATATTGTTCGGACCAATGGATCACAATGGGTTAGTTTTCCAATCGATCAAGAATTGTGGTTCAATGCCGGTGAAGAATTCTGGATTCAAATATTTTTCCCTGCTCTGCATGGCTTTATAGCAATAGATCCTGTAACTGGGACTAAATCTACTATGTTAGTTTTACCTTATCCGCAGGCGGTTGATTATTATCCTGAAGAAAAGCAAACCATCTGGAATGAAGGTAATAGAAGTTTCTTCTCGGAAGATACCGGTAAAACATATTTTCCGCTACGCGAAAATTATAGGTGGGTTCCGGCCGGTCCAAATAACAAAATAGCGATGCGTAATTTAGTTCGCGCAATTTGCTTAGATACTACTTTAACCGACCAAATTAGCGTTCGTTCAGGTTGGAATATGGTTTCGATACCTGTTCGCAGAGAAGAATTAAAAACAACTTTATTCCCAACTGCTCAGTCAAACGCATTTACATACCGCAATGGTGCGTATGCAATTGATACTATTCTGAAATTAGGCCCTGCGTATTGGATGAAATTTGCCTCTGCTCAAACCTTCTCAATGTTAGGAGGATTTGTGTATGAACATGAATATCCAGTAACAACGGGCTGGAACATGATTGGCTCGATAATTAAGCCCACTAATGTTTCAGCAATAATTCCGGAACCCGCCGGTATCATAACATCACCTTACTATGAATTTGGTGCGGCAGGTTATGCTAAAGCGACACAAATTCGTCCAGGGTTTGGTTACTGGATTAAGGTAAATGCCCCAGGAAAACTGAAAATCAGCGCTACTACCGTAGCCAAAGAAGAAACAGAGCTTGCCGAATTAAGCAAGTTTAACAGCATTACTATAACTGATAAATTCAATAGCAGTCAAACTTTATACTTCGGCGAAAACACTGATGGTAATTTCCCGGTTGCATACTACACATTACCACCAAGTCCGCCGGCAGGCGTTCTCGATGTTCGATTCGCATCACAGCGATTAGTTGAGGCATATCCTGCACAGTTTGATGGAACTCTTCAGTATCCGATTAGCGTAAACGCTGATGCTTATCCGTTAACAGTGAGCTGGAATTTAGCTAACCGGACCCGCAGTTTCTTCGTCGAAAATTCTTTCGATGGTAAAAAACAATCGACAATATCGTTGAACGGCGATAACGGAAGCACACAAATTCTACGAGCTTCTTCGATTATTTTGACGATTGACTCGAAAGGATTACCGACCGAGTTTATGTTAGGTCAAAACTATCCGAATCCTTTCAACCCTTCGACTAAGTTCGAATTTGCAATGCCTAAAAATGCTCGCGTTGATGTAATAGTGTACGACATATTAGGCAGCAAAGTAGCTACTTTGTTCGACGGAATTAAAGATGCCGGATACCATTCAGTTGAATGGAACGGTCAAAACTCGCAAGGTCACGTTGCACCGAGCGGTGTTTACTTTATCAAAATGACTAGCGATGGCTTCTCGGCTGTCCGCAAAGCCTTGATGTTAAAGTAAATTATTAGTATCTTGTGCTGCCGGAAGGTTGCTCTTTCCGGCAGTACCAAATAAAAACTTTATGAAACCAATTAATTAAATAACTAACAATAATAATTACCAAAAATAAGTGAGGGTATTATGAAAAAAATTATCACGTTTTCTTTGTTGAGTGTTTTGACTGTAGCTCTTTTCCTCGGTCAAGCTGTCCATGCTCAACCAACCATTCAACTGACTGTAACAGACGGAGTCAACACGACTTTACTTGACTTCGGTTTAGACGTGTCAGCAACAGCAGGTCTCGATTCATTATTATTCCCAAGAGAGACTGAACTTCCACCGATGCCTCCCGAAAGACAAGGCATTTTTGAAGCCCGATTTACTGTTCTGGGCTTGGGTTCTCTATCAGATATCAAAACAAAGCTCGTGGGCGATCAAATAAACACATGGGATGTTACAGTACAAACCGGTGTGTTAGGCGGTCCTATTACAATATCATGGCCCGCAGGTTTATCCAGTGGTTCCGGCTTTTTAAAGATTGAGAATCATCCGGCATTTGCGGATCCTGAAATATTTCCACAGTATGTAGTTAATATGCTTACACAAACATCGCTTACTTTAGCGGCTGGTAATTCCGATGCACCTTTCAAGTTCCGAATTACACGCACGACTAACGCCGCTGGTATTGGTGTAGATCCGGTATCAAAAAATTTCGGTACAGTTTTAATCGGTTTAACTGCTCAACAAGTTTTCACAGTTACAAATACAGGTAATCGCAATTTAGATATCGCTGGAATTACGACCTCAAATCCTTTATTTGCAATTAGCTCAGTAGGTCCAGAAGTAGTAGTTCCGTTGGCTACTTTTGAATTAACAGTTTCATTCGCACCTGTAGTAAGTGGTTCTTACAGCGGAAATATTACTTTGGCACACAACGCTGGTAATTATTCTACTGTAATTCCTGTTGAAGCCCTTGCCGGTGCAGGTACAAAGTTCCGCACATTTACTGCAGCACAGTTAGGCGCAGTCGATCCGGTAAAATCTAAGTTTTACAAGGCATTAAGCAAAGCCAAACCTGACAAACTTGAGTTTGAACTTGAATTTGTAGTTCCTGCTCACGTTCCAGCTTATAACCAGTTGCATTTAGAATTGGGTGGTGCATCGCTTGGAAACTCATGGCAAGGACAACTAATTCCAGCACAGGTAGTTAAGAGAAACGGAATTGTCCAAGTTCTTGGAACCGATTATAATCTTACAGGTGCTCACGATGCAAGTAACAAAAAATTTGATTATATATGGGCAAGCTTAACTGCTGGTGATGTAATTAACATTCATGGATTTGTTAAGTCAGCCAAACCGATAAAAGCAAAATACTGGTGGTTACCTGTTGACGTTATAGCGAAAGAGAAAATTGTAAAGATTGCACTTGTCGGAACCGAACCAGTATGGAAACTCAACATGCCACGCTTACCAATGCCGAATCTTGGAAATGTCGCTTTTAATATTTTCCCGGCTGTAAAAACAGGCGGTTCAGGAATTCTTCTTGGTGTATCAACTGGTGATCCTAAACTGACTGGATGGTTAAAATTGTACGATGCCGGTAGTATGCAAAAAACACTTCGCGGCAAAACAGCACTTCAAGCTGGAACCCCAAGATGGTTTGATTTCTATGCAGGCGGTATAAAACCAATTCGTAAAGAAAATAAATCGTTGCCACCAGAAAAACACGATAACGTTTTGATGGCAAACTTGATTGCATTTAAATTTAACATCCTTGCGAGCGCTCAAGGAAATACGCCAAACGGTTTGGGTGAATTGCTATATCATAATCCAGGTAATTTCTTCCACGGAATGGTTCTAAGCGAAATTAGTACTATTGCAGACCCAAGGATGACAACATTTGATGCAGCATTTGATTATGCTAATCTTAATACTGTACTTGCATCTATTAACGGTGCATTCAGCGGAGATATTGATACTACCGTTGGTGGATTTAGCGGTTTAAAGTTAGAATTAAAAGGTGTAAAACCGTTAGCTGAAGTATCCTTCCTGAGACCCGGAACACTTGCAGCTACCATCATCCCGGCACCAACAGTGGTTGAGATACCGGAAACATTTGTGATGAACCAGAATTATCCAAACCCGTTCAACCCGACAACAACAATTGAGTTCAGCTTACCGGAAGATGCAATTGTTACGTTGAAGGTTTACAATATGTTGGGTCAGGAAGTAGCAACTTTGATTAATCGAGAAGAGTTAAGCTACGGACCTGAATACATATCGTTCGACGCCAGTAGCTTATCGTCGGGCGTTTACATATATCGCTTGACTGCCGAAGGTCTCGAAACCGGCGCAAAAACAGCGATTATGAAGAAGATGTTACTCATGAAATAGGTTGTTACGTGCGACTCACTTTTTAAGTGAGTCGCACATTACAAAAAAAATTATTTTTAAAAAATTGAAAAAACACTTGACATTTAATAAAAAAATTACAATATTCAAATTACAAACTAACAGATTCACAATTAATTAATTAACACTTAACCCACAATTAACACAATTAACAAAAACAATTAAAGGAGTTACAAAATGAAACACTTATTATTTTCATTATTATTAGTGGTATTAGCCGTTGGTATGGTTAATGCACAAATGGTTTCCGGTATTTCAACCTTTACCGTTACTGGACTTGCAACAGAATTAGTCCTTACTCCCTATGAGGATGTCGCAATCATAGGAGTAGTAGCTAATACTTACTATAACGTTTATATTGTTGAAGGAGTTTCATCAATTCAACCGATTGTAAGCGGGTCAGAAGAAGCCGGTGATATTGGATTTGACCTTGCCTGTGATCCTTATGCTGATGTAGCATTTCAATTTATTTTACCAACAAAATTATTAGGCGCAACCACAGTTATGCCGATTAATTTTACAGGTGTAGTAAGAACGGGTGAATTACCAGTATTGTATAATCCAAATGTTCCGCTAGTAATCAATGGTGGTTTAGAAGGCGCAGCGCAATTATTATTTACTTATAATTTTACAGTTCCTAAGGTTATCGAACTAGAAGGTTGGGCTGGATCAATTGTAGCAATAGCAAGTTATCAATAACCTAAACTAGATAGTTGTCTAATTTATTTTGTGGGGATGTTTTTAGTATATAAAAATGTCCCCATAAATTTATATAGTCGTTAGTAATTTATTAACTGTGCAAGATGAAAACAAATCAAATTGTTGCAATAATTGTAATATCATTAATTTATTCAATTCATTCGATATCCGGCTTAATTGTCAGGCCTACTTTATTATTTTTAAACTCACCTGAGAAATCTACTTCTGTTACAGTTAAAAATACATCCGAAAATTTAATTGAAGTATCAATCGAATTTAAATATGGATATTTTATGAGTGATGAGAATGGTATCCTTCGATTGATGACCGAAGATTCTTTAGATAATTTTAACAGATCGTTGTTAAGTTATGTTAGAGTATTCCCTCAGTCATTTACTTTGGGTCCTGAAGAAGTTAGAACAATCAGAATATATGTCGATTTTCCAAAAAATTCAGTAACAGGCGAATACTGGGCAAGAATGTATGTTACTCCTAAAATTTTACAAAAATTACAGGTTAAAAAATCGCAACCGACAATAGAAGTAGTTACAGTAATTGATGTTCCTGTAAATTATCGTTTGGGTAATGTGAGTACAGGGATAATACTAGAAAACATTTTTGATATTAAAGAAAATGATGGTAAAATATCATTTAATACATTATTAAGAAGAACCGGAAATGGTGCTTTTTGGGGGAGCTTAAATATCAGGTTGTTAGATAAATCAGGCAAAATTAAAGGAAATTTTGTTAAAAATATATCTGTCTATAAAGTTTTACAAATTCCTATTGAAATAAATGTAGAAGATAAATCAGCAAAGATCGAAAAAATTCAAATTATTGCTGAGTCGAAGCGGAGCGATATCGATAAGAAAAAATTAATTCAGACAAAAAAAGAAGAATGGATTATTCCGTATAAACCGAAAGATTAAATATGACGGGGAGTCGATTAAAATATTATTTCTTAATAATTATTTTATTTTCAAATGTATTTTGTTGGGCGGCAAATGAAAAAATAAACGCTTCAACAATCGAGGAAATCCCTGCGTTATTAAAAATTAAAAATGTCGGCTCGTTAGATTTGTTACTTCTCAGACAGAACGGAAAAATATACTATCCGATTGAACAATTGTTAAATTTTTTAAGTATAAAAATAGAAATTGACGAAACAGGAAAAATAATTACTGGTTTCTTTCCAAATAAAGAATATAAATATAGTATTGATATTTCGGAAAATATGCTTGGCGTGTATAATTCAATAAAGTACGCATTACAGCCAGAATTTGTTATTATTAAAAATGACCAGATATATATTAGCGGCGAGGTGTATAAAGAAATTTTTGGAATTGATTTACAATTTGATTTACGCAAATTAAATGTGGAATTGAAAAGTATATACCCTATACCTGTTATCACAATAAATAATAATAAAAAAAAACGGGAAAAAATTTTGAGTTCAAGAGAAATTCAACTTGAACCATACACTGAAGAATATAGATATAAATTTTTTAACGGAAGCACATTAGATTGGCGGATAAGTTCTAATTTCAATGAGGGAAAGTTCTCTAAGTATAGGTATTCACTTGGCTCTGGAAATAGAATATTCGGGAGCGATTTGCAATGGACAATGAATGGTGTAATTTATCAACCAATCAAAGATAAAGATATTAATGGATTTCTCAGAGTTCCATTTTTTGAAAATAATTATTTGGGTCAGGTGGTACTCGGCGATTTAACCGGTTTCAGTCGAAGTTCATTTGGACGTGTGCGAGGGATTGAGATTACAAACCGCTCTGCCCGAAGGAGATTAATACAGGGGAGTGATGAAGTTAAAATTAATGTTCACGATTCAAGGGAACTTGAAATGTACCAAGCTGGGGAGTTAACTGATTACCAACCTGCTCCAATTGATAACCAATATAATGTTAATATTCAATTACCTTACGGGATATCTGATTACGAATTCAGAGAGTATGACCAATGGGGTGGAATGGAAAGATATTTATACCGTTATAATGTTCCACATAGTTTGTTGCCGAACGGTGAGTTTCAGTATAGCGTTAAAGCAGGATATTTGAGGAGGCGTACGAAAGAACAGTTTTGGGATGTACTTTTTGAGTATGGTGCAACAAATTTAATTACAATGGGTACCGAATTAAAGTATCTAAACAGTAATTCTAAAACAAAATTTTATCCCGCTGGTTTAGCGACTGTGAGGTTAACAAGAGGGTTAACGGGTGAGTTTTCATTTTCCCCTTTTTTAAATTCGGTTTCAAAAATTAATTGGGTCTTTCCTTCTGATGCTTTATTAATGTTATCACACGAATTTATAAATAAAAATTCACCATTAAACCCCAACAAGCTAACAAATCAAGCGTCGTTTAATTTGAGACTTCCACTTATAGTTTCTCGAGGTATCAATCCTTACGGATTCTATTTTGACCAAAATGGAATTTATTCTAGATCTGATATTATCAAATTGTTTACATACATCAGCCAGTTCACTGCTTATGCGGGCGGATTCCAATATTCTATGATTTCAATATACAATAAAAGTATTAATAAATTACCTTCTTATTTTCAAACTTCAAATTGGTCAACAAATGCTAACCTTTCTATGCGGTTACCGGTTGATGTCGTTTTCCAAGTATCCTCTAATTACAATCATAATTTGAATAAGGTCGGTTCGATTGGTTTTAGCATAGCTAAAGGATTGCCTAACTTCAATTTTACAGCGTCTTACGAAAGAGTACTCCAACCTAATATTACAATAGCTAATTTAAATATCTCATATTTTTTACCATTGGTACGCTCATCCGGCAATATTAGCAGAGTGAGAGGCAAAACGAGTTATAATTTATATCTACAAGGAAGTGTATTTATTTCAGATAATTTTAAAAACTATCATTTTGATTATAGGCAAAAACTTGGCAGAGGTGTTATAAATTTTAAGCCGTTTTATGATTCTAATAATAACGGTATTAAGGAAAATGAAGAAAATTATATCACGAATGTGAAAATAAATCAGGCATCACAATTTCGTGGCGGTTCAAGCAAAAAAACAAAAGAAGGATTAATTATAAATTCTCCTCAACCGTATCAATACTATACAGTTGTTATACCGCCACAATCATTAGAGAATCCGAATTGGGTAGCCAAATATCAATCTGTTTCAACTATCGCAGAGCCGAATGCGTATAAAATTATTGATATACCTTTTGTGAACGGTGGTATTGTAAGCGGTATGGTAAATTTAGTAGTGGGTGAATTAAAAGAGCCGGTTTCCGGAATAACTGTAGTAGTCAATAGGGTGGTCGATAAACCAGAAGATGTAGCATATTCGAATAAAACTTTCACTATGTCATCAGGCGAATATGTTTTTGAGAATATTCCACCCGGTAAATATCGTGTAACACTTCTAGAATCAGAATTAGCAGGAGCGGGTTATGTTAGCATAATTAACGAGCATCTCGTAGAAGTGTATTCTCAACCCGAAGGCCATATTATAGAAAATATTGATTTTGGTTTGGTAAAAATCGAATAAAATGAGGTATATATGAATAGAATAATAATAAATATATTAGTTTTGTTAGTCTTGTTTTTATTTTTACATCCGGCAAGTTACGGACAAGGCGATGTTGAACAAGACTCTACGATTGCAAATAATGATTTGGAAGAAATGCTGAACGATTCATTGGTTACCGAGAGTGATTACATACAAATAGACGAAGACGTTGAGATATCCTTTAATAAAGAAGCAATATCCTCATCAAAAAAATGGTATTGGCAAAATCCGTATCCTCAAAATAATACTCTTTATGGAATAGATATATCTAGAACATCTCTTACTGATAAAATATATTTTGTAGGTGAACGTTCTAGTATAATTTCATCTGTTGATACGGGTAACAACTTTATTGCAGATTTTGCAGCCGGTAATACTGTGAACCGTTTGACTGCGATAGCCATGGTTGATTCTCTGTCCGGTTTTGCCGGCGGCACAATTGGAACGATACTTAAAACTACCGACGGTGGTTTGATCTGGAATAAGCTAACCACATCATTTACTTTTCCGATAAATTCTATAAAATTTATAAATAAAGATACAGGTTGGGTTGTTGGACATTTTGCATCGATACGAAGGACGACGAATGGTGGAAATTCGTGGACTGTACAAGTTCCTTTTACAAGCCGTAATGTTCGTAGTGTTGATTTCATTTCACCTACGAGAGGTTGGATTGTCTGCGATTCAGGTTCGATTTTCACTACCACGAACAGCGGTGCAATTTGGTCTGAGCAGGTATCTGGAACTAACAGTAACTTATCAACAGTAAAATTTGTTACACCTCAAAAAGGTTTAACTGCCGGGCGAAACGGCACGATTCGCCGCACGACGAACGCGGGAACGAATTGGCTTGCCTCAATTTCAAACACAGGTGCCTGGTTAGAGGATGTTGATTTTATTGATTCCACCACCGGTTGGGCTGTTGGCTCTAACGGTACTATCGTCAAAACTGTAAATCAAGGAGCCACCTGGGTTCCTCAATTTTCTGGAACTACCGAGTGGCTTGATGCTGTTAAGTTTTTTGATTCTACTACTGGTTTTGCAGCCGGGTCGAGAGGTATTATTTTAAAAACTACCGACGGCGGCGATAGTTGGACGAACCTTACACGCGGGCATCGCGATAATTTATACTCGGTTAGTTTTGCCGATTCACGCAACGGTTGGGCTTTAGGTAGTAACGGCATCGCCTATAAAACTACAAATGGCGGTATCGAATGGATTGCCCAAACATCGCTAACCGGCAAAAAAGCAAATGTTATTACACTGCTTGATTCGTCAACCATTTTTATTGCGGGAAGAAGCGGTCTCATCGAAAAATCTGTTGATGCCGGTGTTAGCTGGACGCGGTTACCTACAGGTACAACAAGAACTTTCAATAATTTATTTTTTGTTAATAGCGATTTGGGTTTTGCCGTTGGAACGAGTGGTACTTTTCTAAGAACTACAAACGGCGGTGCCATCTGGAAAAAATTAAGAACAAACGTTACAAGCACATTTTACGATGTCCATTTTACAAATAACCAAAATGGTTACATCGTCGGTTCTAATGGTTTGGTAATGCGTACTACAAACTCTGGCGATACTTGGTTAGTACGTTCATCGGCAACAACGATGAAATTAAATTCTGTTCAGTTTGTTAATTCTCAAGTCGGCTGGATTGTTGGCAATAAAGGCACAATCCGCAAAACTACAAACGGCGGCGAGACTTGGGTGGCACAGGTTTCAAATACTACACGGGAATTGAAAGCTGTAGCTTTTACAGATACGTTGAATGGCTGGGCAGTCGGTGTTAGCGGAACTCTTTTATCTACGACAGACGGCGGCACCACTTGGTTGAATATTCCATCGCCTACACGCAGCACGTTGAATGCGATTTGTGCAGTGGATACCTCGAATGTTTGGACAGTCGGGTTGCAAGGTGTTACTTTAAAATACGGCATCGGGACAGTCGTCAGAAAAACCGCCTCTATAATTGAAAAAGAAATTTTTGCACAAAATTACCCAAACCCGTTCAACCCGTTTACTACAATCGAGTTTGATTTGCCAGAAAAAAGTATTGTAAATATAAAAGTATATAACGTTCTTGGTCAGGAAGTAATTACTTTAGCCGATAATATAGAATTCTTCCAAGGCAAAAATGCCGTTTACTTCGATGGAGCCAATTTAGCTTCTGGAATTTACTTCTGCAGAATTAAGGACGCAAATAACAGGTTTAACGTTGTGCGTAAGATGCTTCTCCTACGCTAACTTTCCAACCGAAGCAGTTGTGCACAGGTTGGAGCTTTGGAGAACGAGTGTGGTTATTGGTTTTTTGTTCTTTGTTTTAGTTAATTAGTTTCTGGTTGTAGTTTATCAACAGAAAACTATAATTTATTAATTGGGCTAAAGCCCATGATGAGAATTGCTTTTCAATAACCCCACGCTTAAGCGTGGGGTTATTGAAACAGGCCGAAATTGACGGTTCTGCGTAACTTCAGTAACTAACTCAAGTTGGCATTGGCTTGTTGGAAACCGCTGTAGCGATAGTGCTTTGATGTTTTTAGTTTATTAACCCACGACTTA
>CAMTWO010000039.1:0-78719 GCA_947085405.1 uncultured Ignavibacteriota bacterium
ATACTTCGCTGGACACACCAGATGATATATCAGAACTGAGACATTATGACTCTTGTGCACATATTTACTCATACATCCAGTATATCACATTCTAAAAGCCGAAGCAAGCTTCGGGGTATTCACCCGGAAAAGAATAAAAAAGTCGAGTCAACGACTCGACTTACCAAAGTGGACAGGGCCAGAATTCCCGTCCGACCTTTGGCGGAGAACTGGCGACACACGGTCCGTTCCGTTTTTTTAAACGGGACGGAATCTTCACCCCGCATCCCGCGGGGTCGGACTTTTCAGCAAGTCAATAATTTATAAATCCAGGTTAACTTAAAAAACAAAAAGTCGAGTATAAAACTCGACTTTCCTTGTGGACAGGGCCAGAATTCCCGTCCGACCTTTGGCGGAGAACTGGCGACACACTGTTCAGAGTGTTGAAAATATTTAAAAGCAGTTTAACATAAAAATAAAAAAGTCGAGTCAACGACTCGACTTACCAAAGTGGACAGGGCCAGAATTGAACTGGCGACACACGGCTTTTCAGGCCGTTGCTCTACCAACTGAGCTACCTGTCCTCTTTTAACACTCTGAATTTAAGAAATATTGCTATAAAAGGCAATTAAATTTTTTCGAACGTTAATATTTCTCGTATTTCCGAGACCATTGCCTTTTCACCGAATTTATTTGCTTTCGAAGAATCAGACCTCCGCGGCATATAAACTTGCCCGATTTGTTTCAGGCCAAATTCTTTGAACAGGTTTGAAACTTCTCCGGGAAAATCTATCATTTCATTTCCAACAATTGTCGGCTCGATAATCATAGAAACCCGACCGGCCTGTTTCAAAATCCTGGAAGTCTCACGAACTACTCCTTTGAGTTTCAGCATTGTTTCAGCTTTAGCTGTTGAAATCATAAACGATGAGTCTGAGGTTTGAGGAAAAAACTCGGACGGTGGATCTAGAAGTACAAAATCAACACTTGTTGTTTGTTCAGGAATCCCGGTTTGCAAAACATTATTTCTGTTAATCCTGCTGTCCGCCGGTTCGATATCATACATTTTATATTTTCTGTCTTGAAAAACTGGAACTGCATCAACAACATCTCCGAGCGTTCCGCTTCCGGCAAAAGGATCGATTAAATAATCACCCTGTTTTGTGTAGTAAAAAAGTAAATTGGCAACAACCTGACCGGGTATTCTCCCTTTGAAGTTTGGTTTTCCGAATCGCGGATCGGCAGCATCGAACGACCAAAAATTTTTTTCCTTTAAATCGAAACCATACTTAGTTTTTTCATCCTGACGGCGGGCTAACTCGTCGTCGTTGATTTTCTTACGTAAATCTGATATCGTCCATTTGTTTTGTATAGCCAATTTTTCATATTCACGCCGCTTTGTTGTTTCGTCAACTTTCGTAGCTAAATCGAAATAAAATATTTCGGCAAGCGGACGTTTTTCGACATCGGGAAAATATGTGTAAAACTGTTGGCATTGCTTTAACATCGAATATGGGAATTTACAACCCGGTTGTGATGAGAGCATTTTCATTGCCTGCTCTCCAAATATTCCCTCCTTCAAAGCAGCCGGCAAAAATTTATCAACCAAAAATTTTCCTAAATCCCAATAATTATCGGTTGAAAAAGAATTAAGTTTTTCGATAAGTGAATCGAGTTCCGAAGTTTTTACTTGCTGCTGTTTTCCGGTTTTTTCAGACATTTTTATTTCTCCTTATTTATTTTTACATAACTCCGTTTTTCTTAAGAAGATCTCGTGCAATGATACCTTTTTGAATTTCGCTCGTTCCTTCAAAAATTCTATTAATACGTGAATCGCGATAGAATCTTTCGATCGGTAGTTCACGCGAATAACCCATTCCACCGTGAATTTGAACTGCGGAATCCATAATTTTGTCGGCAGCTTCTGAACAGAAAAGTTTTACCATCGCCGATTGCTTGCTGATGCTCTTGCCCAAATCGTAATCGACAGCCGTGCGATACACGATTGATTCCATTGCGTATATCAATGTGCCCATCTCGGCTAACATAAACTGAACGCCTTGAAAATTTGCTATCGGTTGATCGAATTGTATTCTTTCTTTCGCATACTTTGTTGAAAGTTCTAAAACTTCTTTCGACGAACCGATACAGGCAGCGCCAAGTCCGAGGCGACCTGCATCCAAAGTTTTCATTGCCACTAAAAATCCGCGCCCCTCCTGACCGATTATATTTTCTTTTGGTATTCTAACATTTTCAAAAGTAAGTGAGTTTGTGATACTTCCTTTTATTCCCATCTTTTTTTCAGGAGGATGTGCGTGGAAACCCGGAGTTTTAGTTTCAACTGCAAAGGCTGTAACGCCCCGTTCAGTTCGGGCAAAAACAGAAATCACGTCAGCGATTCCTCCATTTGTGATCCACATTTTTTCGCCATTTATAACCCACTCGTTGCCATCCAACTTTGCAGTCGTCCTCACGTTAAACGAATCCGAGCCGGCTTTCGATTCAGTAAGAGCGAAGGCACCTATCATTTTGCCTTCGGCAAGTAATGGTATATATTTTTTCTTTAGTTCTTCGCTGCCACCAATATAAATAGTATTCGTTCCGATTGATTCATGAGCACCGATAAAAGTCGCAGTCGATAAACAACCCCTGCCAATTTCTTCCTGCATTAAACAATATCCCACTTCGCCGAAACCGCCGCCGCCATATTCAGTCGGGAAAGCGGCGCCAAGCAAACCCAAGTCGGCAATCTTTTTGATTAATTCAGGTGGAATACGTTCTTCTTGGTCGATTTTTGATGCGATAGGTTTTATTTCGTTGTTAGTAAATTCGCGAACCATATCGCGCAACATTAACTGCTCTTCTGTAAAATTGAATTCAAACATCCTTAAACTCACTCCTTAAAATTTTACTTAATAATATGTGAACTTTTATCGCCGGCAAAACTTACAATACTTTCTCCGCCGTCAACACCAATTACGTTTCCTGAAATCCAGTTGCTTTCGTCTTTGCAAAGCATCGCAATTGCGTGCGCAACATCTTGAGGGACAGTAACTCGCCCGTGAGGATTTTTTAATTTAGCACCCTCTAACATTTTTTGAGCTCCCGGAATTTTCTGAAGCGCCGGTGTATCGGTAACTCCCGCCATTAAAGCGTTTGCTGTAACACCCATCGGACCAAGTTCGTAAGCAAGCTGGCGGATGTGCGATTCAAGAGCTGCTTTCGCCGCTGATACGGCACCATAATTCGGGATAATAGTTTTCGAGCCGGCACTTGTTAAACCGAATATCCGTCCACCTTCAGCTAATAATCCGCGGGATACAAGTCCTTGCGTCCAATAAACAAGACTGTGAGCCATAACATCCGAGGTCATTTCCATTTGCGCTTGTGTTATCGAATCGTTTTGAGATTTCGTTATAAACGGTCGAAGAGTTCCGAAAGCAAGCGAGTGAACCAAAACTTTTACTAATCCGTTGTCGCCGTTCGCTAATCTTTCTTGAATGTCATCTAAAGTTTCCTGCCGCTTTATTGCATCGGCAGCATTTATATTAAAGAAGACAGCCTCACGTCCGGCTTTTTCAATTTCTTTGATAACGTGTTTTACCTGAGGCAGCGTTACTTGCCTGTCTAAATGCACGCCGAAAATATTGTAGCCATTTTTTGCAAGCTCAATTGCTGTAGCTCCTCCGAAGCCGCTTGAGGCTCCGAGTATTAAAGCCCAGTATTGTTGATGTTTTTTATGAGAACGCATAATTTGATTCCTGTTATTTGATAAAATATCACATTAAAATTAAGAAAAATATTGATAAAAACAATCTTTTGCCGACTATCCTTCCATCACACTTGCTAACAGCGCCATGCGGATGTAGATACTATTCTGTGCCTGACGAAAATAAGCTGAACGTTTGTCGGTATCAACTTCCGGTGAAATTTCCTTCAAACGCGGAAGTGGATGCATAACTATTGCACTCTGTTTTAGTTTCTGCATCATTTTCGAATTTATGTAAAACGATTCCATAATTTTTTCATATTCAGACTCGTTTACTTTTAGATTTTCTTTTTCGATGCGTGTTTGATAAACCACATCAACTTCACCGATAATTTTCCGTAAATCGTTTTCTTTCGTAAACCAAATTTCGTTTTCTTCGAGATGTTTACAGATGTCTTCATGAATCTGAAGCTTTTCGGGTGCTACAAAAAATATTTTTACCCTCTCATACTTGCTTAGTAAATAAGCCAACGAGCGCACAGTTCTTCCTTTTGCAAGGTCGCCGACTAATGCAATATTTAATCCCTCGATAGTTTTAATTTCTTTGTAGATAGTGAATAAATCGGTAAGCGCCTGAGTTGGATGTTGTCCGCCTTTACCATCGCCGGCGTTGATAACCGGAACAGACGAAACTTCGGCGGCACGTTTAGCGCCGCCAATTTCGTTGTGGCGTAAAACTATCGCATCGACAAAATGGCTGATAACTTTTATAGTATCTTCCAAACTTTCGCCGCGAATAGCTGAGGAAAACTCCTGAGCGTTCTCGGTAGAAAGAATTCTTCCTCCCAAACGGTGCATTGCTGTCTCGAACGAAAATCGTGTCCGTGTTGACGGCTCGTAAAAAAGGGATGCCATTATTTTATTATTATAATCCTGTGTTCCGCCTTTTGTCGCAATTTTTTCCATCCGCTGTGCCGATGCAAATAATTCAGTTATAAACGGAACGTTGAACTGCTGCGATTCAATAATATGTTTTGGTTTCATATTCTTCTCTCTCCTTTATGGAACTAAACGAGTTCCGGTTTTACCTTGAACTGCATCTACAATTTTTTCAGGCGAAGTAATTACAACTTCACCACCGCCGTTTTCGAGAAAACTCATTGCTGCTTCAATTTTCGGACCCATATTCCCCGGCGGGAAATGACCCTCGTTGTAATACTTCTTTATTTCTGCAAGTGTAACTTTCTCTAAATTTATCTGATTGGACTTTTTATAATTTAAACATACAAATTCAGCGTCGGTTGAGATAATAAAGACATCGGCTTTCAGTTTTGAAGCCAACAAACTTGAAGCGCGGTCTTTATCGATCACAGCTTCAACTCCTTTGAGTTTGGAATTTTCGCGTATAACCGGAATTCCTCCGCCGCCGCAAGATATTACAATCAAATCTTTTTCTATACAGGATTTGATGAATTCTAATTCTACAATTTCCAACGGTTGTGGTGAAGAAACTACGCGGCGATAACCACGAGCCGCATCTTCAACCATTCTCCAGCCTAGTTCATTTATCTTCCGATCGGCTTCTTCTTTCGAGTAAAAGGGACCGATTGGTTTGTTCGGATTTGCAAAACCTTTGTCGTTTTTATCAACTACAACTTGTGTTACAATAGTAGCCACACTGATATTAATATTATAATGTGCTAACTCGTTTTGAATTCCGAGTTGCATCATATAACCCATTGAACCTTGTGTATCTGCAACACACACATCTAACGGTTGTGTGTAAACTTGCGAGCTTGCAAGTTCGGAACGTAACAACTGAGCGCCGACTTGTGGACCATTTCCGTGAGTTATAATTACATCGTATCCCGCTTGAAACAGTTTTACAATTTGTTCTGAAGTTTTAATTACATTCTCAAACTGTTCTTCGATAGTGCCGCGTTGACCTGCTCGAATGAGTGAGTTACCACCAATAGCAATTACAGCAACTTTCTTCATTAATCCCTCAACAATTCGTGCATAATTGCTTTTTGAACGTGCAATCGGTTTTCAGCTTCCTGAAACACGACTGAGTTTTTACTGTCTATTACTTCGTCGGTTACTTCGTCGCCACGATGAGCTGGTAAACAATGTAAGAAGAGTGCGCTCTTCTTTGCATGTTTCATCAGTTCAGAATTGACTTGATATGGTAAGAAAATTTTCCTTCTCGCTTCGGCTTCTTTTTCTTGTCCCATACTTGCCCACACATCAGTATAAACTGCGTCGGCATTTTTAACTGCTTCGAAAGGATCGTTTGTAACCTGAATTTTTGCGCCCGTTTTCTTAGCGCCTTGAAGAGCCATTTCTAAAATTTGTTGGTTTGGTTCATAACCTTTGGGAGTTGCAACCGATATTGAAAGCCCGATACGTGCAGCGGCAAGCATAAGCGAATGTGCAACGTTATTACCATCGCCAACGTAAGTTAATTTTACTTTTTCTAATTTTTTATTGAACTCCCAAACAGTAAAGAAATCAGCCATTGCCTGGCAGGGATGTTCGAGATCCGTTAATCCGTTTATTATTGGAATGTTGGCATTCTCGGCAAGTCCGGTTGCAATATCATGACCGAATGTGCGTATCATAATTCCATCAACCATCCGTTCCAGATTTTTTGCAACATCGTAAACCGATTCGCGTTTACCTAAATTTATTTCTAAAGGAGAAAGATAAATCGAATCGCCGCCTAATTGTTTAATGCCCGCATCGAAAGTTACACGTGTGCGGAGCGAGGGCTTCTCGAAAATCAAAGCCATTATTTTTCCTTCGCACGATTTCCGATACTTTTTCGGATTAGCTTTCATTGCTTTTGCAAGTTTGAATATCTTCCAAACTTCTTCAGTCGAAAAATCGAATACTGAAATATAATCTCTTCCTGAAAATCTATTTTTCTTTGCCATTTAAAATCCTTTTAAAATTTTTTCAATAAATTTGTTAATATCTCTTTTAAATCGGGTTGTGTAATTTCATCCAATTCGTAACGGACACGTGTCGATGGTTTATCAATTTTTATGACTCTCCGCAAGTCGATAGGAGTTCCGATTATAACAGAATCGCAAGGAGTTCTTTTGATAGTTTCTTCCAAATCCTTCAACTGTTCATCGCCGTAACCCATTGCAGGCAATAGAGTTCCTGTTTTGGGATATTTTTTGAAAGTATCAGCTATTGAGGCTTGTGCATAAGGACGCGGGTCGATTATTTCGGCAGCACCGAATTTTTTAGCAGCAAGCACACCGGCGCCGTACGACATTTCGCCGTGAGTAAGTGTCGGTCCGTCTTCGATTACTAAAACTCTCTTATTTAAAATTACACTTTCGTCGTCAACTGTGATTGGCGATGCTGCTTCAACTACAGTTGCATCGGGATTGATGCGGCGAATATTATCACGAACGATTGTGATATTTTCAGGTAGTGCAGTTTCGACTTTGTTGATTACAACTACATCGGCGAGACGTAAATTTGTTTCGCCCGGATAATATGTTAACTCGTGACCAGGGCGATGCGGATCGGTAACTGTAATTGTTAAATCGGTTTTATAGAACGACATATCGTTGTTACCGCCGTCCCAAACTATTACGTCAGCTTCTTTTTCGGCTTCACGTAAAATTGCTTCGTAATCAACACCGGCATAGATAATTGTTCCGCTCGCAATGTGCGGTTCATATTCTTCCATCTCTTCGATTGTGCAGTTGTGTCGCTTCATATCTTCGAGTGTTGCATATCGCTGAACTTTTTGTTTCACCAAATCGCCGTACGGCATTGGATGTCGGATTGCAACGACCCGTTTTCCCATAGCACGTAAAAGTTTGCAAACCTTGCGGGATGTTTGACTTTTGCCAGCACCGGTTCGGACTGCAACAACTGCAATAACCGGTAATTTACTTTTTAACATTGTTTGTCGAGTGCCGAGTACCATAAAGTCGGCGCCCGATGCCATTGATATCGAAGCACGTTCCATAACATAATTAAAATTCACATCCGAATATGAGAACACCACTTGATCGATACTATGTTTTTTGATGAGATCGACTAATTCAGATTCTGGGTGGATAGGAATTCCATTCGGGTAAAGTTTGCCAGCCAGTTCAGCAGGATATTTTCTTCCATCGATATTCGGAATTTGAGTAGCAGTAAAAGCGACTACATTGTATAATTCGTTATCACGATATACCGTATTGAAATTGTGAAAGTCCCGCCCCGCAGCGCCCATAATTAGTACTTTAATCTTTTGCATAAATTTCCATTATTGTTATTCGAATTTATTTTATTTAAAAAATATTTTTTTCAGATGTAATTACTCGACCGTAACGCTCTTTGCTAAATTGCGCGGTTGGTCAACGTCGCACCCTCGTTTTACTGCAATGTAATATGAAAGCAGTTGAAGCGGAATTATTGAAAGTATCGGCATCAAGAAATCCAATGTGTGCGGAATGCGAATTACGTGTTCAGCCAATTTATGAATATGATCGTCGTCCTCGTTAGCGATTGCGATAATCCGCCCTCTCCGCGCCCGAACTTCCTGTATGTTGCTTAATATTTTTTCGTAAGTGCTGTCCTTTGTTGCAATTACGACGACCGGCATTTCGTTATCTATCAAAGCAATCGGTCCGTGCTTCATTTCTGCTGCCGGATAACCTTCCGCGTGGATATAAGAAATTTCTTTTAATTTAAGCGCTCCTTCTAATGCAACCGGGAAATTATAACCTCTCCCTAAATACAAAAAATTTCCGTGCGAGTAAAATGTATCGGCAATTTGTTGAATTTGATTAATATCTTTTAAAATTTTATTCACCTTTTCCGGAAGTTTCAGAAGTTCGCGGACAACTTGCCTGCCGTCGGCTTGCGACATTCCGCGTTTGCGAGCCATCATCAATGTAATCAGCGAGAGAACCGCAAGCTGCGATGTAAATGCCTTCGTTGACGCCACACCGATTTCAGGACCGGCGTGAATATAAATTCCCGCATCACTCTCGCGTGCGATTGTTGAGCCGACTACGTTCACGAGTCCTAAAACATGCGCCCCGGCTGACTTTGCCTTTTTCAAAGCTGCAAGTGTATCTGCGGTTTCACCACTTTGGCTTATTAAAAAAACTACATCATCTTTATATATAACAGGATCGCGGTATCTAAACTCCGAAGCATACTCAACATCAACCGGAATTTTTGCATACTGCTCAAGCATGTATTTTCCAACTAACGCCGCATGCCACGATGTACCACAGGCAGTAATAATAAATCGTCGTGCATTCATTAGAACATCAGTAACTTCGCTAAGCCCGCCTAATTTTGAAGTTCCTTCGTCGGTTAAAACTCTTCCCCGTAACGCATTGCGTAAAGTTTCGGGCTGCTCGTTAATTTCCTTGAGCATAAAATGATCGAAACCACCTTTTTCAATTTGCTCAAGGTCGAAAGTTATTTCTTCAACCTGTTTTTTAATTTCCTCATCAAATATTGTTTTAGTATAAAAACCATCTTTTGTAATACAGGCGATTTCGCCATCTTCCAAATAAACTACCTGCCGCGTGTGGCTGATTAATGCGGCTGCATCGGAGGCAATAAAATTTTCGTTCTCACCGATTCCTAATACGATAGGACTTCCTTTGCGTGCAGTGATTATTTTATCAGGTTCGTTCTTCGAGATTACTGCGATACCGTAAGTGCCTTCTACTTCGTTAAGTGCGAGACGGACTGCTGTAAACAAATCGGGTGTATGTTTGAGCATTTCTTCGATCAGATGTGCAAGCGACTCGGTGTCGGTTTCAGTTTTGAAGATGTGCCCGTTTTGTTCTAGTTTCTTTTTGAGTGTAGAAAAATTTTCGATGATGCCGTTGTGAATAACCGAGATAGTTTCGGTGCAATCGGTGTGTGGATGTGCGTTGACGTCGTTTGGTTCGCCGTGTGTAGCCCAACGTGTATGCCCGATTCCCATTTGTGATGAGATGCCGTTTGCTTCTATGTATTTTGATAGCTCGGCAACTTTTCCGGCTTTTTTATAAATTTGTACACCGTTATCGGAAATGGTAGCAATCCCCGCCGAATCGTATCCACGATATTCCAAGCGTTTCAATCCTTCCATTAAAATGGGGATAGCGTCTTTAAAGCCAATATATCCTACAATACCGCACATAAATTATACTCGATTAGTTAAAAATTTGGCTAAAGTTAATCAGAAATAAGGTAAAAAACAAAAAGAGCCGACTTCCCGCTATATTGAATCCATTAAGGCAGGCGGGAATTGATTCATTTATCCAATGGTGCAATTTCCCAAAACCCCGGTATTTTCGTCTTGCATTTTCCACAAAAACCATCGGCTAAATTATTTTGCAGCACCCGAAAACCCATCCGCTCAATTAATAGTTGATTGCAGGTGGGACAGTTTGTATTTTCGCCTCCCAGAACTTTGTCAGGTATTTTTTTTAAAAGATGTTATGCTTATATCGACAAAGCTATTATCTCTCGGATAATTCCCAAAGATCTTTAACGATAAACTTTTGAAAATCTTTTATTTGCTCCTTGAGACGTTCGTTTGTTACCATATCAGGCCGAGGGTCAACATAATAAACGCCATCGAGTCTGTTGAGAGCAATAGTGTATCCAAGAAAATGATTGCTCTTAAATGTAGAATTGATACCGAAAATGCTATCACCCTTGGTTGCTCTCTGAACATCGTGAAGAAAGATAGCAACGACTGGAATATCCCGCCCGAGAAGTTTAGTGAGAAGGTACTTGTCTAGAAAAACTTTGTCGATTCTGTCCTTGCTTGTTGTCTTTACGGAACCAACAATTTCTGAATCGTGTATATACTTAGTTTCGGATGCTATAACCGCCTTGTCTCTAGAGAAAACCAAGTCGAGCTCATAGGACATCTCATAGTCCTTATATCCGGGGATTGGAATGCTTATCGTGCGAGGTTCGCAAACAATACCGATCTGCTGGATAATAAGCTTAATAAGATTCTCAAAGAGTTGTCCGACTCGTTTTCTCGCCGTGTTCGGATTATCAAATGAATCCGTTACACAACCGATGGATTGTTGTACTGTATAAACAACTTTGTTTATCTCCTGCGAATCGAGAAGTGAGCGATAAGATTTCTTCCCCAGAACTTTATTCTGCAATTTTCGGACATCATCCAGAAAAGAAAGGAACCGTTCAAAACTCTTACCTAACTGGTGAGGATCTTCGATGAATAAATTGGCGTTGAGTGGACGAGAGATACGGTGGGAGTACTTCACTCCATATTGGAAAAAAATATAGTTTTTGATGTTTGGAGAAACGATCCTGGTCGGTTTGAGTCTGGGGATAAGATTAAGGAAAGCTATCGCCAGCTTCGCATAGTCATCGATTTGTTTGAAAGCTGTTTTGTCTTTAACGCTCTCTTGCAAATCTTCAAGCGTGTATTTTTTCATCTGATAGACATTCTTCGTTTTTGGTTCTCAAGGTCATACTGGATCCACTTATCAACACTCCACGGTTCAACTAATTCAATTCGTTCTACAGCAAAACCGCAGTATTCAGTAGATGTGTCGCACCCCATCCACTTTCGTTTTAATTGCTCTGAACAGACAGCGGTTGTGCCCGAGCCAAGGAATGGGTCAACAACTAGGTCGCCAACATTTGAAGAAGCAAGAATGATTTTTCTAAGAAGTTCTTCTGGTTTCTGAGTCGGGTGGGTTGTCTTCTCGTGCATTCCGTTACAGGTTGTTGGAATCTCAATGACATCTTTAGGTTTTGCTCCTTTAGAGTTAGGTTCCCAAATGTGATCAGTGTTCCCGTTTCCGTATTGGCTTGTCTCAGCTTGTGGGTGGCTTGGATATTTCAGAGTGTGGCTGGAGTATGGAATTCTTATATCGTCAACGTTGAGTTTGAATTCTTTACTCTTGCGAAAATGCAAAATACTTTCGTGCGAGCGCCCCCAATCGTTTCCAAGATTTGCTTTGTTCTTGTAGTGCCAAACTATCCATCTACAACCTTTGAAAAACTTCATTGATGGCGCTTTAAGGTCTGCCAGAATCTCTGAAAAACCACAGATGTAAAGAGTACCATTTGGCTTCAAAACTTTAGCTGCCAACTCAATCCACGAAAGAGACCAGTCGATATAGTCTTGATGAGAGTCGAAGCTATCCCATTCTGCTTTTTTCAGATTGTAAGGTGGGTCAGCAAAAACCAAGTCAACGGAAGATTCCTTCAACGATCTCAGCCAAGCGATAGAGTCTCCAAGCCATACTTTACCATTCCGGTGCTTGTAATAAAGAATTGGTGTGTCTGGCTTAAAAGAAGCGAAGTCAATGTTTTGAACCTCACCGTGCTTCTCAGTTTGACCGAAAAAGGATTTCTTCTCTTTTTTTCTTGCAAATACTTCTGCCATAGTTTTGGTTTTACTTTTTAAATCCAAATGGGGACGATTGAAGCCGACATTTGAAAGTACATAATTTTTGTTGATATTTTTTTGATGTAAGATAAGATAATTAAATACTAAATAAGTATCAAACGAATTTATTGTTAATTTATTTCTAACCCTTCCAAAACCCCGGTATTCTCGTCTTGCACTTCCCACAAAAACCATCGGATAAATTATTTTGCAGCACCCGAAAACCCATCCGCTCAATTAATAGTTGATTGCACGTTGGACAGTAAGTATTTTCTCCTCCTCCTACCCTGCCCGGTAAGTTGCCGGCATAAACAAAATTAAGTCCCACTGTTTTTCCAATCTCTGATGCGCGTAATAGTGTTTTACCCGGTGTGCTCGAACGGTCAGTCATTTTATAATCAGGATGAAAAGCAGTTACGTGCCAAGGGATATCGGGTGAAACTGAAACTAAAAACTGAGCAATCTCTTTTAGCTCGTCATCAGTATCATTAAAACCGGGGACTATTAAAGTTACAACTTCGACCCAAAAATTTTTCTCCCTTGCTGATTTAATTGTATCAAGAACGTGCTGCAGCACTCCGCCTAACTCGCGGTAACGCTTGTCGTTGAATCCCTTCAAATCGATTTTAAACAAATCGAGATGTGGTTTCAGATAATCTAAAACTTCAGGAGTTCCATTTCCATTCGAAACGAATGAGGTTACGAGTCCGTAGCGTTTTGCAATTTTAAAAATTTCGACTGCCCACTCGGCAGTAATCAGCGGCTCGTTGTAAGTGCTTGTAATAACTTTTGCCTTATTTGTGTGTGCTAACATCACAATATCTTCGGGAGACATTACTTCGATACGCGCTGTAGAATGAGGGTCGCGGAGTGTTTGCGAGGTTAACCAGTTTTGACAAAAGCTGCAGTGATAATCGCAACCAACCATACCAAAACTTAACGCAGAAGAACCGGGAAGTGCGTGAAAGAAAGGTTTCTTCTCTATCGGGTCTAACTGTAAACTGTTTACGTATCCAAATGGAACGAACAAATTTCCTGATTCGTTAAAACGGACTTTACAAATCCCATCGCTACCCGGTTTAATTTTACATCTATGCCCGCATGCAAAACATTCTAACCAACTATCATTTAATTTTTTACAAAGGTCGCTTTCTTTCGTACGGTTTTTTAAAACCTCTTTTAGAGATAGATTGACAGTCATTGAAATAATATCAGAATAGTTTATAGATTGGATCGACGAGAGCGAATGTGAGATATCCGATCAAACCGGAGATAGGAATAGTTAAAACCCAGGCCCACACAATTTTACCGGCAAGCGCCCAGCGAACAGCACTTAACCTTCTTGTAGCTCCTACGCCCATAATTCCTCCGGCAACAGTATGCGTAGTGCTGACAGGAATTCCGGCGATAGCAGTTCCTATAAGTACAAACGCCCCGGCAGTTTCGGCACAAAAACCGCCCATCGGTTGAAGGTGGGTTAAACGCATCCCCATTGTTTTTACAACTTTCCAACCGCCGTACATTGTACCCGCAGCAATTGTCAAGTGTGCTATTATCACTACCCAAAAAGGGACATAGAATGTATCGCCTAAGTAACCACCGGTATAAAGTAAGATTGCTATGATACCCATAGTTTTTTGTGCGTCGTTTGTGCCGTGCCCCAAACTAAAAGCAGCAGAAGAAATCAACTGACCGACTCTGAAAAATTTATCAACTTTCGATGGATTTTTTTTCTTAAATATCCACATCACTAAAACCATCAATAAGAAACCGAGTAACATTCCAATTATTGGTGAAAGAACAATAAAAATAGCAACTTTTGTGAGTCCGTGCGAAACTAATGCGGAGAAACCCGCTTTACTGATTGCGGCGCCAGCTAAACCACCAATCAACGAGTGCGAAACGCTTATCGGTAAACCGTAATGAGTACAAACATGAGTCCATAGAATTGCCCCTATCAGGGCGCATAAAATCAATTCGTGATTCACGATGTTAACATCGACAATACCTTTACCGATTGTTGTTGCAACGCTGACACCGAAACCAAAAGCAGCGGCGAAATTAAAAAATGCAGCCCATAACACTGCGAGCCTCGGCGATAGGACTCTTGTTGAAACTATAGTAGCAATGGAATTAGCTGCATCGTTCATTCCGTTCAAGAAATCAAAAACAAGTGCAACAAGAATTATAAAAATTGTAAATTCGAGCATAGAATTCTTTCTTAAGAGTTTTTAATGACTATACTTTCGATAGCGTTAGCAGCGTCCTCGCATTTATCAGTAGCCATTTCTAATCCAACGAGTATTTCTTTTATTTTAATCAGCTCAATCGGGTCTTTACAATTTCTAAACAAATCGGCAACTGCGTGTTCAAAAAGATCGTCGGCTTTGTTTTCGCAACTGTTGATATGAACGCAAGCATCGTGGATTTTAGCTTTATTATCCATATCGCGGAGAAGTGGAATCGCTATCCCCAGTTCCGTAATCGATTCATTTAAAGTGTGAACAATCTGTAATCCAGCTTCAGGAAAATTGTTTATTTCATACAAAAAAATTCTTTTCGAAATCCCTTGAATATGATCCAGCACATCATCAATAGATGAAGTAAGCATGTGTATGTCCTCACGATCGAACGGAACCACAAAGGATGCACTCAGTTCACGAAAAATTCTATGGGTTATCATATCCCCATCGTGTTCGATGTCTTCAATTTTGCGAAGTTTTTGTTTTGATTCGTCTGATAACGGGAAATGAAAAGCTTCTTCGAGCAATTTTCCGCCAACCACTAAGTTTTGAACGTCTTCTTCGAAGAGTTTAAAAAAATTATCGTGACGCGGTACGAGCTTTTGAATGATTTTATTAAAGTTCATAATATTTTTTATGTTTTGTTTTTATGATTTTTGAGAAACTATTGAACTATCGTTATTACGCAGATTCTGAAACTGTTACGCCAAAGGCGTACAAGTAAAACAGTTATATTATTTATTTATATTTTTTCTATCGGATGTTTACCGATCAGATAATCGAGCCACTTGTTTGAAAGTTTCTCGAGTACACTGTTTACTTTTAAACGTGAATTAAGATTCTGAAAATCTACCTCATCTAAATGCTGGTCTTGATTGAAGCAAGTAAATACAGGTTTTGTTTCCGTTCCGGTTACAGGATCGACGTGGCGGATTAGACACTGTGCACAAACTTCTTTCATCATACATTGCATCGGTGCGTTGATGCTTCCGATTGCGATGTGATGCGTAAAATATGGTGCAAGTATTCCGTGTCGGGCATCTTTTATTGCCGCCATCATCCGGTCGGAACCGATGACGATCATCCGGTTGATGCCTGGAAGCGGAATTAAAATATCGCCTAATTTTCCATCACCATAAGCTTTGATCGCCTGAACTATGTTTCCTCTGAAATGTGCATCTTGCGGCCGGTTTGGTTGAATTTCAGCCCCCGCATCTGTTGACCAGATAATTTGGTCGGTCGATGCTTCAATTTCTTCCCGCTTGAAAATATCTTCGCCGAACTTGTAACCCGCAAAATAAATTACTTTGTTACCGTTTGCCCGTAAAGCTTTCGCGATAGAGAATAAAACAGCATTACCTAATCCGCCGCCGGCAAGCAGAACATTTTCGCCTTGTGGAATTTCGGTCGGTGTTCCGGTCGGTCCCATCACAACTATTTTTTGCCCGGGTTTCAACGAGGCTACCAATCGCGACGAGGCGCCCATTTCTAAAATAATTACACTCAACAGCCCTTTTTCAACATCTGTCCAAGCGCCCGTTAAAGCTAAACCTTCCATCGTGAGTTGCGTTCCTTCGATCCACTTTGAATCAACCTCAAAATTTTGCAAGCGATAAAACTGCCCCGGCTTGAATTTTTCTGCGGCGAGGGGTGCACAAACGATTACCTCGATGATTGTAGAAGTCAGTCGGTTAATTTTTACAACAGTTGCGGTAAATTTATTTTCAAGGTCATCGAAAAACTTTTTCCAATTACCATCCCGCACATTTTGGGAAGAAGTATCTAATCCGTTAATTTCATTTTTAAAAAGTTCGACAACTTTTTCATAACCTACCCGTGCTGAAGCCATAGCTTTTACAACATTCCCCGCGTAGGCGGGATGATTATCGCCATAATAAGTGATGTATTTTTCGTTATCGTTGTATGAAGTGAAAAAAGCTTTTTCAGAATCTTCAGTAGGCAGCAGCGCTGCATCTCCATCTAAAGCAAGTTGATGCGTTTGGAAAAATTGTTTCCACTTATCCATTTTGAAAGTATCCGGAAATTCTCTTTCGTAAATAATGTTCGGGCTTGTTCCTGCCGCGACCAACATACTTCGAGCAGGAAGCTTTATTATTTCCCCCGTGCTTTTCCACTTGCCGTTTTCAACTATTTGCTTATCAAAAATCACTTCTTTTATAACCCCAAATTCATCGGGAACTGCTTCAAGCGGATTTATTTTTTCTATAAACTCGATACCTTCTTCAAATCCTTTAATAATTTCTTCATGATTTAATTTGTATGCGGGCGAATCGGTTAATCCTTTTCTGTAACAAACTTTTACACCACCCCATTTACGCACAAGTTTTATGAAATCCGGTTTTTCGTTTGCTTGTTTCGCCCGTTCGCGTTCAGCTTTTACTTTTCGCCCGTGGTCAAGAAACTTCTTGAGCACTGCTCTCTCTTCAGCATCGAAGATTTTTAAAACTTCATCTTCACCGAATTTCGCAATCAGCGTTTCGAAACGTTCTAAAGTTTTTTCAACTTGTTGCGGATAGTAAGCCATCAGTTCAGTTGCAGCATCGATTGCAGTCAAGCCGCCCCCGATAACAATTGCGGGAAGCTCGATTTGTAAATTCGCCATACTCGATTTTTTTGCAGCGCCTGTAAGCTGAAGCGACATAAGAAAATCGCTCGCTTTGCGGATTCCGCGAATCAGGTTATTTTTCATATTCAAAATTGTCGGCTTGCCCGCACCTGTTGCAAGTGCAATGTGGTCGAATCCTAAATTCCACGCATCTTCAATCGTAATAGTTCCGCCAAACCGCACTCCTCCGAAAACTTTGAAATTGTTACGACGCATCAGAGTTAAATAAATTACATTCAGAAAATTTTTATCCCACCGAACGGTGATTCCATATTCCGATACGCCCCCAAAACCTGCCATCACTCTTTCGTCTAAAGGTTTCCGGAGTTCGTTAATGTCGTAAATCGGAAGGGGTGGATTTTTATCGTCGCCGAGAAGTTCTTTAGGGAGAGGTTCAATTTTTAATCCATCAATACCGACGACACCGAAGCCCTCATTCAAAAGATAATGAGCAAGTGTGTAGCCCGCAGGTCCTAAACCGACAACCAAAATGTTAATTCCGTTATAAGGTTTGCTGTATGGTTGATGAATGTTAATTGGATTCCAACGTGTCAGAAGACTGAAAATTTCGAATCCGTATGGAAGATTTAAGATATCGGTAAGAATTCCTGTTTCGATTTGTGGAATATTTACGGGAGTTTGTTTTTGAAAAATGCACGACTTCATACAGTCGTTGCAGATGCGATGACCTGTTCCGGGCACCAACGGATTATCTATCATAATCATTGCGAGTGCACCAATTGCATTGCCACGATTTTTCAGAAAGTGAGCTTCCGAAATTTTTTCGTCAAGTGGACAGCCGCCAAGTTCAATGCCGAGAGGATTAGTTTTTAACTCTCCTGATTTTTCGAACAAACCCTTCGAGCAGGAATCTTTGTTGCGGTCATGACAAAATATGCAGTAATCAACTTCGGTAACAACATCGCGGCGATTAAAGCGCAGGTCGGTCAAATCGAAGCCATCACGGTTGCGATATTCTGATTCAGCACCTATCATTATTTCTAAAGAACCATTTCCATTTTTATGGCTTTCGAAATGCACCAACTTCTCGTAATCAATATCTTCAGGTAATCGGAATGCAGTCCAATCTTTCAATCTGCATTTTAAATCAGAGTTGTGATGAACTATACTGCACCATTGTTCAAGTTTTTCCAAACATATCGTTACGGCGGCAGAAGATTTTTCATCTTCGCCGGAGAAAGCTGTCTGCAATTTTCTGACGATAGCAACCTGTGAATCATTCAATTGTAATTTTTGCTTGTAAGCTTTTTCGATTTCAACAAGCGTTTTTGCCATTCGGGCTGTTGCTTTTTCTTCATCGGCAACCCATTCATAATTTTCAAAAACAATGCTGCGAAGATTTTTCAAGAAAATATCAACTTCATCGAAACTCAATGTTTGAACTTTTTTTGCATCCCACTTTTTTAACGCACGGCGTAGAATGAATTCTTTTTTGAAGAATACAACATCACTTTCCGATTCAATGAATTTTTTCAAAACCTTCAGTTCGTTTTCAACTTTAAACAACCTCGCAATAAAATTATCCAAATGCTCAGCCATCGAAATGAGGATGCCCGATATTTCGACCGGTGTTGTTGATTGAGGATTTAAACGGTAGTTTTCGAAACGGTTAAATAAAATTGGGTCCCGATTTTTTATTTCTTGATAAAATAATTCGGCAAGTTCTTTGAGTTTCCGAGGTGTATATAGGTCTATATTTATTTCAGGTTTTTTCATAGCTTTTCGCTTTTTATATAAATTAGGCCGTTAAAACTGATACCAATATAAGAAAAAAAAATGAATATTTTTAATTTTGCATATTATAGCAACTTTGCCGATATTTTCACTGTAAAACAAAAAAATAAAAGGAATTTAATTATGAAAAACTTATTAAAGGTTTTGTTGTTAACGTTAGTAATTTGTGTTTCTTCTGTATTTTCTCAGATTACTTTACAGGCGGGTGGCGGTGTCGGGTTAGTGATGCCAGCCGGCGATTTCGGAGGGACTACACAAGATTTCTATAACGGAACTGCCTATGGGTTATCAAACGGGTTGAATTTACACGGTAAGGTTCGGGCAGGCGTTTTAGGATTTACATTAGTCGGCGAGTTGGGTTATGCTTCGTTGGAGAACAGCGGCGTTGCTACTATTGATAACAAAGGAAAAGTCGATATAAACCAAAAGATTCTTACAGTAAAAGTGGGACCAGAGTTTTCGTTCGCTTTGCCGGCACTACCATTAACGCCATATTTAGGAGCAAATTTAAGTTTGAATAATTTCAGCGGCGACTTCCGCATTCAAGGAACAAACCTACCAGCCGACGAACAAACTCTGGAATCAGCAACGAGGATCGGTTTGGGAGCGAACGCTGGAGTTCTGTTGAAACTAAATCCGCTGATGGCAATTGATGTTGCACTGCATTACAATATGATGAATCTTATTGGAAAAGAATATAGAGATAGAAACCCTTTGAAAGAACAGGCGATCGATGCTTACCTGTCGTTGAACGACGACAAAGATCCGCTTTACAGAATAGGCAACGACGACCACTTCATCTCGAAATCACGTGCAATAAATTCGCTGATGCTTTCAGTATCGTTGATGTTTGGGTTGTAAAAGAAGTAAACTTCCCGAAGGTTAATTATTTTCCAACAAGGAATACCTTCGGGAAGTTAAGCCTTATATGGAATTGGATCAACCAAGCCGGCAAGTTTAAACCCGCGCAATCGCAAAGCGCAGCTATCGCACACTCCGCAGGCGACATCCTCTCGCTGGTAGCACGACCAGCTTAAATGCAGCGGTGCGTTTAGCTCGATTCCCTTTTGCACGATCTCCGATTTCTTCAGATGAATAATTGGAGTTTCTACAACAATTTTGGTGTCCGGTTTTGTTCCTAACTCAATTACTTTGTTGAACGCATCATAAAATTCTTCACGGCAATCGGGGTAGCCGGAAGAATCTTCCTCTACCGCACCGATAAAAATTTTACTGGCGCCGATTACTTCTGCCCAGCTTACGGCAATCGAGAGTATGTTTGCATTTCGGAATGGAACATAAGAGCTTGGTATTTCTTTCCGTTTCAAGTTCGCTGTTTCAATCGGTATCTTTACATCAGTTAAACTCGACCCGCCAACGATTTTTAAATGCTCAACATTTACAACAAGCCGCTTTTTAATGTTATAAAAGTCGGCGATATCGTTGAAAGCTTTTAACTCCCGACGTTCTGTCCGCTGCCCGTAATTCAGATGAAGAAAAGCCAATTCGTAATTTTGGTTTGCGATTGCGGCAGTTACGCAGCTATCCATTCCACCGCTAACTAAAACTACTGCTATTTCTTTAATTTCTGTATTATCCATAATCTAACTTCTAAATTCATTATTCGATATTCGATGTTCAATATTCATCATTTATATTTGTCATTTAATTTTTGTGTACCTTTGTGTTCTTCGTGTCTTTGTGGTGAATGTTTTATTCTCTTTAAAAAACATAATTTTTTTACCACTAAGACCACGAAGTTCACTAAGAAGCACTAAGAAATATTATTTTGTGGGTCAGCCCCGGGAATTCGGTAACATTTTCATAATTCATAAACTTGCCCTGAGTTCGTCCATTTTTTAAGGGATGTATCGAAGGGTCCCCAATCATAAATTCCATCATACACCATGTTTTTCTGGAGACCATATATATTTTTGTAATTGTAACTGGAATCGGACATTCAAATTATCTTCCAAAATCCACCCTGCCAAAACTTTCGGGTCGATTGCTCCATAAACCGGAGATAACAACACTATGCATTTATCCATTAATCCTTCCGTCTGCTGACGGACTCCAATTTTTTGCATCGTCCACTCGTAGTCGTTCCGGTCGCCGATAACAAACTTCACCTCATCATCTTTTTTCAGATAATGAACATTCTCCCAATAATTTTTCTTTTCCATTCCGCTGCTTGGACATTTAAAATCTACAATCCGCTTCACTCTTGGGTCAACATCGGCGATGCTTAAGCTGCCGCCTGTTTCAAGAAGCACTTCGTATTCTTCGTTGCACAAGATTTTCATAAGAGGGAAAACATTTTCCTGTAGAAGCGGTTCGCCGCCTGTGATTTCTACCAGCTTACAATTGTATGATTTTATTTTATCTATTATTTCGGATATTTTTATCTCGGTGCCTTCTTCGAAGGCGTATTCGGTATCGCAATATGTGCAGCGCAAATTGCAGTAAGTCAACCTCACAAAAACGCATGGTCTTCCCGCATAAGTTGACTCGCCCTGTATGCTGAAGAAGATTTCGTTGATGATGAGAGAGTTTTTATGTTTATAATTGATTATCATTTATTCATTCCCGCATCAATCTTTCTTGCAACAGTTTTTGCATATCCCTCCGACCATCTAAAATAGAATGTACATAAACCACTTTCTCAATAAATTGATAAATAATACGATACGTTTTAAAATCTATCTCAAGGAATTCATCTATTCCGAGTAAACTTAATTCACGAGGGACGTGTCCGCGATTCGGATATTCCTGAAGGGATAAACATTTCTCATACAATTTTGAGTATAATTTTTCGGCTTTTTCTTCTGAATCATTGAAATAAACATATTTATAGATTTCAAATAAATCATCTTCAGCAGAAGAGACGATATTAACTTTGAACTTCACGCTCATCTCGTTTAAAAGCTTCTATACGGTTTTTTACATTGGTAAACGATTTTTCTAAAGTTTTATAATTCCCTTTTTTAATTTCCTTTCCACTCAAAGCGAGGATTTTCAGCAGAGCGATGCTCTCCTGTGTTTTTTCATATACTTTAACATCCTGAAGAATTACTTTTGCTTCACCATTATGCGTAATGATTAATGTTTTCTGGTTTTCTGAAACATCCCGGATAACTTCAGAAGCATGGGTTTTTAAATAACTTATTGGTTTTACTGCTTCACTGAATTTCATTTTGGCACCTTTCATTATACGACTATAATATAGCTCTTTAAGTAGTCTAAGGCAAACCGAAGAAAAAGGCCGTGGTATTTTGTCGGATTACAAATCTCTACGAGTCTTCTCTACGAGACCGTTCTACGAATCTACGATTCGATAGAATCGTTGATAGGTTGAATCGATAGTCGACGACTCTCCGCCTTCGGCGGATCGTCGAGAGTCGTAGACCGACCTACTACTCTACCAATTTATTCTTATCGATCTCCTTCATAATCTTTTCCGTCTCGGTAAGTGCGACGATTATTTTCTGATAATGCTCGATATCGGAATTGGTCAGAGTTCTGCCTTTGTGCTCTTTCAGCCATTTCATTGTAGGTCGGATTTTTAAATCCGACTACTGCTCTGTTTTTCTGTCGGATTACAAATCCGACTTACTTTTATCAATCTCTTTCATAATCCTCTCCGTCTCGGTAAGTGCGACGATTATTTTCTGATAATGCTCGATATCGGCATTTGTAAGTGTACGACCTTTGCGGTCTTTGAGCCATTTCTGCGCTGGTTGGTATCCGCCGATGTAGAAGTTCCACGCAGATTCGGGAACATTGCCAAAGTATTGCTCTTTGTTGATATATACATTGCCCTGTTTGTAAACCAATTTCTCAACTGTATCAGATCCGCTTACCGGATAGGTAGTAATAAATTTATTTATTTTCGCCGATTCAAGGAGATGGAGTAAACGCAATTCAGCGCCAAGGGCAACGAGCTTATTAAAACTCTTTGCATCTTTTGGATATGGTACTCGTGGGAAATCAATTTTTAGAAACTCTTTGTATTTTTCGCGATAACTTGGCGAGTGTAGAACTGCATAGATATAATCAAGAATATCTTCGGGAGTAACCTTGCCAACAATATTTTCTATTTCTTTAACAATTTCTTTTTTGAGGTTTGGAATTTTTGAGCCATCTTCGAGATAAAGATAAAGAGGAAATACATATCCCACTTCACCAGTTTGCAAAGAAACAGTACATCGCTCTGTCATTTGGTCTGAGACAAAGACATGTTGCCATGTCTTGAAAGAAGTAAGTCGTTTAGTAGACAGCAATGCAAGATTATCATGCATAAGATGCTCCATCACCTCGCGTCTCGGATACGCCACAATCCCTTTTGTATTTCCTGAATAAAATGACCAACGAGCATCAAACGGTCTATATAATATATGAGTATTAGTTGCCTTTATAAGATCTTGACGTGCATTTTTCAAATTCCAATCGCGTGAATCACGAATCTTGTATTTTGAATATATTAAGGTATTATCATTCGCCTCAAAATCTGCACGAACATTATCAAGTTCTTGTTTTGTGAATTGAACAACCAAAGAGTCCTTTTGGGTTTCGATACCAGATGTATACGTTTGAAATAATTCGTCCAGCTTAAATCCTTTTTGGTACTCTCCCTCTCGTCCAAAGTCTTTCGGCACAAAGAAATAATATGGCTCGGCGTAATCAAGCTTCTTCCACTTAACATTTTGTACATCACTTTCGTTGAGCGCCTTGAACTTATTTTCCCGCTTGCCATAGAGCTCTGTGTGACGAACTGTACCGAGGCCATTCTTTTTGTCTTCTTTACGCACGAATATGGAAATAGCTACACCTTGTTGAATATCGAACACATTCTCGTCTTTGCTACCGTCCGGCGCTTTCTCTTTTTTCTTTGAATTGCCATGGAGATCAAGGACGTAAATATCGTGGAATGTTTCCAGTAAGTGCTTTCTCATCTGGCGGTGGGTGATGCCATCTATGAATGAATTGTTGGTTATCATCGCTACAATGCCGCTCTTATTTTTCTCTATGAAATGTTCGGAGAAGCGGATAAATTTGATATAATCGTCGTCGAGATTGATCTTACGTTCATTGAGGTTTTTCTTGTAATCCTTAATTAAATTCAGTATCCACTCACCTTTATTAGAAGAGCTTATACTGTATGGAGGATTACCGATTACAACCATAATCGGTGTTTTGTTTTTTATAACCGATGCTTCTTTTGATTCATCTGCGATACTTTCGGCAAATCCAAAACCGGAGAACAAGTCTGCTTTGGTGGCGCCTTCTTCTAAAGAATTTGTAAGATAAATCCCCAGCCGGCGATTGAAATATTTAAATCCGGTTTCTTTAAACGCCATGCTCAATTTCAAATGAGCAATAGTATATGGCGCCATCATAAGTTCAAAACCGTGTAATCGCGGTAGCAAATCGTTGTGCACATACGTGGTCCAGCGCCCCTTCTGTCCATCCTTAAGTAACCGTTCGTAAATAATTCGAATCGCAGCGCTGATAAATGTTCCCGTCCCGACAGCCGGATCAAGAATCTGGACGCGATGCAAACCTGTTGCTGTTTTGGAAGTATCGGCTAAACCGGAAGTTAAACCAAAATCTTTTTCGAGAAGGTAATCGACAGAACGCACTATGAACCGCACAACAGGCAAGGGTGTATAAAACGCGCCCATCTTTTTCCTGAGCTCGGGGTCGTATTCTTTTAAAAAGTCTTCATAAAAATGAATTACGGGGTCGGGACCTTCGTGCGTTTTTCCCCATGAATCATCCGCCTGAGGCGGATTGAAATATTGTTTCATCAACTCCGGAACATTCGCATGGGAAAAAACTTCACACAACTCATTTACGATATACTCAAGCCGCTTGTCGAAATTGGGTCCAACGATATGGTCAAAGAAATGTCTAAGAAGAGGATTTGATGCTGGAACAAGATCGCGTGCCTCCTGCCGTGTGAAACTTTCAGGAGTTGCATCGTGATAGCGGGCTACAAAGAGACCGTAAACAAGAGTTTGCGCATACATATCGGCGAAAGATTCCTGAGAAAGGTCGTGGACAAGTAGTTTTTTTATCGTATCGTAAACTCGTAATATCTCAATGTTTTTTTCTGAGTTATTAGAAAGATACTGCTTGACGTTATCCCGAATCCGCTGCGCCTTCCCTCCCATAATTTTTGAAAGGTGTTCACCCGAGCGTATCGGCTCTTTATGCGATTGTGTAAAATCAAGTAGAGTTTTGGCGGCGTGTTCATAATTTCCCGGAATAGCAACAATCTTCCGATTCTTGATATCATAATCAGCAATTTTGATCGGAGCTTCGTATGGTAAACCGTTTCTGTAAAAACGAAATTCGACATAATCGGTGAGGACTAAATTGGCGTAGCCATAATAACGTGCCATCTGCTCGGACTTCTCGACTTTATCTAAAGATACGCCAATATCTTTCGCTTCGATATATAAAATTGGAATATCGTGTTTAAGTACTACAAAATCCGGCTTGTTCCCTTGTTTCGCTTTCGCATCGTGGTCTATACGCCTAACATTGATTGACTCGAAAATTCCTTTTAATAAAATCTCAAAGTCGGTGCGGTAACCCATTTCGCTCGTTTCTTCGTGAGAGAATTTAGCGGAGATGGATTTAATATAAGTTTCAAAAATATTTCGCATATAGAATAATTGGTTTAATATAGCACACATTCCCTAAAATGTCAATTACACACCCCTCTGTCCCCTCTCGAGAGGGGAAGAAAAGGGGTGTGTAAATCTAAAACAAAAAAGCCACAATGAAAATATTTATTGGGGCTAAATATATTTACTTTTTAAATTCTTTCCACTTTCTAAGTTTATTTTCTCTGATTTTTATTAAAGATTTAAACCTCACTTGTTTATTTAATATATTTGCATAAGTATCTTTCCGATAAATATGCCTAAGTATACCTTCAATTTCTCTTATCTCAGTTTCATATATATTATCCCATACTTCAAAAACAGAAAAGTGCGTCCATAATATTTTGCCTTTTGGATTTTTTCTTTTACTCCTCGCATGACCACTTATACGACTATGTATCCCCGCCTTTTTACCCCCAGACATACCGACATATACAACATCATAAGTTTCATTTCCAACATAATTAAGAAGCGTATAGAATCCTCTGGTGTTAGCTGGTATATTTTTTATTTCAGTTCGTGGAAGAAATTCAGCACATCTTTTAATAAATCTTAATCTGGATATAGACATAAAATAAATCCTTTCAAAAAATATTTCTATGTTTATTTATGAACCTTGCTCCAATTAGAAATCGTGGAACATAATTAATTATTTTATTTCAAAATATTCTGGCTTACTCAATCTATTACATTCCACCTTTATCTTACACGCAGCTCCTTTAATTGTTATTACAAATGAAGGGTCGTATGCTGCTGTAGTTGAGTACGAAAAATAAAAATATTTTTTGTTCTGACTATCTCCGCTTTCAATACCACTCTTAGATTCACCCATAGTTTCGGTTGGGAGGACATCAATATCGGCGATTATCGCATTACTTATTTTATCTATTTCAGCAGAGATTATCATGCGTCCTAATTGTTCATCTTTATTTCTTTTATAATATATTGTTAAATTATATCCACCATTTATTTTCTCAATTTTGTGTGATACATATGTTAGCATCATTGGTTTGATTGATTCTTTAACATCATTAATTTCTTTCCTGAACTGCACTAACGCAGAACTGGTATCAAGATTAGGATATTTTTCTGTAGCAAGTTTTATAAATGGCGATATTTGTTGATTCAATTCAAAAAGTTGTTTTTGTAAGAAAAGATTTTGTTCTTTGAGGTTTAGATAGCTATTTGATGTTAATAATATATTGCTTTCAGAACTGCCTTTCAAAACTGCATATTGTGCTTTGAGTGTATCGTATTGAGATTTTAATGTATCATACTGCAATGTAGTGTCATGTGCGTATTTATTTGATGCTGCAATTTTATCATTTGCTTGCTTATTATTTGAGATAGTTAATATTATCTGGAACGCAAATATGACGAATATTAAAACACCAACAATAATATAATATATTGTCTCATTCCGAAATCTCTTTTTAAAAACATCTTTAAATAGTGCAAGGAATAAGATGGCTATTTGACTAATTATTTCTGCTATCATTGTAATTTAACCTCTCATTGAATTAGAGAAAATTTCTACTTAAGTTTATATTTTACCAAACTGAATTTAACAAATATTTTATCACAATTCAAGAGAAAAACACATAAAGAAAATTGAAAGGATTCACTCAGGAACGATTAAGTTTATATTACATCGGCTTTTTATTTAAAAGAGGGTTGACTTTTATTGCAGAGGTTCTTACCATTCAACCATAATTAACCGCTACAAAAACGTTTTTAGTTTAAAAATTATTCATTTTATACAAATGTAAGTCGACGAACCTCGTCGACCTACCAAAATATTTTTATTAATATCTGAAGAAGACCGTTGAAAGGCAAAGAATAAAAAAGAGAATTTACTTTGTAATATCCCTTTAACAAAATACTTTTCGTGAACGGAACACCTACATAATAGCGGGCCGAAGCTCTGTCCGCGCGCTATTTTTTGGTAGGAGCGCACAGACAGGCTTCATTTAAAGCATCACGGGAGGAATGATACTTACCCTTGAATTATGAATCCAGAAATAATTTTCCACTTCGCTATTCGACATTCGGTCGACGACTCCCGACGGGTCGGGTCATCGACGACTCGTCGAGTGTTCATTATTCATTAACTCCTTTATACTGTGTGGGCCCTGTAGGACTTGAACCTACGACCCGCAGATTATGAGTCTGCTGCTCTAACCAACTGAGCTAAGGGCCCTTTAAATTTTTATTTAACAGCCAAAATATACTACTTATAGGCATAAAAAACAAGAATTTCTTATTTTTTTTTAAAAGGTTGGAGAATAGGGAATAATTTGTTATATTGAATCGAGTAATTTCACTCCTAATTTCTCAGATTTACTCATTTCAATAGTTTAATTTTCAACTTAATTATTAAAGGTAAGTTATGGGTAAAAGTAAAATATCGTTGCGACAATGTATTCATTGCAGTTTAACTACAAAGATGGTAATGGTTGGTGAAATGGCAGGTGTTACAGATAAGATCTGGTACCGCTGCCCTCGATGTCATCACTTGTCATTATTGAGTCCGATTGTCGAGAGCGGAACTGATAGCACAGTAAACGGAGAAAAAATACAAAAAAATTACAATCCGGAAATTACTTACACACTTGGTGAAAGAATTTTTCACGACGCACTGAATGACTTCGGGAAAGTAATTAAAAAAGAAACAACGTCCGACGG
The DNA here is from genome assembly GCA_947085405.1 of uncultured Ignavibacteriota bacterium. GTDB lineage: Bacteria > Bacteroidota > Ignavibacteria > UBA10030 > BY39 > JASEGV01. The sequence continues at coordinate 28,073 of CAMTWO010000039.1, forward strand.
AAGCCATGCAATAATTGTAAAGTTTGAGAAAGCCGGCGAGCGCCGATTAATAGAAAACTATAAATTAGAAAATGTATTCGAAAATGAAATTTCAGAAACAAATATCCCACATCGAGAGGAGGTGAATTGATTGATCGGCATCAATATTCAAGATCACGAGAATATCGACAAAGCTCTTAGAAGATTTAAGAAAAAATATGAACGATCAGGCGTACTGAAAGAATTTAAGAAAAGGACTTTCTTTACGAAACCTTCTGTCAAGAAACGAATGGCAAGAATAAAAGCAGTTCGCAGAGCTTACAGAACACGAATGGAAGAAACATCTATGTAATCGAAAACCCTACCTCAATCATACAGGTGGGGTTTTTTATTTTAATACCTTTTCAATTACTCTTAAAAAATTTCCACCTAAAATTTTCCGAATATCATTTTCCGAGTATCCGCGTTTTACTAACTCTTTCGTGATCTCAGGATAATACGATACATCGTCTAATCCTTTTGGCGTAACTCCGATGCCATCGAAATCTGAGCCTAGCCCAACATAATCAACCCCGACAAGTTTTACGATGTAATCCAAATGGTCAACTAAATCGCTTATGGTTGGTAGTATCTTGGCATATTCTTCTTTAAGCATTCTGCCAATCATTTCTTCACGCGATAAAACAGAACCTTTCCACGATTTTTTTAAAGAGTTTATTTTTTTATCGTGTCGCTGACGCATGGCTTCTGCTTTTTTACCAAATCCTTTATCCAAAAAATACGGGGCAAAGTTAACAGCCACCAACCCGCCTGTGTTGGCAATTGCTTTAATTTGGTCGTCCTTCAGATTTCGCCAGTGCTGAAAAATTTTCCAGACGGATGAATGAGAAGCGATGATCGAATTTTTTGAAGTTTCAATTATATCCCAAAAAGTTTTCTCGCCAGCGTGCGAAACATCGATTATAATTCCGAGTTCGTCCATCCGTTTAACAAACCTTTTACCAAGCTCTGTTAAACCTTTATGGTGAATTTTTTTGGAAGTGTTTGTTTCATCCTCGGCAGAAGTTGCCCAACTCGTACTATTGTTCCAGGTAGGCATTATCGAACGAACCCCCTTGGAATAAAAATAATCAAGATTCTGAATCGAATCGCCGAGTGGATGAGCTCCTTCCATACTTATGAGAAGCGCTATTTTTCCTTCTTTACGCATCTTTTCAAGGTCAGAGGCGGTCAGTGCAACTTGTATGGATGCGGGATATTTTTTAGCAAAATCTAAAAGAGCTTCGATTTGGCTGTTTGCCTGATTGAAATAAGATTTCGATTTAGAAGCCGGAGGAACCCACACCGAGAAAAACGAGGCATCAACACCGCCCGATTTTAAACGCGGAATATCGATGTGTCCTTTTGTAGTTTGCAATCCTAAATCTTCGCCCTCTAACAACCGGTGGACAGCATCGTTATGTCCATCGAAGACGTATGCATCGTGGTGGATTTTTTTATAATTCAGATATGTTTGAAAAGCTGTGAGAGAAAAAAGTATCAAAGTTATTAACCCGATTTTAAAAAATTTAATGAACATAAATAAATTTGAGATTGATAAAAAAATAAAAGGAGGCTTGTGTTATATCAAGCCCCCTTTAATTGGAACATATGTAAAACTTACATAGTCGGCGTAGTATCGCCGCCTGGTGTTTCCGTAGTCTTCAATTCCTGAACTTCCTTACGGATTTCTTGTGCTTTCCGTTTAATTTCGTTCATAGCTTTTCGGACGCGTGTTCCGGCAGACTTGTTTCCTTTGTCGTAGAATTTTACAAAATCTTTTTCGAAACTTGCAACCAGGTCTCGTAATTCATTATATCGGCTCATTAAAACCTCCTTATGGTTTGTTATTGTTTAGTATGAATTAATTTAATTATTTGAATCAGTGAATTAATTACTTCTTGTGTAGCTTTTCGTTCTTAATGTACTCCTGATAAAGGTTATCCATTAATTTTTTTCTTGAATGATAAAGTTTCTTTAAAGGTCGTGGTTTTGCTTTTGTAAGCACATACGATGTAATTATCGGAAGTGCAACTGTGGAATCGTTGTAAACTACTACAGTGTCGGGAAGTTGATTCGGGTCAACTTTTCCCCAGCTTACAGCTTCCGAAGGTGTAGCGCCCGACAAGCCACCTGTATCGGGACGTGCATCGGTTATCTGTAAAAAGTAATCGTGCCCTTTTTCGTCAATCTTTAAAACTTCTTGCAACTGCGGTTCAGTTTGAAGCATAAAGTTTTTTGGTGAACCGCCGCCCAAAATAAAAACACCACTCTTACCGCCGCCTCGTTTGGCATTCAATACTATCGCTGCTGTTTCGTTCACATCTTGAAAAACATCTAACTTGAAATTAGTTTCTCCTAACTTAATTGCTGCAATGTTCATCCCAATCGAACTATCGCCGGGCGAGGGAGTATAAACCGGAACGCCATACAAATAAGCTGCAGCCAATATACTGTGATTTTTGATTCCTAAAAATTTTTCGCGTTCGTAAACAAACTTCCCAATCAAGTAGTGCAATTCGGAAGTTCCCATTTCTTTATCGAATTCTGGAAATTTGAAAATCTCTCTGAAAAATTCATCCGTCGAAAGTAAAACGTTATAATCAAACAAAACGTCATATATCCGAACAACACCTTCATCTCTTAAAATCCGATCATCGATAAACGGTGTGCCCCGGTGCATACTCAAGCCAAGTGCAAAATGTGCATCGTGATATAAATTTGCCCCTGTCGAAACTAACCAGTCAACAAATCCGGCTTTCATTAAAGGGACGATGCAAGTTCCCCCCAAACCGGCAGGAGTCAGTGCACCTGTTAAACTCATTCCGATTGTAACATCTTTTTTTAACATCTTTTGAGTAAGCAAATGGCAAGCTTCACGCAAACGAGCAGCATTGTATGCCTGAAAATATTCATCTACTAATGTTGTAATTGTAACATCACCCGGTATCGGTTTTTGAGTGATTTGTTTCCCTCGAAGATATTGTGTTTTAGCTGACTTCACTTGTATAATAGTTTTATGCGATACAAATATTATAAATTTTAAAGAATTACGCAAGTAAAATCTTTCATTTTTTAAAGATTTTAGGGAATATTTTTGAAAACTGCCGAATACAAGCTATTTTTGAGGTTTTTAAAATCTTTATTTTTTAGCTTTTTTAGTAGATTTATCAGTTTTTATGAAACATGGTGAAATATGAGGACTTGAGAGAGTATCCTTTCCCTTTTTATGAAGCTTACGAAAATTAACGCAACGATGTGATTACGATATATCGTTTAACTATCCGCACAGCACACTACCGCCGTTTACATTCAGAATTTCGCCAACGATATTATTGGATAATTCGGAAGCGAGAAAAATAATGGGACCTGCAATTTCTTCAGGTGTTGCTATTTTTCCGCGAGGAATGGTGTAGCTCAAAACTGCCTTGTAATTTTTATCTTTAAAAACGGGCTTAGTCATATCGGTTATGACCCAACCGGGTGCAACGCAATTTACCCAGATACCACTGCGTATCAATTCGGCACCTAACGATTTCGTAAAAGCAATTACTCCCCCTTTTGATGCGGCATAATGCGAGTGATGCGCCTCGCCACGTTGTCCTGCAGTGCTGGCTATGTTTATTATCCGTCCGTAATTATTATTTTTCATTACAGGCACAACTGCTTTGCACATATTGAATGTGCCTTTCAGGTTTACGTCTATAGTTTCGTCCCAGATTTCCTCCTCAAGGTATTCCACCGATCCTTCGGTCCAAACGCCCGCGTTATTCACAAGAATATCAACCTTGCCAAATTTCTTTTCCACAATATCTACTATTGCCTGTGCATCGTTAAAAACGGCAACATTGCCTTTAACGGCAATTGCTTTTCTTCCTGATTTTTTAATTTTTGCAACTACCGAATCGGCTGACTTTTTATCGTGCAGATAAGTAATAGCAACATCAGCGCCTGCTTTAGCAAACATAATTGCAGCAGCAGCGCCGATGCCTCGTGAGCCGCCTGTTATAAGTGCAACTTGGTTTTTTAAGTTTATCATTTTTCTTTTTCCTTATTATTCGAAATTCATTGAGAAAAATATCGAGAGGTTGTTCAAAAAGTAAGATTTCCCACTCCTCTGAACTTGTCGAATGCTCAATACAACTTATTTTCACATTTCGACAAGTTCAATGTGCGACGCCTTCGAACTTATTGGACAGCCCCGAACATAGTATTTAGAACATAAAACGTTCTTAACATCCAGCCAAAATATATGTAATAGCGGTGATTTAAACAAAATTGATTTGACAGTTAGTTCATAAAGTTTTATATCGGAAAAAATATTTTCACCTTGGCTTTATATCCGATGAAAATGAATATTCTCGGAAGTGCCGTGAATATGGGAATCATCATGATGAGCGGTTCAATTATTTCACCTCCCGATGGAGCCGATGTTACCACAACAGAGGGGTTAAAAGCATCAATGCATTTATTCCAACCCAAACATTTTATTTTCCCATTTTTAGCTCACGCTCTTGGGACGTTTGCAGGTGCTTTTCTGACAGGACTATTAGCCGTGAACCATAAATTATCAAACCGACAATGTTTTCACTTCATATCTACACAATTAAATATATCCTTACATTTATTTTAGCCGGTTGTTCATCCACACGTATTTTAACTCCGGGACAAGAAATATCTAAAAAGAATTATATCAGCTTTGAAAAATTCAATAAGTTGAACCATAATAAATCTCTTACCGTAATGTTGAGTGATGGAAATAATTTTCAGGCAACCGAGCTTCGTCTTGAAAACGACTCAACGTATTTTACAAACGAAATCACTAAAATTAGGCAAAGTATTCCCACAGGAATAAAATTCATAAACCAATACATAAACTGCACAAAACACATTGTCTAACAAAAATATTTACAGGGATTTTTATACTACTAAACACGACGGTGAGCGTACATTACCCGAAAAACCAATGGGCTATCATAACCCAACCCGTTTATTTGCAAACCTTCCATTATTTTTCTATCTTGGAAAAGAAAAGTTTTCAATCACATAATTTCAAATTAAAATGGCTGAAAAAGAAAATATTGACCTATCGAAATTAAAGATAAAACGAGAGGAAGAACCCAGAACTATCGACGGTTCGCGTAAACGCAGAGGCATTTTCTTTTACATCGCCGGCGCATTGGTTTTGATGATTCCCGCTTTCTTCTTCCTAAAAGGTTTATTCACAACATCCGAAATAGTGGCGCTGACAACCGTCAGTTACATCTCACCAAATCAGGCGAGTGCGTTACTGACTGCAAGCGGTTATGTTGTTGCTCAACGCAAAGCATCCATCGCATCGAAAGCGACGGGAAGGTTGGTATATTTAGGATACGAGGAAGGCGACCGCGTTAAAAAAGGAGATATTATAGCCCGCATCGAAAGTGCCGACGTTGAAGCAGCTTTAAACCAGGCGAAAGCGAGTTTGGAAGTTTCCAAAGCCGACCGGAACGATGCTGAACAATCGCTTGCGAGGGCAAGAAAATTATTTGAAAGCAAGTTGATTTCCCAAGCTGAACTCGATGCAGCACAGGCACACCACGATCGCGTAATCGCAAATATTTCGTCAGCAAATGCAGCTATAAAAGCAGCCGAAGTTCAATTAGAGAATACTATCATCCGTGCGCCGTTCGACGGGACGATTTTAACAAAAAATGCAGACGTGGGGGAAGTTGTCGCTCCGTTTGCGGCGGGTGCAAGTTCGCGCGTTGCTGTGGTTACGATTGCAGATATGTTATCGCTCGAAGTTGAAGCAGACGTCTCCGAATCAAATATCGAACGAATATCGGAAAACCAACCCTGCGAAATTTCTCTCGACGCATATCCCGATAAGCGTTATCGAGGTGTAGTAAACAAGATTGTTCCAACTGCCGATAGAGCTAAAGCAACCGTTCTTACCAAAATTCGTTTTTTAGAAAAGGATAGCCGCGTGCTGCCTGAGATGAGTGCAAAAGTAAATTTCTTACAAAATATCTCGACAGATAGTATAGATGTGAAGCCAATACTTGCAATTGATGCTGATGCAATTATGAAATTGAATGATGGAAATATAGTTTTCGTTTTTAAAGAAAATAAAGTTGTAGGAACGCAGGTTATTACCGGCAAAAGTTTCGGAAGATTTATTGAGATTAAATCCGGTCTTTCAGAAGGTGATAAAGTAGTTTTAAAACCTTCGCAAAATCTGCGGACTGGTTCGAGTGTAACAGTTAAATAAAGAGATACATCAGATAAATATAGTTATTGGTTATCGGTTGTTAGTTGTAGTATTTTTAGTTACAAGTTTTAGTTTTTTAGTTGGTAGTTTGTGGTGCTTTCCGATTAAACTATTAAACTATAACTATTAACCAATAACTAAAACAAATAACCAAAGACTAATAACTAAAATCATAAATCCGAAATCCCCGCCCGAACGACTGAAGTCGTTCAGTCGGGCGGGTAAAATCTAAATATGTCTATCGTCTCTATTCAAAATATTTCAAAATCCTACTGGAGAGATTCACTCGAGATTCCCGTGCTATCAAATATCTCGTTTGAAGTCCCGGAGGGCGAATTCGTTGGACTGATGGGTCCATCGGGTTCAGGCAAAACCACATTATTAAATCTAATCGCCGGAATTGACCGACCGACCAAAGGTTCTATCATCGTAGCAAATACCGACGTTACAAAGTTAGGTGAATCGCAATTGGCAAAATGGCGGTCGGGTAACGTAGGATTCGTTTTTCAATTTTACAACCTCCTTCCTGTTCTAACGGCATTTGAAAATGTTGAACTTCCACTTCTTCTCACAAAACTCTCGAAGAAAGAGCGGAAAGAACACGTTGAATTTGTCCTAAAAGTTGTCGGGCTGGCAGATCGAATTCATCATTATCCGAAACAACTATCGGGCGGACAAGAACAGCGGGTTGCCATTGCCCGTGCAATTGTTACCGACCCAACAATACTTATTGCCGATGAGCCGACCGGCGACCTTGATAAAACATCCGCTTTAGAAATTCTTGACCTCTTACAACGGTTAAACGCTGAGTTCAAGAAAACGATTATTATGGTTACACACGACCCGCGTGCAGCCGAGAGAGCTCATATAATCAAGCAACTCGATAAAGGCGAACTGACATAAGGATTTTAACGATGCACATCCTAAAATTGATTACAAAAAATTTACTACGGCACAAACTCCGAACACTCCTCACAATTCTTGGAATTGCTGTGGCAGTTACATCTTTCGGATTATTACGAACAGTTGTAACAGCTTGGAATGCGGGAGTTGATGCTTCGGCAGCCGATAGATTAATTACACGGCATTCGGTTTCATTTATTTTTCCACTGCCTCTTGCGTATAAAGACAGAATTGAAAAAGTGAATGGTGTTGAACGCGTAACGTTCGCCAATTGGTTTGGCGGTGTGTACATAGATAAAAAACAATTCTTTGCCCGCTTGGCTGTAGATGCAAAAACATTCTTCGATGTTTATCCGGAGCTTATCGTTCCGCAAGACCAACTCGAAACATTCAAAAAAGAACGCAATGCCTGTATTATTGGCGAGCAGTTAGTCGAACGCTACAATTTAAAACTCGGCGATGTAATGCCGGTTGAAGGAGATATTTATCCCGGACGCTGGGAGTTTGTCGTACGTGGAATTTACAAACCGCGAGATAAAACTACCGACCCATCCAATATGCTTATTCAATGGAATTACCTTGATGAACGAATGAAACAGGAAATGCCGGGCCGAGATGGATACATCGGCTGGTATATAACTCAAATTCAGGACCCAAAAAATGCCGCTTTTGTTTCGAGTCAAATAGATGAGCTCTTCAAAAATTCTCCTGCTGAAACAAAGTCGGAAACCGAACGCGCATTCCAGCAAGGATTTATGGCTTCAATTAGCGCAGTGCTTACTTCGATGAACGTATTGTCGTTTGTGATTATCGGCATTATACTTCTCGTTCTTGGAAACACTATGATTATGTCTGCACGTGAGCGTCTTCGCGAGTATTCTGTTTTAAAAACGTTGGGATTCTCAAGCTTTCATCTCGTCGGATTAATCGGCGGCGAATCCCTTGCGATTGCCGTTATCGGCGGAGCGATCGGAATTGCCCTTTCATTTCCGATGGTTTCCGGTTTCGAAGCCGCACTTCCAAAAGGTTGGTTTCCTATATTTTTTATAGAACCTATTACGTTAATACTTGCAAGCGGCGCCGCAGTTCTTGTTGGTGTGCTGGCAGCTTTGTTTCCCATCCAACGAACTTTAACAACAAAAATTGTAGATGGACTCCGTCAAATAGGATAGAATTATGAAAATACCTTTTAAGTATACAATAAGAAATTTGAAGACACGGCGACTGACTACTTTGTTGACAGTAACAGGAATTACATTAGTTGTATTCGTATTTTCCGCAGTTCTAATGATGGCATACGGAATCCAAAAAACGCTTATTGAAACCGGTTCAGATGAAAACATAATCGTCCTTCGAAAAGCTGCTACCGCAGAAATTACATCCATCATAATGGTTGACCAGGCAAATATACTTTCCACACTTCCCAATATCGCAAAGACTTCGGATGGAAAACCGCTTCTGTCAAAGGAGCTTGTAGCCATAATTAATTTATCCTACAGCGAAAAGAAAGGTGGGATTGGCAATGTTACAGTTCGAGGCGTTACAGCGGAAGGTATTCAGCTTCGACCTAATGTGAAGTTGGTCGAAGGAAGAATGTTTCAATGGGGATCGCGTGAGATTATTATCGGCAGTTCGATTAATAAAAGATTTTTGGGAACGAATAACGGAGAGAAAATTAAGTTCGGCGGCGATCAGTGGACAATAGTAGGATGGTTTGATGCGGGCGGCAGCGGATTTGATTCCGAGATTTGGGGGGATGAAGTTCAACTTGCGGCAGCACTCGGCTACACAGGTGCGTATTCGTCAATACTTATTCGACTTGACCGACAAGATGCTTTTGAAGATTTCAAGAACGGGTTCAACAAGGATTTACGCTTACAAACCTTGGATGTAAAAAGAGAGAAGCAATTCTACGCAGAGCAATCTGAAGATATGGCTATGTTTATTAGAATACTCGGCATTGTGGTTACTGTAATATTTAGTTTAGGCGCGATGATTGGTGCGATGATTACAATGTATGCGGCAGTCTCGAACCGGACAGTAGAGATTGGAACACTCCGAGCCCTTGGCTTCCGGCGGAGGAATATTTTAGCTGCATTTCTTGTAGAGTCGCTAGCTTTATCTTTGATTGGCGGATCGGCAGGGCTTATACTTGCGTCGTTCTTACAATTTTTCAATATCTCGATGATGAACTTCGGAACTTTTTCGGAGCTTGCTTTTAATTTTTCGTTATCCCCCGATATAGTAATCAGCTCACTTCTGTTTTCAGTGATGATGGGAATTATCGGGGGATTCTTGCCTTCAGTACGAGCGGCAAGGTTGAATATAGTGAATGCGTTGAGATCGGGATAAAACGTTGTTAGTCCGCTGTAGGCGGATTCGTTACCTGTCCACTAAATCCACCTCGGGCGAAGTAGGAGGATTCATCATTAGAAATAGTTTGAGCAAATCTTTCCTTGAAACGTAGGACGTTTCTTGACAGTTACTTTTAAAAGGTTTATATTGGGAACGATAATAAAAAAGTATATATAAGCGAAATGCGTAATTATACGAGTTATGCACAAGCGTATGATGACTGCGTAACATGACAACGAAAAGGCTGAAAATTTAAAAAGCGTAAACCATTTTGACAGGTGCCAAACCACATAAAGACCATATTACAACGGGACAGCCAGTAAACCGACCTTCCGATAGCTATCGGGACCGACCCGAAGTTTTTAATTTATTTCCCACCACATTTTTTTTGTTTTTTAATTTTGGCAAACGCACATTGCACACATTTGCAAGCCCACAAACAAACCAAAGCGTGCAAAAGAGTACAATCGTCAACAAACAGTTAGCATTGCAATTCTATACAAAACTTTAATTTTGAGAACGAATCGGCAATGAAAAAGGAAAAATACTTACAAATATTTAATTACTTGCTTGAGTTTTCAAAACTTAGAAGTAAGGCAGTAAGAAATATTGAGAGTTCCGACACCCAATACCCCGACATACTTTGGTTTGCAGACATACCTCAATATGATATTTTTGACTGTATCACTTTCCCAAATTCCAATCAAGATACTGACTACTGGCTAAAAATTGTCAAACCGAAAAACGAACCACAGTCGCCAACATTTCCTAAGTTAAACGAAACACTTACGGAATGGATTGTAAAGGAAAGTTTGACAGATGAAAATGGAATACCAATTTTGAAAGACTCTGTCATTAAAAATGGCAAGACAATTTCCTTAGCAGACCAACCAGATGTAGAAAAAGAATTCCGAACTTATCTCAACAACAAATGGATTGATGATTTAGAGTTTTACAAAAAGGAATGTGAAACTTATGAAAACAAACTTGCAGAGTATGAAAAACAAAGCGAGACATACAAACATCTTTTCAGCATTTATAACAAAGCCCAACAATTCGGTGAAGAGTTTGAACTTATTGTTGGAGTTGGACTTTTGCATTTTCAAGAGGATGCAAACACTCCTTTAATTTGCCGACACATTCTAACATCAAAAGCAGAAATCACTTTTGAATTTTCAGCAAGAGAATCATTTATAAAAGTTTCACCGAGCATTGAAAATGAAATCCAAATTGAAACAGATGCAATAATCGATTTGTTTGAGCAATTTGATTCGGCAGACATAATTGAAGCCGGGAATAAAGTTGCTGAATTTCTCAAAGAGAAAAATATTACTGATAGTCCATTTGACAATCAGATTAAAGAAGCAATTCAAATTTTTGCAGACAGACTGCGGACAGACGGACAATCAAAAGATGATTTGGCAAAGTCAAAAGAAATTCCCCAAAAGCCAACCGTTTATTTTGCACCAGCTTTGCTATTGCGGAAAAGAAACACAAGAAGTTTTACTTCTCTCTATGAAACAATTATTAAAGACATCAGCAGTTCAGATGATTCAATAGACATTCCTTCGATAAATGACATCATCGGTTTTTCAGAAAACCCCGAAGATTTTTCAACTGATTTGGAAAATGGAAATTCAGATTCTTTGAAGGACGAAACAATTTACTTCCCGAAAAAATACAACGATGAGCAAATTGAAATCATAGAGAAAGCAAGACGAAATAATAAAGTATTGGTTCAGGGACCTCCAGGCACAGGAAAATCACACACCATTGCAAATTTGATTTGTCACCTTTTAGCTTACGGCAAAAAAGTTTTAGTTACAGCTTACACGAAAAGAGCATTGGATGTTTTGAAAGATCAGTTGCCAAAAGTTTTTCAAAATTTATCTGTTAATCTACTAAGCGATGAATCTGCGTCTTTTGAAAGTCTTAAAAAAAGTATTAACTCAATCAATGATGAACTTTCAAGAATTACAAATCTTAATAGCTACAAAAAGGAGATTGAAGAAAAGGAAATAGAATTGTCGTTGCTAAAAGAGCAAAAGGCAAACACAAAAAACGAGTGGCTGAAAGTAAAAGAAAAATCTACAAGACGGCAGAACATAAATCGCAATTATCAAGGAACGCTTTTAGAAATAGCAGAGAGAATTGAAAAAGAACTTTCCGCTTTCGCTTGGTTCAAAGACGAATTTAACGACATCAGTAAAATTGATTTGATTGCCGACATTGATAACTTCAATTCTCTGACAAGATATTATCAAAGTATTGATTGCAGTGTTTTCAATTTCATAGTTCCACAAAAAGAAAAACTTCTTTTACTTTCTGAACTTAGAGAATATCACAAAATTGCAAATGAATTAGTTCAAAAATATTCTTCAAAAGAAGAACATCTTACTATCAACTGCAAAGATTATCCTGAATTAAAAAAACTGTTGCAAGAACTTCACAAATTGTTTTCAGAAATTGAAAACAAAGTTTTACCGTTCAAATTAAAACTCATAGGTGATTATCGGAACAATCTGGTATTTTGGAAAGACAAACTTTCAAGAACAAACAACACATTAGCTGAACTACCAGACGAAAAACTAAAACAGTTTGACAGAAGCATTGAAATGCAATATCCGAATGATAAAAGCCTAATACAACTAAAGAGTGATGCGGAATTTCTTTTACAACTTATTAAAGAAGGAAAAAAGTTAAGAGGAATACTGTCAGTATTCAATAATCCACTTGCACCAGCAAATCTTAAACAGAGAAAATATTTTATTCAGGGTGTTCAGATAAATGGAAGCGATTGTGATACAGAAGCAGAGTTTAAAACTGTACTGGAAGACATTAAAATAAAACAGGACCTTGAAGAACTTGAAACAATTTGGGAAATCAAAGCAAATAGAAATTCAAAGTCCTATTTTGACAAAGCAAAATATTACAAACAACTCAAAGAAGATACAGAGAACTTAATAAGTTTGCTTGGAGAAGCGAACAAGATAAAAGCACAGATAGAATCACTTTCATCGGTTAGAATTCAAAATTATGAAAGCGCAAAAGTTCATGAGTTGATTGATGAATGTGATTATAATTATTTACTTACACAGGCAAGAGCATTCAAAGAAAAAATTACAGAAGCAAACAAGCATCTTTCAATTCAGAACATTAATCCGATTGCAACGACAATAACAAAGACGATTGCAAATATTGATACCGAGAAATACGAACAACATCTTTCAGATATCGACACTCTAAATTCAGAGAAGGAAAAATACAACCACTACAAAAAACTTCAAGACAATCTTCACAAGCATTTTCCTACACTGGTGAAAGAGATTTTAGAAAACGCTTTTGAGTTTTCAAATTTCAGACAACTTGAAAATGCAATTTATTTCAAACATGCTATTGTTGAAATAACAAAACTCTTAGCCGAGGATTACGAAACAAAACTGACCTACAAATTATCATACCTTGAACGGCAAGAAGAAAAGCTTATTTCTGATATTGCCTGTAAAAAATCTTGGTGCTTTGTTTTTGATAGTTTAGAATCAAATCCAAATTTAAAGAAACATTTGAACGCATTTGCTTTATTTGCACAAAAAGGTAAAGGAAAGGGCAAAAGAGCAATGAAATTTAAAAAGGATATTCAAGAACAGATGCAAAAATGTAAAGAATCTGTTCCTTGTTGGATTATGCCTCTTTATAAAGTTGCAGAAACTGTTATTCCAGAACAGGGAATGTATGATTATGTTATCATTGATGAGGCAAGCCAATTAGGCCCTGATGCTATTTTTCTACTCTACATTTCAAAAAAAATAATTATTGTAGGTGATGATAAACAGATATCACCTGAGGATGTTGGAATTGAAGCTAATAAAATGACACCTTATATTGAAAAATTTTTAAAAGATTTTTCTTTTAAAAATTGTTTTCAACCTGAATTTAGTTTTTTTGATTTTGCAAAAGTCTTTTGTAATGGTATGACAGTGTTGCGAGAACATTTCAGATGTATGCCTGAAATTATTGAATTCTGTAACAAGCATTTTTATGCACCAGACGGAAAAGGCTTGTATCCATTAAAACAATATTCTGAAAATCGACTTGAGCCCTTGAAAACTGTTTATTGCCAAAATGGATATACTGACGGTTCTCAAGAAAACATCATAAATAAAGTTGAAACGGAAGAAGTCGCAAAAAAGATTGCTGAATTAATAAATGATGAAAACTATTTTAAAATTGAGGATAATATCAGAAAACCAAAAACAATTGGCGTAATTGCTTTACAAGGTAACAAGCAAGCCGCGATAATTGAGAATATGATTTTAAAAAGAATTGGTGAAGTTGAATTTAAAAAACGAAACATAATTTGCGGAAATTCAGCAAGCTTTCAAGGCGATGAAAGAGATATTATGTTTCTAAGTTTAGTAACAGCAACAAATAACCCTAACCGGAGAGCTTTAACGAAAGATGAAGATAAGAGAAGGTTTAATGTTGCAGTCAGCAGAGCAAAAGAGCAAGTTTGGCTTTTCCATTCAGTGCAGTTAGATGATTTGAGTAACACAAATGATTTGCGTTACAAGTTGCTTGACCATTTCCTTAATTACAAACCGCAACCAATCCCACCTCAAAGAACTTTTGAAAGAACTTTGGGAAATCAACCTGAACCATTTGAAAGTTGGTTTGAGGTGGATGTTTACAATGACATCGTAACAAATAATTACAGTGTGATTCCTCAATACGAGGTTGCGAAAGGAAGATATAGAATTGATTTAGTAGTGATTTTAGGCAATGGAATTAAAATTGCAATTGAATGTGACGGAGATAAGCATCATGGTGCGGAACAGTTTCTTAATGACCAGCTGCGTGAAAAAGTTTTAACAAGATGCGGCTGGCAATTTTTCAGAGTAAGAGGCGGTGAATATTATTCCAATCGCAAAAAAGCATTAGAGCCACTTTGGAAACTTCTTCGTGCAAATGACACTCAAAAAGAAGAACCGCCCATTTCAAACAATCATCAACAGAACGGCCGAGAAGAAATCAATAATGAAGTTGTTGAAAAAATTCAGCCCCAAGTAAAAAGGCAAACTGCTGAGAGCAGTAAAAAAATTGAGCAATCTGTTTTGTTTCAAAAAGAAACGCAAGTTGCAATGACCTTTAAAAGTGAAGAAGAAAAAGACAACATAGTGAAGATAACCGGCAACTTGTTTTCATTCCCTGAGATTTTAGTTTTCACTTCAATGCAAAACGTTTACAAGATTCAAAACCGAGGACTGAATAATCAAGCACAAGTTATTTCTGAAATAAAATTTGAGGAAGGTGAAAAGCCAATCTATTTCACTGGTACAAAAAATTATTCCGGTTATTTGATTGTAGCTTTTCAAAACGGGAAGGCAGGAAAAATTTCAATGGCAGGTTTTCAGACAGAGCAGAATCGTAAGAAACTAAAAAATGCTTTCAATGATGAATCAAGACTAATTTTCATTGAGCATATCGAAAACGACATTGATTTAGTTGCTGTGAGCAACATAAATAAAGTTGTACTGTTCAATACAAGTCAAATTAATCCAGTAGAAAGCAGAACTACAAAAGGAGTTCAGGTGATGAAACAGAAAGACAACAGCATAATGACAAAAGTGAAAAAGCTAAATCAGGTAAAACTTCAAGACCCCGAATATTATCGCAAAGACGAAAGTTTAAATGTTGTTGGTTACTATTTGAAACAAGATGATGAAATCTAAATTACTAACAAACCACGCACAAAAGTATACGAATTTGCACGCGGTACAAAGCAACGCACAAAACAAAGATTGCAAAATAGCTTACTTTTCCAACCCAAAGAAACCAATTAAAATTTTAAACCATAACTCCAGCGATAATTAGACGAGATAAGCGTCCAAAAATCTAAAATCTGCAATCATCAATCCGTTTCTCTAATCCCCAATAAATCTTTCCAGCCAACCGTGAAATTCCTGATACCAAAAAATCGAATTTTGCGGCGTGAGTATCCAGTGGTTTTCATCGGGATAATAAACGAGTCGGGCAGGAATGCCTTTACCTTTCAGCACACCGTAACATTCTAATGCGTGGTTTATCGGGACGCGGTAATCGCGCTCACCGTGAATAACCAACATCGGGGTTTTAAAATTCTCAGCAAACTCGGCGGGACTCCATTTTTGAACCGCTTCTTTCTTATCCCAAGGTGAACCGCCGTAGGCATAATTGCGACCGAAAGTAACATCCGAGGCAAACTGAGCCATCAAGTTATAAACGCCTGCATGATTAATTAATGCGGCAAACCTGTCGGTATGCCCTGCAATCCAGCTTACTAAAAATCCGCCGTAACTTCCACCGGCTGCTGCCATCCGCTTTTCGTCAACAAAACCGAGGTTTATCAGATAGTCGGTAGCTTTCATAATATCGACAAACGGTTTATCGGGATGGGCGCCGTTAATACAATCGGCAAAGTATTGACCAAAACTTGTTGAGCCGTGGAAGTTCACCAATGCAACTATGTAACCGGGTGCTGCGAACATTTGCGGATTCCACCTGAAATGAAAATCGTCGCCCGATATGCTGTGCGGTCCGCCGTGAATTATTTGCACAAGCGGATATTTTTTTGAAGCATCAAAGTTAGGTGGGAACAGAACATACATTTGTACCGAATCGCCGTCGGCTCCTTCGAAATAATACTCTTTCGATTCGGCTAATGCGAGATTGTTAAGTAAGCCGGAGTTGAACTTTGTAAGTTGAGTTATTTTTTCCTTTTCCATCTCCGAAGGAGTCCTTCGGACTTTACTTGCAATGAAAACTTCGTTCGGATATTTAAATGATTGGTTTAAGAATACTACTCTGCCATCGCTTAATGGATGAGGCAAACTACTTGTTCCAAGCCGTGCGATTTCGGAAATTTTCTTTCCATCAATCGAGATTGAGAAGATAGATTTTTTAGCACGGTCTTCAACAGCGTAATAGATTGTTTTATTGTCTTTCGATATTTTCCATTGTTCGGGTGTTCGGTCGTAATTCTCATGAGTAACCATATTTTTTTTGCCGGATCCTCGTTCGAACTTCACCAACCTGACTTTATCAGCATAAAAGTCTCGCAGCTTTTGCATCCCATAGATTAAAAAACTGCCGTCGTTTGAATAACGTGGACCGAAATCGTTTGCCGGATTTTCAGAAGTGATGTTCACGTATTTACCTGATCCATCTGTTGGCACAATAAAAACATCGGAGTTCAACGAATCGTAAGGCTCAACCGTCGAGTTGCCAGCGAATGCAATTTCTTTTCCATCTGGCGAAATATCGAAATCGGCACCATCCATCAAATCGAAGTAGTTCTTCCAACCGGGAAGCAGGTCGGTAATATTTTTAGTCTGCAAATCCACAACAAAAAGTCGCGGGTAATATCCATCAGTTAGCCAGCGGTCCCAATAACGGATCATTCTGTTTTCAGAAACTTTTGCAGTTACTTTGCTTTTCTTTTTTTCTTCGATTACTTTTTTCATCGAATCTAAATTGCTGCCCAATTCGGGAATAATATTGGCAGCGAAAGCAATCCGCTTTCCGTCGGGGAACCATTTTGGAGACGATACACCCAACGGCATATCCGTAATTTTTTCTGCCTCTCCACCATCAACAGAAATTACAAACAGTTGTGCATAGTCGCCCTCGCGCTTCGAGACGAAAGCCATCTTTTTTCCGTCGGGACTCCAAGCCGGCGAACCGTCGGATGCTTTAAAAGTGGTAAACTGCCGTGCATCTTTTCCGTCGTGCGGAACTAACCAGATGTTTCCAGTTCCCTTGTTTTCTTTTATATCGAATGTTGTAACAACAACTGCCGATTGTTTATCATCGGGCGATGCAGTGAGTGCAGAAACACGTTTCAACGACCACAAGTCTTCAGCGGTAATGGTTCTTTTATTCTGCGTAAAAGCGTTCAAACCGAATGTGGTAAACAGTATGATGATTGCAATAAAATTAGATTTAAAATGTTTCATTTTCTTTCCTTATATAAATTTTTGAATCGAGTTGACGACCATTATTTTTAAGACGTCTGAAAAACTGTTTCAACAGTTTTATCCATCAGTTGAAGGATTCAGAATCTGCTGTTTAATAATATTTAAGTGAATTACTATATTAAAAATTAATGAATTGGGTTCTGAAAAACAACTAATTGAAATTCTCCATATTTTTTGGTATTATTTTACAGAATGAAACCAAAAACATATCACGGTATTGCTCGATTAGGGTTAGTAATCGCTGGAAATATTTTTGTCGGACTTGGAATATTAGGCATATTTCTACCTCTACTACCGGCGACACCTTTTTTTCTTTTAGCGGCAGCTAGTTTCGCAAAAAGTTCTCCCAAGTTTTATGATTGGCTGATTAACAATAGATGGTTCGGGAGTTATTTAAAAAATTATAGAGACAATAAAGGCATTCCTAAAAAAGTTAAAATCGTTTCAATTTTAATTTTATGGATTGTTATACTCAGCACGATTCTTTTTGCAATTGAGGCAACACTCATCAAAATTATTCTATTAATTATTGCAATCGGGGTTACTATCCATATCAGCCGCATCAAGTTAGTTTGAAGTTGTAAAATAAATGTTTATTTTTACTCAAGTTGACCGTTCACGTTAACGATCTTTTAAGAAACCGTTAAAACGGTTAATATTCTAGAAGTCTTGGCATCTAACCCACGACTTACCTGCCCGCCGAAGTCCTCAGGACGCAGGCGGGAGTCGTGGGTTAATATACCTAAAGCAGCATAGATAAACCGCTTTAGCGGTTTCTAACAAGCAGTGGTCAACTTAAAAATTTTTTATTTAATTATTTAGACAATTATGAAACGAACAATTATATTTTGGATACTCGCACTCATTATCACACTCGGGGCAGCCGTATATCAGCGTGCTACCGGACCTACATATCCTATAAGGGGTAAAATTAATTTAAACGACAACGACATTAAATACTCTTTAGGTAGGAGTCACGGCGGTACTACAA
This sequence comes from uncultured Ignavibacteriota bacterium, assembly GCA_947085405.1. GTDB lineage: Bacteria > Bacteroidota > Ignavibacteria > UBA10030 > BY39 > JASEGV01. Next base: position 46,605 of record CAMTWO010000039.1, read on the forward strand.
ACCATACCGTAGAAATAAAAACTGACAACGCGGCTGTTGAAGGTTATGTAATTTGGAAACGATACAAAACAAACGACGACTGGACTAAAACGCCGATGATATATAAAGACGGAACTTTGTCGGCGGAACTTCCTAACCAACCGCCAGCAGGAAAGTTGCAATATCAAGTAACTCTGCAAGCCGGCGATAAAACATTTATGCTACCGGAAAAAGATTTCGCGATAATCCGCTTTAAAGGCGATGTGCCAACTTTGGTTTTAATTATACACGTGTTGGCAATGTTTACTGGTATGTTATTCTCTAACCGCGTTGCAATTGAATCGTTCACGAAGGAAGCAAATTTAAAATTTCTCACATTGTGTACGCTTGGTTTAATTACGGTCGGCGGAATGATTTTAGGTCCCATTGTTCAGAAGTATGCCTTCGATGCTTACTGGACTGGCTGGCCCTTCGGCACCGACCTCACCGACAACAAAACGGCTATCGCATTTATTGCATGGATACTTGCAGCTATTTCGGTTTATAAATTCAAGAATCCGAGACGATGGGTAATAGCTGCTGCAATTATCACGCTCGCAGTTTATTTAATTCCGCACAGCATGTTCGGGTCGGAATTGGATTACAGTAAACTGCCACAGCAGTAATCGATTTGATACGAGCGGCTCACTTCTCCCGAAGGGACGGAGCCTGTGTAATAAGTCAATAAAAGGAACTCAACCCCTATCTGAGTTCAGACATAATTCCCCTTCTCTTTGGAAGAGAAGGGGGCAGGGGATGAGTTCGAATAAAATAATAAGTTTTTACACAGCCGCGACGGCTTCGCCGCAAGTGAGTCGCTCGTTGCTTTATAGTTAACGCCCGCCTTCGCTAAATACTTATAAATCCACGACTTCCAGACAAAAAACCACAGCATTTTTTCCTAAAACAAATTTGTCTTACATCTATTGACTAAACGACAAATTTGTCGTATATTTTCATAGCAACAAAAACAACTTTATAATGCACAACATCATTGTACATAGCCAAACAATTACGCAAGCGGCGTTCACTAACGAGTTCACCGATTTGCCGGCGGGCAGTATTTTTTTTATTTACGGCAACAAACGCATTTTTCCCCTATCGTTAGTGCTTGCTTCACACGCTTTAATTAAAGGTAAGTCAATAGCCGTTGTGGACGGATGCTGCCGTTTCGATGTGCATACTATTACTAACTTCGCGCGTCAGCGGGGCATCAATCCGGATATCTTGCTAAAACGGATTTACATTTCCCGCGGCTTCACATCGTATCAAATGGAAGCGGCAATAAATAACCGCCTCGAACAATTCCTGAAAAAAATTAATTCAAACACCGTTATGATATTCGGATTGTTGGATACATTTTACGACGAACAGGTTCCATTTTATCAGGTTAAAAATATGCTTCAACGAATCGTTGTACAGTTGAAACGAATGAAAGAAAAAGGCATTTCAATTTTACTCGCATCCGAAGAACGAAAAGTTTTACCTAAAGAACGTAACCAGTTTTTCGACATACTTAAACAAAACGCTGATATAATTTACCAGCTATTAGAAGAGAGCAACGATATAAAACAAATAAGGAACAATAATTATGGGACGCACACTCCCAACATTCACACGAATAATCGACGGCGAGATTGAAAGCTGGTCGAAATACAAGCGCGGACTTCGCAAGGAAGATCAGGAAATATTCGACGACCTTTTCCGCTCCGCGCGAATCCACCTTGCAGAAAATTTCTACGCGATGCGAACAATCCCATTCGAAAGCATCATCATCTCGATGCTGATTGAACAGAGGAAACTGATTAAGCAACTTCAAGAAAAAATTGAGAGAAGTAATTCGGTAGAAATACTTACTTGAACAGTAAATAAATTCGATATCCGAATATCTAAACCCGAAACAAATCCAAAATCTAAAACTCAAAACATTTTGAATTTTGGGATTTGAAATTGTTTAGAGTTTCGTGCTTTGAATTTCGAATTTTAACACCCTAATCTTGAATTGTAATTTACAATGGCTATTTTAAAATCCCAAACTATTACAGCTTGGCTCTTCGACCTCTATCCTTCTAATAAAGGAATAACAATCTGGTTGATAGATGAAGAAGGCGTAAAACACACCTGTTACGCCGATTTCGCACCGTCGTTTTATCTGTATCTCAATCAATCGGATATGAAGCGGGCTGAAGTTTTAGCAACACGCTTGCAAATTCCGGTTTCTACACACCGGACAAAGAAACGCGAGTTATATTCGAACCAAGAATGGGACGTTCTGCAAGTGAACGTTCACGACACACTAAAATTTCGTGAAGCAGTTTGGTTTTTTGAAAAATATTTTCCGCCGTTCGCTTTCTACGACTCTAATATTTTGCCCGCTCAACTTTATTTTTACCACACAGGACTTTTTCCGCTTGCATTCGGCGAGTATCGAATAAACGAAAAAGGAAAGTTAGTTGAATTTAATTTGTCGGACAGCCGCGAAGCATTCGAATACACACTGCCTCCCCTTGCAATAATGAATATCCGCAACGCTAATAATTTCCTTCCGCCGAAATACCATTCAATAATTCAACTCGAAATATCGTACGAAAATAATTCATATTTGCTCGAACAACTCAACGAGTCGAGTCGTCGACAAAATCCTGCAGAGCTTCTTGAGGCGTTTAACTGGCATCTCAACCGCTTCGACCCCGATGTAATTTTAACAGAATACGGCGATGCTTCGCTTATGCCGGCTCTTGCCGCACTTTCAAAAAAACATAAGGTTCCACTTTTGTTCAACCGCGATAAAAGTGTCGGATTTTTTACTACGAAAGAATCGAGTTACTTTCAGTACGGTAAAATTGTTCACAAGGACGGCGCCTTCGAACTTGCGGGCAGATGGCACATAGATGTGCACAACTCTTTTACTGTCGCTGAATCTTACCTCGACGGTTTGTACGACATTTCGCGCATTACTCAAATTCCGGTTCAGCGACAGGCGCGTGCGTCAATCGGCACGGGACTTTCTTCTATTCAACTTTCGTGGGCTTACCGTAACAACATTTTGATTCCGTCGAAAAAGCGTGAGCCTGAAGATTTCAAATCGGCGGCAACGCTTTTACTTGCCGACCGCGGCGGACTGATTTTTCAGCCGCTAATCGGATACCACGAGGATGTGGCTGAACTCGATTTCGTCTCGATGTATCCGACGATTATGGTACGGCACAATGTTTCGCCGGAAACAATCAACTGCCAATGCTGTGGTAATGAAAACCTCCCGAAGGTTTTTAATTCTTCAGGTCGCACTGAACCTTCGGGAGGTTCACTGAAAACCGTGCCCGAACTTGGTTACAGAATTTGCCGCAAACGCGAGGGCATTGTGCCTGCAACACTCCGCGCAGTTGTGGAAAAGCGGGCTTACTACAAACAAAAAAAACAGCAACTCAAGCACGAAGGCAACCCACTATGGCAGGTTTATGATAACCGCCAGTCGGCGCTAAAGTGGATGCTCGTAACCTGCTTTGGTTATTTGGGTTATAAGAATGCACGCTTCGGTAAAATCGAAGCTCACGAGTCGGTGAATGCTTTTTCGCGCGATGCAATTCTTCAGGCAAAGGAGATTGCCGAAAACCGCGGCTTCAAGCTTCTGCATGCAATTATAGATTGTATGTGGTTGAAAAAAATAGGAGCTACGGAAAACGATTACCGGCAGTTATGCAAAGAAATAGAATCAAAAGTCGGGATTGATATTTCCCTCGAAGGAATTTACAACTGGATACTTTATCCTGCCTCGAAGATGGATGCACTGCTTCCGACTGCAAACAAGTATGTCGGATATTACAGAAACGGTGAAGTAAAAATCCGTGGTATAGAAACACGCAGAAAAGACACGCCCAAATTTATTAAGACGATGCAAGGAGCGATGTTGGAAAAACTTTCGCCGGCGACATCGGTTGCTGAAGTTGCTGCCCTTGTGCCTGAAGTTTTGGAAGTCGCACGTGAGTATATCGAACGCTTGCAAGCCGGCACAGTTAACCCGATGGAGCTTGTAATACGGCGGAATATTTCGCAGGAAGCAAGCGAGTATTCCAACAACAGCGTTAATGCGGTAGTTACGCGTATGATTGAAGAATCGGGAGTTCACCTTGCGGCGGGCGAGAGAATCGAGTATATACTGATTGACCAGTCCGGCAAACACAAACCGGAAAAAGCCAAGCCGCTTTCGCTTTATGCGTTCGAGGATGGTTACGATATAGAAAAATACACAGAGCTTGCGCTTAAAGCAGTGGAAACTTTGCTGCTGCCGTTTGGGTGGGATGTGGAAAGGTTGAAGGATGTGTATGGTATAGAGAAGAAACGAAAACTAGTTGAGAAAACGATTGTGCATAATAAAATTAATTACGATGAAATATTTGGATTAAATTTGTATGGTAAATATTGATGTAGATATTGCAATTTCGAAACCGATAAAAATACTAAAGATTATAACTTTGTTTTTTATTAATTGAAGTGTTAGATTTTGGGCATTAAAATGACTAATGATATACATAATTCAGTTTTTGATGAAGGAACTAAGATTAAACTTTATGTACTTGAACAGTATTTACGTGAATGGTTACCTGTTTTTCTCAAGAAAAATAAAACATTCTGGGATAAAATATTCATTTATGATTTTTTTGCTGGGAGTGGGACTGATAGTGAAAACAATCCTGGTAGTCCGTTAATTATAATTAATCTAATTAAGTCATTTTGTAAGGATATCGTCGAGAAAAAACTTCAATTGAAACTAGTTTTCAATGAGTTTAATAAAAATAAGTTTGAGAATTTAGTAAAAAACTGTGATAAAACATTGTTAGAGTGTGTTGAAAATAATGATTCGGCAAACTATTGTCCAAAGGATAAATATTCTACTTCTTGTGTTTTTGATTTACTCATAGAAAATCAAGATTTTCAGAAATTTTTTGATAATATCTACACCGAGATGAAGAAGCATCCAGGGCATCCCCGGTTTATGTTTTTAGACCAATATGGGATAAAACATATCACATCTGAAATTATTAACAAACTTGTATTTTTGGAAAGAACTGATTTTATTTTTTTTATTACATCATCGTTCGCAAGAAGGTTTATAAAAATTCCAGAATTCCAAAAATATCTTAAACTGACCCGAAAAGAGTTTGATCAGAATAAACCGTATCATTGCCATCGTGTAATATACGATTATTACAAATCCTTGCTGCCAGAAGGGAAGAATTATTACTTAGCACCATTTTCAATTAAAAAAGGGGCAAATATTTATGGTCTCATTTTTGGTTCCCATCATACATTGGGTATAGAAAAATTCTTAAATATTTGTTGGAGAATAAATCCACAAACTGGAGATGCTAATTTTGATATTGATAGGGAAGGAATTAATCCAGATAGTCCTTCATTTTTCGAAGAGCTAAACATTCCTAACAAGATTCAGGACTTTAAACGACAGTTAAGAATAAACATACAAAATTGTAAAATTACCACAAATATAGAAATGTATAACTATACTTTTGAAATGGGTGGTTTGCCTAAACATGCGAATGAAGTCATAAAGGAAATGCAAAAAGAAAAGATAATATCTAACGATGCAAAATTATCGAATCAAAACATACATAAATTACCAATAACAAAAATAAAATTATTGAAATAATATGGCACAATCATCTATAGAATGGACTGAAATGACTTGGAACCCGACAACGGGTTGCACGAAAATTACGTCTGGCTGTAAGTTTTGTTATGCCGAGGTGATGGCTAAGCGACTTCAAGCTATGGGGATAGAAAAGTATAAAGCGGGCTTTGCTCTAAGAACCCATCCTTCAAATTTAAAAATACCATATTCTTGGAAATCACCAAGAATTGTATTCGTAAATTCGATGAGTGACCTATTCCATGAAAATATCCCATTTGGCTTTATACAGCAAGTTTTTAAAGTCATGAATGAAAATCCACAACATGTTTTTCAGGTATTAACTAAACGTGCAGAACGACTTCTGGAAATAAGTGATAAATTAAAATGGACACATAATATCTGGATGGGAGTTACCGTAGAAAACGAGTTTGTCAAAAATAGAATCAGCTTGTTGAAAAAAACTAAATCAAAAGTAAAATTTTTATCATGTGAACCACTTATCGGACCGCTTAAGAATTTAAATTTAAAAAAAATTGATTGGATGATTGTTGGAGGTGAAAGCGGATTCAGACCCAGAGAGATGAAAATTGATTGGGTATTAGATATACAAGATCAATGTGTGAAAGCCGGAGTTCCATTCTTTTTCAAGCAATGGGGTGGACGTAATAAAAAAGCAAATGGCCGTCTGTTAAATGGGAAAACTTATGATGAACTACCACAATTGGTTGAGCTATAATTTTCTCTACCCCGTCGCCTTCTGTTTACCGTATTCGTAAATAGGGTCTTCTCTCTTTAAAAGTGTTTCCTTCGTAATAGTACACTTTGTTAAATTTTGGTGTGTTGGTAAGTGATACATAGTATCGAGCATAGTATCTTCAATTATTGACCGCAGCGCCCTTGCACCGGTTCCTCGTTGAATTGCTTTTTTAACTATAGCCCGCAGCGCATCCTCTTCAAACTCTAATTCTACCCCCTCAATCATAAACAATTTTTTGTATTGCTTAACAAGGGCATTTTTCGGTTGAGTAAGGATATTCATAAGAGCTTCCTCATTTAAGGAGTGCAACGAAGAAGCAACCGGTAAACGTCCGACAAATTCCGGTATCAATCCGTATTTCAGCAAATCTTCCGGTTCTATCAACGATAAATATTCGTCTTTGATTTGCTCTTTTTTACCTTTGATGGGAGCTCCAAAACCGATTGGGCTGCGGTCAATACGCCGCGCAATAATTTTATCGATACCTTCGAATGCACCGCCGCAAATAAACAAAATATTTTTTGTGTTCACGTGAATCAAATTTTGTTCGGGATGTTTCCTGCCCCCTTTGGGAGGTACACCGGCAATCGTTCCTTCCAAAATTTTAAGTAACGCCTGTTGAACACCTTCGCCGGAAACATCGCGTGTGATCGACATGTTATCACTTTTGCGTGCTATTTTATCGATTTCATCTATATAAACTATTCCCTGCTCGGCTTTTTCAACATCGTAATCGGAACTTTGCAATAAATGAAGTAAAACAGTCTCGACATCGTCGCCTACGTATCCGGCTTCGGTTAGTGTAGTGGCATCGGCGATTGCGAACGGGACATCTAAAATTTTTGCGAGAGTTTGAGCTAAAAGAGTTTTACCGGTACCGGTAGGTCCAACAAGCAAAATGTTGCTCTTCTCGATTTCTACCTCGTCGTGATCGCCGAGAACTTTCCCGGAATTTATTCTTTTATAATGATTGTAAACTGCAACCGCCAACGTTTTTTTAGCGTGCTCTTGTCCGATCACATAATCATCGAGCGATTTTTTAATATCAACAGGAGTTGGAAGGACGTGTTTTATTTTTCGGCGAGGAGAAATTGCTGAAAATTTGCTTTTCAAAATATCGACCGAACTTGCAACGCAGGTATCGCATATATAAGCTTCGTTGCCGGCAATCATACCTTTTACTTCTTCGCTGCGTCTGCCGCAAAACGAACATTTTACAACTTCCGTGTACTTATTTTTTCTATCAGTCATTTTTTATTTTTTATCAATAGGTTGTTTTTTGTATAGGACAGCGTCAATTAATCCGTAATTTTTTGCATCCTCGGATGATAAGTAATAATCGCGGTCGGTATCGCTTGTTACTTGTTCGATCGGCTTTCCGCAATGATTCGAAATTATTTCGTTGATTCGGCGTTTCATTCTTAATATTTCTTCAGCTTGAATACTTATATCGGTCGCGGTTCCTTGCACACCACCCCAAGGTTGATGAATCATTATGCGTGAATTCGGTAAAGAAGTCCGTTTACCTTTTGTACCGCCTGCTAACAGCACGGCAGCCATACTCGCAGCCATACCGATGCATATTGTAGAAATATCGGAACGGATGTATTGCATCGTGTCGTATATTGCCAAGCCCGAAGATACAGAACCGCCCGGACTGTTTATGTAAAGATGAATGTCTTTGTCGGGGTCTTCCGATTCTAAAAACAATAATTGTGCGATCACTAAACTTGCAATCGAATCATCAATTGGTGTTCCGATGAATACAATCCGTTCTTTCAACAAGCGTGAAAAAATATCGTAAGCTCGCTCGCCGCGTCCGCTTTGCTCTACAACTATTGGTACTAATTGATTATATACCGGTTTCATTCGAATCCTTTCTATATTTCTTTATCAGTTACAATTTCTTCAATTTCGTTATTTGCGATTAAAAACTTATTCAGTTTGACAGATAAAATTCCATCTTTTACTGTTTGTGCATTTTTATAATATTCCATCAAACGTTCGCGGTCGATTCCGGTACGTTTTACATCATCATCCACACGACTCTCGATATCCGAATCTTCGACTTGAATGTTTTCAGCTTTAATAATCTGCTCGCGTATTAAAAACCACTTTGCCTGCCAAATGGCTCTTTCCTTCTGGTGTTTTTTAAACTCCTCGATGTTGAATTCCTTCGGTAATTCTTTATTAGGAAATCTCTGTTTGATATCTTCCACAAAACTATTTAGCACACCTTCTATCAGAGATGCCGGTACTACAAATTCGTGCGATGCAACTATTTTTTCAACGATAGCATTTATCAGTTTACTTTCGCTGTGATTTTGCCATTCGGTTTGTAAGTTTTCCCGAAGATGTTTTTTAAAACCATCGACAGTTACTATTGCATCTTTTGTAATTTTCTTTACGAATTCATCAGTGAGTTCAGGCAGAACAACTTTTTGAATTTTATTTACAACCAGTTGCGATTTTTGTTTGTGCTTATGTCCATCGTGTTCGTATTCAAAATCGGTAATGCGGGTTTCATTTACTGAAACGTTTTTCAAGGCATTCTTGAATTCAGGATATACATGCTTGTCTGCGAGGTACACAGTTTCATTTTTTGCAACTTTCCCGATTAGCGGCACACCACTCTCGTCTAAATCTTGTAGATCAAAAGTTACGACGTGGTGATTGTCGTCGGCAGTTTTAGCTTCGGAACGTTCGGCATTGGCAAATAAAATTTGATTTACCTGATCTTCAAATTCTTCCTCTGTTACATTGTGAACTAATTTTTCGTACTTCAGTCCCTTGTAATTTTTCAGGTCAAAATTTGGAATCACGTCATATTTAATTTTAAAAGTAGCTTCTTCACCTTTCTTATAGTTCATATCAACTAATGTAGGTGTACCTACGACATCAATTTTTTGTTCTTCGATATTTTTTTGGAATGAATCGTTGGCAATTTTTTCGAGCGATTCATACTCGATGCTTTCGCCGTAGAGTTTTTTTATTTTATCGAGAGGCACTTTCCCTTTTCGAAAACCGGGCATATCTATTTTTTTTCTGTACTCTTGATACGCATTTTCGAAATGCGGAATTAATTCTTCCTGTGGAACAATAATTTCAATCTCTTTTTCAGTTTCGTTGATATCTGTTATGTTAAAATTCAAAAGTAAATCCTTTCTAAACCTATTTAATTGTTCATTGATGATACTATAATTGTCAATTGCTAATTGCCAATTAGACTTCGTGGGCAAAGGGGGAGTTGAACCCCCACCCTGATTAAGGACTAGATCCTAAGTCTAGCGCGTCTGCCAGTTCCGCCATTCGCCCAATATTTGTTAATTTTCTTTAAGATGCACTTCAAATATACGGCTATTTGGGTAAAACTACAAGCAACGGAGGGCCAATTGCATTTTTAAAGGAATGGGAAGATGAAAGGATGAAAGGATTTTTGGATCGCGGAGTGATGCCTGCCCGTCCGCAGGCGGGGATTGGTGCCTGCCCGTCCGCTGACGGGGAATGGTGGGGTGGTGGAGTGAAGGAATGTTGGAATAATAGATTTATAGAAATGAATTCCCCGCCGCTTGTAAAAAACAAGTTTTAGACATGCAGCGGGGTAGTTCATTTTTTAAAAATATCTATAGCCGGAAATCAACGCCGATATCAAAAGCTGAATAGCTCAACGTTCCGAAACCGATGCGACCTACGACCGCCATATTTTCTGAGAACCAATAACGAGCACCACCATTTGCACCTAAAAAGAGACCGCCCCAGCTTGGTGAAGCGTAGTTGAATCCTGATGGTCCACGATATTTTACTGATGCAATATCGTAAGCTAAAGTGAGTCCGCCCCATGGGTCTAATTTCCCATCGCCAACCTTAAAATGATAATTAACCTGACCGCCTATCATTATATCGGTGTAAGTCCAACCCCAATCTTCACCGGAGTAAGAACCTTCGTCAGTACTCCAGCTCCAATAACGAAATATACCTCCGATACCTAACAGTCCGTCTCCAAGTTCGGTATCAAGAGCATACTCATAGTTTGCACCGAATATTGGTGTCGAGCCGTAAAAATATAAACCGATGCTTGGGCCGAGATAGCTCTTTTGTTTTTCAAATTGTGCAAACGAAGAACTGAAAAATAATAGTGATAATAGTGAGAGAGTTATAAAATATTTCATTGTGAATCTCCATTAATTGTTTTTTGATATGTGTTTGTTATTTGTTACTATTTTAAAAGTAAAAGTTTTTTTGTTTCTATAAAGTTGCCCGCTTGTATGCGATAGAAGTATAAACCGCTTGCAAATCCTCCGCCTAAGGCGGACGCATTCCACTCAACCGATTTATACCCTGCTGATTGTATTTCGTCGGTAAGAACTTGCACAACCTGACCAAGCATGTTATAAACTGTAATTGTTACTTTGCCTTCGACGGGTAACTGGTATTTTATCGTTGTTGTTGGATTAAACGGGTTCGGATAATTCTGTGCAAGTTCAAACGTCGGAGGTACTCTTGAATCAATTTCAACAACTCCTGTTGTGCTTGTTACGGTTGCACGCATGAATAGTGTATAATCATCGGGGGAATTTAATTTAGACCAACTTGAAGAATTATACTCATAAGCTCTCTGATTTCCCGGTGGTAGATCTCCACCTATGAGCGGTTGATTAGTTCCGTCGTAAAGTACGCTTACATAAAAATCACCATTAACATTTGCGCCGGTAATATCGAAAGATTGCCATCCAACTTGTGCGGGTGTATATGAATAAGGAGTAATAATTTGTGTTCCTGGTAAACCGTTGGCGCCATCTGCTCGATACATCTTCAAAGTAAAATGTCCGGTACCACCGGCGTTATCGCCTGTGATTTCGATTTTAACATTTGTTATAGTTACATTTGAAACAGGCGGCGTAAACTTAACTGCTAATTCCCAATTAGCCGCGGGTTCATAAACACCTGTGGCGGAAGAACCATCGTCATAAGTCAAATCGTAGGCTGAACCAGAACTACTGCCTATACCGACTGCACTAAAACCTCTCGCGACCGCATCATACTCTGCCGAGTTTTGTCCAAATAAATCTTTAGCTGAATTCAGACAAGCATTTCTACAATCTATGAACTGTGAATTAATAGTAAGATAAGCTGTCAATGCTCTGTACCAAATCAAACCTGCTTTAGATCGTCCTATTGTAGTCGCAACGTTATAAAATGCTTTGTTCGGAATGCCACTGTTAATGTGCACACCTCCGTAATCGTTATTGGGATCATTGGGAAGGACGACATATTCATCCATGTGAGCTGGTTGCCATCTCGGATCGTTCGATGATAGCCCCATGTGTGGATCTTGCATACTCCTAAGAGCATCACCATTTATTCCAGGCGTAAATACATCCTCACCAATCAACCAATCGGCGCTATCACAGATTGCGCCAAACACATCGGAGAAACTTTCGTTAAGTGCACCCGGCTGTAATTCGTAAACGAGGTTAGCTGAGTATTGCATAACACCGTGCGCAAGCTCATGTGCAATTACATCCAACGCACCTGCAAGATTTGAGAAAGTAACTCCATCCCCGTCGCCATACGACATAGACACACCATTCCAAAAAGCATTGTTGAGGTTGACCTGATAATGGACAACATTTCTCAGAGAACCACCAGCATTATCATAGCTGTTACGGTTATAACGTGTTTTAAAAAAGTGATAAACTTCACGCGAATAATAATGTGCACTTACTGCCGCTTGTAAGCTTGCATTATCATTGAAATTGTTGTTGTTATTCGGGTCTGTTACATAAACAGCGCTACCATAACCATTTCCGGCGGTGTCATTTTTAGCGTCGATAGTTGCAATCACTCCCTTAAAGCTATCAATCGGGGGAACATACATAGGTAACGATGCGTCAATCATATAATATGTACCACCAGACAGATAGGAATTGATTGTTTTAACAGTCCCATCTAGAGCGATACCTGAGCCAACAGCCGGACCATCATAACGAATACCGTCATCGATTTTAATTACATCGCTATTTAACGCATCAATAAAAACCGTCATCATTGGATTTGAGTACGAAGGGAGCGCAACTGCATATACTAAAAGCAATCTCGGTCCTTGAGAGTATATGTTCAACTCTCCCGATTCGTCAGTAGATTGATACGTGCCTAATTTATCTTTTGCTATTTGTATGGCAGTATGAATATCTATGGATGGTATAGTATTTATATCTGGCGTCGGATAATACCTGCCGTTCACACTCTCAACCGCCCCATCAGAATTGAAGTGGGCAATCAATTGTCCGTGAAATATTTTTACTCCATTTATATGTTGCTGATATTTTATATGTGTCATTCCATTTTCATCTGTGATGTTCGAAATGACTTTCAATTCCTTATCCGGTTCCTTCAACCCAAATAAATCCTTGTTTTCTGAAAGGAACCTTATTCCGTCAACCGATTTATCAGCGCTGTTCGAAAAACCGGCTTGTGTTAGTTTTCCCGAAACAAATGTCGGCGTAGAATTATTTTCGTTCCACTCGATTTGAACTTTATGACCGACCTTCGATTCTAATGCTCTTAAACCGTTCTCAGTATTATGATAATAAAACTTAACGCTAAGGTTTGACGATTTAATTCCCGGATTTGAATTAATAAATCCTAGAAATGGAATCACCAGAATCAGAAATAATTTGTAATAAGATTTCATAACATCCTCATTTAATTTGATTGTTTGTTAATAGTATCGTTAATAATTTTTTTCAACTGCGAATGGAACTCTCTAATATTAGCCGGCACACTTTCGTCTGGCTCGGATCCCGACCAGGAAACTGAATGCTTAAAATTATTCTGGCTCAATTGAATATATGAGGTAATATTACCTGACTTTTTATAGTTTGTACCCACTATATCATTACCTAATACCAACTCAGATAATTTTTCGAGTTGCTCACGACTCAGTGTGTTAATGTGTTTTAGATTTGTATCCGTAAATACCTTGCCTTCCCAACTACTAATATTACCCAGAGTATCAATATAATAGCCGCTATATATTCCTGTGAATCCGCCTCCCGCTCCAATTATAATGTTGTATTTCATTGTTTTGGGGGTCGCTGGTTTTGAAGAATAACAGCCCATCAGAGTTATCCAGATGATTGATATGAAAATAAAATCGAAAAATTTCATTTCGCTTCTCTACTTTAAAAGCAAAAGCTTTTTTGTTTCTCTAAAATTACCTGCTTGCCCGCCATCTATTTGTCGGGCTTGAATCCGATACATATAAACTCCGCTTGGGAAGTTAGACGCATTCCATTGGACAGATTTATAACCGGCTTCTTGTATCTCATCGACCAATGTGGCGACTTGTTGACCTAATATATTGTAAACCGTAATAGAAACGTGCGACGCCATCGGTAAATCGTAACGGATTGTAGTTACCGGATTAAATGGATTAGGATAATTTTGAGCTAATGAGAATTCAGTCGGAATATTATTTTCGTTCTCAACAGCAGTTACAATGTTTAGTCTTGCAAAAGCGGAAGTCATCCCTGCTAATGGATTAGTTGCTGTAACTGCGATAGCCCCGACCGATGGATCGTTAATAATGAATGAGAAGATGCCGGTTGCATTTGTTGTAGTTGAGCCAAGCCATTCATAAGCAGAGGCAGCAATTTCAAATCTGTTTGCTTTATAAACGTCAATGACCATACCGGGTAATAAATGTAATCCGGAAAGTGTACTTGCATTGAATGAAAGACTGAAAGGTGTCTTTAATCCGAGATTAGAAAGCGAATCGACGAAAAGATTTATTAATCCGTTTTGGTTAATAATATTTTTTCTAAAAACAATTTCATTCGGCGAATATCCAAAATATGATTTTATTTCCAATCCGGTTTCTTCGTTACCCACGATTGTGTTAGGTATGTAGTTATTAATTTCATCGGTACCAATAGTAACATCTGCAACGTTTCCGTATAAACTTATTCCTGTACCATTTGGGTATTTAACATCATTTTTATTAACGCCAATTCTGTTCCGGTAAATTAAATGTCCACTCGTATAACTAATATCATCATAAGCAAAAATACCAATACCAGTAGTTATATTCCCTGAAATCACATTATCGTAAATCTTCGTATTTGTAACTCCGTTTGAAATGGATATTCCGTGATTATTGGGAATTACACTATCTTGAAGACTTGATAAGCCAATTATATTATTTACGATCAAGTTTTGATCGGCGTAAGTATCGGGTGGAGCAGCGTATATTGCGATGCCTATCTGATTACCGGATATAATATTTGTAGAGAATGTTCCTGAGCCGCCAATTAAATTTTTATCTGAATTGATCGCAATTCCTATTGTATTACCAAGTCCCGATTGCCCTGAAATATTTGTACCGATATAATTTCCCTCAACAATATTTCCAGTTCCAAAACCGATAATTATGCCTGAGGTGCTGCTACCACAGATTATATTACTTGCCCCAATTGCGTTCTTACCAATTTCGTTATCTCCTTCTGTAATAAGAATTCCTACTTGATTTGGCTGAAGATTATCATTAGCGGTAATTCCGATAAAATTGTTGTAAATTTTATTCCCTGTACCACCGATTACAATTCCGTTAGCACAATTAACAATCTCATTGTAGTTACCACCGATAACACCAACCGTGTTATTATTTCCCTGTATGTTAATTGCCACCATAGCATCCGATATTTTAAGACCTTGTATAGTATTACCATTCATCAAAACTAAAGGAGCTAAACCTGATAGAGTTATCTGATTATTGCCGTTGATTGATGAGCCGTCGTAGGGTGCAATATCACTCATCAAGTTTATTGTTCCACTAACACTAAATGTTATGTTAACTGATCGGTTCATATAATTTGCTTCCTCAACCGCAGCTCTTATTGTGCATCTTCCATTCTCATCCTTACAAATTCCATCTTTAGATTCATCTATCGGAGTATTCGGATCATCGTATGGATAAGATTTGCTATCGTCAGCCAAAGAATTTACAGTAAAACTTAGCTGAGCATTGCTGAATGTGCTGCAACTAATAATTATTATTAGTGTTGCAAAAATATTTTTCATAGCTGTTTCTCCTTTCTAATTGTTTTACGGTTATTTTAAAAGCAAAAGTTTTTTCGTTTGACTAAAATTAGACGATTTAATCCGATACATATAAACACCGCTTGGGAAGCTAGACGCATTCCATTGGACAGATTTATAGCCGGCTTCCTGAATCTCATCTATCAATAATGCGACTTCTTGGCCTAATATGTTGTAAATCGTAATTGAGACGCGCGACGCCATCGGTAAATCGTAACGGATTGTAGTTACCGGATTAAATGGGTTGGGATAATTCTGTGATAGCGAATATTCAGTTGGAAGTCCTTCTGGTTCTTTAACAGAAACAAGAATAGTTCTGAATAAAGTATCCGCCAAGAATCCACTACTAACTTGTGTGTTAGCTTGTTGTGAAGTGCCAACAAAATTCTGTCCTACAACAGATTTCACCGCTGTATTTGATGTTTTAGATTCTGCAAAGCCCATGTTGAAACTTGACCAGCTAACAAAATTATTTTGTGCAGGTGCCGTGATAGTGAAAGCACTAAATAATAATATCAAACAAGACCAAAGTTTCTTAATTTTAATTTTGTAAGTCATCATTGTTCCTTTTGATATTATTTGTTTTCTAATGCTTCTATGCGTTTTAATAGCTCTTCGATTAATTTTTGTTGTTCCTGCACTGCTTTTACTAATGGTACGGTAAACTCCGCATATCTCAAACCATAGTAGCCATTTTCATCTTGCGGTTTATCCACTCCGCTGAAATTATATCCCACCTGCTGTGCGGCAGTTTCTACTTCCTGTGCAATAAATCCCGTAACAATTTCTGCTGGTTGACTGCTTGCCATTGATGGTTCATTTGTATTATTATCTGCGGCTATCTTCGATCTTCTTTCATGCACACCCGTCAACTCATTTACCATCTCACGGTTTACTTGATAGGTTACTGGTCGCAATTTTGTAATGAAATCCAACCCCGGTACGTTTTCATTAACATTCTCTTTAAATCTTCCATCACTAAGAGTTGACCAGCCCACCTGCCCGCCGATGGAGGTAACAAATACATTTCCTATTCTTACCATATTTGACGCAGTAGCAGTAGCATCAATTCCGATACAAGTAGTATTAAAAAGATTAGCTGAATTAGGTCCGGTATTGTATCCTATTGCTGTGTTATAGGAGCCGGTAGTATTTGAAACCAAGGAGTTTGCTCCTACTGTTGTGTTTTGAAATCCTGTTGTTGTATATATTAAAGCGCTTCGCCCGATTCCCGTATTGTTATTACCTGTCGTGTTGGAATAAAGCGCATAAACTCCGTTGGCGGTATTGTTGTTTCCTGTGGTGTTGAAAAAAAGTGCATTCACTCCGTTGGCGGTATTCTGGATTCCAGTGGTGTTGGTAAAAAGAGACTGTACTCCGTTGGCAGTATTGCTGGCTCCTTCGGTGTTGAAACGAAGCGCACTCACTCCGTTGGCTGTATTGTATTCTCCTGTGGTGTTGGAAGAGAGCGCAAGCATTCCAGTGGCAGTGTTATTGTTCCCGGTGGAATTGAAATAAAGCGTCCCCCCTCCTGTCGCTGTATTGGAATTCCCCGTAGTGTTAGATCTTAGTGCATTCGTTCCGTTGGCGGTGTTTTCTTGTCCCGTGGTGTTGGAATAAAGCGCATTCACTCCGTTGGCGGTATTGTTGGCTGCGGTGGTGTTGGAATAAAGGGCGCGCGATCCCGTCGCTGTATTGGAAACTCCGGTGGTGTTGGAAAGTAGGGCTTCCACTCCAGTGGCGGTGTTGTAGCTTCCAGTCGTGTTGGCATAAAGCGCCTGTTTTCCGGTGGCAGCATTGTAGGCTCCGATAGTGTTGGAAAAAAGCGCATCCCTTCCAATGGCGGAATTGTAGTATCCTACGGTGTTGGAGAAGAGTGCCTTCATTCCGACGGCTGTATTCATCCATCCTGTGGTGTTGGAATACAGGGCCTGAAATCCGTTTGCTGTATTTGCGTATCCTGATCCTGAGACGTTGGAAAAACCAGCATATGCTCCTACGAATACATTGTCCCATGGGTTCGACAATATTTTCACACTGTCTATCATATAACCCCTGTCTGCCATGATGTTGATATTCCCTCGCACATCTAATTTTTGTACAGGGGTGGCTGTGCCAATACCGACATTACCAGTATTGTAGTAAATGTTTGAGCCGCTGGTTGTCCATTGACTGCTAACTCCTAAAGTACCAACCGAATCATTCCTCGGCGTCCATGATAATCCGTTCCACTTCATCACCTGTCCGGTGGAAGCACCATTTTGAGCTATATCTGTAAACTGGATTGTACCATCGACGATCTTTGAACTTGTAACGCTGTTATCTGAAATTGTTCCAACGATACGTGCACTATCTACAAATGCCTGTTGAGGTGAAGATTTTGCATACTGTGCTGTATCGGCTTTCACAGAGTTAAGACTATAACCAACAGCATTCAATGGAATCCTCTGCGGCATTTCAGGGTCTGCGCCGGCTTTAATACTTAACCAATATTGTTTCGTAAAAGTAATCGAAGAACCAAAGGGTGTAACATCTCCCAATGTAGTAGAAAATAATCCACGTTTGACTTGAAGGTCCTTTGTCTCAAGCCAGAGAGAACTTCCTGCGGTACTAACATCGTACAAACGGAATGTGAACGAATACACTCCGTCCGATTTTGGATTCCCCAAACTGTCCGTCAGTACACCTTGGTAGGAGAGTGTGCGAGGAATTTGTGCGAAAAGATTTAGAGAGAGGATTATAGTTAAAAGCAGAAAAAACATTAGTACAGGTTTCATTTTAAGTACCCTTTTAGTTAGTTAAAGAACGTTATTGATTGATTGATTGTAAAAAATCCAAACGGCACTTACCCATTGAAGGATAACTGCCATCTGAATGCTGTTAAAATTATATTAATTGAACCTACTTCAAAAGCAAAAGCTTTTTAGTTTCTATAAAGTTGCCCGCTTGCCCGCCATCTATTTGTCGGGCTTGTATGCGATAGAAGTATAAACCGCTTGCAAGCCCGCGTGCAACCCATTGTACTGTGTGTTGTCCGGCATCGCGATTCTCGTTTAGCAGTGTCGCAACTTCCTGTCCAAGGATATTATAGATTTTCAGCGTAACGTGCGATGTGTAAGGCAATCCAAACTGAATTGCTGTACTTGGGTTAAATGGATTGGGATAGTTTTGTTCTAATGAAAAATTGTTAAACTCCATTTCATTATCTTCAATAGACACCGGTCCGCCGCCTGTATCCAATAAATAAGCCTCGTATCTTTTTGTAGAAGAATTAAAACCATCACCGACGACAAAACGACCATTTGAAGATATAGCTGTTGCGGTGTAAAATTCGGAACCTGAAGTTAGTAAACCTGAGTAGGTTTGATTAAAAAATTCAAGTTCATTCGATTGTGATAATCTAAATGCTCCACCTGATCCATCTCCCACTATATACATTCCATCATACGAAACATCCCATCCTGAACTAAAATTACCAACAATATTCATCTCAAAACCATTGGGGGCTGTCCAACGAAATGCTCTATAAAAACCTGCCGAACCTGTTTCAAATCCGGTTACTGTGTTACCATCACCTGAAACACCGCGAGCAAAACTGTAATATATACCAATATTTGTCATTCCACCATTTTCAACCCAACGAAAAGCATAAGGATCATTAGATGCATTGTATGAGAAGCCAACTATAACCGATCCATTTGATGATACGGCATAGGCGTCAGTCCTATTCCCACCCAGACTGCCGAGGTTTTGCAACCCGCCGGATAATGTCCACCGATATGCATTGGGATAAACATTGACCGTGATGGCAGTACCATTAGAAGATACGCTGGTCGCTCTACTGTTATCACCTGCACCCAAATCCTGCATTCCGGCAGCTTCAGTCCATTTAAAAGCTCTAAGAATATTGGTACTGTCATCGGCGACTCCAACAATAGTATTTCCATCGGAAGAGATACCTGTTGCCTTACTCGATTTTCCTCCAAGAGTGCCAAGATTGATCATACCATTGGCGGCTGTCCATCTGAATGCAATAGTTCTCTGGGATAAATCTGTTGCATATCCAGTAACAACTATACCATCATCGGAAACGCCCCAAGCTTCACTTGTATATCCGCCAGGAAAAGTGCCTAACCAAGTTAAAGATGACGGAATAATAACTGGAGGAACAATCCCATAGGGTGGGAATGATTGGATATACTCATAAATCTCCGGTGTCATTTCCTTAGGAAAGTCTTTCATTGCATTTACCCGCTTAAGCAATTCTGCAGGAGAGGGATCGAGAAAAGTAGGACTGTTCCTAAAATTGTACTTTAAATTCTGCCAGTCAGCAAACCCTTCCAGCGTCTCACCGGGAGAGGGACTGCGAGGATTACTGAGATTATTGATATCGACAGGTACGGTAGCGAGCCCTGACGAATCCCCATCTCCATCCCAGTCTATAGCAGCGTTCGGATAAAGGACTCCAGTCCGTACAGCTCCGCTAGTATCCGAAAAGGGAATAAAAATAGGAGAAGGAAAATCCACCAGTTGTGGACCCAACCCCGCTGCTTCGTTCAAAGAATCCTCCACCAACGTGGGTAACGCTGCCGGGGAATAATCAAGCTTCCATGTCAAGCCACTTAATGAGCCATCCTTCTTCGGAAATTGCCACGTATAATTCATGACGCTGTAATAGTTTGGCTTGTAGTTGATGTCGTCTATACCACCATGGTGAAGTCCAATTGTATGGCCCATCTCGTGCATGAATGTACCTGCCTGCTGAAACTTATCACCACCAGATGGAGTAAATCTCCCAAGTGAGACGATAAAGTCATTTCCACCGGCACCATTATTGTATTCAGCGATCCCGGACCAACCCTCCGGATTAAAGCTGTGGGCAAAAATACAGTAACGATACACGAGGCGTTTTGCATCCAAAATATTTTTTTGGTTCGCGTCTTCCCGTTCCCCAATGGTGCCAAAGTATAATAGCTTATTATCAAAAAACTCGGGCCATGGATCTAAGTCCCAAATGGACGTAGCCAGGGTATCTGTGGACACTTCAACTACGAGATTAATGCCCGGCTTGCCGTCGGGGTTGTTGACATAACTATTTGGCACATTCTTGAATGCATCGACAACCATCGCCATAGAACTAGCCTTCGGTCGAAATCCCTCCATCCAATCCACTTCAACGAAAATATCTTTATGATTCGGACGCGCCCCCTTTGCCCATAGATTATAGTCAATGATACCGTCAGCATTAACATCAATCCCATCGCCCTCGGATTCCCAGCAATCCAGAATGCCGTCGCCATCGCTATCTTGCAGACATAATGCCCGCGAAAACTCTGAGGTATTACCTTGCGGATCGGTGGCTGTTGCCGTGATAAACTCATCATCATAAACGTGTATGGGTAGGATCACGTCGAGATTCTTACTCCCTCCTGTGTCGCATTGAACGGTTACCGAACCGATGTATGTTTCCCCCTCGCCAAAACGAGAAGCATTGCGCTTCGTGTTCTTAAAGAAATCAATTGTGTACTGCGTATTGGGCTCACTATCAAATCTGCCTTTGATGTGTATTGAATTTACCGATAGAGAAGCTGAATCGAGTAAAGGAAAGTTTTGAAGATTGTTCACTCCTGAATCAGTATCCTTTCGATCGTTTGGCGTTACCCCTTGCGGTGAAAGGTCAATGCCGAGACTGTCGTTATCGTGAATCGAGTTGAAGCGAATCGAGTTCTTCGTACCACTGAAGATAAATATTCCACTTTTATGATTGTGTGCGATGGCATTCGTGTTGTTCACAGCACCGACAACAGTCTGAGATGCTTCGATGTAAATACCGTGCCCCTGATTCCCGAGATCTCTGTCCCCTGCACTCGTACCGATGTAATTATTTTGAATACTGTTTCCAGTTGCAGAATCACCGATTATTGCTATTCCTTCATTGCCATTGCTGCCGATTAAATTACCATCATCTGAACTCTCACCGCCTATTATATTCATAGGGGCGTTGTCGAGGAAGATGCCTGCGTACTGATTCCCTAAAGCCGATATTCCAAATTGACTCAGCTTAGTAGTACCGATGTAATTTCCACGAATGAAATTATTTTTTACACCCAAGCCGTGCATCCAGATTCCGAACTGTTTATTACCTGAAATAACGTTCACAGAATCAGAGTACGTGCTGCCTCCAATCAGAATGCCCGCGTTGTTGTCGGTAAATTTCTCAACAAAAATTCCGCCTAACAAATTGGGTACTTTTACTGTTCCGTTGGTGTCGGTACCTATAAAATTTCCAATGATTACGTTTCCGACACCCCCCGTACCATCCTGGAAAAATGCGATCCCGACACCTCCGTTGCCCGATATAACATTCTTGGCACCAAGGTTATTGCCTCCGATTAAAATGGAGGAAGGAGTGCCCATGAATGCAATATAGGGAGATACCAGAATTCCGTTATCACCATTTGGAATGGCGGAACTGCCATTTGTACCGATACGATTTCCCTGTATAATAATTCTATGCGATTGGGGTCCAAAAATTTCAATCCCATCATACGCATTACCGGCGATGACGTTCCCATTCAAATAACCAGGTCCACCGATAGTATCGTCCGCCGAATTAACAATCACAATTCCAGACCCGTCATTCGGGACGGCTGCGTTTGAGGAAGCGTTTGTGCCGATAAAACAGTGTTGTATTTTGTTCCCGGATGCCCTGTTGCCTGTAAGATCCGTATCAGTGATTCTGATACCGAAGGCGCCATTGCCCGATATGACTGTTGGACCAGCATTTGGATTGCCAATTCTATTGTTCGGAGAAAAGACGGCTATACCCGTGCTTCCATTGCCTTTATCAGTAACTCCATCAAGCCCTAAACCGACAAAACATCCTTCAACAACATTTCCACCTCCTATCCATAACCCGATACCATAGCCGGCGAAGCGATTCACGGCAATCCCTTTCACGACACTGTTTCCAGCCGTAATAGTGAGTCCATCAGTATCTCCAGCGTTGATACCGTCAATTTCGATCAATGGCATTAAAGCGTATCCCGACTGTGTCGTTGCATCTATGACAACAGGATCAACAATATACGGTAACGGTGATGTCGGAGAAATTGTTATATAGCCAGACGCGGGAATATTAAATTCGATGATGTCCCTACCAGAACTTGCATTTGCATCATTTATTGCCTTTCGAAAAGAACCGGCTCCCGTATCATTTGTTGTTGTTACCGTGAATGTGGTGCTTACACCTTGAGGAGATGCACTAATTCGGGGTGTCGAATAATCGGCTCTTATTGGAACTCTTACATTTTCAAGTTGAAATTGTGACAAAGTTGGTACAACAGGAGCTTGTTGATGGTCTGGTACATCTTGTGCCTGCAACGTGAACGATGATAATGCAAGCGCAAAACTGAAAATCAACAAGAACAATTTAGAAGAGCGTGATGGTTGTGTCATATTATATACCTTTAAATTTATTTTAAAAGCAAAAGTTTTTTAGTTTGGCTAAAATTATTCGATTTAATCCGATACATATAAACTCCGCTTGGGAAGTTAGACGCATTCCATTGGACAGATTTATAACCGGCTTCCTGAATCTCATCCACCAATGTGGCAACTTGTTGACCTACTATATTGTAAACCTTAATCGAAACGTGCGACGCTATCGGTAAATCGTAACGGATTGTAGTTACCGGATTAAATGGATTCGGATAATTCTGTGCCAGCGAATATTCAGTTGGCAGTTCCTCTTGCTCTTTCACAGAAACAAGAATAGTTCGAAACAAAGTATCTGCAAGGAAACCACTGATGACTTGTATGTTAGCTTGTTGGGATGTTCCAACAAAATTTTGACCTGCAACAGATTTCACCATAGTATTGGATGTTTTAGATTCTGCAAAGCCCATATTGAATGATGACCAAGTAACAAAATTATTTTGTGCGATCAACACTGATGTTGAGAAAATTAAGATTAATATAAAGAAATATAAATTGTATCTCATTGTTGTATCTCCTTTTTATCCGCTCAACGAGTCGAGTCGTCGACCTTTGGCGGAATGTTTGTTATTGTTTATCCGTCTAATCTGTGAGCTATATTAATGGAACACGGATACACACAGATTGAACTGATTCCCACTGATTGTTTTTGCATCGCATCTACAATCTGAAATCTCGAATCTAAAATCTGATTCACCGTATTTCACCAAGCGATTTTGTTTCCGCTGTTATCTCCTACTTTTAAGTTCGTTTATTTCTTTCTTCAACTCTTCTATCATCTTTTGCTGTTCCTGCACCGCTTTTACCAATGGTACGGTAAACTCCGCATATCTCAAACCATAATAATCATTTTCATTTTTTGGTTTATCCACTCCGCTAAAATTATATCCCACCTGCTGTGCCACAGCTTCTACTTCCTGTGCAATAAATCCCGTAACAATCTCTGGCGGCTGATTACTTACCATAGATGGTTCGTTTGTATTATTATCTGTTGCTATTTTTGATCTCCTCTCCATCACACCAGTAAACTCACTTACCTTCTCACGGTTGACTTGATAGGTTACAGGTCGCAATTTTGTAATGAAATCCAACCCCGGTACGTCTTCACTTACATTCTCTTTAAATCTTCCATCACTCAGAGTTGTCCATCCCACTTGTCCGCCAATGGAGTTTATCCAAGCATTTCCTATGCGTACCTGGTCGGAGGCAGTGGCGGTGGCATCAATACCAAAAGTGTTGGTGTTGGCAAGGTTAGCCGAGTTGGGTCCGGTGTTGTATCCTACGGCAGTGTGGTAGCTACCTGTTGAGTTCGTCATTAGTGAGTTAGAGCCAAGGGCAGTGTTTTGAATACCTGAAGTGTTGTTATTAAGCGCACCCCTACCATTGGCGGTGTTCCAACGTCCCGTGGTGTTGTTGAGCAAGGTCTGATATCCCACTGCGGTATTATCATTCCCTGTATTGGCGCTGGGGGCAATAGAGCCGCGCAATGCCTCGTAACCTACTGCCACATTGGTGTTAGTAAAGGCGGTGGTGGTGTTGTTGGCGTATAGCATGGCATTGGTGCCAATAGCCGTGGCATTGCTACCGGCTACATTGGAATAAAGCGACTGAAAGCCGTTGGCGGTATTGGCGTATCCTGTGGTGTTGTAATAAAGCGCCTGATATCCGTTGGCGGTATTGAAGTATCCTGTGGTGTTGGAAAAAAGCGCCTGATATCCGTTGGCGGTATTCTGAAATCCTGTGGTGTTGGAATAAAGCGCAGCCCTTCCGTTGGCGGTATTGTTGAATCCTGTGGTGTTGGAATAAAGCGACTGCAATCCGTTGGCGGTATTGTAGTTTCCTGTGGTGTTGGAAAAACCTGCCCAGTAGCCGACAAATACATTTGCATTATTGCTTAAATCATCGTTTGCCCCGGCTCCTTCTCCCACAAACACCGATAGCCCTGTATTGAACGTTTCTATTTGTCCTTTGGTGGTTATGCGGGTTCTTAATACATTATTAGTGCGTATGTCAAATGCCTGTGCATCGGTGGTGCCAACAAAATTAGTTCCTGCTGTAGTACCTGCATTGCCTGTGAGATTCCAGGCTGTTCCGATTCCTGTCTCGTCTGCTGCTGCTATCCAGGCGGTATTGCCAGTATTGCGTTTTATTACTTGATTTGCGGCAGCTGCATTAATACCAATATCGGCAAATAAAATAGTCCCATCAAAAATCTTTGCACTTGTTACTGCACCATCTGCTATATCTACATTTGCAACGGCACCGTCTAAAATCTTGGCGCTATTTACTGAGCCATCGGCAAGTTTTGTTGTTGTAACTGCAGATGCAGCAATGGTAGGATTGGGATATGTTCCTGTTAAGTCACCGCCAGCACTTCCACCTGGTAGAGCCGCTTTGGCAAAATCAGATGTGTCTGCATAAGGTGCTTTAAATGTTGAAATTACATCAGCTCGAAGTATTGTGCCATCCACTATTTTTGTAGAAGTTACAGAACCATCAGCCATATCTACATTTGCAACAGCACCGTCTAAAATCTTGGCACTATTGACTGAGGCATCCGCATGCTTTGCGAGCGTAACCGCGCCATCGGCGATATCAGCGGTAGCAATCGTTCCATCAAGAATCTGGGTTGTCGTTACCGCACCAGTTGCGATGTCCGCCGCTGCAATCGTGCCATCAAGAATCTTTGCCGAGTTTACCACGCCGGTAGCAATCGTCGGATTGGGATATGTTCCTGTCAAGTCACCGCCAGCCGCTCCACCGATAGATGCCGCTTTTGCAAAATCAGATGTGTCAGAATAAGGGGCTTTAAATGTTGTTTGCACATCGACCCTTTGGATTGTTCCATCAAGTATTTTTGGAGATGTAACTGCATTTTCTGCAATCGCAGGATTAGGATATGTTCCTGTTAAATCTCCGCCTGCATTACCCGTAGGTGCAGAAGTTCTTGCAGCATCAGCAGTATCGGCGTAGGGCGCTTTGAAATCCGAGGCAACATCAACACGCTGAATCGTACCATCAAGAATTTTTGGAGATGTAACTGCATTTTCTGCAACCGTTGGATTTGGATACGTTCCCGTTAAATCACCGCCGGCGGTTCCAGTTATTGATGATACAAGTGCAACATCTGCAGTATCTGCATAAGGCGCTTTGAAGTTTGATGAGACGTCAACACGCTGAATCGTACCATTTATAATTTTCGCGCTGCCTATTGAGTTATCCGGGATTGTGCCGGCGATTCTTGCACTATCGACAAATGATTGCGATGGTGCACTTAGAGCAAACATTGCAGTATCGGCTCTGAGAGAGTTCATACTGTAGCCGACACTGGCAAGCGGAATCCGTTGAGGAAGTTCCGGTTCGTTTCCAACTTCTATTCCGAGCCAATACTGTCGATCGAATTGTATCCCTGGTGAGAATTGTGTCTGATCACCAAGAAATGTGAAGAAAAGTCCTCGTTGAACCGGAATATCTTTTATTTCTGTCCAGCGTGGACTTCCCCCAGTACTTGTCTCATAAAATCGAAATGTGAATGTATAAATTCCATCAGGCTTAGGATTTCCCAAACTATCCGTTAGCACACCTTGGTATGAAAGAGTGCGAGGGATTTGTGCGAAAAGATTTAGAGACAGCATTATAGTTAAAAGCAGAAAAAATATTAGTACAGATTTCATTTTAAGTACCCTTTTAGTTAGTTAAAGAACGTCATTGATTGATTGTAGAAAAAAATCCAAATGACAGTTACCCAGCAAAGGATAACTGCCATCTGCATATTTTTAGAATTATATTAATGAGTCTACTTCAAAAGCAAAAGCTTTTTAGTTTGTGTAAAATTATTCGATTGAATCCGATACATATAAACACCGCTTGGGAAGTTAGACGCATTCCATTGGACAGATTTATAACCGGCTTCTAGTATCTCATCCACCAATGTGGCGACTTGTTGACCTAATATATTGTAAACCGTAATCGAAACGTGCGACGCTATCGGTAAATCGTAACGGATTGTAGTTACGGGATTGAACGGGTTAGGATAATTCTGTGATAGCGAATATTCACCTGGTAATCCCTCTGCTTCCTTCACAGCAACAAGACCGCCCCTAAATAAAGTATCTGCAAGGAATCCACTGATGACTTGTGTGTTAGCTTGTTGGGAAGTGCCAACAAAATTTTGCCCTGCAACAGACTTCACCATAGTATTGGATGTTTTAGATTCTGCAAAGCCCGAATTGAAACTTGACCAGTTTACAACACTAGTTTGTGTCTTCAATATAGTTGATGAAATAAAAAACAAAACTATCAAACCAATTATTAATTTATTTTTAATAAAATTATTGTTTGTATTCATTTTCAATTATCTCCTTTTATTATCCGCCATTGGCGGTATTATTCGTTTTTAGTATCCGTGTATTCTTGTATAAATCCGTGGCAAACAAAAATTAGCCACGGATAGACACGGAAAGACACGGATTGTTTTCATCTAAATTCACCGAGCGATTTACTTCAATACCCACGCGCCGTTTTCCCTAAAATTAAATTGATTGGTTGTAGTGTTATAGATGATCATGCCATTGACGGCTGTCAGGGCATCTCGCTGAGCCGTCGTCATTCTCGGGACGATGAATGCACCAGTGGTAGAATTGACATCTAAAGCTCCTTGAGGACTCGTCGTTCCGATGCCGACGTTGCGGCCAAGGCCAAGGTTGACGGTCATCACTTCCGTACCGTCGCTCAGGAAATGGAACTTGTCCGATATGTCCTCGTACCGTAAACCCCAGGTGGGAAAACTCGGAGAGTGGGCGAGAACCATGCGGTTACCATTGCCGGTCCCTGAGGCAAACATGTGGATCATCGGGGCATTAGTTGCATCGGTCGCCGGGAACGTGATACTCGCCTGATCGTCCGTGAACGTTACGTCGCCATCCGTGCCCGAGACTTGA
Source organism: uncultured Ignavibacteriota bacterium (assembly GCA_947085405.1). GTDB lineage: Bacteria > Bacteroidota > Ignavibacteria > UBA10030 > BY39 > JASEGV01. The sequence continues at coordinate 74,563 of CAMTWO010000039.1, forward strand.
AACTTATCACCATCCCCCACGGTGAGCGTGGCTGCGGGGCTCGCGTCCCCGATGCCGACGTTGCCATTACCCTTGATACGCATGCGTTCTGTAAAGCCGGAGGTATTGTTGTCATATCCGAACGTAATATCAGCGCCGGAGTAATCGGAGTTGATACGCAGTTCATTACCGTATACACCAAAGCCGGCATCTCCAGTTGTGCCGGGATACAGTGTGATCTTCTTGCCGATTGCCGGTGGAAAACCCAATGGTGCGTTGGGTGTTGATGTTCCAATACCCACCTTGCCTCCCGTAACATTTGCCAGATCAACGATGCTGCTATTGCCATAAAGACTAATCAAATTCTTTCCCTGCGAACCGAGTTGCAACGCATTGAAACCGCCTGTTTGTCCATACTGCATTATGGTGGAAGCACCGGCACCACCACCACCAAGCGCAACACCCATCTTAAGGCGATAGCTTGGATTACCGATTCTGAAATCTCCTTCACCGTTCGCAAGGTCCCAGTTATTGCCACCGCCCAAATCGAGCCTTGTTGCTGGGCTGGTGGTCATAATGCCGACATTACCAGTACTGTAGTAAATGTTTGAGCCACTGGTTGTCCATTGACTGATTCCTCCAGTACCAACAGAATCATTGCCTGCACCCCATATACTCCCATTCCATTTCATCACCTGACCAACGGCTGCACCATTTTGAGCTACATCTGCAAACTGGATTGTGCCGTCTTGAATCTTCACACTTGTGATTGAATTATCGGGAATGTTTCCAGCTACCCTCGCATATTGAGCAGTATCAGATTTTAACGAATTGAGACTATACGCAACTGATGAGAAAGGTATGCGCGGAGATAGCTCAAGTTCGGAACCAGGTTTGATTCCTAACCAGTAGGGTTTATCGAATGCAACTGTTGGTGGGAATAAAGTAATATCTCCGAGGGTAGTTGAAAACAATCCTCGTTTTACCTGAAGATCTTTTGTTTCAGTCCAAAGTGCACCGCCGCCGCTTGCAACATCGTAAAGACGGAAGGTGAATGTTTGCACACCATCCGGTTTTGGACTTCCCAAACTGTCGGTCAACACTCCTTGATATGATAGTGTGCGTGGAATCTGAGAGAAAAGATTTAAAGACAGGATAAGGGTTAAAAATAAAAAAAATGATAAGATGGATTTCATTTTGAATCTCCTTTTTGTTTGTTAAAGAACGTTAATGATTGATTGAAAAAATCCAAACGGCAGTTACCCAGAATAGAATAACTGCCATCTGAATGCTGTTTGAATTAAATTATTTGAACCTATTTCAATAGTAAAAGCTTTTTAGTTTGTGTATATTTATTACCAGAATTTTTATCGCCGACTGCAATAATCCTATAAAAATATACACCGCTCGGGAGCGTTGAGGCATCCCACACTTTCTGTTTATGCCCGGCAGTCTGCACTTCATCTACTAATCTGGTTACTTCTCTACCAACTATATCATAAATAGTTAGTGTTACATGTGAAGCTTCGGGTATAGTGTAATTGATAGTTGTAGCCGGATTAAATGGATTCGGATAATTCTGTGCGAGATTAAACTGATAGGGTACAGAAGGATTATCAGAAACTGATACAACATTTGTTCTAGTTTCGGCGGATAATTTTGCCTGTTCAACATTCCCCGCTGTATCCATCGCTATACTGAAGAATCCATAGTTTTTTTGATGTTCTCCGTTGAAGATAGCTGATGTATCAGAAGTGTTCGACATCCAGACTTTGAAAGGACCAGAATTTTCAGAAACATAAAGAGTGTATTGGTAAACATTAGCATCATCGCTGCCACTCCAACTTACATTAAAAGAATTTGGTGAAGTTGAGTTTAATGCCTTTACTGAACTTGTGGGCCTACCTATATCAACACTTCTGAAAATGTTTGGGGTAAAAATTGGTGGATTATCATCAAAATAAATTCTGGCTTGAGAGTAGATTTTGCTTCCAGTAATAATGTCAGCTTTTGGAAGAAGCGAGAACGTAACAAAACCTTCACCTCTATGTGTAGAATCGTTAACAGGCAGGAAACCAGCGAACGGATCTGTTGGTGGTAAATTGGTAAGCGGATCAATTGAGTGAAATTCCCATACGACTGAATCGCCGTAAATGCCTGCTGTAAAATCTACATACAAATTCAATGAATCTCTAACATCCAATCTTGCAGTATAGAAATCTCTGCCTGGAGGAATATTGAAAACAAAAGAACCAAAGCCAAAACTTCCTAATGTGAAACTGCCGAAATCGACATTTGGACTGAGTTTGTGAATTATTTTAACAATTTGAGCGGGTGCAGTTGCTGAATCAGGATCGTTTTCAAATTGTATCATGTAAGAAAGCGATTTGTGTTGAACCCAATTTAACGCACCATTAGCAGCAGGTCCTACGATATCATTTGGATCAAACGAACCAACGCCTTCAGGGGAGCTCACATTTTGATCATTTTGTGAATGTTTATTATGAAAGTTTATTAATTTTCTAAAAAAATTACCGAAGCTAAATAACTTCCCAGGACCGGGTTTTTTGAATGGGAAGTATAGCATTGTAGCAGCATCCTGCACCACACCCTGTGCATCTTGTGCCATATCTTGCTGTTGTCTTCTTAAATTCCATGCGTCACAACCCCCAGCATCATCGTAAGGACATCCTTGGTTAATACCTTGCGAAATACCCCAAATAGTATTTGCTAAAACTTTTGAAGTATCTAACCATCCACTATCCAATGCAGTTCTTATTGAAGTAAAATAAACTGAATCTAAGCTGGAGCGCGTAGTGATAAAGGCATCCGCGTAAAAATGGAATCTTCCACCTGTATTAAAAGTAACGGTCATCGGGATGGATTTAGTACGACCTTGTCCAATGTTAAAAAGTGATAATGAAATCGTTCTTGTATTAGTTGCTGAGTCTAAATATACATTTACACTCGGCAAAGGAAGTATATCCATTGGTAACTGGTCTTGTTTTACATTCAGACTTACATCCCCTGCAACTCTTAAGTAAACAACTGCTCGCTCAATATTCACATTCATAGGATTGTGAATATCTAACGAAAAGAAACCCGGCTGCCTTTGGCGTATAGCTGCAGGACCCGACATTGATATTTGTATATCGAGTGGTGTATTTTGCTGTATTGTTAATGCATTTGCTAATGTAGCCAGACTGCCGTTTGGTCTTCGGACGACAACGTTCCATTGTCCTGAAGTAATATTGTTAAAAACAAATTTAGCATTCAAACGCGCCGCATTAATAAAAACAGTTTGCTGTGCTGCAATATCGGTATTCCCTGCTTTTCGGAGTAATGCCGTAGAATTAGCTTCGAACCTCGCTCCTATAATTTCAATCGTTACTTCACCATTATTACCCGCTGTATTCTCACGAATGCGTTGGATAGAATAACTTAAAGAATCCGCACGCAAACCATAGGGATTAGGTTTGTTCTCAGGATTATAAACATAGAAGTAATACGCACCATCAATAGTGTTTGGAATAATAATTTCGTTCGTTGAAAAACCAATTTTTTCCGACCGAAATTGATATGTATTGCGATCAAGATTTCTTGAAGTAGATGTGAACCCATCGGGTGGTTTCATTAAAGCTGTGGTCTGAGTTTTTACCGATAAAGTTTTTCCGGCAACTGCATTTAACCTATAGTACCGAACTCCAAATGCTTTTAATGTATCTTTATATTCTACTCCTAAAGAAATCGGGATTACAATAATACGAAACTCATCAGCGCCGATATCCGGTTTTGAAGGATCTCTTAATTCATTATCAATGTCGTCTGTAACCGAGGCAAGTGGTGTTGCAGTACTATCTAATCCTAATGTGCCTATGTGTAGATCAGTATTTGATGTAAAGAGCGGATCTAAAGAGACTGAATTAGCATCTTTACCACTTGCTGTTTTTAATGCACTTAAATTAGCCCTATCTCCACTCCAAAAAGCTAAAATCGATCCTGTGGTATGAATATCATTATAGTTTGAAGTTCCGATAGCTGCAGGCACACCAATATAATATGCATAACCGCCCCCTTGGTTTGCAAATATGTTATTGACAATATTAATGCTGCTGCCACTCCCCTCAACCGATAAACCTCTCTGTGTCGCGCTTGTGCTGGTTATATTCACACTGTTA
>CAMTWO010000040.1:0-29424 GCA_947085405.1 uncultured Ignavibacteriota bacterium
ACTTTGTCGTTCAGGCGGGCTTCGGGCGAGCCTGTCGAACTATATGCTGATGCGATGGTGAATGAATAATCAAATTTAATTTATTACATCGCACAACCATAAATGGTTGCGCTGTTCGAACAAAGACCGATGAATCGGTCTGAATATTATTAGCATCATTGATGATGCTTTGTTATGTAAGCGTCAGTATTTATACTGATGCGAAGTTAATCAAGAATCAAAATGATTTTACATTCTATTCATCCTCAGAAAATGTTTCCATTGTTTTGTTTAGTTTACCTGTCCTATGATTGTCTTTTTGATTATGGATATATCTTAATACCCTTTTTAGATCCTTATCAGCAAAGGATAAAACTCCAAACCCATCCTGCCATCCGAAGTTTTTGGTAATTTGCAATTCTTTATTTAAAAAATATGAACTGCTACCTTTTAATTTGCCTATAATATCGCTAACAGATTCAGATGGAGGAATCGTTATCGCTAAATGTATGTGATTATCAGTTCCTCCGATTCCTAAAATATATGATTTAAACCTTTTAGCTTTATTCTCAAGGAATGGATAAAGAACCTCTTCAATCTTTGGCGAGATCATAGGATGTCTCAGATCGGTTGTCCACACAACGTGGTAAAAAATATTATAGAATACCTGTCCCATTATTAACTCCTATAATTTATTGTTTTACATAAGAAAGATAATAGAAGATGGTTTAATAATCAAATTTAATTTATTATCACGCACAACCATAAATGGTTGCGCTAATCAAACAAAGACCGATGAATCGGTCTGAAAATATTAGTCCGCTTTAGCGGAGTTTTTCGGTAAGCGTCAGTGAGATAGAACCTTCAGTTTATTTTTCTAGGAACATTATTTGACATACCAATGCTTATTCAGTATATTATACCATAATATATTGGTTTAAAAATGACAAACACACAAATAATCGAAGAACTAAAACACCTTCCAACAGTTGAACGCTTACGGATAGTAGAGGAAGTTCTTCATCTCGTTGAAAAAGATATTACTCAACCTCACGCGCCTCAGATCGGCACAAATCTTAAGAATCAATTAACAAAGGCAGCAAATTCATTGTTATCGGATTATACGGATGATAGTGAATTGACAGTTTTTACTTCTATCAATATAAATCCTCAATTTTGTAAATAGAAGAAATCTTCCTTAAAAAATTCCCTGAATCTTTTTCCCACCAAACGTATCTAATTTAAAACAAGAGATATTATCATTTCTTGTATAATGCTTCAAAAATTTGTAAATTTAAATCGAAATTACATCAATAAATAAATTAGGAAAATAAATGAATACCATAAAAACCGTCTTATTAATGTCCGTATTAACCGTGTTGCTTGTTTTTGTAGGGAACATTCTCGGCGGCAGCGGCGGTATGATGATCGCTTTTTTATTCGCAGTAATAATGAATTTCGGCACATACTGGTTCAGCGATAAAATAGTCCTTCGTATGTATAAAGCACAACAACTTCAACGCGAAGATAATCCAGAATTATTTCGCATGACTGAAGAACTAACTGCACGTGCCGGAATTCCGATGCCGAAGTTATACATCATCCCGAACGATCAGCCAAATGCATTTGCAACCGGACGTAATCCACAAAACGCCGCAGTTGCCGTAACAAACGGAATATTAAAATTGCTCTCACGAGAAGAATTAATGGGTGTAATTGCTCACGAACTCTCTCACGTCAAAAATCGTGATATTTTAGTCGGAACTATTGCAGCCACAATAGCCGGCGCAATCAGTATGCTTGCTAATATGGCTCAATGGGCAATGATTTTTGGCGGCAGAGGTAGCAGCGACGAAAGAGGTGGTAATCCTATTACACTAATCGTAATGATGATAGTCGCACCGCTTGCCGCGATGATGATACAAATGGCAATTTCCCGTTCACGTGAATTTATGGCGGATGAAAGCGGCGCCAAAATGACAGGCAATCCACTTTATTTAGCAAACGCATTACGGAAATTGGATACAACATCAAAACGAATTCCGATGGAAGCAAACTCGGCTACTGCCCACATGTTTATTGTCAGCCCTTTACGCGGCGGCGGGTTTACGAAATTATTCAGCACACATCCGCCGATGGAAGAGCGCGTTGCAAAATTAGAAGCAATGGTATATGGAAGTATTTCATAATTAAAACCCGAAATACGAATACCTAATCCGCCGTGGCGGACGAAACAAATCCAAAACCAAAATTTAACGTAAATGTTCGAATCCAATCAAGTTGTTCTCGAAACAAAAATAGCTGAACTCAAGCTTTTTAAGAGAGGAAAGGTTCGGGATGTTTACGATATAGAAGATAAATTATTAGTGGTAGCTACCGACCGTATTTCAGCTTTTGATGTTGTATTTCCAAATGGCATACCCAACAAAGGAAAAGTATTAAATCAAATTTCAGTTTTTTGGTTTAATTATCTTGAAGATATAATCCCAAATCATCTTATCACTGCGGACGTTAATCGAATGCCTCCGATACTTCTGAAGTATCGGGATATTTTAAATGGACGATCGATGTTGGTTAAACGGACTCAACCTTTGCCAATTGAAGCGGTAGTTCGCGGGTATTTAGCCGGTTCGGGATTGAAAGAATATAAACAGAAGGGGAGCATTTGTGGAATCAGGTTACCGGAAAATTTGCAAGAATCTTCAAAGCTGCCCGAACCGATTTTTACCCCCTCAACAAAAGTTGAAACCGGACACGATGAAAACATAACTGAAAATAATGCTTCCGAAATTGTTGGTGAAGAAATATTCAAGAGAGTAAAAGATTTTAGTTTGACGATATATAAGAAGATAGCAAATTACGCTTTAAGTCGGGGGATAATTTTTGCCGACACAAAATTCGAATTTGGTTTTTACAACAATGAATTAATTTTGATAGATGAGATTGGAACTCCCGACTCTTCCAGATTTTGGTCGCTTAAAGATTATCAACCGGGCAAACCGCAGTCATCATTCGACAAGCAATACGTCCGGGATTATTTAGAAAACATTGGTTGGGATAAAAAACCGCCTGCCCCAAAATTACCCGATGAAATTGTTAAAGGAACGAGTGCGAAATATTTAGAAGCGTACAGATTATTAGTCGGAGAAAATCTCTCTTGATTGAAACTCAGATATTAAAAGTAGAAACCACTAAACCTGCTTACCAGGCAATTCATCTTGCTTCAGAAATTTTGAAGTTGGGTGGTTTGGTAGCATTCCCGACTGAAACTGTGTATGGTTTAGGTGCCGATGCTTTCAATCCAAATGCAGTTCAAAAAGTTTTTGAAGCGAAAGGGCGACCGGCTGATAATCCGTTGATAGTTCACATCTCGAAGGTCGATCAGTTAGAGGAACTTACTGATAACATTACCGAAACGGGCAAATTATTGACTCAGGCGTTTTGGCCCGGACCGTTAACCATCGTTGTAAAAAGTTCTCCTTTTGTTCCCAAAATTGTAACAGGCGGACTTGATACGGTTGCAGTCCGAATGCCCAGGCATAATGTTGCATTAAGGTTGATTGATGTTTTGGATAGACCGATTGTGGGACCGAGTGCGAATATCTCGGGGAGACCAAGTCCGACTACAGCGCAACATGTTCACCAGGATTTGAATGGTAGAATCGATTTAATTTTAGATGCAGGCAGGTGCGACATTGGAGTCGAATCAACTGTTGTTGATGTAACGAACCAACCGCCTTTGATTTTAAGATTTGGAGGATTAACGCGGGAACGGATAGAGCAGCTTATCGGAGAAGTTCAGACGACTGAGGACGACCATTTTAAACGGCGCTCGCCGGGAACTCGCTACCGCCATTATGCACCGGAAGCAAAAGTAGTTTTGTTTGAAAGAGGAGACAAATTGGTTTTTGATAGATTAAACCAAAAATATTTTGAGGATGGAAAAAAAGTTGGATACATAATTTATTCTACAGATTTAATCGGAGAACCGGCTGAACTCGGCAGGCTTGTTGGTAGTAACATAGAAATATATTCACAAATGTTATTTCAACTATTGCGCGATTTAGATACACTTGGCGCAGATGTAATTTTAGTCGAATCGGTCGAAGACATTGGTTTAGGAAAAGCAGTAATGGACCGTCTTCGTATGGCAGCCAAATAAAATAAAAGGAATTATGGAAACGCAAAAACGTACAACATTAAAGTTAGCTATTGATGAGACGATGGAAATTTTAAATCGTCTTTATTTCACAAATAAAATTGTGGTCGGAGGTAAAACTGTAACCTTGCCTGAAAATATTACATTCGAAATTGATCTTGAGGCGAATAAAAATGAAGGTGAATTAGAATTTGAATTTAGCTGGTCGAAAGGGAAGAAAAAGAATTTTCCTTTAGTTCTAATTATGATTCACACACGGAAAGACCGTATTAAATTAAAGGGTATTGAAACTATTTTCAAACAAATAGGTATTAGTTATAAAATTCAAACGCTTTCACCAAAATTAAATAATCGGCAGTTAAGAATTTCTCTGATGAAGGAATTGAATCATGGGGTCGAATTATTTATCGCCGATGAGATTATTAGTGTTAAATTAAATGAAAAATTAAGAGAATTCATCACAAAACCAATTCTGACCTTATCATACAAATTAGAAAACAGAAAAACCATCTCGACGATGGCGGCTTATATATTGGGCATAAAATATACTGAAATTGCCGAATCGTACAAAAAATACTGTTTGACAAGAAGAAGAAAATAATTTCAGACTGAAATATTTTATCCTATAACATATTGATTATAAAGGAGTTATGGGCTATAAAACAAATTATTGAATTATTTTCTTGGATTTTGACAATAATTTTAGTATAATTGGAACGATTTCGATAAGGAGTTAGTTATCGAGTTATAGAAACGTAAATTATCATTCAATAAAGGCAACATTATAGATGGAAGTAAAATCCAAAGCAAAAGTTATAGGTTTGGTTATAACAACCTGCCCTGCATGTCATAATCCTATTAATTTTGACAGGCAGGCAAATAAGACTTGCGCCTACTGTGAAACCGAAGTCCAAATTAATTTGGATAAGGTTGAAGTCAGTTTGCGAAGTCCATTAAGTAAAAAAGTTAAAATCAACCTTAATTAACAATTAAACCCCAAAAATGTTTCTCCTCCCGAGAAATATTTTTTGGAGTTAAATAGGACTAAAACGGTCGTATATTAAATGTTACATTTGTCAAAAAAAGTTGAATACGGGCTAATAGCAATTCGGCACATAGCTTCACAACCGGTATCCGATGTTATTACTGCAAAGGAAATGGCCGACAAATATCAAATACCGTTTGAACTATTAGCTAAAATTTTACAAAAACTTACACGTGAAGGTTTGATAATTTCTTATCAAGGTGTTCGCGGCGGATATGTTCTGGGACGTCGTTCAGATCAAATAAAATTATCGGACGTGATTTACGCTATCGAAGGGAAGCAAAATGTCTCTCTGATTAATTGTGAAAAGGAGAACCCTGAGTCGTGCAACATTTATCAGACTTGCACGATAAAAAATCCGCTTTCTAAAATTCAAAATATAATCAACGGCGTGTTCGACGAAATGACTATCGCGGAGATTGTGTGAACAAACTGATTTACATGGACAATCATGCAACTACACCGGTTGACCACCGGGTTCTCGATGCAATGCTTCCGTATTTCTCTGAAAAGTTTGGCAACCCTGCAAGCAGGCAGCATAAATACGGGTGGGTCTCTGAAGAAGCTGTTGAATCATCACGTAATTTGATTGCAAAATCTTTGAATGCAGATGCTAAAGAAATTTATTTTACCAGCGGTGCTACTGAATCGAACAACTTGGCTTTGAAAGGGGTTGCTGAATCTTACGCAAGTAAAGGTCGCCATATAATCACTTGCGCAACTGAACATAAATCTGTCATCGATACCTGCCGCCGTTTAGAGAAGTCAAGTTATCGGGTTACTTATCTACCTGTTGATGAGTTCGGCATAATCGATTTAGAGAATTTAAAGAAGGCAATTTCTACTGAAACGATTTTAGTTTCAATTATGACAGCTAATAACGAAATTGGCACTATTCAGGACATATCAGAAATTGGCAATATATGCAAACAAAACGATATACTATTTCATACCGATGCAACTCAAGCAGTCGGAAAAATGAAGTTAAATTTAAAAAATATGAATGTCGATTTGGTTTCTTTTTCAGGTCATAAAATTTATGGACCCAAAGGGATTGGTGTGCTTTATATCCATGATAGAAAACCAAAAACCAGATTAGAACCGCAAATGGACGGTGGCGGACACGAACGCGGATTGAGGTCTGGAACTTTAAACGTTCCGGCAATCATTGGGTTAGCCCAAGCACTCAAACTCTGTTATGAAGAAATGGAAGAAGAACAAACACGTGTTGCAAGTTTAAGAGATAAGTTACAAAATGCCTTCTTCACAAACTTAGATGATGTTTATCTCAACGGGCATCCAACTAAACGGATCTCCAATAATTTGAACATGAGTTTTATGTATGCCGAAGATTCTGCAATAATGATGAGCATGAAAGAAATCGCGGTTTCATCCGGCTCTGCTTGCTCAACTGCTCAACCACAACCGTCGCACGTTTTAAAGGCGCTCGGTTTGAGTGAAGACCGGAGACATTCGGCTATTCGCTTTGGTCTGGGCAGGTTTAATACTGAAGAAGAAGTTGATTACGTCATCAACAGAGTAATTGAGGCCGTAAAAGCATTGCGAAATTTATCTCCCATATATCAAAAAAGAGTATCAAAAAATAATTAAACAAAATAACTATGGAACACACTCAACTAATAATTCAAAATTCACACGAATTTTTAAAGTATCTAAAATTCAAATTCTCGTTATATCATAAATCAAATGTTTTCTCGCGTGATGTTCATTACGGAATTATACACTTTCTAAAAGATAAGGATATAAAAATATCACACTCAAAATCGGAAGTAATAGCTTCTGAAGTTTTAAAATATTTTGAAAAAGAAAACATCCTCAAAAAAATTGATAACCGCTCGTGGATGTTAAACTATGAAGAGTTTATTACACCAAAAGCAGAAAAGAAATAAGCTGAAACTACTTAAAGGAATACAATGTCGAAACTATTAGATATAAAAAATTTACACGTCGAAGTTGAAGGAAATAAAATTTTAAAAGGACTTTCACTTTCGATGAACAGAGGCGAAATTCACGCTATTATGGGACCGAATGGTTCCGGTAAAAGCACACTCGCAAATACATTGATGGGGCATCCGAGTTATATCGTAACGGAAGGCGAAATTATTTTCAACAGCCAAAACGTCCTCGAGCTCGCTCCCGACGAGCGTGCAGCACTTGGAATGTTTTTAGCGTTTCAGTATCCGCACGAAATACCGGGAGTTACATTATTTAACTTCTTACGTACTGCAGTAAATTCCATTCGGAAAAAACGCACAGGCGAAGATATCGATAAAGATAGAAAAAAAGCTGCCTCGTCGATGCTTCAGTTCAGTAAAAAACTTACAGCAAATATGAAGTTGTTGGGAATTGACGACTCGTTCAGTAAACGTTATGTGAACGAAGGATTTTCGGGCGGCGAGAAAAAACGCGCCGAAGTTCTGCAATTAGCAATGTTGGAACCTGAATTAGCAGTTTTAGATGAAACAGATTCAGGACTCGATATTGATGCACTCCGGATTGTCTCGGATGGTGTGAACAGCATAATAAAACCGGGGCAAAGCATTCTTCTCATAACTCATTATCAGCGTCTGCTCGATTACATCAAACCCCATTTTGTGCACGTGTTAGTTGATGGCAGACTGGTAATGTCGGACGGTCCTGAATTGGCTCTAAAGTTAGAAGAAAAAGGATACGATTGGGTGCGTGATCAGTTTTCTACACAAAACTTAAATTAGAAAAAGAGGAAAAAAATGAACACTGATGTTCTTGAAAAAAATCGGAAATTAGAATACAAGGAAAAATACGGTTTCTCAGATAAAGATTCGTTTGTTTATCGGACACAACGAGGCTTGTCGTCTGAAATTGTAAAAGAAATTTCCGGACTGAAAGGCGAGCCGGCTTGGATGTTAGATTTTCGGTTGAAGTCGCTTGAAACATTTTACAAAAAACCGATGCCGGCTTTCGGTGGCGATTTGTCAAAATTAAATTTCGATGATATTTACTACTACATAAAACCCAGTGAACGAAAAGGAAGAACTTGGGATGAGGTTCCTGAGAAAGTCAAAAATACATTTGAAAAGTTAGGCATACCTGAAGCCGAACGAAAATTTTTAGCAGGTGTTGAAGCCCAATACGATTCCGAAAGCGTTTACAGCAGTTTAAAAGGTCAGTGGGAAAAATTAGGAGTAATATTTTGCAGCACAGATGAGGCATTAAAAAACCATCCCGATATTTTACGGAAATATTTCGGAACTCTAATACCTCCGGCGGATAATAAATTTTCAGCATTAAATAGCGCTGTGTGGAGTGGCGGTTCGTTTATTTATATACCCGCAGGTGTGCACGTTGACATTCCGCTGCAAGCTTATTTCAGAATTAACTCCGAAAGCGCCGGGCAGTTTGAACGCACGTTAATTATCGCCGAGCCGGGAAGTTTTGTTCATTATGTGGAAGGCTGCACCGCTCCCGTTTATGCTGTAGATGCTCTGCACAGTGCAGTCGTTGAAATAATAATTAAAGAAGGCGCCCGCGTTCGTTATACTACAATTCAAAACTGGTCGGATAATGTTTACAATCTTGTTACAAAACGTGCTGCGGCTTATAAAGATGCAACAATGGAATGGGTGGATGGTAACATCGGCAGCAAACTTACAATGAAATATCCTGCGATTTACCTGATGGATAAAGGTGCTCACGGTGAAGTCCTTTCGGTGGCTTATGCGAGCGACGGGCAGCATCAAGATACAGGTGGTAAAGCGATTCATTATGCACCCCACACATCTTCGATTATTACATCCAAGTCGATTAGCAAAGGAACCGGTCGCGCGAGCTATCGCGGTTTAGTAAAAGTTTACAAAGGTGCAAAAAATGTCAAATCGAGTGTGAAATGTGATGCGCTTTTGCTTGACGACACGGCACGAAGCGATACTTATCCCAAAATTGAAATTGATGAAGAAGAAGTTCAAATCGGTCACGAAGCCACAGTCAGCAAAGTAGGCGAGGAACAGCTTTTCTACTTGCGAAGCAGAGGTTTAAGCGAAGAGCAAGCGACTGCAATGATTGTCAGCGGATTTATTGAACCGATTGTTCGTGAACTTCCGATGGAGTATGCGGTTGAGCTTAATCGTCTGATCTCGATGGAAATGGAAGGGTCGGTAGGATAAGGAAATATAAATGAAGCAAACAGAAATTATAAATACAGAACTCACGAAAGAATTAGTCGAAGAATTATCGGTTCAAAACAATGAACCTGAATGGCTGAAAAGTAAAAGATTACAAGAGTTTCATAAATTTGAAAATTCACCAATGCCTTTCTCTAAACGGATTGATTATTCGCACCTTCAATTGGAAAAATTCACACAACCTTCGCATTCGGATATTATACCGATTTCGAAGAATGAATATTTCAAAAACAAAATTATAAATAATGTTCTTGATAAATATCCTACAAGTAATACCGCTGATGAATTGAAGAAGAAAAACATCATACTTTTGGATATGCAATCAGCAGTTCATAAATATCCTGAACTTGTAAAACAATTTCTCACGGTTGATACAACGAGTGCGAAAAACAATAAATTTGATTTACTAAATCGTGCTTTATGGAATGGAGGCACTTTTCTTTACATCCCAAAAAACATTGAAATAGATATTCCATTGTTAAGTCTGTTCGCCTTTAACAAAGAAAACTCTTATGCTCTGCCGTATAACTTGATAGTTGTGGAAGAGGGAAGTAAAGTTACACTAATTGATTCGACTATATCTTCTGATCTTGAGAACGATTCACTTCTTTCAAATAGTGTTGATATTTATTTAGGTGCGAATGCCAAACTAAACTACATTGGCATTCAGGAATGTGGAAGAAATACGAACCATTTTGCAACCAAACGTGCTTTTCTGAAACGAGACGCATCATTGAATTGGATTGAAATAACGCTTGGCAGTAAATTAAGTAAAAATAATTTAGATGTTCAGTTAGAACATAAGGGAGCTGAAGCTTTTGTATCAGGATTGTTTTTAGCGGGCAAGGATCAGCAATTTGAATTTAACACAAAACAAATGCACGCCGCACCCCACACAAAGAGCGATTTGTTGTTCGTTGGCGCTTTGCGCGATAATGCGAGAACAAATTATGAAGGCATAATCAAAGTAGAAAAGGGGGCGCAGAAAACAGATGCTTATCAAAAAAACAAAAACCTTCTTTTATCGAAAACCGCACGCGCCGATTCTGAACCGCTTCTCGAAATCGAAGCTAACGATGTGAGATGCACACACGGTGCAACTGTCGGTCCTGTCGATAAAGAGGATTTGTTTTATCTTATGAGCAGGGGAATCGAGAAAGAGTTAGCAAAAAAATTGCTGATATTCGGTTTCTTCAGTAAAGTGGTAGAAAAAATTCCGGTCGAAGAATTAAAGAACGGACTTCAATCTTACATCGAAGAAAATGTTACAACCTAAATTGATAAATATTAAAAACGAAGTTGCAGGATTAGTCGAAGGGCAAGCAAAAGTTTTACGATTGAATGGTTTGCGAATCGCGATCATAAAATTGAACGATGGTTATTACGCAGTCGATGAAATGTGTTCGCACGAAGAAGAATCGTTAGCCGGTGGTTCAATTAGCGACGGGCAAATTGAATGTCCGAAACACGGCGCCCGATTCGATATAAAGACGGGTGAGGTGAAGGCATTCCCTGCAGTCCGACCAATACGGACTTATCCCGTTACACAAGAAAAGGATGAAATATTTTTAAACATCACAAACGAATGAAGTAAAATGTTCGATCCGATAAAAATACGTGAAGATTTTCCGATTTTAAAGCGACTCATAAAAAACAACCCGCTCGTTTATTTGGACAGCGCTGCAACTACACAAAAGCCGCTGCAGGTCATCGAAGCAATCGAAAAGTATTATCGACACAACAATGCGAATGTTCATCGGGGCGCCTACACATTGAGCGAAGAGGCGACTTCACTTTATGAAGAAGCTCGCCTGAAAACTGCCCGCTTCATAAACGCTGAGATGACCGAGTCAATTATTTTTACTCGTAATGCTACCGAAGGAATAAATTTAGTGGCAAACAGTTGGGGACGTGCAAATTTAAAAGAGGGGGACGAAGTTTTGCTGACTCAAATGGAACATCACAGTAACCTGATTCCATGGCAGTTAATTACAAAGGAAAAAGGTGCCAAGCTAAAATTCATTCCACTAACTCCCGATGGAAAACTTGACCTTACAGACATTCACAAATTAATAAACGAGAAAACTAAATTTGTGTCGCTGGTGCATATATCAAATTCGTTAGGAACAATCAATCCTGTTGAAGATATAATCCAGATTGCTCATAGTTTTAACATTCCGGTTTTGTTGGATGCATCGCAGAGTGTTCCGCATCGTCGGGTGGATGTGCAAAGTTTGGATTGCGATTTTATGGTTTTTTCGGGGCACAAAATGCTTGGTCCAACCGGTATCGGTGTGTTATATGGAAAATATAATTTGCTCGATAATATGCCCCCATTTATGGGAGGCGGCGAAATGATTAATGAAGTTCAACTTGAGTGGTCTGATTTCAGAAACCTCCCTTGGAAATATGAAGCCGGAACACCGCACATTGCGGGGGCAATCGGTTTAGGAGTTGCTATCGATTATCTGAATGATATCGGTCTCGAAAATATACAACAGCACGATAAAGAACTCGTTAGTTATGCAATGGAGGTTCTCTCGAATCTGGATGGAATCGAAATTTACGGACCGAAAGATGCAAGGGGTTCACTCGTCGCATTTAATTTGAAAGGTATTCACCCTCACGACGTATCAACAATTTTGGATGAATATGGAATTGCAATTCGGGCAGGGCATCATTGCACACAACCGATAATGCGTTGGCTGGATGTTGCCGCCACAGTTCGTGCAAGTTTTTATTTATATAACACAAAATCGGATATCGATAAATTAGCAACAGGGTTGCAAAAAGTAAAGGAGATATTTAAACGTGGCAGTTAGTGATTTATATTCGGAAATAATTTTAGAACACTACAAAGAACCGCATAACGTTGGCGAACTCAATTGTCCGGAAGTATTTGCAAAAGGTTATAACGAGTCCTGCGGCGATGATATTAAAATTTATGCACAAATAAAAAATGGTAAAGTAGAAGAAATAAAATTTAAAGGAAAAGGTTGTGCAATCAGCCAATCGTCAGCTTCGATGATGACCGATTTAATGTACGGCAAAACAATTGATGAAGCGAAAGAATTTATAAAACAATTTACAAAGAAAATTACAGGCGAAGAAGATTTTCCTTCCGACTCGGATGAGTGGTTCGAGTTGTCGGCGTTAAAAGGAGTAATTAAATTTCCGGTACGGGTTAAATGTGCGAGCTTATCCTGGCATACACTGTTACAAGGAATAAAAGAATTTGAAAACAAAAATGAACAAAAACAATAATAGAGGAAATAATGTCGAACGAATCATTAAACAAATCCAAAAACGGACAGATTGAAATTACAGCCAAAGCAGTTGAAGAAATCCAAAAAATTCGAGGTCAGAATAATATCCCAACAACACACGGACTTCGATTAGGAATCAAAAGCGGTGGTTGCTGTGGACCAAGTTACTTGCTGGGATTTGAAGAAAATGTAAGCGAAGCAGATAGCGTCTTTGAAACTAATGGTTTGAAAGTCATTGTCGATAATAACAGCATTCACTTTTTAGCCGGGGCACAATTGGATTTTGTAGAAAACGAATATGGAAGTGGGTTTGCGTTTCAGAATGTAAAAAATCTGGATCAATTAAATGGCGGACATTGCGAAAGTGGTTCTTGTAGTAGTTAGGTGTTAAATTAATTCAAATAAGTAAATTTTAAAATAACAAATATAGGAGATATAAAATGTCATACGAATGGAAGTTTAAACAACGTCCTTATACTGATGAAGAAGCAAAAACTTTGTTGAGTAAAGTAGTTAGTCCTGAAACGACCGACTGGCATTACAACACACATCACAAAGGATATGTAACAGCATTAAACAATATAGAAAAAGGTTTGGAGGCCGCCGACCGTTCAGCAGCAAACGGTAATTACAGCGAAGTTGGCGAACTTAAACGTCGCTTCACATGGAATCACTCCGGCGCTTTACTTCACGATTTGTATTGGGAAGTTTTAGGTGGCGATGGCGACCCAAGTAAAGGTCCCGAAATTCTAAAGGCGATTGAAAAAGAGTTCGGCTCATTTGATAAATGGAAAGTCGACTTCAAAGCTACAGCGGTATCAGCAAAATTAAGCGGCTGGGGTTTACTCGTTTACGATGCACTATGGTCGCAACGACTATTGAATATTCTTGTTGACGAACATCAATATGGCGCTATTTGGGGAGGCATTCCGCTGATACCTCTCGATGTTTTCGAACACGCTTATTACCACAAAGATGGTGCAAAACGGGCAGCTTATATCGATAACGTGATTGCGAATTTGCATTGGGGCAGAATTAACGAGAGATATAAAAAGTTGGTGATGAAGTAGAAAATAACGGAGTAATGGAGTAATGCCTGCCCGCCTTCAGCGTTCAGGCGGGGAGTAATGGAGTAATGCCTGCCCGCCATCAGCGTTCAGGTGGGGATTATTGTCCGAAGGACCCCTTTGGGGGATTGATTAAAATGTAGGTCGAGCAGGCTGCTCGACCTACATAAAGTTTTGCTGAAATAGTCTGTGCAATTTATAATTTTAATATGCCAAAAGCCAAAAAGAAAAATACCAAGAAGGTAAAATTGTACACGAAGCGAATTCCGCTTCCGAAACAACCGCCAAAAGTAGAAGTCCCGGAAAAAGCTTACTCACGTAAAAAATCGAAAAAGGTTGTTAATGAAGTTTTAAGAGAGGAAAATTAGATTGAGAATATTAATACTTTGCACTGGCAACTCCTGCCGAAGTCAGATGGCTGAAGGATTTCTCAAATCTTTGGATGGGAAGTTGGAAGTATTTTCTGCGGGGACAAATCCTACATCGGAGATAAACCCGTATGCTGTTCGGGTAATGCAAGAAATCGGGATTGATATAAGCCGGCATTATCCAAAAAATGTAAATGAATTTCTCCATCGATCATTTGATTATGTAATCACTGTTTGCGATAATGCCCGCGAAAGCTGTCCGGTTTTTATCGGGAACGTTCTGCACACTTTGCACATCGGCTTTGAAGACCCAGCCGAAGCCAGAGGTTCTATTGAAGAAGTTTTACAAGTTTACAGAAAAGTCCGTGATGAAATTAGAGAAAAGTTTACAGAGCTGTATAATGTTACCTTTGTTAATGGCTAGTGGTCAATGGTTAATAGTTAATTAGTAATTAACAGTTAACAATTAACAATTAACAATTAGCTATTAGCTATTAGTGCCGAAGGCATCCCTTTGGGACAATTGGCTATTAGTACTTTCCACTCATGTTTAAAATCAACTTTCCATTCTCTCTCGCTTTAATCCAATACCCAAATGCGGGACGAAGTGTGTCGGCTGTTTCATAACGGTCGATGTTGAAAAAGTAATAACTCGATTGAACATTGTTTGCCGGCGATTGTAAAATATTGTTGATAGGGAACGGTGTTGAACTTCCACCAATCATATTCCAACCTGTCGTCACAGTTATCGTATCGGAACTTTTAGGGAAACCTGAAAATTCTAAAGTATGAGGAGCTGAGAACTTTACCCAATATCCTTTACCATTTTGCAGTGTAGTTTGTTCTATGTATCCGTTATCGAAGGAGTATATTTTTGAAACAGCATTGGGAAAAACCGAAGATGATTGATAATCGGAAATTGTGAGCGGGATCGATAATAAATTCCATCCGGAGCTTGCTGTTTGAGTTAATGTCGTTCCACCATTCGTATAAGAATAATAATCAGTCGGAGCTGTTGCAGGTAACCTCACTTCGTCATTATCAACATTTTGAACTTTGATAAAGTAATTCACAACAGTTCCGGTCTCAAATGCCGGAATAATCGCTGAATATTCGTTTGGATTTCCTGTCGGCTGAAGCAACGCTGAATTTGTGAATGAGCCGTTAGTTCCAAAAATAACTCTGCACGAATCAGTCTTGAGATTTATTACCGAATTTATTGTAACAATGATAGTTTGTGGTGTACTGAGTTGATAGCCACTTATAGGAGTATGAACTACATACGGTTTGAAATAATCAACAGCGGCAGTTGCGTTTAGAATTCCGTAGCCGTAGTAATTATCCGGATTCTTGGCTCTTGACGCGGTTCGCATCATAGCTTCACGAACTTGCAGCGGAGTTAACGACGGATGTGCTGAGAGTATTAAAGTTGCAACACCTGCCGAGAGAGGGCATGAAAATGATGTCCCATTAGCCCGGCTGTATCCTGTTGTCAGCGTTGCACTTGCAACTTTTACAGCGGTACCCATTGCCATAACTTCCGGTTTTATGCGTCCGTCAAAACTCGGTCCGTACGAACTGAATGATGATCGAATTCCAAATGAATCAACCGCACCAACTGCAATTACATTAAAACCATCGGCAGGTGCCACAAGTGTATTTGGTGTTCCGACTGATGCTTCGTTACCCGCTGAGTTCAGAACAACAATACCACGAGTTACAGCACGATCGGCTGCACGTGTAATTACAGTTGTATTGCCATTCATATTTTGCCAGGTCCAGCTTGTGTGTGGTGTATCGTAAGTTAAATATCCTAATGATGTGCTTGCAACGTCAACGCCCAAACTTTCAGCCCACTCGATTGCACGAACCCAATTGTCCTCTTCAACAGGAGTTTCGCTTGCATCATTTTCAGTCCTTCCTAAAATATAACTTGCATTAAAAGCTGGACCGATTAATTGTCCCGCTTTATATCCACCAATCGTCGATAGTGTATTAACTCCGTGAGCGCCCCAATTACTCGGTGCAGTTGTTGGTGGTGCTGGATTCGTATCGTTATCTACGAAATCGTAACCCGCAACAATATTCATCGTGGCAAACGTTTCGTGAGTCATTAAGCGGAAACCGTTATCAAATACACCGACTAAAATTCCTTGCCCACGAATTCCTCGGTTGTGAAGTGGAATAACATTTATCTGGTCAACTTGTTTTCTCGCTGTTCCGTAATTTAACGAATCGGCTAAAGTTTTAAGCAGTGGAGTTTCGAATACTTCTTCGACGAGCTCAGGTTTTTTAGTTCCGTAGCTGCCAACAATTTCAATCTCTTTGATAAAAGAAAATTGCCGTATTGATTCTATCTCAGATTTGTTAGCGAAGCCACTAACAGCATTGAACCATTTTGAAGAATATCTGACTTGCGATATTTTTTCTGCTACAGCATCTATATAATTTTTAAAAACAGGTAAGTCGGAAGCATCCATGAGTTTGTCTTGCGGCAACACCTTCGCTCGTCGTGCAATGGCTCTTTCTGAAATTAATGTATTTGGTATTTGTTTTTCGACGGAACCTTTATCGTTGAAGTAAATCCATATTTTAATTTTTTCATCTTTTGAAATATTTTGTAATTTGTTTTGTAATCTTTCAGCAATCGGTGCGAGGAATTGTGCAGATGTTGAGGAAAGAACAAAAAACAGAAGCAATACTAACCGGTACATATAATTTTACAACCTTTCTACAAATTTTGATGTGTCAAATTAAAGAAGATTCACCTTAAAATCAAGTCGTTATTGTGCTTTGTAATTCAGCAAGCGATTTGATATATTTAAACGAAATTATGAAGAATCTTAAATGTGTAATTTTTGATGTCGATGGTACTATCACTCAAACAAATGAATTAATATTTGCCGCGTTCAATTATGTAACCGAAAAATACGCCGGTAAAAAATATCCTCCTGCCGAAATCACCGCTATGTTCGGTCCTCCTGAAGAAGGTACACTCGAAAAAGTTGTTGGCAAAGAAAATATTGAGGCGGCGCTGGAAGATTTTCTGGAATTTTATAGGAGCAATCATTCTGCATTGGCTCGCATCTATCCGGGGATTTTAGAAATATTAGAATATCTAAAACAGCGAAATGTGCTGATGGCGGTTTTTACCGGTAAAGGCCGGCATAGTACGCTTATTACTTTAAATGAGTTCAACATTCAGAAATATTTTGATATTGTTGTTACCGGAAACGATGTGATTAATCATAAACCATCGGGCGAAGGGATCACCAAAATTTTAAATTACTTTGGACTTGCTGCTGAAAATGTTTTAATGGTGGGCGATGCGGTTGCTGATATCATAGCATCGCGAGAAGCAGGTGTTCCTGTTGCGGCGGTGGTTTGGGATTCGTACGGGAAAGATAAAGTAAAAAATATGAAAGTTGATTATTTGTTTGAAAGTGTCGAGGAACTCTTTGTTTTTATAAAATCAAATATTCAAGGAGAAGCTAATTGAACGATGTCAAATGGGTGAAACTTCTCATTATGGTTTCGTTACCTTTGATAATTCTGATTTTTTATCTCAACGTACTTAATCATTTTAATTACACACCGGATGATTCGTATATCTATGCCCAGTTTGCAAAAAATATCGTGAATGGAAATGGCTTTGCATTTAATGCCGGCGAACCAACTTACGGTGCTACGAGTCCGTTATGGACTTTCATAATTTCGCTAAGTGGATTGTTTAGCGGAGATTATATTTTGTCTGCTAAAGTTGCCGACCTATTTTTTGCCTCGCTTGCTGTATTAGTATTTTTTCTTTTTGCTAATCAAGTTTTAAACAACTCCATAATTGCACTCTTTGCAACACTTGCTTTTTCAATGAACGCCTGGTTTATGCGTTGGTCGGCAACCGGAATGGAAACGTCTCTGGCGGTTTTGCTTCTGCTTCTAACTTTTTATTATTGCTATAAGAACGAATATCTGGTATCAATATTTTTTGCTGCACTTTTATATCTTACTCGACCGGAAACTATTTTCCTACCCGGACTAATATTTATTGATATTTATTTAAATTCGATTAATAAAAAAATTGTATTTAAGAAAATAGCAGTCGCATCAATTTTATTTTTGATAATTGTTTTACCCTGGTTTGCGTATGCAAAATTAAATTTTGGAACAATTATCCCGAACACTGCTCTGGCGAAAGCAGCATTCGGATTTAGGATAGACGATTTTTTATGGACAGTTACTGATTTGTTTAAAACTTTATTAGTTACAGAATCGGTTACTCTGTTCGTTGTGATTTCGGGTTTGCTTCTAATGTTATTTTTAATATTCCGAAAACAAAATCCACCCATTGTAAAAAAAGCAGCCCTTGATTGGTTAATCGGACACTTCGTTCCACTTTTTTGGTTGATCGGTTTTATTTTGCTTTACATAAGCACACAAGCGAATATTATTTCGCGTTACTTACTTTTAATTATTCCGGTGGTAGTTATTTATTCATACTCATTCCTCATCTCAATACTTGAACAATTTAAAAAAAGTAAGTATTATTATACAGCCGTGCTCGCTTTGACAATCGTAATTATGCTTCAGAACCAACTAATCTTCAGGAATTATATTGTGCCAAGCATCGATGCGTTTACAGATGGAATGAGTGAATGCTTCGTTCCGATTGGAAGTTGGCTGAACCAAAACACACCGAAAGATGCTGTTGTTTTCACACCTGATATAGGAGCGATTGGCTTTTATTCGGATAGAAAAATTTGTGATGGCGCCGGTTTGGTTTCGCCTGAAATTCTTAAGTATATTAGGCAGGGTTTTGATTATCAAAATATTATGGATCAAAAGCTTTATAAAAATGTGTGCGATGCAGATTATGTTATTCACCGGGCAAATAAACCTGATGTTCTAGTTGACGATAATTTACGTATGATTTTTTATAAAACAGTTTATGGTTTGGGGCTATCGAATATGGAAACCGTTTACTACACACTTTACGAAGTACTTAAAATCAGGAGAGAATAGAAAATGGAAAAACTAAATATCGGAGTAATTGGAGTCGGGCATCTCGGTGCGCTGCACACGAAAATGCTCACAACTATCGAATCAGCAAATGTTGTCGGCGTTTACGATCAAAATTTTGAAAGAAGTAAAAAAATTGCCGACGAGTTTCAGACAAAATCATTTGAGGATATAAATGAATTGCTTGATTCTGTTGATGCAGTGAGCATCGCGGTTTCGACAAAATCACATTTCGATATTGCAATAAAAGCACTATCCGCAGGCAAGCATATTTTTATAGAAAAACCAATTACGGAAACCTCGCAACAAGCTGAAAAATTAATTCATATTGCCAAACCGAAAAATTTAAAAATACAAGTCGGTCATATCGAAAGGTTTAATTCGGCATTGTTATCAATCGACCATATCAAATTAAATCCTTTGTTCATCGAGTCGCACCGCTTGGCTCAATTCAATCCGCGCGGCGCCGACGTAGCGGTAGTTCACGATTTAATGATTCACGATATAGATATTATTCTCAGTTTAGTAAAATCACCCGTCGAAAATATTTGGGCAAATGGGTTGGCTGTTGTTACCGATACAATTGATATAGCAAATGCACGGCTGCAATTCAAAAACGGTTGCGTTGCAAACGTAACGGCAAGCCGCATTTCGAAATCGAGAATGAGGAAGATGCGATTGTTTCAGAAAAATGCCTATGTGTCGATAGATTTCAACGAGGGGACTTCCGAAGTATTCCGGTTGGTTGACCCAAGTGATGAAAATTCTCAATCCACAATGATGCTTGGGATGATCGAGTCGTCAAACTCAAACAAAAAAATAATTTATGACCGCCCCGCAAAAAAAGAAATCAATGCCTTGAAATATGAATTAGAACTATTTATAGATGCTGTACAAAACGATAAAACTCCGCAAGTAACAGCCGAAGATGGTATGCGAGCGCTCGAAGTAGCACAAACGATAGTTGAAAAAATCAGCAACCAACAACCATTTTTCAAACTGACTGATTAAATCGAATGAGTAAAAATACTACGCACATCGAAATACAAAACGATATCATAAAGCGAATAGGGAATATCGCCGATGATAATAAAATAGAAGCTTATGTTGTAGGCGGATATGTCCGCGATAAGCTGTTGAGTATTGAAGTTAAAGATGTTGATATAATGGTAGTCGGCGATGGAATTGCGTTTGCAAAAAAAGTTGCCAAAGAATTCGGAAATATCAAAGTCGTTAAATACGAAAAATTCGGGACCGCTATGCTTCCGATTGAAGATGCGAAGGTGGAGTTTGTAACAGCTCGCGAAGAAACTTATGAACCTGATTCTCGCAAACCTATAGTTAAGAAAAGTTCACTTGAAGCCGATTTGTCGCGGCGCGATTTCACCATCAACGCAATTGCTGCTTCACTTAATGCCGCTGATTTTGGAAAACTTATTGATCCATACAACGGCGAAAAAGATTTGCGGTCTGGTATCATCAAAACTCCGCTCGATCCCGAAAAAACATTTGAAGACGATCCGCTCCGGATTTTAAGAGCGATACGCTTTGCATCGAAACTGCAGTTTAAAATTAACGACGAAACTTTCGATGCAATTGTGAAGATGAAAGACCGACTCTCGATTATTTCGCAGGAAAGGATAACAGATGAGTTTTTTAAAATTCTTATTTCTCAAAAACCGTCTGTCGGATTATTCTTGTTGCAAGAAACCGGTATTACGAAAATTATTTTTCCTGAGATGAACGATATGACAGGTGTTGACCAGCGAGAAGATTACCACCATAAAGATGTGCTGCGGCATACTTTAAAAGTTGTAGATTCAATCTCTGAAGCTACTGAAAATGTTTGGCTGCGGTTTACAGCCCTTGTTCACGATATTGCAAAACCCCGGACGAAAGCTTTCAAGCCGGGAATCGGATGGACATTTCACGGGCACGAAGAGATTGGCGCCCGGATGATGAAGTCAATTTTCAGGCGAATGCGTTTGCCGATGGACAAGTTGCCGTATATCGAAAAACTTGTGCGTCTGCATTTACGTCCGATGGTTCTAATCTCCGAAGAAGTAACCGATTCTGCGATTCGCCGGGTTTTATTTGAAGCCGGCGAATTGATCGACGATTTGATGACACTTTGCCGAGCCGACATTACTTCGCAAAATCCTCAAAAAGTAAATCGATACCTGAGGAATTATGAAGTTGTAATGGAAAAAATGAAAGAAGTTGAAGCAAAAGACCGTCTTCGTAACTGGCAGCCGCCTGTGCGTGGTGAGGAAATTATGCAAGTATGCGGATTGCCACCGGGTAAAACAGTCGGTATCTTGAAAAAAGAAATTGAAGATGCTATTTTGAACGGCTTGATTCCCAACGAACACGATGCTGCTCTCGAATATCTGCTGTCGGTAAAAGATAAAATTTTAACCGAAATTCAAAATTGATGAAACTTTCTTATTTAATAAACGTCAAATATGTAAATTTTTATAAATTTATGGAGAATTATTGAATGCTCATTAGAAAATTATCAGCTCTTATAGCTATTTTCACCGCTTTTTCGTTTAGTCAAAGTTCCAAAAATGTAATAAATCTGGAAAAGGCAATCGAAATGGCGCTTCAACGGAATATCACAGTCCTTCAATCTAAAAACAATGTCGAGTCGCAGCAAAGTACATATCAATCAGCAATTGGTGGTTTGCTACCTAATTTAAATGCGAGTGGGTCGTTCAACCGCCGGCATGATTGGCAGCCATCTACGGGTTCACGTCAACAATTCATTCCTGATTACGGCTTTATTGGTATTCCTGGGACTTCTGGTTATTCTGCGAGTAATTCATATTCCACTTATTTATCCAGCAATGTAACTTTGTTTAATGGTTTTGCAAATATTGCCAATATTAATCGTTCAAATTCAAATATCAGGTCTTCAGAATATTCTTATGAACGGGTAAAGCAAAATATTATCTATCAAACGCACCAATTATTTCTGAACGTTGTGCGAACACATCAATTGTTGAAAGTGAACGAAGAAAATTTGAAAAGAAGTAGCAGACAATTGGAGCGAATCGAGGAAATGAATCGAGTAGGTGCGATCTCGTTGGCAGATGTTTACCGGCAGCGGGTAACAACCGGCAACGACGAACTCGCACTTATCAACGCACAAAATAATTTTGAAAAAGCTAAAGCAGATTTAGCATTGTTTCTATCGATTGAAACAGAAGCAACCTACGAATTCGACGTTTCAGGAGTTTCTATCGAAGTAGATACATCCGAGTTTGCTTTGGTAAACGAAAAATATCAGGATAAAACTGCGTTAGCTAAAAAGGCAATCGAGTCGCGTCCCGATTATCAATCGACGACACAGAATGTGCGCACAGCCCAATCTTCATTAACGATTGCACGCTCGGGATTATATCCGATAGTCAGCGCCAACGCTTCTTATGGTTTATCGGACAAAGAATTTGCAAAAATTTCCGACAACCGTTCGCTCTCGACAGGAGTTACATTATCACTTCCAATCTTCAGCGGTTTCCAAACAAAGAATGCAATCGAACAGGCAATAATTACTCAACGTAACGCTGACGATCTGTTAAAGCAGAACGAACGGCAGATATCAGTCGATATTCAAAAAGCACAACTCGATATCGAAGCGGCACAAAAGCAGGTTAAGGTTACGCAGGCAAGCGTTTTCTCTGCTGAAATGGATCGCAAAATAGCTGAAGAAAAATATAATTTAGGCGCCGGAACTTTATTGGATTTGTTGATAGCAAGTGCAAATTATATTAATGCGCAAAGTAATCAAGTTAATGCAGCAATCTCCTATTTGCTTTCGAAGAAACAAATGGAATATGCGCTAGGCATAATTTCAAATTAAATAAAAAGGTTTTTCAAAATGTCGAACAATAAAAAAAGTAAGAAGAAGAAAATAATAATCTTTTCCATTTTAGGATTGGTCGTTGTGGCGCTAGTTCTGGTAGTAATATTGGGCAGCAAAAAAGTTCCGATAATATCGGTGCAAACCGAAAAAGTTGAAAAAAGAACACTGACTCAATCGGTTACTGCAACGGGAAAAATTTATCCTGAAGTTCAGGTAATCATCACTCCCGAAGTAAGCGGCGAGGTTGTTTATTTGGCTGTTCGCGACGGTCAGAAAGTAAAAAAGAACGATGTGCTGCTTAAAATTAAACCTGATTACTATGCAGCCCGGCGCGATCAAATGGCAGCCGGTGTTGCTTCAACCACCGCATCGTTGAATCGTGTGCGTTCTGATTATAATCGGACTAAAGATTTGTTTGAGAAAAAGTTAGTTTCGGATTCTGAACTTGAACAATCGAAAACGGCTTACGAAGTTTCAAAAGCCCAACACGACCAAGCTAAAGCAGCGTTGAATCAAACAGAAGAAGATTTAATGAAAACCACTATCCATGCGCCAATGGAGGGGACTGTAACTCAATTGAAAGTTGAATCAGGCGAGCGAGTGTTAGGCACAAGCCAATTTCAGGGAACAGCAGTAATGACGGTTGCCGACCTCTCGCGGATGGAATGCCGCGTTGATGTCGGTGAAAATGATATAGTTTTAATTTCAATTTACGATACCGCACGAATCGATATAGATGCTTTCCCGAATCGAAAATTTAATGGTGTGGTTTATGAAATAGCGAACACTGCTAAAACCAAAGGTTTCGGAACTCAGGAAGAGGTAACGAATTTCGAAGTTAAAATACGAATCATTGATAAAGATGTGTTACTCAGACCGGGAATGTCGATGACTGCAAAAATAGAAACCGACAGGCGGCAGAATGTGCTGACCGTTCCGATACAATCAGTAACCACACGTATGCCTAAAAAAGATGAGAAGAAAAAAGAAGGTGATGAATCTCCCGATGTTGTTATCTTAACCCTCGAAAAACTAAAGAAGAAAGATGAGCCGGCAGTTAAAGAAGTTGTTTTCCTGTATAACGAAGGCACTTCGAAGATGGTAGAAGTAAAACGTGGAATTTCGGACGATTCGTATATCGAGATTACAGAAGGTCTTAAAGAAGGCGATCAGGTAATTTCAGGCAGTTACAAAGCTATCAGCCGCGAGCTCGAAGATGGGTCAAAAGTAAAACTTGATATTGAAAAGAAGAAAACGACAAAACAATAAACGATTGGTGAAATGGAAATAATTAAATTACAACAAATAAAAAAATACTATGATATGGGTGGCGCCGAAGAAGTGCACGCTCTGCGCGGTATCGATGTTAATATCGGTCAAAATGAATACGTTGCCATTATGGGACCTTCAGGTTCAGGCAAATCTACATTGATGAATATTATCGGGTGTCTGGATACACCGACAACCGGTTTGTATGAATTCAACAAAGTGAATGTGAGCGACATGAATGACGACCAGTTGGCGAAAATTAGGAATAAGGAAATCGGATTTGTTTTTCAAACCTTTAATCTCCTGGCACGCTCAAACGCATTACATAATGTCGAGTTACCTCTGATTTATGCAGGAATAAATAAAACCGAAAGACGCAGGTTGGCTATGCAAGCTTTGGAACAGGTTGGGCTTGCCGACAGAATAATGCACAAACCTAACGAACTATCGGGCGGGCAGCGGCAGCGTGTGGCAATTGCGCGGGCTTTAGTTACCCATCCTTCGATAATTCTTGCCGACGAGCCAACAGGAAATTTGGATACAAAAACCGGCGACGAAATTATGTTGCTCTTTGAAGAAATTCATAAACAGGGTAATACGATTATCCTTGTTACACACGAAGAGTATATTGCCGAGCACGCTAAACGTATTATCCGGCTGCGTGATGGTTTAGTTGAAGTTGATGAACATGTAAATCGCCATAAAATAGTAAATTAAAATGAATTTCCTGTTTGAAATAAAAGAAGGATTGAGGATTGCTTTCTACGCAATTCGTGCAAATAAAATGCGTTCAGTGCTAACCACACTTGGCATCGTTATTGGAATTGTTTCTGTAACAATGATGGCAACGGCAATCGAGGGTGTCGATCGTAAGTTTCAGGAAAGTGCCTCGGCTTTTGGTGCAAATGTTTTATACGTTCAAAAATTTCCATGGGTTGGTCACGACGATTGGTCGATTTACCGCAACAGGCGTGATATCCCATTAAAAGTTGCTGAAGATATTGAACAACACGCCACGATGGTCGAAGCTGTTGCCGCAAACGTCATCACCGTTCGTCCAACTCAATTTGAAGAAAGGAATATGAAGAATGCCTTTGTTACGGGCACAACCGATCAATATATTTATGCTTCAGGAACAACCGTATCCGACGGTAGATTTTTATCTCAAGAAGAATCAAACGGCGGACGTCCGGTGTGTGTTATCGGAGCAAATGTAGTCGAAAATTTATTCCCCAATCAAGACCCGATAGGAAAGTTTGTGAAAGTCGGTTCTCTTCCTTATCAAATTATCGGTGTATTGGAAAAACAAGGAGGTCTTTTCGGAATATTTACATCCGACAATCGCGTTTATATTCCCCTCAAATCATTTATGAATCAATTCGGTTCAAAGCGCGATGTTACGATAAATATTGCCGCTAAAAAAGGTGCCGACATAGAAGATGTGAAAGAAGAATTAAGAGGAATAATCCGTAAATCACGCGGACTAAAACCCTCGGATGCGGATGATTTCAACTTAAACGAACAGGAATTGTTGGTTACTACATTTTCGGGTTTCACTGCTGTAATTGCTGCCGTAGGTTTTTTTATTACCGGTTTGTCGTTGTTTGTAGGCGGTATTGGAATTATGAATATTATGTTCGTCTCGGTTACCGAACGGACAAAAGAAATCGGAATACGAAAAGCAATTGGCGCCAAACGGCGAACGATACTTATTCAATTTCTCATCGAGTCGTCTATAATTTGTTTGTTAGGCGGTTTGTTAGGTTTAACTATTTCTTACCCGTTGAGTTTGCTTGCCGATAAAATTTTGCCAACAGCGATGCCTCTTTCGATTGTTGGTATTGCTATTATTATCTCGTTGGTGGTGGGCGTAGTTTCCGGATTTTTACCCGCCTACCGTGCCTCACGTCTCAATCCGGTTGATGCATTACGATATGAATAAATTAAATTAAATAGAAATTATATGAAGAAGCACGATCTTGAGGAACGCTTAATAAATTTTGCTGTCTTGATAGTAGAAATCGTTGGAACGGTTAAATGTTGAAAAGGCATCTGCTTAACCCACGACTTAAGTCGTGGGTTACTGATAAAAAGATAAAAGTATAAACTGTTTCAACAGTTTCAGAACGTAAAAAACATAAAACGTTTTAAAACGTTCTTCAGAATCTGCCGTATAATAATATTTCAGATGTCTCAAAATCATAAATCCCCGCCTGCGTGCCGAAGCACTTCGGCAGGCAGGGTTAACCAGTGTTCTTAAATCATTTTTTTATAATACATATCTGCTGAGTAGGTACAAATTAATATGAATATAACTTTAGAAAGAATATTTTCAGAAATAAGAGAAAGCTTCATGATGGCATTAGATGCCATTCGCATTAATAAATTGCGTTCAATCCTTACTCTGCTCGGTATCGCAGTCGGTGTATTTTCAATTATCGCAGTGATGACAGCGATGGGAGTTTTGGTAAACTCGGTTGAAAGCGGGATGACGATGTTAGGTTCGCATACATTTCAAGTTCAGCGTTTTCCGAGTTTTCAAATGGGCGACAGAAGTCGTGCAAAGTTCAGGAATAGAAAAAAAATTACTGTCGAACAAGGCTTGGCTGTTAAACAAAATACTTCTCTTGCTGCTGCGGTTGGTATAGAAGCCTGGGAATCGGGCAAGACTGTAAAATCGCTCCGCGGCGAAAAAACAAATCCGAATGTAAGTTTGGTTGGAGAGGATTTAGAAGGTTTTGTAACAAACAATTGGGCTATTAGCGATGGACGGCTTTATTCAGAAGAGGAGTTGGCAAGCGGGCGATTTTTAGCAATAGTCGGGCAGGATGTAGTTAATAAATTATTCTCAAAAATTAACCCTCTTGGTGAAGCGATTCGAATCGATGGGTATGAATATAAAATCATTGGTGTGGTTGAAAAAAAAGGACAGAGATTGGGAGGGTCGCAGGATAATTTTATTGCAATTCCAATTACTACAATGCTGCGTGTGTATGGTAAAGAACGCGATGTTCACATTATGGTGCAGGCAAAAAGTCCTGAAGCTTATGACGATTGCGTTGAACAGGTGAGGGGAATATTACGAACAGAGCGGAAAGTGCTACCGGGTGCAGAAGACGATTTCCACATTTTTTCTAACGACTCACTTATCGAGCAATTCAACGATATAACATATTATGTTCGACTTGGAATAATGTTAATCAGTGCCATAGCATTAATTGCAGCGGGAGTTGGAATTATGAATATTATGTTAGTTTCAGTAACAGAGCGGACACGTGAGATAGGGATTCGAAAAGCTGTCGGTGCTAAAAAAAGTAACATCCTTACACAATTTATACTCGAAGCAATTATACTATCCGAAGTTGGAGGAATTATTGGAATTCTTTTAGGTGTATTAGGTGGGAATATGGCAGCTCTGTTGATGAGCGTGCCGCCGGTTATTCCTTACGATTGGGCTTTAATCGGTTTAGCAGTCTGTTCGCTTGTTGGATTGACTTTCGGAGTTTATCCTGCCTGGAAAGCCGCCAATTTAGACCCGATAGATGCGCTGAGATACGAGTAAATCCTGCCTAAACCTAACCATTGGATTGATGGATTAAATGATAAAAAAGACTTTATTTTTTTTATTTATAGCAAGATTGATATATTATAGGAAAAAGGTCCAGATGTGCAATCGTAAGCACAGGGTCAGCTTTGAACGTGCATCCGAGATTTTCCTTGATCCTTTTATGCTTTCTATCTTCGACGTTGAGCATAGTCTAAAAGAGGACCGATGGATAACCGTAGGAAAAGACAAGAATGATGTTCCACTTGTGATTATTCACACGTTCAGAGAAACTGATGCTGGCGATTGTCGCATTCGAATTATCTCTGCTCGAAAAGCAACTAAGAAAGAAACTAAACAATACTCAAGAAGGTGATCACTATGAAAAAAGAATACGATTTTTCCAAAGGTGTGCGAGGAAAGTTTTACCGTGTAAATGCGAGTTTGAATTTACCTATATATCTTGATGCCGATGTTGCCAAGTTTGTGCAAGAGTTTGCAAAAAACAAAAAGGTAGATACTCAGACTATTGTTAACAAGCTTTTACGTAGCAACAAAACTATGATTCAATCCCTTCAATAGGGGAACCCAATCTGCTAAAGGCGCCAGCCCGCCTAAATAAGTCTCTTTTGTCAGCTGGCGGGGATGCGTCTTCGACGCAATTGAAACATCGAATCGATGTCTTCCCACGTGGTTGCCTAAGAAATAAGAATCTTATAATCCGATTTTTTTTAAGAAATTAAATCAAACAGATAATCCTTGATTCATCTGACCATTGCCCGACTTCATTATCTTTTATAAGATAACGCATACGATATATGCGCGTCTCGGGTGTATCGGGATTATCGCTTGCCCGCTTATCTTCATAAGGCGATACGTTATCTTTTCCTAATAACGAAAAATTAGTTTCGTTACCACGTTTGCATTGTATTACAACACCGTCGAACTCCGATTTTACCCAATCGAGCCTAACCTTGTCGGGCATTATGGTAGGTGCAAAGGATGGTTTAATGTTTTCTATTGGTACACCTTTTCCCAAACCTGCTTCTGCAGGAACTACCCCAAGGTCTTCTCCAATCGATTTAGTATAAGCCGGCTGGCGTTTAAGTATTACAACCTTATCACGAATCCGTTTTTCAACCTGAACGAATAAATCGTTTTTCTTTTTAACCAATGCTTGCGTGTTAGTTCTGCTGTTTTCTACGTCTGTAATTTGCTTTGTGGCATCGGTAAAATCGTTTTGAAATTGTGTAATATCGGCTGGCGTTAAGCCGATTGTTGCGGCATGAACCTGAGCTTTGTCGATAAAATTATCGAACCAAACTAGAAAGCGTTCGTCCGTTTTCGGAAAGTAATCCTTGTTAGGCATAATATCCTCCTATTGTTTTTGTCCCGAAGGGATGCCTTCGGCATTTTTGTTTTCCGCCAAAGGTCGACTCCGCCTTTGGCGGATCGACTCGTCGAGCGGATCCCCGCCCGCCTACGGCGTTCGGGCGGGCGCCTATGGCGGAGTTATTTGTGTCGAAGTATTTACAAAAATCCCATCTAACAAATTCCCGTCCCGCTTCACTGGATTCAAAACCTGTAACTCCATGTTGAAGGTTAAAAATGTTTGTAGGTAGGTTAAAAAGTGTTGAAGGGAGGTTTAAAACTGTTGGGGGG
>CAMTWO010000041.1:0-3904 GCA_947085405.1 uncultured Ignavibacteriota bacterium
AGCGTGCGCCGTTGTTGGTGTAAAGAAAGACACCGCCAGAAGCCCCATCAAAGAGATTCGTTCCTGAAACTCCGAGAGCCAAAACATCAGTATTTGTCAATCCGGTTTTGACAGCTGTCCATCTTGCGCCGTTGTTGGTGGAACGACAGACACCGCCGCCATAAGTCCCGGCAAAGAGATTCGTACCGGAAACGCCGAGAGCGTAGACGTGAGTATTTGTCAATCCGGTATTGACCGCAGTCCAACTTGCACCGTTGTTGGTGGAACGACAGACACCGCCGACA
This sequence comes from uncultured Ignavibacteriota bacterium, assembly GCA_947085405.1. Lineage (GTDB taxonomy): Bacteria > Bacteroidota > Ignavibacteria > UBA10030 > BY39 > JASEGV01. Next base: position 285 of record CAMTWO010000041.1, read on the forward strand.
TAAGTCCCGGCAAAGAGATTCGTACCGGAAACGCCGAGAGCCAAAACAAAAGTATTTGTCAATCCGGTATTGACCGCTGTCCAGCTTGCGCCGTTATTGGTGGAACGAAAGACACCGCCATAAGTCCCGGCAAAGAGATTCGTACCGGAAACGCCGAGAGCGTAGACGGAAGAATTTGTCAATCTGGTATTGACCGCAGTCCAGCTTGCTCCGTTGTTGGTGGAAAGAAAGACACCGCCAGAAGTCCCGGCAAAAAGATTCGTACCACTTACAACAAAAGAACGAACAGACGTATTCGTCAAGCCTGTGTTGACAGCTGTCCAGCTTGCGCCGTTGTTGGTGGAAAGAAAGACACCGCCATAAGTCCCGGCAAAGAGATTCGTACCGGAAACGCCGAGAGCCAAAACAAAAGTATATGTCAATCCGGTATTGACAGCTGTCCAGCTTGCGCCGTTGTTGGTGGAACGAAAGACACCGACAGAAGTCCCGGCAAAGAGATCCGTGCCAGAAACGGCAAGAGAAGGGATATGACGGCTCGTCAAGCCGGTATTGATCGCAGTCCAGCTTGCACCGTTGTTGGTGGAAAGAAAGACACCGCCAGAAGCCCCAGCAAAGAGATTTGTACCGGAAACGCCGAGAGCGTAGACGAGAGTATTTGTCAATCCGGTATTGACCGCAGTCCAGCTCGCGCCGTTGTTGGTGGAAAGAAAGACACCGCCGCCATAAGTCCCAGCAAAGAGATTCGTACCGGAGACGCCGAGAGCGTAGACACGAGTATTTGTCAATCCGGTATTGATCGCAGTCCAGCTCGCGCCATTGTTGGTGGAAAGAAAGACACCGCCGCCATAAGTCCCGGCAAAGAGATTCGTACCGGAGACGGCAAAACAAAAGACCCTGCCACCGTAGGGTCCATTGGTTTGGAACCATCCTGTTGGTGGCGGAGGCTCGGGATCAACTTGCAACTGCCATTCCACCGACTGCACCTCAGCATATCCAGCTTTCCCGTTCACTACTAACCATGTATAGGTGCCTTGTGGCAGATTGACCAAAGTACTGGTTGCAGTTTCCAAATTGCTGCAGTAGATAACTTGGTTGCTTTAGGCATCGATGATTCTAAGGTATGAGTCAATAGCCGCATTTGAAGTATTTCTATTCCAAACAAAGTTCACGTTGCCCGGTGGAACAGTGGATCCATTTCCAGGTGATACCAAAGATGGCGTCGGATTAAGATCTGTCAAACCGATGTGGGCATCTGTGAAGGGGCACGTGTACCAGCGACGATTTCCACCACTTCCGCTAAAGCTATTATTTATCATCACACAGCGGAGTAATCCATTGCAGGGTGCTCCTTGATAGTTGCTGTTAGGAACTCCATTGAATGAAACACTGCAGTTGCCCGGCCCTGAAGAAGCGTATTCGTCAAACGCATGGAATATGTGTGCCGTCTCATGGCCGAAAACACGGAAAAACTGGCTTACGGGCCAATTGTAGTTCCTATATAACAACTGCGTGTATGGACCGCCGTAATAAGCATATGCGCTCCGACCATTCGTAAATTCAGTGGGTGCTGGGCTTGGATTGTACGCAAGAAATGCCGAGTATGCCCAGTCTGTGCCGGCCCACGATCTTGTCCAAGTGTTGAACGCGTGGACTCTATCGAAATGCGTACCAAAACTGAAGCCAAGATTGTTCATAATGGCTGAGATCCACAGGTAATCATTTGAAGATGGTCTCGTGATAGGTTCATATGGCTGGTTAATGACTGAGGGGGAAGAGTTGTCATACCAATAGACAGTGGCAGTGAGACTATGACCGTACTGACTAGCAGTGTACGACCAGATTGACCAAGCGTCAATGGCTTGTGTCTTCAAATCTGTCTGAGCTGCGTTGGTCCAAGTATAGAGGTTAGTATCTATAGTTCCATCGCTTTCTACAAAAAAGAGCATGCATGCTACCGTTCCTCGCATATATTCACTGTTAGTATTGCTTTCGCATACACTCTCGATGAGATTGGGTTGCACCCCTTTCCCCACCAGGTTCTTCAAGTATTCATCATAGTCAATGTGTGGTAACACTGTTGGGATGCAGCCTTGAGGACCCCACGAACCAGCTGATTGTTGTTCTTGAAGCTTTTGGTAGATTTCCCCACTGATCACTGAGTTGAAATATTGTACAATAATCTTTGCATCCGGGTCCAGCACAGAAAGTAGTGATGAAGGGTACTCATCCCAAAGAATCGATACAATTCCCTCGTTCCAAATTAGTTGAGAATACTTTTCTGGCGCAATCCATCCTATCATGTGAGTTGGAGTACCAATAACCCCGACCAGAGCTCCCATTTCTTTTATGTAATTTGCCGTTTTGTTTGCATCGATGAAGGAGTTACGGTTCGTTTCGATCAAACAGAAATTCTTGGTGAAGTCGCTTGGGTCAGTCTGGGAAAAAACAAGGTTGTGATAAATGGCAAAATACAAGTAGCAGATAAGCAGGAGTCCCGAGCGATGTGGGATCAAATGTTTCATAGATGCATCTCCTTTCTTTGAATGGGATGTAGAGCCCGCGCAACCTTGCTACGCCGCTTATGAGCACAGCACGAAGTGCTGCGCGAATGGCGTAGCAACGTCCTGCAAAAATACGCAATACTTTTGTGAACTATCGATAGACAAATTATTTGTGAACAAAAGTATTGAGCGAGGCTTTTTATCATTGGTTTATACCAGCGTCGTATTTTTGCTTGAAACGTTTTACGTTTCGAGTTAGACGTTCGTGCCGCACGGTTAATTCAGAACGTTTTACGTTCTTAATGTTTATTTTGTATTTTTTAATTTACTTTTATCTCACCAGAGTGCTTAACTGGCTTGGATGAAATTAATAAGATTTATTTTAAAAAGCAAGTTGAAGCCGTAAGTAACGGATTTATTTATCAGATCACCGAACACCACAGCACATAGAACTGAGAGCGTGCTACACGACGGCTAACGTGGGGCGGATGAGCCCCTCCGTTAGCGGAATTAACTTTCTAATTTATTTTAGCTTACCTAAGTTTATTAATTTTTATATAATTTATCAAAATTTTCTAACCCAAATCTTCCGTTTGAATTACTATTAAATCCTGCCGTTTTCAAACTTGGAACGTTCTACGTTCCGAGGAATAATATATATTAATTTTTAGTTTGAGTCAAGTGTTTTTTTAATTTTTTATTGACTTTTCTTTATTTAATTATTATATTGAAACACAGTTTTACTACCCCGCATTTTCGCCTCCCGTGCGGGGCGTAAAAGATACTGCAAATATCCGCCTCCCATTTATTATTTTCCAATAATAACGTCTAAAATGACTATAAAACGAAGATATTTACTTTCCCGAAACAGTTTTACCCCTTCCCGAACTCTTATTTACAATCCCCGAAATGTTAATTCCAAAACCCTAAATCCTTTTTACCCTTCCTTCATCTATCCTCGGATTACAATATACCCTTGCGGGATATCCCTCGCAAGCGGTTTACTCCCCCATACAATTATAGGAATCCCCCCAACAGTTTTAAACCTCCCTTCAACACTTTTTAACCTACCTACAAACATTTTTAACCTTCAACATGGAGTTACAGGTTTTGAATCCA
>CAMTWO010000042.1:0-39831 GCA_947085405.1 uncultured Ignavibacteriota bacterium
AGCTTGCTCGACCATCGGGCGAGCCTGTCGAACCAAACGATTGTGCGGATCTTTATACATCGCATAACCATGAATGGTTATGCTGTACAAATAAAGGCTCATAAATGAGCCTGAATTTTTAGTAACAAAAAAAACTGCCTCCGTTGCGCAAGGCAGGGCTGGAATTATTCCTTACTATCTTATAACAAGTTTGAACCTCATTTTCATTTTTATTATATTGTTTCCAATAATAATAAGGAAACAATATCTATGAAATGCACATCTATTCAAAAAGTAAGTATCCTCTTCTTTACGACCATTATTTTTCTAACTCAACTTTCTTTCGCACAACAACTTGATATCCCCAACTGGACAGCGGATGCAATTTATTATCAAATCTTCCCTGAACGTTTTTACAACGCCGACACCGCTAACGATCCCCCAAACACTGAAGTCTGGGGTGCAACTCCAAAATATTACAACTACTTTGGCGGCGACCTGAAAGGCGTTATCGAGAAACTCGATTACATACAGGACTTGGGAGTTAATGCAATATATTTTAATCCAGTTTTTGAATCAAACTCAAATCATAAATACCACACTACCGATTATTTTAAGATTGATGATAACTTTGGAGACGATAAAATTTTCAAACAGCTTTTAGATGAATGTCATAAGCGGGGAATTCGCGTAGTGATTGATGGCGTGTTCAATCATACAGGAATTGAATTTTTTGCATTCAAAGATATCGTCGAGAAAGAAAAAAACTCGAAGTATTTGCATTGGTTCAAAGTTCACAGTTTCCCGGTTCAGCTTCCGCCTGCAAAACCGAATTACGAGGCTTGGTGGGGAATTGGCGACTTGCCTAAACTGATGGCTGAAGAACCTGATGTTAAAAAGCATCTTTTTGATGCAACTCGAAAATGGACTGAGATGGGTATCGATGGCTGGCGGCTCGATGTACCGAATGAAATGTCGCACGAATTCTGGATTGCTTGGCGCAAGCTGGTTAAGTCTATCAATCCCGATTGTTACATCGTTGGCGAAATCTGGGAAGATGCTACTCCGTGGTTAAAGGGCGACCAGTTCGATGCGGTTATGAATTACCTCTTTCGCGATGCAGTGAATTTATATTTTGTTTTCAACAAATTGAATGTAAAACAGTTTGATTCATTGCTGGCAATCCCTCGAAAATATCCAACAAAAGTTCAATATGCACTACAAAATTTAGTTGGCAGTCACGACACCGAGCGGTTTTTAACTTTAACAAAAGGAAATCTTGATAAAGCAAAATTAGCAGCGCTTTTCCAGATGACTTACATCGGCGCTCCTATGGTTTACTACGGCGATGAAATCGGGATGATGGGCGGCAAAGACCCCGATTGCCGACGCACTATGGTTTGGGATTCTTTACACTGGAACATCGACCTCCGGAATTTCTACAAAAAACTTATTGAACTACGAAAACAAAATAAAGTTTTTAGCAGAGGAAGTTACAAAACAATTTTAACGGATGATACAAAAAACCTATTCGGCTTTTTACGTGAATATGAAAACGAAAAAGCAATTGTAATTTTAAATAACTCGAACAAATGTCAGACTGTTGAGTTGCAGTCGCCCGATAAGAACGTAAAAAAATGGATTGACCTGATAAACGATGTTACAATTTCGCAAAAGGACAAATCAAAAATATCAATACAAAACATTCCACCGATGAGCGGTGCAGTTTTAATCTCAATAAATTAACAATGTAAAGGTTTTGTAACTACTATGCAGCAAAAATAAATCGCCACAGATTCACAGATTAATCTTATGAAATATTCAGAAAAGGAATATCCGTTACAAAAAGAAAGCTATCAAATTATTGGAATATGTATGGAAGTACATCGTATTTTGGGAAAGGGTTTATTGGAAATAGTTTACAAAGACGCTATTGAATATGAATTTAATAACAAAGATATTCCCTATGAACGTGAGAAAAAATATGAAGTTAAATACAAAGGAAAAATTTTACCGCATTATTTTTTTGCCGATTTTGTAGTGTTTGACAAAATTATTTTAGAAGTCAAGTCCCAGAAAGGAATAGTTGACGAACATTATAGTTGGGTTATAAATTATTTAGGTATATCTAAATGCCCCTTAGGTTTAATTGTCAACTTTGGCGAAAACTCATCCGTCAGCTGACGGACAAAAAGAATCATTTTATAATCTGTGAACCCGCCTGCCTTATTAAGTTCAACGTGGCGGGCAGGTCTGTGGCAAACTATTTTATACTTACTGCTGAGTAGCTACAGATATTTTTTAAATCATCATTCCGATTAATCTGTTCGAGTGGGTCAGACGGAAATTCATCATTACGATTAGCTTAAGGTATTATTATTATTTAAATTACATAAGGAAAAAATATGAAAAAGTATAGTTTATTAATCACACTATTATTATTTGTCAACGCGACAATTCTTGCACAATCACCCGATAGCGTTACAATAACTTTTCGAACTTACCAACCAACCTCACCGGCTTTATATCTCCCCGGTGAATTTAACGGCTGGGTAAATAACCTTCCTATCTCATTGATGAGTTATGATACTTCGTTAGCGAGTTGGACAAAAACGTACACATTCAAAATAAAGGACCCGTTAGATACACGAAGACGAATGGGTGATTCGGTCTGGCAATACAAATTTCACAGCACCGCAGTGCTCTGGTATAGCGACCCTTTGAATCCTGAAACAAACGCTGCCGACTTCAATAATTCAGTCGTCCGGCTTACAAAATTTTTCTGGTTTCAATTTTATACTTTCGAAGTCTCGCAGCAAATTACAAGAATTACAAATTCACTCGTGCACGCGAACAGCGATTCTATCACATCAATCTACCTTGCTACCGCACAGACCGAATCCTCGCCACGCACAATTACTGATGTAACTCAATTTTTTAATCGCTCGACACGCATTGTTGACTACACACTTCCTTCGCCGATCCCAAAAGCTTACTTTGTCCGCTTAGTGGGCTACAACGACAAAGGCGACTCGGTTGTGTACAAACGTGGCGGTTATGTAATTGCAACCATTCCGATGCCGGCTTATGTGAAGCACGGTGTAACACTACCGAGTACTGCATCGAACGACTCAACTTCTTTTAGAATTCGCGTGCCTGGAAAAGATTATGTTCTTTTACGCATTGCACCACTCGGTCAAAATCCTGTAACAGCATCCCCGATAGTTATGCGTCGTGCAACGATTAACAACGAATGGTGGATGAACGTAAAGTTAGCAAAGGGAACTTACGAATATCTTTATGAAATCGAAAATAATAAATTGATTCACGACCCGTGGGGAAAATGGAACGGAACTAACGGTAGCCGGTTTGCAACCGACTCGACCGGCTTAACTGCCGATAATTATGTATGGCAAAATACTAATTTCCAACGCCCGCCAATGGAAAAATTATTTATTTACGAACTCAACGTTTCCGAATTTGCTGGTGGTAAGTTCGCGCTTCCTGCTGGCGAAGCTACATTCCGCCACTTCATCGAAACAATTCCATATCTCGATTCGCTCGGTGTGAATGCTATTGAATTAATGCCCATCAACGATTATGGAATGATTGGAAAATCGGGTTTTTCGTGGGGCTACGACCTTAATTCTTATTTGGCATTAGAACCCGGTTACGGTACGCCAGCCGATTTTAAAGCTCTCGTCGATTCGGCACACGGCAGAGGTATTGCGGTAATCGTAGATGTCGTTTTCAATCACCTCAACGAAACGAGCGCCCTCTGGCAAATGGCACAGAACGAAGATATAAATCCTTATTTTAAAAGATGCAGCGATCTACGATATAACGAAGACCAGCTTTGCTTCTTTAAAGATATGGACCATTGGACAACTGAAACACAGGAGTTAATTTATAACGCATTAAAAATGTGGATAGATGTTTACAAAGTAGATGGTTTCAGATATGATTTGACTCAAGGCATCGGTTGGAGAACAACCGAGCCGACGAAAGGAATTTTAGGATGGGCAAATCGAATTCATACAGAATACAGTGGATCGATTTATCAGATTGCTGAACACTTGCCCGAAAGTCCGGCGCTCATTTTCAACAGCGGTATTACAAGCGGTTGGCACGACAGTTTTAGAGACGAAGTTTTTAAATGTTTAATACCGGCGCAACATCCTGCGTTAGCGACGATTGAAGATAAGGTGCTCGATCTCGGCGCTTATCCGAGTGGTGATACACCATCAACACCTGATCGCTACGCAAACCGAAAAGAACCGGTAAACGCAACAGTCAACCACGATGAGCAATCATTAATTTACGAGATGATAACTTGGCAGGGTGTAACTTTAGAACAAGCGATTCAAAGAGATAAGCTTTATGGAACGTTTATGTTTACATCGCTCGGCATTCCGATGTTGTGGCAGGGGATGGAGTTTGCTGAACCTCGCGGCTGGCAAAACGATGATGCAAAACTATCGTACCGCCCTGTACAGTTTAATCGGTTATCAACAGCCACAGGTCAATCGCACTATTATTACTACAAAAAATTAATTTTTCAGCGACTCAACAATCCGGCTCTTTATCAAGGGACTCTCCGCAAGCTGTTCAAGTACGACAGTCAGCGTGTTTTAGTTTGGGGGTTTGAAGACACCAACACCGATGCAAAAATTATGTGTGTTGCAAATTTAAGTAATAGTCAGCAAACAGTGAGTAATGTTCCATGGCTTGCCTCAGGTAACTGGTATGATGTCTTTGACCAAACCGAGTTTATTGCATCGGGGACTACGCTAAGCAGCTTCACAATTCCGGCTTTCACAGCGAGGGTTTATTCAAACAAACCTGACAGTGTTTTGCTTTCTGTCGAGAGCAAGGTAACCGAAATTCCGACTGAATTTCGATTGGAGCAAAACTATCCAAATCCATTCAATCCATCAACAATGATCAGCTTCCAACTTCCGGAAGCAGTTCATGTGAACTTGAAAATTTATGATGTTCTCGGACGCGAAGTAGCAACGTTGGTAAATGAATTTAAGAATGCAGGAAGTTATTCAGTATCCTGGAACGCTACCGGTTTACCGAGCGGGGTTTACTTCTATCGTATGCAAGCCCATCCACTAAATAACGGGCAAGCGGGAAATTATACAGAAACTAAAAAACTTTTATTACTCAAATAATTTATGCTAAACATTGCAATCGAAGCCGCAAAAGAAGCGGGCAAGTTTTTAAAACATAACTTAGGAAAAGTCGGAGAAATCAATCTTAAGAGCGGTCAGGAACGAAATCTTGTTACCGAGATTGATAAAAAATCGGAAGAGATGATTGTGGGAATTATCAGAAAACATTTTCCCAATCACGATATACTCGCCGAGGAAAGCGGCAGCGAGCACGGTAAAAAATCGGATTTTCGCTGGATCATCGATCCGCTCGACGGTACTACAAATTTTACACACGGCTTACCCATCTTCTGCGTCTCAATCGGACTTGAACACAAAGGCGAGATAGTTGCAGGTGTAATATACGACCCGAATTTAAATGAGCTTTTTTCAGCGGAAAAAGGGCGCGGTGCATTTTTAAACGGCAAACGGTTACGTGTTTCTCAAACACCGTTTCTGAAAAACAGTTTAATGGTAACGGGTTTTCCATACGATGTTACGGAGAACCCTGATAACTGCATTCAACATTTTGTAAATTTTTTGATGACTGCTCAGGCAGTACGTAGGATGGGCTCAGCAGCAATAGACCTCGCTTACGTCGCCGCCGGCAGATACGATGGTTTCTGGGAAGTTAATTTGAATGCCTGGGATATGGCAGCCGGGGTTTTGTTGATCCGCGAAGCCGGCGGAAAAGTTACTGGTTTTACAGGAGAAGAAATTGATATCTATGGAAAGAGAGTCGTGGCAAGCAACGGATTAATACACGACGAGATGGTGGGATTGATTTTAAAAGCCAAATAATAGAACACGGTTTGTTAGTTGCAGTGAACATCCGTGCAATCCGCGTCATCCGCGTGCTATTTTAAAAGTGGAACCCTGATAGCACTGATTTATGTGGTTATAAAAAAACAGAAACACTTTAAATCATCAAATTATATGGAGGTGAAATCATGTTACACGAAGACATTACCGGAAAAATTATTCAAGCATTTTATAAGATTAATAATATACTTGGCTTTGGTTTTTTAGAAAAAGTTTATGAAAATGCGATGCGCATCGAATTGTATCAAATGGGATTAAAGATTGAACAACAAAAAAATATAAAAGTATACTACCAGAATGTTGAAGTTGGAGATTATTATGCTGATCTATTGGTGGATAATTTAGTAATTGTAGAATTAAAAGCTGCTGAAAGTCTTTGCGAAGAGCATGAGGCACAATTAATTAACTATCTTAAAGCGACTAATATTGAAGTCGGGTTATTACTGAATTTCGGTAAAAAGGGAGAATTGAAAAGAAAAATTTTTTCTAATGACAGGAAGATAATAGAACACGGATAACACGGTTAATAAATCACAGTGAACATCCGTGCAATCCGCGTTATCTGCGTGCTATTTAACTATTCCGCCACTTTCTCCCAGCCCATTTTCGTAATATGATTAAACAAAAATCCAGCCGCTATTACCGCGACTACAAGAAATATAGCAGCAGGAATATATTCTCCGAGAATAAACTTTCCAAAACCAAAGAGCATCGAATAGACTAAAACAACACCGGCAAGCCAATCGAAAGCGAGAGATGCCAAACCTGAATCCTGTTGAACGTCGGGAAGTGTTTCGGCTATTGGTTTCCAGAATCCGCCGGGATGTATGCGTCTGAAAAAGCTTTCTAGAGTTTTGGCATCCGTTGGTTTTGTAAGAAACGTAATTACTATCCACACAATTGTTGTGAAAGAGACAATTATAAAAAGCGACTCAGGAAATTTTATATCAGTAAAAAACTTAACATAACCGAAAGCAATAAAGGGAGCGATCATTGCAGAAATTTCAGACCATGCATTTATCCTCCACCAATACCATCGGAGAATTAAAACAAGTCCGAGTCCGGCGCCGGCTTCTATTATAAAAGCCCACGCTCCTGAAATTGTATTGATGATCAGCGTCAGTAAAACTGAAACAATCATTAAGGCGATTGTTGCGAACCGTGAAATTAGCACGTAATGTTTTTCGGTAGAATCTTTCTTCACAAATCTTCTGTAAAAATCGTTGATGATGTATGATGTTCCCCAGTTGAGATGAGTTGCAATCGTTGACATATAAGCCGCGAAGAAAGCCGCTACTAAAAGTCCTAACAAACCCGTCGGCAGGTGGTCGCGCATTGCGTAAACGTAACCCAACTTTTTGTCAGTTAAATCGGGATATAGCACAAGCGTCGCAAGCCCGACTAAAATCCAGGGCCAAGGACGCAAACAGTAGTGAGCAATTGTGAACCAGAGAGTTGCAAGCAACGAGTGCTTCTCGTTTTTCGCCGACATCATTCTTTGAGCAGCGTATCCACCGCCGCCCGGTTCGGCGCCCGGATACCACGAAGCCCACCATTGAATACCGATGAAAGCAAGAAACGCCGAGAGCGAAAGCGCCAGCGCCCCACCGATTCCCATTTCACCTACCGATTCTATTGACGGAAAAAATTGGAACGTCCATTCCGGTAGTTTCTCTTTTAAACCAGCCACTCCACCAACTTCCGGCAGCGAAAGTACAACAACGGCAAGAATTATTGTTCCCGCCATCGCGATTATAAATTGAAACACATCGGTAACTGCAACTCCCCATAAACCCGAGAGCGCTGAGTAAATTGCAACGATAATCATACTTCCGGCTACATAAAGAATTACTTGCGATTCAGGAATTCCGAAAAGTCCGTGAAGAATTGTACCCATCGCAACGTTCACCCATCCCATAATTATACAATTGATGAAAAGTCCGAGATAGATTGCACGAAACCCGCGCAGAAAAGCTGCGGGTTTGCCTGAGTATCGTATCTCGGCGAATTCTACGTCTGTTAAAATTCCGGCACGTCGCCAAAGCCGCGCAAAGAAGAATACTGTCAGCATTCCGCCGAAGACGAAGTTCCACCAAAGCCAGTTGCCTGCAATTCCGTTTTGAGCAACGAGTTCAGTAACAGCAAGCGGAGTATCAGCGGCAAAGGTTGTTGCAACCATCGAAGTTCCCGCAAGCCACCAGGGAAGGTTTCTGCCCGACAGGAAAAATTCAGATGTATTTTTGCCTGCACGTTTTGAGTAGCAAACTCCGATGATGATTGAGATGATGAAGTAAAGTGCGATTAAAAGCCAGTCGAGTAAAAGCATGGGAATATTTTGGATTTAGGATTTTTGATTTATGATTTGTGATTTTTCTTTTTCGATGTTATTATTGCTGAAGCAAAAATTGCTGTTAGTTCATTAGCTTCTTGCATCAAATTTTTCACTTTTTCTATCGGCATTAGATTAGATTCAATAATAAGTTCCATCCAATAAAAAGATTCATCGGCTTCTTCTTCCACTAAACCGAGCTTGTATTCAAAATCGGTTTTAGAACGCGCACGCAAAGCAGAACGATAATTGGCGCCAACCGATGTTCCCGACCTAACCAGTTGATTACCAACCACTTTGCCGGTTTGTGTTTTTGGTAAATTGTTCACCAGTTTGATTACTCTTAATGCAAATTCCTTTGTTCTTTTCTTTAATTCCTCTTTATTCATAACTTTTGTCCTTCATTTAGTATAACTAATTCATAAATCCGTAATCATAAATCATAAATTAGAATCGAGGTTTTCTCAACTTACTCACCATAACCCCCACCGCCACCGTAGTTAAACTTCCAATCACCGTGTACCATGTCCAGGCGATATTAGTAAAATAAATTACACCTATCATAACAATAACTCCTGCTGCGAACGCAATTAAAGCATCGCGCTGTACAGTTTTCTTAAATAAAACGCCTAACAGGAAAGTTCCCAACAATCCGCCGTAAGTAAACGATGCGATGCTGAGCGCCAGTTCGACAACTGTTTTCGGAGTGTTCATAAAAATAAATGCAGAACCAATCAACAGACAACACCATAATGCGGTGATAATTCGGGAGATTCTTAACTCCGTGTCGGGCGTGGTTGTTTTACCGAACAATGGTTTATAAAAATCGAACATAACAGCCGAGGCGAGCGAGTTCATCGAACCGGAAAGTGTGGACATAGCCGCAGCCAAAAGTCCGGCAATAATTAATCCCGCGATACCGGATGGAATATGATTAATTATGTATTGAGGAAAAACTTCGTTCGGGTCCATCTTGGCGCCGTTGTAAAAAACGTAGAGTAAAATTCCGATGAATAAAAATAAAGCAAACTGAAACATCACGATGAAACCGCTTGTTATTATTGCTTTCTTACTACTTGCGAGCGAATCGGTTGAAAGCAATCGCTGCACTATCAACTGGTCGGTTCCGTGCGATGCCATAGATAAAAACATACCGCCCAAAACGCTTCCTAAAAAAGTATAAGGAGTAGAGAAGAACGTTTTAAAATCTAAATTAAATCCAAAATTAAAGAAGGAAAGTTTTTCTGAAATGTTCTGAACTGCAAATATTGATGCGATGCTTTCGGGAATCTGCGAGTTCAATACCCAGATTGCCGCAACAGCGCCTACCAAATAAATAAACATCTGCACAACATCCATCCATATTACGGCGCGTATTCCACCGATGTAAGTATAGACAAGTGTTACAACGGCAGTTAACATAATTGCCGTGGGATAATCGACACCGGTGATTAGTTTAATTGGGATTGCAGTAGCGTAAAGGCGGACTCCGTCGGCGAAGAGGCGCGTTATCATAAAAACAATTGAAGCGGTTTTACGAGTTTTTGCCCCGAAACGGTTACCCAGAAAAGTGTAAGCGGTTTCGATGTTGCCGCTGAAATATGCGGGCAAAAATATAAAAGCGATTAAAACCCTGCCGATTATGTAGCCGATTGTAAGTTGTAGAAAATTTAAGTTAGTAACGTATGCAACTCCCGGAATGCTTATGAATGTGAGTGTGCTTGTTTCGGTGGCAACAATAGCAAAACAAACAGCCCACCAGGGAATTTTACGGCTGCCTAAGAAGTAATCGTTTGTTGATTTTTGTTTGCCTCCGGATATAATTCCAAATATTGCTACACCCAGAAGATAAACTGCGATGATTAAATAATCGAGAGAAGAAAAACCCATTTAACTCCCTGAAAAGTGAACTGATGAGTTTAGCATGATGGTTGGGAATCAACCTTTTACAGCTTGCTTGACAGTTTTGTAGATTTGAAAGATCCTGTTGAGTTGTGAAATTTTCAGTAAACTCTCAATCGATTTGTTTACGTTAGCAAATCTCACTTCGCCCTCGTGCTCGTGCATTGTGCGATGAGCAATCAGCAGGGCGCTTAATCCGCTGCTATCGCAGAACTCAACATCTTTCAAATCCACCACAAGCACTGAAGACTTTTTAGGTTTACATATTAGTAAAAACTCGGCTTTGAGCTGAGAGGAAATTGAGGTATCGAGTTTCTTTTCTTTCAATTTAAAAACTGTAACATTATCTTCTTTAGTAACATCAAATTTCATTCATTAACTCCGATTAAAACATTTTTAGGTATTGCACAAATTGTTGATAAATATAACTTGCCGGCTGCGACTTGTTAAAGTTAAACTGAACATTATAAAAAGTATCGGCGGCACGATCCGCCAAACCGATACGGTATTTTGCATCAGTTGCTTTGCAAATATAAGCAGCGTATAAGACGAAATCAAGATTTAAATCGATTGTTACATCAAAATGTGCTTGGCGGATTCGTTCAAGGAAGTGTTGCCGGGGAAGAAAGAATTTATTAATGTGGCTGGCGCTGATTCGTATAACTTTGCTTTTCGGTAACTCGCTCAAAGAAGTCGAACGTATCCCTTCTGTAACGATTGTGATTTCTTTATTCTCAAGTGTATCGCGTATTGTCCGGAACGCATTACCGGCAGCTTGAGCATCTTCGTAATCGACAGGAAGCACAATAAGAATTGACCGAGAACGAGTTAAGAAATCGGTTAATTCCTGCGAAGTATCTTTTTCTTTCCTGTGCAAAAACTTTGTGTATTGGAGTCCTATGTATTCAAGCGTGTGTTCGAACATTTTTATGTATGAATGTTTTTAAATTTCAATCAAATATAATCAAATTAGGAATTAATAGAAACTTTATCTATCTTATTCCCGCAATCAACAGTACACCGTTGTTTTCCGAAAGGAAGGATGTAGCGACCGAAAGGAAGTGAAATCGTGCTTTACGATCGAACTGATGTGAAACGTTAGCCCACTAGAGGTAAAAAGTAATTTCAGCATTCAATATCGTGTTTTCAAGCAACAAACCAGGGGTACCTCAACTCCCAGAGGATCGGGAGATTCAACATTTATCTGCCAATTGTTATTAAGGCGGAAAAAGAAAGGATACGTTCCATGGAAAAAGGAACTGTAAAGTGGTTTAATGGAGCCAAAGGTTTTGGTTTTATTACACGTCCAAGCGGCGAAGATGTCTTTGTTCATTTCAAAGCAATCGTTGGCGACGGGTATAAAAATCTTAACGAAGGCGACCGCGTCGAATTTGAAGTCGAGCGCGGACCTAAAGGTCTCCAAGCTACAAACGTTTCAAAGGTCTAATCTACGATTAGTCGTAGACCACGGTCGATGAACTTAAATTACAACCCCGCATCTTGCATCAGTGAGATCGGGGTTTTTTATTTATAACTATTTAAGTATTTCAGTAATACCGACGCGGATCATCATAACCGCGATTGCAGCCAAAAATAACGAGGCAACTTTAGCAATCGCACGCGAACCGGCTTTCCCCATTATTTTTAATACCTGATCAGCATACCAAAAAACAATCCACACTATTATTAGATTAAGGGAGATGGAGCTTATCGTCCACAAGTAACCGTACGAGTCAACGATCATCAGGATGGTAGTTAAAGCGGCGGGTCCCATAATCAGAGGAATTCCGATCGGAACTACACCTACAGCCGATTCAGGATTTTTACGGGCAGTATCGCTTGAGAAAAGTAAATCGTTAATTGCAAGCACCAGCAAAACAAGTCCGCCGGCAATTCTGAAATCGTTTTCGGTAATCCCTAAAAATGCGAATAAAAGTTTTCCCGTTGCAAGAAAGACGATAGAAATTACAAGAGCCGTAAGTGTTGCCTCAATTATCAGTCGCTTACGCCGCTTCTCTGTAATTCCCTCCGTCAAACCTAAGAACAACGGAAGCGTTCCGAGAACATCCATTGCTACGAACAGCGGAATGAATGCAAGCAGAAATGTTTCGAATGGCGACATTGTGTTTTATTCTACCGTTATTCCTTTTGCTTCCAAAGCTGATTTGATAATTTTAATTGCTTCCTGTTTTGGAATTAGCAAACGTGCTTCAGCTTCGGCAACCGCATTGGCAAGCCTTCCCTTTTTATCTCTTAAAAATAAAAATATGTGATACCCGAGTCGGTTGATGTCATTCGGTTCGACTGTAGAGATATCTCGCACGGCATTGTATGCAATTTTTTCTAGCGATTCTTCTGAAAATTCTTTTACTTTAGGTGGATTTTTAGTTGTCATATTATTTGGCTCTTTATTTTTTAAAATATTTTAGTGTCCGGCTATTTGTTCAATCATTAATTTGCTTAGATAGAAAAATAGCATACCGGCAAATACGATGATTGGTGTAATACGGTTCTCTGATCTGTTAATCTCGGGAATTAAATCGCTAGCTCCGACATAAGTTGCTATGCCCGCGGAAATAGCGAATACAATTCCGATAATCGTCGGGTCAATTTCAGCTAAAAAGAAGACTGCAAAAATTCCTGCCATAGTAGCCAACCCTATAGCGACTGTTGCCCAGAAAGCATTTTTACGGCTCTGATTTGATGCTAACATAATTGTTGCAACCGTGAGTCCTTCTGGTAATTTGTGTAGCAATACTGCGATAAAGAGCATCAAACCGATATAGAAGTCGAAATGGAAAGCTGCTGAAATTGCGAGTCCATCGAAAAAAGCATGTATAAAAAGACCGCCGAGGGCTGAATAGCTTGCAGTCTTCGATAGCATTATATCGGTGTGTGTTTCTTCTCCGAAGTGGAGGTGTCCGACGATTGTATGTTCAAAAAAATGTATTAGAGCAAAGCCCAACAGCATAAATAGAGGAGCAGAGTGCCCTAAGTGTGCTATGCTTTCGGGAATTAATTCTAAAAAAACGAGAGCGAGAATAAAACCGGCACCGAGAGCAATTAAATACTCCTGCACTTTTTTGGGCCATTCTTTTTTTAAAATAACAAGGCAGCCGCCTAAAATTTCAGCCGCAGCCGCAAATAACCCGAATAATATTATTGTAAACATCTAATTACTTCCATAAGATTTTTTGATATACTGTTTTGCCTGTTCGCGTGAACCGTCGTATGCAGTCATTTTTAAAACTTTATTGTATTGCATTAATGCCAAATCGCGCTTCGCCTGTAAATCGTAAATCATACCTATTTTTAAATTGGTCATTACCATAAAACCCGATTGACTATCTGTATCGAGCGACCGCGATTGTTCGTCGCATTTGTAAAAATGATTAAGCGCTGAATCATAATTCCCAAAATTAAAATGATAAATCCCTAAATAATATTGTGCTTCGCGAACTGCTGAATCGTTATAACCTAAATATTTTTTTGAATTGTTTTCGAGCACCTCCGAGAAAATATTTTTCATCTCATTCCACTTACCTAAAGAACCGTACAGCCTGCCTACATATCTGTGAAATATAGGATTGTTCGGAAATTTACGGTAGAGTTTTAGAGCAAGCGGAAGTGCCTGACTGTATTTTTTTTCATAATTAAAAAGTATTTGGATAAGAAAATAAGTTGCTTCGTAATTTGCATAGCGTGCTTTTTCGGCAGCTTGCTTTAGTTGTTGGATACCAAGCATCTTATCGCCTTTTGGAAATAAAATTACAAAAGGTTTAACAATCGGATATTCTTCGGGTATTACATCCCTGTAATAATTATAGATCCCCATTCCAAGCAGCACATCGGTATTGGTTGGCTCAAGATTATATGCTTGATGAACAATCGGGATTGCAAGTCTTCCGTCGTTTGCCGCATACAGCCATTGTTCACGATGAACACGAAGGCGTCCTCTGAACCCAATCGCACCCCCTTTAAAAAACAATGCGGTTACATCGTTTGGTTTTGTTTCAAGTGTCTTATCGCATAAAAAAATTACTTTTTCGAGGAGCGAGTAAAAATAATTGTCGTTCGATGTATTTTCGGGGTTGACGATTATTCTCCACCATTCAATCATTGCCAGAAAAAAATGTCCCGATGGATGGTCGGGATTTTGTCTGATAACTTTTTGGAATTCAGTTTTTGCGCTGTCGAATTGTAAACTGTAAATTAATTCTACTCCCCGCTGTGTATAAACATCGGCGGTGCTGTCGGGAATCCATTGAGACATGACCTCAGCATGGAAAAAAAAACTTAGGAAAAGAACTGTAAAAATGAAATATTTCTGCTTTATAAACAATTTAAGCCAATAAAATATAAAGCCGACCAGAAATAATCGGCTTTACATATTTTAAAAATGTGTATTATCGCTTTGCCCAAGCTCCAGTACCAGAGTTGTATGCAATAGTTATATCCACATATCTATTAGGTGCGGTTCCCTGAACAGCAGAAACAGTAAATCGGATATAATTATTATCCTGAGTTTTTGCAAAATATACTTTATTCGGTGTAATTGTCAAGCCAGGTGTTGATCTGAAAGAACTAATTGGCGGAACATCAACCTGTTGATCCATTCCGGTTGCTGAGGTTTCGACAAATAATGTCGTTCTCCATCCAGTGGAAATTAATTGATCAGTCGGACTTTTTAATAACGGAGTGGAGTTGCTTCTGCCATCAATCCATAAGTCTATGTAGGGGCGGTTATCAGGATTGGCTGACCTAAAAGCGAATGTAGAATTTGTGGAAAATTGTAAACCGGAAGGATTTGGAGAATCATATTCATAAATCCTTGCAGCGGTAGTAAATCTTCGGGTCGGTCCCCATGTTATTTCTATCGCCTGACTGACATCTCCATTATCTTTTACAGACCTAATCGCAAATTTATAACCTTGACCGTTGACAAGATTAGAAGCGGTATAGTTTGTTATATTTTTGCCAACTTGAGCACTATCCACTGTGGTTTGAGTTCCAGCAAGAGTAACAACAATTCTGTAAGCTATAAAAGAACTTAAACCGACAGATGGTGACGCAGTCCAGGAAACAGTTACGCCTCCATCTCTTGAAAGAGCTTTTGGATTAGAGGGTGGTGCGAATTCTTCCGGTTTCAGAACTTCATCTTCGCTGCAACCCGGAAGAGCTATAATAAATAGTAGACCGAGGACAAGCGTACTCAGCAATACTACTAGTGATTTTTTCATTTTATTATTCCTTTCGTTTATTTAATAGTTTTTGAATATATATTTTCGGCAACGCTCTGATATGATACTTTGAAACGAAGATATTGTGCCGGTGAAGTTCCCCAGAGCAATGTTCCGTTATCCGGATTGCGCATAATCAGTAAGCGTCCGTAGTTTCCTGGTTTAGCTCTGAAATAATGTATCTTCGAAGTTGGCGTAGCAACTGAATCAACTCTGAATTCAAACAAAGAATAGGTTGACGTGTCAGGAGGTGCAAGTTGCGGATTATCGAGTGTTTCGGAATTTTCATTCACTGTCGAGAATCGTATAAACTTTCTGTTCTTACGGAAGAGGTGTGAACTTCGTAAAGCTACGCGACTTGTTCTATCAAGTGTATCAGGAACAGTATGAATGTAAAAGTCAATTAGTACACTATCGATACCTAATAATTTTTCAGTCTTAGATTGTTTGCTCACGGGATCATATATTATTAACCCGCTCATAGAATCCGGAGAGCTTGAAGTTTCATACACGTTAATAGGGTTTGTATTAATTGCATCAAATCTCCAGGCTGGTGCCCATTTTATTTTTACCGGTTCACTTGCGGTAAATACTAAAGAGGTTGGCGACGCAAAGGCAGTTATCTCAGAGGAATAAATAACTCCGTTTTCTAGTCCAGTAACTATTACGCTGTCAGTACCTTTGGGTACTGTAATTTCTTGAACTACAACTTTGTTTGGTTTTACAACTTTTAGAACGTAATTCAAAAAATCGGTGTGGGTTTCGTTTGCCGATTTTGTCCACTTAAAACCAATAGAAGTGTTCGAAACGGAGAACGACATTAAATCGGTTATAGGCTGCAATCTCACCCAACCCGGGCACCAATTGACAGCAACCGGATCGCTATCGATACCATTTTCTGACAAAGTAGAAACTTTAGAAACGACTTTAAATGTATAAATAAGATTTTTCTGAAGGTTCGTTATTATAACACTATCTTCACCCTTTGCAGCATTAGTGGTTTTTTCAATGTTTCCATCAGGTTTAATTGCACTAATTAAATAGTCGGCAAAATCGCCTCTCGCTTCATCCACCGATTTGCTCCAGGTTAAACCTGCGCTAGTGGAATCAACTATAAAACCTGTTAATTTTGTAACCGGTTGAAGCTTAACCTTATACTTATCTGCATCTGTTGAATTCTGACATGCGAAAAATACAAACAGCATACTAATCATAAGAATAAATAAAAATACTTTTTGTTTCATACTACTCTCCTTGTTTAAAGGTTATAATTATTTTGTTAATTTTTTTTGTATATAATTTAATAAATTTTCAATTGAAATTCTTTCCTGTAACATTGTATCTCTATCTCTCACAGTAACGGTTTGGTCTTGCAAAGTTTGAGAATCGACTGTTATGCAGAATGGTGTTCCAACTTCATCTTGTCGGCGGTAGCGTCTGCCTACAGCGCCCGAGTCGTCGTAAAACACACGTATGTGTTGCCGCATCTCGTTCTCGATTTTCTTGGCTATTTCGGGCATTCCATCCCTGTTTACGAGTGGAAAAATCGCTACTTTTATTGGAGCTAATCTGTGGTGAAGTTTTAACACAACACGCATTTCAGTTTTTCCATCTGCCGTGGGCGCTTCTTCTTCCGCATAAGCATCTACCAGGAATGCCATAAACGAACGGCTGGCACCTGCCGATGTTTCGATGATGTAAGGAGTGAATTTCTCCTTAGATTCGTTGTCGAAGTATTTCATATTTTTACCTGAATATTCTTCGTGCCTCGAAAGGTCGTAGTCGGTGCGGTTGTGTATGCCTTCAATTTCGCCCCAGCCAAACGGAAACTCGTACTCAACATCATAAGCATCCTTTGCATAGTGAGCTAATGCGTGCGGCTCGTGCTGATGCCATTGTAGTTTTTCCTTCCGCATTCCCAAGTCGATATACCATTGTATCCGTTGTTGCCGCCAATATTCGAACCAATCTGTATCGGTGCCGGGCTTTACAAAGTATTGCATCTCCATCTGTTCGAACTCGCGTGTTCTGAACAGAAAGTTTTTCGTGTTAATTTCGTTGCGGAATGCTTTTCCGATCTGAGCAATTCCGAATGGAAGTTTTTGCCGCGTAGCATTTTGGACATTCTGGAAGTTTACAAAAATTCCCTGAGCTGTTTCGGGACGCATATACACTACAGCGCTGGAATCCTCCATCGGTCCTACAAAAGTTTTAAACATTAAATTGAACTTGCGTGCCTCGGTAAATGAACCTTGATTTCCGCAGTTCGGACAAGGAACTATATTTTGGAGAATGTTAGAGACAACATCGCCGATTACTCTGTTTTTGAACTCTTCAATTACTTTTTCGTCTTCTAATCGTCCCTCAAAAGTTGCAGGGTCAAGACTACGTAAAATTTCTTTTTTCTTTTTTATGGATAATTCATCGATTAAGTTGTCAAGCCGGTATCGGGATTTGCAGTTTTTGCAATCGACCATCGGATCGGTAAAGTTTTCAACGTGTCCGGATGCTTCCCAAACTCGCGGATGCATCAAAATAGCAGCATCAACGCCTTCAATGTCTTCCCGAAATGTCATTGTTCGCCACCACTCTTCTTTCAGGTTGCGAAACATCTCAACGCCGAGAGGTCCGAAATCCCAGCAGCCGTTTAAGCCGCCGTAAATTTCACTCGATTGAAATACAAAACCTCGCCGTTTTGCGAGTGATACAATTTTTTCCATCGTGTCCGACTTATTAGAAGCGATAAAAACTTCTCCTTTCTTAATTTATTTTTTTGATTTAAAACCTATTGATTGAAGAATCGTTCCTTTATCAATTATATAAAGTGTTGTAATCTTCTCTTTTAAATTTTCGGTGCCCGATACTTTCAGTCCATAATCATCCATCATTTGTTTCAATTCAAGATTTATTAGAAGTGAAAGCGAATCGTTGAGGACGTTAATTCTTTTTTCTATTCGTACGAAATCGGTTTCAGCAAAACGAATCTCGTTCCGTTTCATTTGATTTTTTGAGATATGGAACTTCGATAAAACTTTATCAACAGCACTATCTACGTCGGCTAATGAGTATTTCAGCGATTCGATTTTATAATACTTGAAATTTTGCTTGATATCGGTGTTATCGTTCAGCAGAAAGTTAAAAAAAATAGCTAAAGAGAATAAAATCACTACAAATATACGAATGATGATACCATTTTCCAAGTGTTATTTGCCTTTGAATTGAGGTTTACGTTTTTCTAAAAATGCCTTCGTTCCTTCTTTGAAATCCTCAGTTTTGAAACAATCGCTGAAAAGTTGAGCTTCTAATTTCAATCCTTCAGTAAGGGGTAATTCTAAATTCGAATTGAGGGCTTGGATGGCATACTTTATTGCGGGAGGAGCTTTTGTCAGAATTATTTTTGCCATTTCTTCTGCTGCATTTTTTAAATCGGCGAATGGCACAACCTTGTTGGCTAAGCCAATTCTGTGTGCTTCGTTTGCATCAATAGTGATACCGGTTAGTGTCAATTCCATAGCTTTGCCGATACCGACGATTCGGGCGAGGCGCTGCGTTCCGCCATGTCCCGGAATTAAACCAAGATTTACTTCGGGCTGTCCGAATTTTGCATTCTCCGAAGCGATGCGAATATGACACGCCATCGCAAACTCGCAACCGCTGCCCAGAGCAAATCCATTTACTGCGGCAATTACCGGTTTCGGAAAATTTTGTATCCGACTCAAGAATGAGTTCCCGACTTCAGAATAGTTTTTTGCTTGTTCGGGCGAATATCCGGCAAGCGCGCTAATATCTGAACCGGCAATAAATGCTTTCTCGCCGGCGCCTGTGAGAATAATTACACCGATGTTTTCATCTTTTTCGAACGAATCGAAAACTGTTTTGAGTTCAGCAATTACTTCCAGGTTAATCGCATTCAACTTATCAGGACGGTTAATTGTAACAAAAGCTATTCTGTTACGGCTTTCAACAAGTATAGTTTTAAATTCCATTTTTTGTTCCTTTTGTTTTCACCAATTTCTTCATACTACATACTATATACTAATTTCTTCTGAACTCACCACGCAACTTCAACCCGGCTTTGGTCGCCGATCATAAAACGATGTACGTGTGGTTTACTATTAGCTTCTACTATCTCCACATCGTTACCGAGCAGGCTTCCTTCGATACGGATTTTTACAGAAATTATTTTGCAATCGCGCAGCACAATGCTATACTCAACTTCGCTATTTCTGACAACTGTTCTATCTCCGATAGATGTGAAAGGACCTATGTAACTGTTTTCGATTATGCAATCTCTTCCAATAATCGCCGGACCGCGAACAACGCTGTTTATTACTTTTGCTCCTTTTTCAAGAACGACTTTGCCCGCAACCACCGACTGTGAATCAACTTCACCATCGAGGCGTAGTTCCTGATTGTCAAGAATCAGCCGGTTTGCTTCGAGTAAATCGGCAGGTTTTCCGGTATCTTTCCACCAACCTGTAATTTCGCTGTAACCGACTTTGTATTTGTGGTCAATCAGCCATTGGTGCGCATCCGAAATTTCGAGTTCTCCGCGTCCGCTCGGTTTTATACTATCGCACGCTTTGAATATGTTTGAATCGTAAATATAAATACCCGATACAGCGTAATTGCTTTTTGGTTTCTTTGGCTTTTCTTCAACTCCAACAATCCTGCCACGACTATTTATTTCCGGAACACCAAAACGTTCAGGGTCTTTTACTTTTGCTAAAGTTAGCCAGCAGTTGTATTTGCTGTTTTGAAATTCCTTAATAAATCGTTTCACGCCACCGACAACCATATTGTCGCCTAAATAGAAAATGAAATCGTCTTTACCGATAAAAGGTTCCGAAATTTTTACAACATGTGCTAACCCAAGAGGCGCGTCTTGTGGTATATAAGTAATTTTTACGCCCCACCTGCTTCCGTCTCCGATAGCTTTTTGAACCTCGTCGTTGTCGGCGTTTACTACAATACCAATTTGTTTGATACCCGCTTGAACAACACCTTCAATTGCATAATGTAAAATCGGTTTGTTTGCAATCGGAATTAAATGTTTGTTTTGCGTATGAGTTATAGGTCGAAGCCGCGTTCCACGGCCACCGCTTGCAATTAAAGCTTTCACAAAAATTTCCTTCACTTATTTTTTAAGAAATGACTTGAATAAATTTATTAACTCTAAAAAATGTTCGTTTGTAATTGTTCGTTTCTGTCGGGCTAACCGTGCTGTTTCGATGCCCATGCTTATATAATATGTAATTAAATGTGGCACTACTGCGGCTAAACTTTTTAAATGCGATTCGATGGTCTTGATATCGCCCCTCTCGATTGGACCTGTTAAGGCGGCTAATGGTGATGTTGAAAATACATTTTTTAATGATGTATTTATAAGAGGGGTGAAAACATCCATCCAACTAACTTTAAATTTTAATTTATCAGTTGCTTCGGAAAGGGCATTCAAAGCAGTTACAATATAATTGGAAGCAAACACACAAGCAAGATGGTATAGCGGTTTATCTTTTTTAGATATATAAACCATCTTACCTCTGAAAGTTTTTACTAATTGTTGTGATATATGATGGATTTTCTTGTTCCCCTCGATTCCAAAATATATACCCTCTAAATTTTTTTGTAATTCTCGAATCGATTTGTTTGCCGGAAATGTTTGAATAGGATGAAATGATAAAACGGAAGCCCCTTTTTTTGCTAATGGACTCAATATATCGGAAGTATGCACACCCGAAGTGTGAATAACTGTTAGTTTCTTAAAATTTAAATTTTTATTCGAAGAAATTTTTTTGGCAGTGTTCGCTATTTGATCGTCGGGGGTCGTGATAAAAATTATCTGCGTCTTGGGGTGGATATCCGAAACATCTGTAGAAACCTGTTCGCAATTTACTGAGTTAGCAAGTTTTCGAGCGGCTTTTTTATTTACATCTACAATCGACAGCACAGTAGAACCTTTTTCGAAAAGGAGAGACGACATAGCTGAACCAACTCTGCCGGCTCCGACAACTGATATGTTAAATTTAGTTGATGGCATTAATCGATTGATTTATAAATTGCTGCCGAAATATAACCAACTACTTCACGTTTCTCGCCGGTTACATCACCCGAATTACAACTGAACAATTTTTGAACTTTGTCGGCGCCCAATCCTTTAGCCGCAATCATTGCTGCTGCTGTCGGTCCTCCTCCGCAAGCTTCGGTAGTTTGGTTGTCTATATCGTTTAATAATTGTGTGTAATCAAAATTTTCTATCGAATCGATAGCTCTTTGATCAAGCCTCTGAGCCGTTTCGTATGGATGGAAATGTGATAAGTCGGTGCTGGCAACAATAAGTACTTTCTTTCCGCCTGTGGCGGATTTCAAAACCTTTGCTAACGCCCGACCAAGCCGGATGCAATATTCCGGAGTTTGGTCGCCCATTACAAGCGGAACGAGTTTAAATTTTTCTAAAGTCATTTGTAGAAAAGGGAGTTGAACCTCGAGAGCATGTTCATCGTGATGACCTGACATAGAATGAAATACTAATTTTTCCTCGGCAATAATTTCGTTACTAAGTTCCATGTCGATTGGTACATCGCCGAGTGGAGTTTTGTAACAGTTTCCGGGAAACATTGACACTCCCTTGAAATATTCCCGGTGACTTGGCGAAATAATTACAACAGTGTCGTATTTTTTATTTTCTAATAATTTATAGCCGTATGCAGCAGTTAAACCTGAATATGTATAACCGGCATGCGGTGAGATAAGCGCTTTTAATTCGCCTTTAATTTTTTTAGTTTTGGCGCGTTCCAATAATTCAGTAACCTGCCGAATCAACGTTCTTGCATCGACAGGATAAAATAATCCTGCTACAGCAGGCTGGCGTACATTTAATTTATCCATTATATATTCGAATCGTTAAAAATTTCTGCTGTAAAGATTGAAATTTTTGTGTTGCCTTTTTTCCAGGCATCGTAAGGCAGCCCTGCCTTACGAGCAGTTTGACTCAGAAAAGTATCTCTGTCCCAATTATATTCTGCCGGAACTTGAGGCAGTAACAAGCCGCGGTTGGCTCCTTGTTCCATAACAATACCGTGTGTTCCTACTTCTATCTCGTTCACATCAGTAATCTCTTTCAAAGGAGATAATATCGAAATCTCTAACTCCAAATCTTCCAACTCATCGATTGATACAGGCATAAACCTCGGATCATTCATCGCAGCATGCGATGCTGTTTCAACTATAGTATCGATTAATGGTCTTGTTGCCTCTATATAT
The DNA here is from genome assembly GCA_947085405.1 of uncultured Ignavibacteriota bacterium. GTDB lineage: Bacteria > Bacteroidota > Ignavibacteria > UBA10030 > BY39 > JASEGV01. The sequence goes on from CAMTWO010000042.1 coordinate 22,692, forward strand.
CCGATGCACCCTCGAAGTTCACCGAATTTATGGATTGTTACAAATGCACCAGAAGGTATTTGAAAAACTTCCGGACAATCATTTGGAACCGGAGGAGTCTTTTCATTCACCGCTAACGCTATCGACTGTCTTGCAATATTTAGTAAATATGTTCTTTCCTCTTGTGTTAACACTTCTTTTCCTAAATTTCTTTTTGAAAATTAATTAAAAGAAAGGGAAAAAACAAGCGTAACCTGAAACCTTGCCTAATGTTTGTAAAATTCTTCAATTTGTTTTATATTTGAACCGTAATTTTTAAGAAAATTATCAAAATTCCTGAAACATTTTCAGGAAAATTGTTCAATATATGAAAGGTTTTTAATGAACACAGGTAAGATTGTCCAGGTAATTGGACCGGTTGTAGATATCGATTTTTCAGGAGGCAAACTTCCAGCAATTTTGAACGCAATAAAAATAAAACGGACTAACATCGAGGGTGTAGAAGAGGAACTGATTTGCGAAGTTCAGCAACACTTGGGCGAAGAACGGGTTCGCACAGTAGCTATGGACTCAACCGATGGACTCGTGCGAGGAATGGAAGCGATTGATACTGAATCGCCCATTATGGTGCCTGTAGGGGAAGCCGTTCTCGGCAGATTAATCAATGTTATTGGAAAAGGGATCGATTCTCTCCCCCCAATCGAAAGTGATAAATATTATCCGATTCACCGCCCGGCTCCCGACTTTAAAAATCTGAGTACGAAAAAAGAGATGTATGAAACCGGGATCAAAGTTATCGACTTACTTGAACCTTACTCGCGCGGCGGTAAAACCGGTTTATTCGGTGGAGCCGGTGTAGGTAAAACAGTTATAATTATGGAACTCATTCACAACATCGCATTGCATCACGGTGGTTACTCTGTTTTCGCCGGAGTGGGTGAACGAACACGCGAGGGTAACGACCTCTGGCTTGAAATGAAAGAGAGCGGTGTGTTAGATAAAACTGCACTCGTTTTCGGTCAGATGAATGAACCACCGGGCGCCCGTCAACGAGTCGGTTTAACAGCTTTGACAATGGCTGAATATTTTCGCGACGACGAAGGTAAAGATGTTCTCTTGTTCATTGATAACATTTTCAGGTTTGTGCAAGCTGGTTCTGAAGTATCGGCTTTGCTCGGAAGAATTCCTTCGGCAGTTGGTTACCAGCCAACGCTTGCAACCGAGATGGGCGAGCTTCAAGAAAGAATTACATCTACAAACAAAGGCTCGATAACTTCAGTGCAGGCAATATATGTACCCGCCGACGATTTAACAGACCCAGCCCCGGCAACAACATTCAGTCACTTAGATGCAACAACAGTATTGAGCCGCCAAATTGCAGAGTTGGGAATTTATCCTGCTGTCGATCCTCTTGATTCAACATCCAGAATTCTTGAACCGGGTGTTGTAGGCGAAGAGCATTACGCCGTTGCCAAACGAGTTAAAGAAATATTGCAAACTTACAAAGACCTGCAGGACATTATAAATATTTTAGGAATGGATGAATTGTCGGATGACGACAAAATAACCGTAGCCCGTGCACGAAAGCTTCAAAAGTTTTTATCGCAACCGTTTTTCGTAGCCGAGCAATTTACCGGAATTCCCGGAAAATATGTAAAATTAGAAGATACAATAAAAGGATTTAAAGGAATAGTCAACGGCGATTACGATGATATTCCCGAAGGTGCATTTTATATGGCGGGCACAATCGAGGAAGTATTAGAAAAAGCAAATCGGATGCAACAGTAAATAGATGTTCGACAAACCATACAAATTAGAAATTGTAACGCCTCGAAAAATTATTTTCAGCGGCGAGGTATTAAGTTTTGCCGCTCCCGGTGTAACGGGCGGGTTTCAGGTTTTATTCGACCACGCACCACTTCTTTCGGAAACAGGAATAGGGGTTATCAAACTTACTGCAAAAGATGGACAGGAAATCCGGTACGCTACGAGCGGCGGCTTTGTTGAAGTGAAAGACAATTCCGTGGTTATGATTGCTGAAACAATTGAGAATGTAGAAGAAATAGATGTTGCACGAGCCGAAGCTGCACGCGAACGAGCACTGAAGCGAATAAAAGAAAGAAAACCGGGAACCGATTTGATACGTGCCGAAGCAGCGCTCCAACGCGCGTTGAACAGGATTCGGATTGCTAAGGGGTAAAATTTTTCATTTAAGCTTTGGGAAGAACTTTTTTTTTAGAAATTATTTAATTTATGCGACCTACACGTGCCGAAATATCTCTTAAAGCTATTCAACACAATTTAGAAGCCGTCAAAAAAAAAGTCGGGCCCACTGTAAAAATTATGGGCATCGTAAAAGCTAATGCCTACGGACACGGTTTGGTTGAAACTTCAAAAGCTTTTGTAAAATTCGGCATCGACTATTTAGGAGTTGGATTTTTAGAAGAAGGAATAATTCTACGGCAAAACGGCATTACTTGCCCGATACTCGTACTTGGCGGAGTTTTAGGCGATCAGGTTCAACATTTTCTTGCAAACGATCTTGATATCACTGTTTCGTCTGTCGAACTTGCCGAACGCATCGAGCGGGAGGTTGATCGTCATAGTTCGAAGAAAGCAAAAGTGCACCTTAAAATAGATACCGGTATGGAACGCATCGGAGTTCATTCCGATAACGCTCTTCAGTTTGCCCAAAAAGTTGCCGCATTACAACATATTGAAATCGTAGGCATTTACAGCCATTTCGCCACAGCCGAAGCGCGCGACAAGAGTTTTGCTTACTTCCAACTCGACCGCTTCAGATCAGCTTTGAACAAAATTAAATCGGCTGGTATCGAAATTCAGTTCCAACACATTGCTAATAGCGGCGCTGTTCTCGATTTACCGGAATCGTATTTCACGATGGTGCGGCCGGGAATTGTTTTATTCGGATTGTATCCTTCCGATGAAACAACCGAAAGCATCCCTATTGAAACTGTGCTTTCATTAAAATCGAAAGTTGTTTTCATAAAAACAGTTGAAGCTAACACCAGCATAAGTTACGGTCGGAAATATTTTACTTCGTCCCGAACAAAAATTGCCACAATCCCAATCGGTTATGGCGATGGTTACAACAGAAGATTAACTAATCAAACAAACGTGATAATAAAAGGCCGACAATATCCTGTAGTCGGTTCAATTTGTATGGATCAAATAATGGTAGATATCGGAGATTCAGATATTCACATCGGCGACGATGTTACATTAATTGGGAACGATAAAAACGCAGTTATCGGAATTTGGGAATTAGCAAACAAAGTCGGAACGAATGCCTACGAATTAATGTGCGGTATCTCGGCACGCGTTCCAAGAATTTATAAATAAGGAGAAATTATGCCAAACGTATATGCAGTAATTATGGCTGGAGGGGTAGGAGCTCGGTTCTGGCCCCGAAGTCGTGAAAAATCGCCTAAGCAGTTGTTAGAAATTTTCGGTAAAAATTCAATGATCGTTAATACGGTTAAAAGATTAGACAAGATAATCGAGCCGAAAAACATTTTAATCGTTACAAATAAAATTCAGAAGCCGTTAATTATTAAACAGCTTCCTAATATTCCGGCAGATAATATAATTGTCGAACCGTTTGGCAGGAACACCGCACCGTGTATCGGGCTTGCGGCTTTATTTTTACGCCGGCACGACCCCGATGCTGTTATGGTTACGCTGCCTGCCGACCATATAATTGAGGATGTTGAAGAATTCCACAGGGTACTCCGTTTGGCGATATGGGTTGCTTATGAATCGGGGAAGCTGGTTACTGTTGGAATTCAACCTACACGGCCCGAAACCGGATACGGGTATATTCAAATCAACGATGCAAACGACGAATCAAATCCATATTTCACTCGTGGAATTTACAAGGTGAAAACATTTGCCGAAAAACCGAACGAAGAAACTGCCAAAATGTTCATCGAGACAGGCGAGTTTCTGTGGAATAGCGGCATGTTTATATGGCGTGTAGATACCATTTTGAACGAAATCCAGAAATCTCTCCCCGAAATGTATCAAGAACTTATGAACATTGATGCTACGATAGGCACCAACAAATATGATGCTACACTTGAACTGTCCTATAAAATGATTCGTGGGATTTCAATTGATTACGGTGTTATGGAAAAAGCTGTAGAGGTTTTTGTACTAAAAGGAATTTTCGGGTGGAGCGATGTCGGAACATGGGATGAAGTTTACCGCCTCTCTGGTAAAGATGAAACCGGAAACAGCATTACCGGCAAGGTTATGTTGAATAACACTAAAAATGCCCTAATTCATTCCCCCGATAAGTTTACAGCTGTTATCGGAATGGAGGATGTAATCATAATCAATACTGACGATGCACTATTAGTGTGTAAGTTAGGTAAATCGCAGGACGTCAAAGAGGTCGTCGATTATCTTAAACGCAAACAAATTGATCAATTTTTATAATATGGATAAAAAATTAATTTCTGACTTAACAGTAAAAGAAGCGGCTAAACGAGGACAGAAGCAAATTAAAGTTACACCGGGAACAATTGTAACCTCGGCAGCCCGCGATGTTGCCAAAAGTGTAGGGATGGAATTTATCGAGACTAACGATGTTCTACAGAAAGTTGCCGATAAACCCCCGCCAAAAAAAATTTATAAAGGTATCATAGCAATAGGAAGTGATCATGGCGGTTTTAGCATGAAAGAACAATTAAAACCTTTCATCGCTGATATGGGATACACGATAAAAGACATGGGAACAACTTCCGAAGAAGCCTGCGATTATCCCGACTACGCTTTTGCTGTAGCCAAATTAGTTTCATCGGGGGATGCTGATAAAGGAATAATGATAGATGCTGTTGGAGTTGCTTCGGCTATGGTCGCTAATAAGCTGCCGGGTGTGAGAGCGGCGGTATGCCAAAACGAATTCGCTGCCCAAAGCAGCCGCGAACACAACGATGCGAACATGTTGACTCTCGGCGGGCGCATTTTAGGAATTGAATTAGCCAAAACTATCGTGAAGGTTTGGTTAGTTACTGAATTTGCAGGGGGCAGACACCAAAAAAGAGTAGATAAAATTTCTGATATCGACTTGAAGTATCGGAAAGGTTAAAATAAACACTTTGCTTAATATCACACCGACCTTTTGCCTTTCTTGACTTTAAAGAGAATAAGCAGTATATTTATAGTGAATTTTAAGCATACTTCGCTAATACATTGAAAAATATCAAGTTACATTGATTTGAAAACCGTTTTAAAAATATCTTTAGTTCTGTTACTTACTGTTCTTCTGCAAGGTAAGGTCTTCCATTTTTCCTCCGCCTCAGGCGGATTAAATTTTGGAGATGCTTTTGCTGACGAAAGTATCATACACCAAACAGTAGCACCATGCCCGACCGGCAACAATCTTATATCGAAATTTCACGAGTACCGGAAGATTGTTAATAAAAAAGCTAAAGCCACTGATATTGATTCAAAACTTATTCTTGCAATAATAAAGCAAGAATCGCAGTTCAACGAGAATGCTGTAAGCGAACGAGGGGCGCAAGGGTTAATGCAATTAATGCCCCAAACCCAATTTGAATTATCGGGCGATTCACTCGATTCGTTCCATCCCGAGAAAAATATTTCTATGGGAATCAGCTATTTTTCAAAATTATATAAATTATTTGAGAACGCTCCGGAAGAAGACAGAATTTGTTTGGCATTGGCTGCATACAATGCCGGACCAAGCCGTATTTATGATGCACAAGATTTAGCTGCTTATTTAGGTGAAGACCCGCTATCATGGCGGTCGATCCAAAACGCACTGCCGCTGCTATCGAAACGCTACTACACGCTGCACCAGCCAGTCTGGGATGGTGGGAAACCCAGAAATGGCTACTTCGGTAGCTGGCGGCAGACTATTTTGTATGTCCAAAATGTTTTGAAATTTCAAAAAGATATTCAATAAAATTTTAATTTCTCGTTTATGCATGACGCAATCACCAGGGTGGCGACTTTGGGGCTTGAAGTTAATGCCAATTGCCTACCCGAAATAATTATCACTTCAGAAAAATTCATGAACGGCAACGAATTTAAAGCTCTCATTGAGGAACTAAAGGGAATTACATTCCAATTCGCCTGATTTATTTAACGAAAAAAAACCATTTTGATACGTTGTTTCCATTGGAAGGCAAAAGGTACATTAGGTGGGAGCAAATTGTGCGGAATGGATATTTTTGGAAAAAAAATACCTCAAATGAGGTATTGACTTCGAGACTTTTCTAGCTTATATTTACACAAAATTGATAAGCCAAAGAGTTAAAAAAATGGTGTGATCGCTCGGGAGGCGGAAAATACCAGGAACTTATAAAAAAACTCTTTGGCTTTTGTATTTATGGGAGGAGAATAGCACAAGATATTACAGTAGTCCATAACCCATTCTTGTCGCCTTCGGCCGATTGGGTGATATTAAAAGTTTTAACTATTTTACCACTCATTTTGTATGTTTTTTCTCGTTCATCCCATGCATCATCTGGATTAAACTCGAGACCCAAAGTTGAAGCAAGCATAGTTGCGGCTAAATCTTCAGCATATTCGCCCGCCTTTTCATCTGTCTCGCCAAATGGATGATGCTCTGAAAGATAACCATATTGACTAATATCTGCCGGAGTTGCTACACCAATCGAAGCAGCGATTAATCGGTTTGGTTCGTTTGTCGAGTTACGCGCCATTACACAAAATGTAATTTCGCCAGGCTGCAATATTTTTGAACCATCCTCAACTGTTACTCTTTTACAACCCGGTGGGAATATGCTCGATACCGTTACTAAATTACTTTTTTCGATCTTCGCATCGCGTAATGCAAGTTCGAAAGATTGAAGGTAGTCTTTATGTTTACCTACCCCTTTTGTAAAAAATATTTTTGCGGGAACATACAATTTATCATCTCCATTTATTATTGATTATTTATTTTTCAGTTACTATTTTTAAAAATCTTCTTTTGCCGACTTTCATAATAATATTACTTGCAAGCGGTATCATCTGGTTTACATCTGTTATCCGGTTTCCATCGATACTTACACCTCCCTGTTCAACAAGCCGGCGTGCATCTGATTTTGATGTAGCAAGTTTTGTATCAGTTAATATCTGTATTACATTCATTTCTTTTTCGGTTGACTCAAGAACAAATTCATCGATGGTATCCGGAATTTCTTTCTGCACAAATATTCTATCGAATTCTTCTTCAGCTTTACGGGCATCATCATCCGACCAATAGAGTGAAACGAGTGTGCGAGCTAAAAATCTTTTTGCTTCGCGCGGATTGGTTACCACTTGTTCTTTGATTTTATTTAAATCATCAGTCTGTATATCTGTAGTCAACAAAAAGTAATCGTAAATTAGCTTATCTGGTATTGAGAGAGTTTTACCGTAAATTTCTTTGGGCGATTCGGCTACACCGATATAATTATCTAACGACTTGCTCATTTTTTCCACGCCGTCAGTTCCGGTAAGTATCGGCAGCATAACTGCTACTTGAGGATTGAGACCGAATTCCCTCTGTATATCTCTGCCGACTAATAGGTTAAATTTTTGATCTGTGCCGCCTAATTCAACATCGGATTTAATTGCCACCGAATCCATCGCCTGTGCTAGCGGGTATAAAAATTCGTGAACGCTGATCGGCTCGCCATCCCGGTAACGTTTTTCAAAGTCGTCTCTCTCCAACATTCTTGCAACGGTATATTTACTCGCAAGCGCTATTACGTCGGCAAATGTCATACTTGCTAACCATTCTGAGTTATAAAGCATTTTGATATTTTTTGTTGAAAGAATTTTTGTCGCCTGTTCAAAATAACTTTGTCCGTTTTTGCGGGTATCTTCCAGTGTCAGCGACGGGCGTGTTTTACTTTTGCCCGACGGGTCGCCAATCATTCCGGTAAAGTCGCCTACTATTAAAATCGCTTCGTGTCCTAAATCTTGAAAGTGGCGTAGTTTACGAAGAACTACGGAATGCCCCAAATGTAAATCGGGGCGGCTTGGGTCGCAGCCAAGTTTGATTTTTAAGGGCGTTTGGGTTTTAATGGACTTCTCGATTTTAGCGACTAAAGCATCTTCGGGAATTATCTCGAAGACCCCCCGTTTTATGAGGTCCATCTGTTCGTTTAAGGAAGGAAACAATTCTTAATTTTTTCTCTTGATTAATTTATAATATTTAAATACCGTATTTTCTTTTTACTTCGCGTTCGACTTCACGTTTTGCAATTGCTTCCCGTTTGTCGAACATCTTTTTACCGCGAGCAAGTGCTAACTCAACTTTTATTCTGTTGTTTTTTAGATAAACTTGAATAGGAACCAAAGTAGTTCCTTCTTCCTGAAGTTTGCTGTTGAGGCGCCTAATTTCACGTTTATTGAGCAGAAGTTTCCGTTCGCGTTTCGGATCGTGATTGTTACGGCTCGCTTGGTCAAACGGGCTAATATGCATGTTTTCAAGCCATACTTCGCCTCCTTTAATTTTGGCAAAACTATCTAACAAATTTGCATTTCCAAGACGCAGCGATTTAACTTCAGTTCCTTTGAGCACTATTCCGACCTCATAAGTTTCTATGATGTAGAAATCGTGCCGGGCTTTTCTATTGTGAATTAAAACTTTTTCTTCGCTTGTTTCAGATGCCATTTTGTTCAATTTTAACGATGCAATTATAATAAATTTGTTAGGTAAATGCAATGATATTTTTTTTTTCAGCATTATTTTTTTTATATTAAGAACAAATAATATTATAAATAATTTTAGAGAGGATGTAATCATGACTATAAAAGATATTGAAAAACTATTAGGAAACGAAGCCGAAAGTTTACTCGCACATAAGTGTACTGGTATTCCAAAAGAGATGCTTCACCTGCCATCACCCGATTTTGTAGATAAAATATTTGCCGATTCCGACCGTTCGATTGCAACACTTCGAAGTTTGCAAACATTGTTCGGAAACGGAAGATTGGCTGGCACCGGTTTTCTTTCAATCCTGCCTGTTGATCAGGGAATCGAACACACAGCCGGAGCTTCGTTTGCACCTAACCCGATTTATTTCGATCCTGAAAACATCGTTAAACTTGCCATCGAAGGGGGCTGCAACGCGGTTGCTTCTACGCTCGGTGTGCTCGGAATCGTCGCCCGTAAATACGCGCACAAAATTCCGTTCATCTTAAAATTCAATCATAACGAACTGCTCACTTATCCAACTAAACACGACCAAATCATCTTCGCCAACATCCGTCAAGCCTACGATATGGGTGCCGTTGCCGTTGGTGCAACTATTTACTTCGGCTCGCCCGAATCAACAAGACAAATTCAAGAAGTATCCGAAATGTTCCATCAAGCTCACGAGATGGGAATGGCAACAATACTATGGTGCTATTTACGTAACCCTGCTTTTACTACAAGTGAAAAGGATTATCATTTAGCTGCCGACTTAACAGGTCAAGCCGACCATTTAGGAGCTACAATCGAAGCCGATATCATCAAGCAAAAAATGCCCGAGAACAACGGCGGGTTTACAGCTCTCAAATTTTCAAAGTCGCACAAAAAAATGTACACCGAATTATGCTCAGACCACCCGATCGATTTAACAAGATATCAGGTTGCTAACGGATACATGGGAAGAATTGGTTTGATAAATTCAGGCGGCGCATCGGGCGAAAACGATTTTGCAGAAGCTGTTCGTACTGCTGTTATCAATAAACGCGCTGGCGGTATGGGCTTGATCTCCGGTAGGAAAGCTTTCCAACGACCAATGAACGAGGGTGCAAAAATTCTAAATGCAATACAAGATGTCTATCTATCTAAAGATGTTACTATAGCATAAATGACGAAGCCGCTAAAAATCACATTAGGGATTTTAGGCAGTTCAATTATTATACTAATCGCTTTAATCTTTTTTCTAAAATATTTAGTTACCAAATCGTTTCCGGAATACGAGGGTAAAATAAATGTTAAAGGAATAAAAGGCGAAGTTGCCATTTACCGTGATGAGTTCGGTGTACCACACATCTTTGCCGGCAACGAACACGACTTGATGTTTGCAGCAGGATATGTTCAAGCACAAGACCGTTTATGGCAGATGGATATTTCGAGACGAGCCGGAGAAGGACGTTTAGCCGAAGTTTTAGGAAATTCGGCAACAGGTTTCGACCGGCTTTTTCGAACTTTGAATCTGACTAATATCGTTTCAAAAATAGAAGCAGAGCTACCGCCCGAAGTCAACTCGGCATTAAAAGCTTATTCCGACGGTGTAAATGCTTTCATTCGGGAGAATCAAGGTAATTTTCCTATCGAGTTTGATATGTTAGGATACGAACCTGAATTATGGAAAGTCGGACACAGTTTACTGCTATCGCGCTTAATGGCTTGGGATTTAAACTTGGCTTGGTGGGTCGATTTGACGATGGGGGAACTGACGGATAAATTCGGATACGAAAAAGCAAAGGAATTACTTCCGGTTTATCCCGCCGATGCACCGACAATCGTTAAGGGAAAGTTGCAGGATAGAAAAGTTTTACGGAATATCTCACGCAATCATTTAGACACTCCAAACATTTCCGGTTTTAAACATCTCGTACAACAGTATCGAAATTATTTTGGCATAGATGGTTCGGCAACAGGAAGTAATGCGTGGGTAATTTCGTCTGCAAAATCGACAAGCGGCAAACCGATATTGGCTAACGATCCGCATCTCGGTTTACCTGCACCGTCAAAGTGGTACGAGATGCATCTCTCGGCGCCCGGTTGGAATGTAGCCGGCTGTGCAATTCCAGGAACTCCGTTTATCGTCATTGGCAGCAATAATCGAATCGCTTGGGGATTAACTAATGCTATGATTGATGAAACCGATTTCTATATCGTTACTACCGATTCAGCTAATCCAAACCTTTACAATTACGAAAAAAAATTAATCTCGATTAAAAGTCGTGAGGAAGTAATATATATTGGAAAGGACGACAGTTTAGAATTTACGATTCGCGAAACTCACCACGGTCCGATAATTAGCGATCTCCATCCAACCCTGCTAACAAAAGCAAATCCCCAAAATAAATTAGTTGCAATGCGTTGGTGCGGATTTGAAGTCAGCCAGGAACCTTATGCTTTTTACCTAATCAACAAAGCAAGCAACAAAGAAGAGTTTGAAAATGGTTTGAAATATTTTGCCGTTCCGGGACAAAATATTATTTACTCGGATGTAGAAGGAAACATCGGTTATTGGACTGTAGCAAAAATTCCACTGCGTGGAAATTTCAATCCTACATTTCCATTGCCCGGCTGGTCGAAAGAGTACGAGTGGAAAGGCTTTGTTAATTTCGACCAACTACCAAAACTTTGGAATCCCCCTGAACAATTTATTGCAACTGCAAATAATAAAATTGCCGATAACACATCATACTTTATTTCAAATCTCTATATGCCTCCTTCGCGCATCGAAAGAATAAACGAACTTTTAAACGAGGTGAATTTATTTTCTGCAGAAGATTTTAAAAGAATGCAATTGGATTATATTTCGCCTCACGCCCGCAAACTTACAAAACTCATCACGAATACATTCAAAGAACATCCCGTAACAGATTCAGATACAAAATCGGCTCTCGAGTATTTGAACAATTGGGATTTCAAACACTCACCAACCGACGTTGCCTCAACGATTTTTAATATGTTCTTCGTAAAACTGATTCATAACACTCTCGAAGATGAGATGGGGAAAGAAATTTTAAATGATTACATGTTTTTTTCTGCCGTGCCTATAATAGTCGTTGATAAATTATTTTCGGCTGATACATCAAGTTGGTTCGACAATGTGAACACGGAAGCGAAAGAAACAAAATCGGATATAATCAAAAAAAGTTTATCCGATGCTCTCGAACAGCTTCGAACTGATATAGATCCGGAATTAAAAAATTGGCAGTGGGGCGTTTTACATCCGGTTACTTTTGAGCATCTGTTCGGCAAACGAAAACCACTCGATAAAGTTTTTAATATAGGCCCTTTTCCGGTTGGTGGCTCTGCAAACACAATAAACAACGGCGAGTACAATTTCAATCGTTCATTTAAAAATGTTGTTGGACCTTCAACCCGCCAAATTGTGGATTTAGCCAAACCTTTGAGCAGGTTTAGCATAATAACGACGGGGCAATCGGGGCAGCCGCTCCACAAGCATTATTCCGACCAAACGTTGTTGTGGTTAAATGGCGATTACAAATATATTTCGATGAAAAGAAATGAAATTGAAAATTCGGGTTGGAAAAAATTGGAGTTAGCTCCGCAAAAATAAATAATGTTTTCAGAAAAATTAATCCAAAAATTAAAATCAGCCGAATCGGTAGTGTTTTTTACCGGAGCTGGAATTTCAGCGGAGAGCGGAGTGCCGACTTTTCGCGGTGAGGATGGACTTTGGAAAAAATTTAAACCCGAAGAGCTTGCTAACTTCGATGCGTTTTTGAAAAATACAGAGCTTGTTTGGGAGTGGTACAAATACCGGAAGCAAATTATCGCAAACGTTCAGCCAAACCCGGGTCATTATGCAATTGTTGAGTTTGAAAAAATATATAAAAACTTTGCAATCATCACGCAGAACGTGGACAATTTGCACCGCCGTGCAGGGAGTAAAAATATATTCGAGTTGCACGGAAACATTCAACACAACTATTGTATTAAATGCAGGAGAGATTTTTCGGATGAATTGATTTTATCAAAAACCGAAATTCCTAATTGTGATGTGTGCGGTGGATTAATCCGTCCGGGTGTAGTATGGTTCGGAGAAACGCTGCCCGAAGACCAGTGGAACGGTGCCGAGAGAGCTGCACTTTCAGCAGATGTATTTTTTTCTGTCGGAACTTCGGGTATTGTTTTTCCGGCGGCTTCGTTACCATATTCCGCAAAACGGAACGGAGCTTATATTGTAGAAGTTAACCCAGAAACTACGCCACTCACCGATATCGCTGATGAATTTTTATCAGGCAAGTCGGGCGTAATTTTACCTCAAATTGTTAAAATTATTTTACATGGAAAAGAAAATTAATCAAGATAGAAATACTGACTGCACAGTTGCATTTCAAGGGGAAGATGGCGCGTATTCACAGGAAGCTATATTCAAGATTTTCGGTCCGGAAACGAAAACGCTGCCCTGTCGTACGTTCGAGGATATTTTCCTTGCGGTAGAAAACGGGAAAGCTGAATCAGGTTTACTTCCCATCGAAAATTCTACAGCCGGCGCCATTAACCAATCGTACGATCTGCTTTTGGATCACGACCTTAAAATATCGGGCGAGATAATTTTTCGGGTCCGTCACGCCCTGCTTGCTGCGAAAGGAGCTACGATCGAAAATATCAGACGGGTGTATTCACATCCGCAGGCGCTTGCCCAGTGCGAACAGTTTATAGCATCGCGCGGTTGGGAAGCGGTAGCAGTTTACGACACGGCAGGTGCAGCACGGCAACTCGCGGCATCGGGTGAATCTGATGCAGCGGCAATCGCAAGCGAAACTGCTGCACGGTTATACGCTCTGCAAATTCTTGCTACCGGCGTTGAAGATTTATCAAACAACCTTACACGTTTTTTTGTAATTGGAAATTCTGAGTTGCCGCGGTCAGAAAAATCGAAAACTTCCATCGTGTTTGCAACAGCGAATGTTCCGGGCGCTTTGTACGATTGTCTTGGTTATCTTGCTTTGCGTGGAATTAATTTAACCAAACTCGAATCTCGCCCCGACCGCCGGAACCCTTGGCATTATTTGTTCTATCTTGATTTCGAAGGATACCGCGAAGACTCACCCTGCCGCGATATGCTAAACGATTTACAAAATAAATCATCGTTTCTCAAAGTGTTAGGCTCTTATCCTGCTGCGGAGATTGCTGATTAGTTTACATTCCACTCCTCACGGAGTGGGTTTTCAATTATTATTAATGTTGCTACAAACATTTGACCACTTTGTGGTCATTTAATAAAATAGACACCGACTCCGGTGGCCTGCAAGCCGTCTCGCTATGCAGGACTTTGGCAGGTGGGAATCGTATGTTTATAGAAAAAATAGATCATCGACCCAAACCGCGACTCCAGAGGAGTCGTATGTCGGCAAAGCAATAAATATAAAACTGAATATTTGTTTAAATGGATTCATGAGGAATGAATCCATTCCACTCCTCACGGAGTGGGTTTTCAATTATTATTAATGTTGCTACAAACATTTGACCACTTTGTGGTCATAAAATAAAACAACCGACTTCGGAGACCTGCCCGCCGTTATGCTTTGCGGGATTATGGTAGGCGGGAGTCGAATGTCTGTAGATAAGATTTAGAATATCATTCCGACTCCAGCGGAGTCGTATGTCGGCAAAATAAAGATTATCACAGAATTAAAAAAGAGAGTTATTAAAATGGCAAATACATACACACAAATATATATCCATCTGGTTTTTGCTGTTGGACGTAGGGAATGTTTAATAAAGGAGAATAGCACAGAAGAATATTTACATATTTTAGTTTACATTAATCTTGCTACAAACATTTGCCACTACGTGGTCATTTAATAAAATAGACACCAACTCTCCGGTGGTCTGCAAGCCGTCTCGCTATGCAGGACTTTGGCAGGTGGGAATCGTATGTTTATAGAAAAAATAGATCATCGACCCAAACCGCGACTCCAGAGGAGTCGAATGTCTGTAGGCAAGAATTAAATAATGATTCCGACTCCAGCGGAGTCGAATGTATTTTCAAAGAAAAATATATTACGTGAGAATAAATCTATGAACTCTAAAAAATATTGTGGTAAAACAAAAATCGTATGCACTATCGGTCCATCTGTTGCAACCGTTGATAAAATCGTGCAACTGATACAGGCGGGGATGGATGCAGCTCGTTTGAATTTTTCACACGGTACGCAGAACGAGCATCTCAATTATATCCAAAACATCAGGAAAGCCGCGAAAATTACTCACAAGAATATTGCGATTATACAGGATTTACAAGGACCGAAAATCAGAATCGGAAAACTACACACCGAACCTATTGTGGTTAAAAAAAACGATAAAATTATTATCACAACCGATTCTGATTTCTATTCACATAAAAGTTTGGAGTTAAAAATCCCCACAACTTATTTGAACTTACCGCAAGATGTAAAAACCGGTGATAAAATTTTAATCGACGATGGAAAAATTGAACTGACTGTATTAAATGTTAAGGGGCGTAATATTACGTGCAAAGTCATCGCCGGTGGCGAGATATACTCGAATAAAGGAATAAACTTGCCCGGCGTGGCGGTCAGTTCACACGCACTTACGGATAAAGACAAAGACGATCTCAAGTTCGGAATCAAACACGGCATCGATTATTGTGCTTTATCATTTGTCCGCTCGACAAGTGATATTGAAGAGATAAAAAAATATATTACGCAAAACTCAAAGCAGCATATTCCCGTGATTGCAAAAATTGAAAAACCGGAAGCTTTAAACCGGCTTGACGATATTATAAAAATTGCCGATTGTGTAATTGTAGCTCGTGGCGATTTGGGTGTGGAGGTTTCGCTCGAAGAAGTACCTTTAATTCAAAAAGAAATAATACGAAAATGCAGCGAGTTAGGTAAACCGGTAATCGTGGCAACGCAGATGTTAGAATCTATGATCAACAATCCGCGACCGACGCGAGCCGAAGTAAGCGATGTAGCTAATGCCGCTCTTGATGGTGCCGATGCGGTTATGTTGAGCGGCGAAACCTCGGTTGGCAGATATCCAATAGATGCTGTAAAAATTATGGATAAAATTGCAAAATCAGTTGAGAAAAAATATGTGTCTAATTTTTCCTGCGGCACAACGCACGATTTGTATAACTCGTTGGCAAGGTCGGCTGTTGGGCTTTCCGATCAGTTAAAAGCTTCGGCGATAATAGTTATAACTTTTTCGGGCGAAGCTGCAATTCGTGTTGCAAACTTCCGCCCGGCTGCACCGATAATAGCGGTAACTGAGAATGAATCGGTGAGCCGTAGATTAAATTTAGTTTGGGGAGTTCATAGCATTGTTTTAAGAAACCTCAAGAACAACACCGACCTTGCTTTTAAGAAAATCCAGAAAAAGCTTTTGGATGAGGGGTTGATCGAAAAGAGAAATATTGTTGTAATGCTTGCAGGGCTTCCGTTGTTTGAACAGCATTTATTGAATACAATTAAGATCTATGAAGTAAAATAGTATCAAAAGGTCCCTCGCTACCTGCCAACTCCGTCGCCATAACCCGAGAGCCAACAAAGTCAAGCAGGTTTTCCGGCCTGCTACAAAACAACTGATTTCGGTAGGCATTTGATAATCAATGTTTTATTTTTTATAATATGATTGTAAAAAACATAAAGGAATTAGTTGTATGAAATTTTCAAGAATAACGGTAAACCCACATCAGATGGGCGGACTACCTTGTATCAGAGGACTACGTATTCCTGTTGCCACGATAGTTGCAATGATTGCCGACCATATGAAAGAAGAAGAAATTCTTAAAGCTTATCCCGATTTAGAACCGGATGACATAACGGAAGCTTTACATTATGCTGCTCAGTCAGTACTCGAAAGAGAACTTCCATTGATTAATGCACAATGAAATTTCTTGTCGACAACGCTCTTTCACCGATTGTAGCGGAGGGATTAAGAAATTCAGGTTATGAAGCGGTTCATGTGCGGGATTATGGAATGCAATCAGCGGAGGACCATGAAATATTCGAATTAGCTTTAATTGAATATCTTGAGAAAGGCGTCATTATAGTTGTTGAAGACACGCGCGTACGCATAAGAATATTACCGATAAGTAAATGAAAAGGGAAATATTGTTGAATACAATAAAAGTTTTTTATGTAGAATAATCATTGTGGTATTGGAATAACGTCATTATGTTTCAGAGCCGATTCAAACCACCCTCTTTGAGCTTCTCGTAAGTTTGCGATTGCTTCATCGGGCGTAGAACCATCGCTTTGGCATCCTCTAAGCAAAGGAATGGAAGCGAAGAAACCACCACCATCCTGACTTCGACATTGGGACACCCTAAAGTACATTGAATAATTTCAGCAGATCGATTTGCTCCTGATTCTTTATGAGTAATCTTGTATGTTTTGTATGAGAATAAGGAGTTGTAATAGTTATTGAAAAAATTGTTTTTAA
>CAMTWO010000043.1:0-3444 GCA_947085405.1 uncultured Ignavibacteriota bacterium
ACTTACAGCAAAGAACCAAAAACTGTTAACAATATTTAGTTATTGGTTATTATGGTTCGCTTTCGCTTGTTGATGGTTTGCTTGGCAGTTTGAAGTAGGTCGGTTTATAAAACCGACTTACAGCAAAGAACCAAAAACTGATAACTATATTTAGTTATTAGTTATTATGGTTCGCTTTCGCTTGTTGATGGTTTGCTTGGCAGTTTGAAGTAGGTCGGTTTATAAAACCGACTTACAGCTCAAATCACAATACGCCGTAGGCGGACGTGAAGGTATTTGGGAAAGAATGAGATTTTGTTTATCTTAAATCCGATATATTTATGATTAACGGCAAAAATATAGAACGGCTGATCGAATTCGCAAAAGAAGACAGCGATGTAGTTTCTGTTATTTTATTTGGGAGTGCTGCAAGAAGTGGACAGAGTCCCCAATCGGATGTGGATATATGCATTCTCCTCAGGCGATATAATTATTCAAAAATATATTTATCCGAGAAAAAACTAAAATTCATCGCACAGTTTGGGAATTTGGATATTCAGATTTATCAGCAATTACCGGTTTATATACGCCAGCGAATATTGAAGGAAGGGAAAATATTATTTTGCAGTGATGAAGATGAATTGTACAATGTAGCGTTTGAAACGATTCAGCAATACGAAGACTTCAAACCTATCTATGATTACTATCTTCAGGAGGTACAATATGATAGATAAGAAAAGAATTTTAGCCAAGGTAGATGAACTCGATGGATTTCTGTACGAATTACAGTCTATCTCGCCTGAAGATTTTAAAGATTATCAAAGGACAGAAATTAAGAGAAGCTGCGAGAGACTACTTCAGCTAAGTGTTGAATGTATTATAGATATCTGTAAGATATTTGTATCAAATTTAAAGCTGGGTTTGCCTTCTGAAGAGAATGATCTTTTCGAGAAAATGGAAAGTGAGAGAATAATCACCGAAGATATGACTGTGATATTAAAAGAGATGAAAGGTTTTAGAAATATTTTAGTACACGAATATGCTGTTGTTGATGACGAAATAGTTTATACGTTTATCAAAACTCGTATGGGAGATTTTAAAATGTTCAAGAAACAAGTCATTGATTGGATGAGCTAAATAGTGGATCTTTCTATAATACTTACATATCGCTGCGATTCGAAATGCTCGATGGTTCGGCTCGTTCCATAAATTGGAACTCGCTCACCACAAGTGTTCGATTCGGGGCTGATTAAAAAGTGGAACATTTAATGTAGTTCGAACTTTAGTTCGTTTAAATTTCGCCCTAAAATTGAGAAAGAAGTATAATTTGTTTATCTTGAATTAAAGAATACCAACAATTAGATGTATTATTATGAATGAAATAAATAATTATCAAAACCGTATTGTGATCGATAACAATATACATTATGGGAAGCCATGCGTTGAGGGAACCAGAATTACGGTGGAAAATGTATTAGAACTTGTCCAAGAAAATATATCTTTCAAAGACATAAAAGAAAAGTTCTATCCGGATTTAACCATAGATGACATCAAAGCCTGTGTTGGGTTTGCTATAGAAATAGTAAAATCTGAAGAAATACATGTCAAGGTTGTTTAAGAATGAATTTTCTAATTGACCAAGACGTGTATAGAGCAACAATTGAGTTTCTAATTGGGCTCGGTCATAATGTTGTAACGGCTCAAAGTTTAGGTTTCAACAGGGCGAGTGATAGAGACATTTTAAAAAAATCTATTGAATTAGACAGGATATTGATATTAGTGTTTTTAGAAAAGACCGTAACTTCGGGAATAATATTTTTGAGAATTACTCCTACTACTTTATCGGAAGCGCATTCAGAATTGAGGCGTTTATTGGTCGAGCATAGCGAAGCGGAGTTGAAGGTAAGTTATTGCACGGTGGAAAGTGACCGTCACAGAATTCGAAAACTAAAATTATATTAAAATGGACCTATCAGTAATACTCACATACCGCTGCGACTCGAAGTGTTCGATGTGCTATATATGGAAACATCCCACTCTGCCGAATGAAGAAGTAACATTACGAACGCTTGAAAAGCTTCCGAATAATTTTGATAATCTCAATATTACCGGCGGAGAACCTACTCTTCGAACTGACCTACCCGATATTGTTGATTTAGTTTACCCCAAGGGTAAAATAACCGAGATTAGTACGAATGGTTTACACACCGATAAAATCGTACCGATTATCAAAAAGTACCCGAACGTAAAAGTAAGATACAGTCTCGAGGCAATCGGCGACAAGAATAATTTAATCCGCGGCGAGGAGAACGGTTATGAAAAGAAGGTGCAAGGCTTGAAGCTATTGAAGGCAAATGGCGGAACAGACCTTGGCTTTGCTACCGTGATACAAGATGATAATGTGAGCGAGCTGATGAATATATATCAGTTGTGCAAAGATTTGGGGGTTGAGATGGCAACATCTACACTCCACAATGCTTTTCAATTTCATAAAGGCGATAATTATTTTTATGAACGTAAGAAAGTCGGAAAAGAAGTCGAGAAATTAATTGAAGCGCTGTTAAAAACCAACTCCGTAAAAAATTGGTTCAGGGCTTACCTTAACTTAGGACTTATCGAAAAAATATTAGGGCACGACAGGCTTATTCAATGTACGGCAGCGACGGATTTTATTTTTGTAGATCCGTGGAGCGATGTTTATGCGTGTAATGTTCGCCCCGATTTATTGATGGGCAATTTAGAGAAACAAAGCTGGGACGAAATTGTGAATAGTAAAAAAGCTAAAGAAATTAAGGATAAAGTTGCACAGTGCACACAGAATTGCTGGATGGTAACAACGGCAAGAACTGCTATGCGGAATCCGGTACTCACCTTTTTACCTAAGGTTGGTCCCCTCAGGTGGGTAATTATGAATAAATTGAAAGTTGCTCTCGGAAAGAGAATATGTTTTGAAAAATACATAGATTATGAAAAGATTGAGCCGAGTAATTTAAAAGCCAAAAGGGAATTTTACCTCGGTGTAACTACAAAGCGTACTCCGCAAAGCAAGGATGAAAAACATTACAATATGGGAGATTTCATAAATAAATAAGCCGATTAAAATAGTTTGTTTAGGAGCGAGAGCAATTCCTTACACTGCCGGAATTGACGGAGTACTCACCGAATTAGCCCCACGTCTTGTAAAGTTAGGCTACGATGTTACTGTTTATGTCCGAAGTCCATACAACGAAGGGAAAAAAGGGAGTTGGATTTATGAAGGGGTAAAAATTATTTGTCTGCCTTGTATAAAAAATAAGTTTTTAGAAACACCATCGCATACGCTGTTGGCAGTAATTCACAGTCTGCAAAGTAAATATGATGTTTATTTTTTCCATGCTGTTGTAACAGGAATGTTTATACCAATCGTTAGATTATTTGGGAAAAAAGTTTTATTGCAAACTCACGGCTTGGATTGGAAAAGGGAAA
>CAMTWO010000044.1:0-5987 GCA_947085405.1 uncultured Ignavibacteriota bacterium
CGGGCAGGAATTCGGTCGACGACTCGACTCGTCGAGATTTAGATATTTAAATATTTTGATATTTGCTTTTTGTCCCAAAGGGATGCCTTCGGCATTGTTTGCTATTTGTTTGTTGTTAATCCTGTTATCTTGTCGCGAGCGGGTTGTTCCACCCGACGACAAGCCGCCATATATTCCGCCGATAGTTTTGACGGTTGAAGACATAGGAGTAACTGACGCATTTATACGTTTGAAATTTTTAGACACTTCGAATGTTCAGGCAAAAATATTTTTACTCACACGCGATGGCAAACCACTAATAACTAATACACTATTTACAAATGACACTCTGTTGTTAGACGAGGGCTTACTACCCAAACGCACTTACAAATACATAGCATACAAACTTCTCAACAACATTGCAGTTGATTCCAGCGCAGAGCTACCAATTACCACTATGGACACAACTTCACACGACTTCTCGTGGGATATAACTTATTTGGGAGATGGAGCGAGTAGTGTGTTGAGAGATGTTGCAATTATAAACGACACTTGCGTTTGGGCTGTGGGTGAGATTTATAAAAAAGATTCTCCTGGGAATTGGGATAACGAACCCTATGGTGCTGCTCGTTGGGATGGAAAGAAATGGCACTTAATGAAAGTATCGTATAGAGATTTTGGTAGTACAACAATTTGGCCCGGAAAGCTAAAAGCTATTTACGGATTTTCGCCTGATAATATTTATGTTGCATCATCAGCAAATTTATTAAAATGGAATGGAACAAGCTGGCAGGAAAAAGCATTTTTTATGACTGATATTTCTTGGAATGGGCGAGTAAATAAAATTTGGGGGACAAGTGAAAATAATTTGTATCTGGTTGGCGACAACGGTGCTATTTATTTCTACAACGGCAGTCCGTCAGCTGACGGATGGCGTCGTTTGGAGAGCGGGACAAATCAAACTATAAATGATGTATGGGGTGTTCATGATATAAAAACAAATGAACAATTTATTCTCGCTGGTGCTTCAAATGTTTATAATCCGGGATATATAAAACTTCTTCAAATAAAGGCATCAGGTTTTGTTGATACAATACCATGGATAAGTCAGGATAGGCGCATCAGTTCTGTATGGTTTCAAAATCAAAATCGTTTGTTTACTGCGGGTGGTGGTGTTTTCAGACGTTCACCGGTCGGAATATGGAAGGAATTTAAAGAAGTTCCATTAATTTATACGTCTCGCATTCGAGGTCAAGCTATTAATGATATTTTTATTGCAGGACATTTCGGGCTCGTTGCTCATTTTAATGGAGTAAATTGGCGTGTTTATCCTGATGTTGCTGCTGCGTCATATTATTCGTGTGATTACAAAATGAATAATTTTGTAGCTGTTGGAACTCGTAATAGTCGTGCAGTGATATTACGAATGTGGAGGCGATGATGAAAAACAAGATTTCAAACCATTCTCGTTCACCTCCATAAAACACTGGGCGGCAGTGCACCACCACCGCCGCCCAGTTACAAAATAAACAAATCAGCGATGGTGTCTCCACGTTATGTGGAGTATGCCTTTTTGTTTACGCTTTTAAAATAATTATAGTTCACAAAAAATACAAACTCAGAAAAAACTTTAATATCAGATTTGTAATTAGAAGTATATGTCATCCCTAAAGGGATTTTATTTTTTTTCTTCTCAAATTATTCTATAAATATTTAATCCCTTCGGGATTATGTTTTTCCCGAATGTATCCTTGATATAAGTTCTTTTCTCTAATTACAAATTTGGGTAAAAAAAATGTTGTTGATGCGGTAAAAAACATTGATTCATAGAGATTTTGTTTAAATCCGACTTACTTTACAATCGTTCTCTTTAATTTCGATGTTTGTGTAATTGGTATCATCATCGATTGCGGACCAGTGGTTGCCAGCGTAATCGAGTCGTCGGTTTCGGTTTCTTCATAAATAATTAAGCCAACGGTAGGGTCGAAATAGATAACACCTTCGATATCACCGGAACTTTCGAGGTACATCTCGACACCAAACATATCCGACTTCCCTTCGCTTTCAGTTTCTGCTTCATATTCTATCTTCAAACACTCGTGGCCTAATTTTGTTTCTTTCTTAACTATTTTGTATGAGGCATCGGTTTTAACCGCAATTTTACTCCCCATCAAATCAATCGTATCAAGTGAAGTTGATTTCCAATTATCTCCAATTTTTAATTCTTTATCGGCAAATATCGGAAATGAGATTACTTCCTGACTCACATCTCCCCCCATCTGGTTACCCATTTTAATTTTGTCGATCACTGCTTTTTGCAACACTTCGCCAAATTTAGAAAGAGCAAT
Source organism: uncultured Ignavibacteriota bacterium (assembly GCA_947085405.1). Lineage (GTDB taxonomy): Bacteria > Bacteroidota > Ignavibacteria > UBA10030 > BY39 > JASEGV01. The sequence continues at coordinate 2,328 of CAMTWO010000044.1, forward strand.
TTTTTTTCTCTTCCCGATAATCTCATTCACAATGATGGTTGTATCTAATTTTTTCTGCTGAATCGATACGCGTACCGAATCGAAAGAAACAATCAATACAGCATTCCCGTTATCGGCTACCGAATCAACAACTATCTTATGAATGAACTCGCTTTTAGTATCAACTCTTGTTACCGTTCCCATCATTTCTTGATTGACTTTCGACGTAACTAAATCCTTGTACCGGTACGTCTTCCCTTTTTCAAACTTATATTCCAGTTTAAAAGTTTCCTGCGACGAAGCTTGCATCAAAAAGAAAAAAAGAACAAAAATAAATTTCTCAACGAGTTGCCTACGGCATCGTAGATGAGTTGTCAACATATTCCCTCCAATAATTGTTTATAATTTTTTGTTGAATATATCAAAACCTGCCCAATTTTCCAAACAAATTATTCCTTTATTTTGTAACTAATTATTATGCCTATCGTAGTAAGTTTAGATTTTAAACTAATCGGAAAATCCAATATGAAAATTGTAACTATTCTTATTACTCTATTATTTTTTATTTTACAAACACACGGCTTTAATAAAAGTCCGGTAGAATCAAAGTCAGTTACCGCGACCCGATTGAATCATCCATTAATCATTGATGGAAAGTTGTCCGAAGAACTTTATCAGACAAAGGGATTGGATTATTTTACACAGAGTGAACCAACCGAAGGAGCAAAACCTACTCAACGTACAGAATTCTGGATTGGTTACGATGATAATGCTTTGTATGTCGGCGCAAGAATGTATGACTCTTCACCTGATTCGATAACAGGACTTTTAGCTCGCCGGGACAACTCGCCAAAATCGGATTGGTTATACGTTGCAATAGATTCTTACCTCGACAGACGAACGGCATATTACTTTGCTGTAAATCCGGTTGGTTCAATCGGTGATGGAACTTTTTATAATGATACATGGAGTGATGACACGTGGGATGGTGTGTGGGAACGGGGTGTAACTATTGATGATCAAGGATGGTGTGTGGAAATAAGAATACCATATTCCCAACTCAGATTTACAAAAAAAGATGAGTATGTATGGGGCGTGAATGTATTAAGAGAAATCGCTCGAAACAATGAAAGTGATTTTTATGTGATGGTGCCGAAAAAGGAAAGCGGATTTGTTTCTCGCTTTGCTCACCTGAACGGAATAAAAAATATTTCACCCCCTTCACGATTTGAGATTACACCCTACGTCGTATCAGGTGGCGAGTTTATAAAAAATTTTGATAAGAGTGATCCGTTCAATGACGGAACAAAGTATCCAAAAAATATCGGTGCGGATTTTAAAATCGGCATCGGCAGCAACCTTACTGTAGATGCAACTATCAACCCCGACTTTGGACAGGTTGAAGTTGACCCCGCTGAAGTCAACTTATCGGCTTTCGAAACTTATTACAGCGAGAAGCGGCCTTTCTTCATCGAAGGCTCGAACATTTTTAATTTCGGAAGAGGTGGCGCCAATAACAATATGAATTTAAACTGGAGTAATCCACAATTCTTTTACAGTCGCAGAATAGGGAAAGCACCCGCGAGATATTTGAACGGTTTTAATAATTCACCTAATCAAACCACAATTCTCGGTGCGGCAAAAATTAGCGGGAAGCTTAATAGCGAACAATCATTAGGCATTCTAGCTGCTGTAACTCAAAAAGAAATGGCTGATGTAGAAAATAACGGAGTGCGAAGCAGAGAAGAAGTTGAGCCGCGTACATTCTATGGAGTTGGCAGGACCCAGTATGAATTTAACGACGGTTACTATGGAATTGGTTATCTCCTAACAGCGGTCGAGCGAGACCTGCGAAATAAAGATTTAGCTGAACTGTTGAACCGCCGGCACTATACTCTGGCAAGCGACGGCTGGTTTTTCCTTGACGACGATAGAACCTGGGTAACGACAGGATGGTTGGGATTAAGTCACGCGGCAGGCAATAAAGAAAAAATGTTAAGTCTGCAAGAAGCGCCGCAGCGATACTTCCAACGTCCCGATGCAAAATATGTTTCGTTGGATAGTAATGCAACATCGCTCACCGGTTCGGCGGGCAGGTTTGCCCTTAACAAACAAAAAGGTAATTGGATGTTCAATTCTGCTTTTGGATTTATATCTCCATCCTTCGATGTAAACGATTTGGGTTATCTTTACAGAGCCGACCAACTAAACGGACATATACTCGTTGGATACCAATGGTTTGAACCCGATAAATTTTCAAGATATAAATCGATTTTTGTTGCTACCGCACGAAGCTATGATTTCGGTGGCGACAAAACTATGGAATTATTTTTCATCGGATATAACTGTACCTTTCTAAATTATTGGGGAATTAACGGAAACGCATTTTTTGCTCCTCGCGCTACAGATATCCAACGAACACGCGGCGGCCCGAAAATGCTTGCACCTTCGAGTTATGATATTAACTTATCCGGATATACCGACTCACGAAAACAAATTGTTTTTAATCTTTATTCTGGCTATAACGAAAACGAATTTGGAGGTAATGGTACTTATTTTGGAACTGGTATAAGCTGGAAACCGACTTCTTATATAAATCTTAATTTCTCCCCAGAATACAACTTCAGTAACGCAATCGCTCAATATCTCGGTGAAATAACTGACGAAAATGTAATTGCAACTTATGGGAAGAGGTATATATTTGGAAAGTTAGATCGGACAACAATTTCAGCAAGCATAAGATTAAACTGGACGTTTACACCGACATTAAGTTTACAGTTGTATGCACAGCCCTATTTTTCGGTGGGAAAATACAGCAACATCAAAGAGCTTTCCCGACCAAACACATTTGATTTTAATAACTACGGTGAGAACGGCTCAACAGTAACGAGGGATGAGAACGGCAATTATGTTATTGACCCCGATGGGGCAGGTACTTTACAAACTTTCACTATTCAGAAAGGATTTAATTATAAATCACTTCGCGGCAATGCAGTATTAAGATGGGAGTATCTGCCGGGCTCAACATTATTTTTTGTATGGACACAAAGCCGGGAAGACAACGCCGACCCGGGAAGTCTTAAACTCGGAAGAGATATTTCAAACCTTATTGATGCAAACGCTGATAATATTTTTATGATAAAAGCGACGTATTGGTTTAGTATGTGAAAAAGTAAGCCCCAGCTTTTTTAGCCGGGGCTTTTCCCTGTTTTCCGCACAGATAGAAATTGAAAATATAACTTGTTGAAAAATAAAGAGTTATATAAACGGTATTAAAAAAATGGGTGCTGCAATGCCGAAGACAGGTTTACGACTCTCTACGAGCCTTCGGCTCGAAGAGCCGTAGGCCGTTAGGAGTCAAATGTTTGTAGATTAGAAATGATGTTATGATACCGACCCCAAGGGGGTCGAATGTTCTATCGGAACATACCACTCCGATGGAGTGGAAATACATTATTTTCTTATACGGCTACAAACATACAAGTCGCCTCCGGCGACCTACGGACTTGAGAGGTTGTGTTATAATACCGAACTCACCCTAAATCCCCGCCTGCCTCAACGAATTCGCAGAGGCGGGCAGGCCTCTCTTACGAAGAGAGGGACTTGCTGAATCTGAGTTCAATTCTCCCCTTCTCTTTTTAAGAGAAGGGGCAGGGGATGAGTTCCGATAGTTATCACACA
>CAMTWO010000045.1:0-20251 GCA_947085405.1 uncultured Ignavibacteriota bacterium
ATACTTCGCTGGACACACCAGATGATATATCAGAACTGAGACATTATGACTCTTGTGCACATATTTACTCATACATCCAGTATATCACATTCTAAAAGCCGAAGCAAGCTTCGGGGTATTCACCCGGAAAAGAATAAAAAACAAAATCATTCCGAAACACCTGATTTTTTATTCTTCATAATCTTCTTATATTTAAATGAGGATAAAATGAAATCGGTCAACAAAATATTAGTATTGTGTTTCATCGTCATCCAACTGGCACAAACACAGCCAGCCGAAAATTTTTTCCCACCCCAAACGGGATTTAAGTGGAATTACAAAATTACTCCGCTCGATTCATCGGGTAAAACAATTGATTCTCTGTCGGTTAATAAAATTGATTTATTCACTGCAGCAGAAATATATAGAGGTAAAATTTCAAAAATCGTCGTATCGGAAATAGATACAAATTTTTTTCATCTCGAATCCACAAACGGGTGGCGGTATATTAAATCTTTCGGGAATCTCGATTCACTCCCTCTCTTTGATACGCTTGGCATTATCAGGTTGTTAAATTCTTTTGAAGGTTGGCATTCGTACTACAGGTTTGGTTCTCCAACCGCCACTGCATACACGATTACCTTTCGCGATACTACAATTGTAATAAACGGGACATCATACCCACTCAGATTTAAAATTGCGGGTAAAAGGTTTCCCGATCAAACGATATCTGTCCCTGCCGGTAATTTTAATTGCAAAAAATTTTCGATAAACTACAGTTTGAATTTTTTAACTCACATTCCTCCCCTTCCACCAATTGAATTACCGATAGTTCAAATTCCGGATACAGTGTGGATAACCAATTCAATATGGATAGTAAAAGAACACACGCCGCCTGTTAAAATTGATTTATCGCTTTTAAATTCAGGTTCGTTCACAATTCCCGGACGGATAACTGAGCTTACCGATTATACAACCACTTCTGTTAATCCAATTACTGAAAATCCGAATGAATTTTTGATGGAACAAAATTATCCAAATCCGTTTAACTCGACAACTACAATCCACTGGCGATTGGCTGTCAGCAGTTACATAACATTGAAAGTGTTTGATATTCTTGGAAATGAAGTTGCTACGTTATTCAATGGAAATGCGGAAGGCGGGAAGATGTACATAGTGAGCTTTGACTCAAAGTCGGTCTCAGGCGGATTATCGAGTGGAATGTATTTCTACAAGTTACAATCTGGCAGTCCATCGAATTGGCAGATAAAAATCCGTAAGTTTATCTTGGTTAAATAGATGGAAAAAATTGAAGTAGCATTATCATTCTATAATGAAGGTTTCAGTTGTTCGCAGGCAGTTTTTTCAGCTTTTGCAGAACAGTTCGGAATGGATAAAGAAACTGCTTTGAAAATTGCCGGCGCTTTCGGTGGCGGTATGGCGCAAATGGGAGAAACGTGCGGCGCGGTTACAGGCGCCTTAATGGTCTTGGGTCTGAAATACGGTAGAATAAACGCCAAAGACTTTGAGACAAAAGAAAAGTTATACAGCGCCGTAAAAGACTTTGTTGAAAAATTTAAACTTCAAAATGGCACTATAGTTTGCAGAGAATTACTTGGATGCGACATAAGCACAAAAGAAGGGCGCGACAAGGCAACACAGCAAAATTTGTTCAAAACAATTTGCCCTAAATTAGTTGCACTATCGGTTGAGAGTTTGGAAAAAGTGGTGTAGCGGCAACTTCATATCAACACGATGTTACCTGAATTATCTTGCAGTCCTTTCAAAGAACTGTACTGCGTTCTGCTTAAAGTCGTCTATCGACGTAAATTGTTTATCGCAAGCGCTTGTTAGTCTGGTACGATCTTTTCTTGTTAGCTTCTCGAAATCCTCGTGCACAATTATACTCTCGAAAGTAAGGTTTGCCCGCTGAAATTCAAGACAGCTAATCGTAGCAATCCTTGCTTTGGCAGTATCTTTTATAGCAAACAAATAAAGTGGTATTCCATTTGGCTGAAACTGGTAATCCACTTCCAGATCATCCCTTTGCTCTATTGGTAATACAGACTTCTGCGGTTTGTATTTAACCAACTTTTGCATAATAAATTCTTCAACCAATTCGTAAAATAGGCTTTCAATAACCTCTCGCTTGAAATATTGCATGCTGCAAACTTTCGATATAGCTTGTGAGAACTGGAGAATAGAAGGATACAACAATTCAACCGGCGTATCTAAATATACATTTCCGTTCTCCTCTTGCAAACCATTCTCGCTCAAAATTTTGTGCAATATTTTTTCTTTGTTCTCTGTGTCAATGTCGTACGTGTATGACAGACGCATGATACTCATACCAAAATCGCATAATCTTATTGTGCCGTGTCCTGATTTTTCGGAATCTACATACATTTCAATCATGTCCCCGTCTTCGTGATAGACGGGTATGAGTAATTGAAGGATTTCCGGTCTTTTATATATTATTTGGATACGTTTATGAAACTGCTTCTGCAATTGTTCTAAAAGAATTTCTTTATTTATTTTCATCGCTTGAATAAATCTAATTGTGTACTTGGAAAATATTGATCGCTTTCCTTGATATTGGTTATTTTTAGGAAGTATTGTATCGCTTCCTGATACGAAGCATATTCGTCCGTTACTACTATTGAAGATTCCGGTTTTAATCCTTTCTCAATTGTATCAGCAGTTGCACGATGGAGATGACAAAAACTGTGATGGTCGTGAATCCGATGAGGTCCGTGTTCACCGTTGCATCTGATGAGTACAATACTTCCCGGCTCATCATTCGGTATGAAATCCAAACCGATAGAGAAATTCTCCATAAATTTCTCGTTCACCCGAAAAAAACAAACGAAGTTGTACAGTCCATCCAGCGATTGACTCTCAAAATCTATACGTAAATGACCCCGCTGAGATTTGAAATTCTTCGACGGTGGCTTCGTGATCTTCTTTGGACATTCAATCAACGTATTTAACAATTCATCTGTGTAAACCATAATGTAATATACTGTTATTCTGAATAAAATTACATCCCCGCTTTCACCATCTTTATTGAATCGTTCTAAACGATATCAGCTACCTCGGCATCTGTTAATTAGCTTGAGAGTACCCGTTAATGTCATATCCTTTTACTCTGCACAACTGCCGCTTTTACGAACTCTCGGAACAGCGGGTGCGAATTTGCCGCACGCGATTTTAACTCAGGATGGAACTGCACACCAACGAACCAAGGATGATTTTCAAGCTCAACTATTTCGACTAAATTATTTTGCGGACAGATTCCGCTCAATGTTAATCCGCATTTTGATAACTGTTCAACGAAAGCATTATTCACTTCGTAGCGGTGGCGATGGCGTTCGTGAACCAATTCCCGTTTGTAAGCTATATATGCTTTTGAGTTGCGTTGTAATTTACAAGGGAACGAACCAAGCCGCATTGTGCCGCCGTAATCTTTTACATTTTTCTGCTCCAACATTAAATCGATAACAGGTTGTTCGGTTTGTTTGAATTCGGTGCTGTTGGCATTTTTCAAACCGCAAACGTTTCGGGCATACTCAATAACTGCACACTGCATACCCAAGCAAATTCCGAAAAACGGGATTTTATTTTCGCGAACATATTTAACAGCCGAAATTTTCCCCTCAATTCCCCGCTCGCCAAAACCGGGTGCTACTAAAAGTCCCGATATATTTTTTAAATTATTTTCAACGCAGCTTTTTTCCATATCTTCGGCAGCAATCCATTTTAAATTCACCCGCACGTTATTCGCAGCCCCGGCGTGTATGAAAGCTTCAACTATACTCTTGTAAGCATCGTGATGCTCAGTGTATTTTCCACAAATAGCTATATCGACAAAACCTGCCGGATTTTTAACCCGGTTCACCATTTTTTTCCAATCCTTCAAATCCGGCTGCGGGCAAGTTAAATCTAATTTCTCCAAAACTATATTATCCAAATCCTGTTCTTCGAAAATGATTGGCACTTCATAAATAGTCTCTAAATCGGGCGCCCCGATTACATTTCCGGAATCAACATTTGTAAATAGGGCTATCTTCTCTCTCACTTCTTTCGAGAGAGGTCTATCGGAACGGCAAATTAAAATATCAGGTTGAATACCGATTTCACGCAATGTACTTACACTGTGTTGTGTCGGTTTTGTTTTAATCTCTCCCGCCGACTTTATATACGGCACAAGTGTGACGTGGATGCTGAGCGCATTTTTCCGTCCTAATTTATACATAAACTGCCGCATTGCTTCAAGGAAAGGTAAGCTCTCGATGTCGCCAACGGTTCCGCCGATTTCAGAAATTACAACATCAAATTCACCTGATTTTCCTAACGCTTCAAATCTTCGTATGATTTCGTCAGTGATGTGCGGGATTACCTGAACAGTGCTTCCAAGATAATCGCCGCGCCGCTCTTTCGTAATCACTTCGTAATATACCTGCCCAGTTGTTGCATTATTTTTTCGAGTGGTGTTGATATCCAAAAATCTTTCGTAGTGCCCCAAATCTAAGTCGGTTTCGGCGCCGTCGTCGGTAACATAAACTTCGCCGTGTTGATATGGATTCATCGTGCCGGGATCAACATTGATATATGGATCAAACTTTTGTATCGTAACACGTAGTCCGCGCGACTTTAAAAGCAAACCTAACGAAGCGGCAGCTATTCCTTTACCCAGTGAAGATACAACTCCTCCTGTAACGAAAATATATTTTATGGGATTTCGACGTGCCATAGTTTCTCCTTCCGTTTCCGTTAGCTAACGGCTAACGGATTATTTTATTTGGATGTTATTCTTGGAAACTACTCCACCCGACAGAACTAATTTAAGTCCTTCTTCTATCGTAAGATTCAAAACTCTTACATCATTTTTAGGAACGAAAATTACTACACCGGAAGTTGGATTTGGCGGGTGTGGAATATAAACCGAGATGGTTTCTAAATTATTTTGACCAATAGATTCAAATACAACTTCGTTTGTTGCAAAACCGACCGAATAAATTCCTTCTCTCGGATATTGTACACACACAACGTTTTTGAATGTTTTGCTTTTAGCCCCGATTGCAAATGCCGATATCAAATCCCGAATAGCGCTGTATATTGTTCGTGCAAGCGGAAGCGTAGATAATAAATTATCGAAACCCTTGATGATAAATTTACCAATCAAGTTTCGCGACATTAAACCAACAATTAAAATCAATACTGTCATCGATATGAAACCGATACCGGTGATATGATATCCAATCACTCTATCGGTAATTGGAGATATGATTCCATCGATAGTTTCAAATAATGTTTTTAGAACTACAAGCGTTATAACAATCGGAACTATAACTACAATACCTCGTGTAAAGGTTGTCCTCAAAAAACCAAAAACCGACAATTTTTCATCGCTCATAATTTAATGCCTTTAGTTAGTTCTAAAATTTGTTTTACCCGTTCAACATCTTCAGGAGTATCAACAGGGATGCTATCGTAATTTGTAACAACTGCTTTAATTTTATATCCGTTTTCAATTATGCGAAGCTGTTCCAATTTTTCAGCACGTTCGAGCAGCGACTCCCGCCACGAGGTGAACATTAGTAAAAAATTTTTCCGGAAAACATATAAACCGATATGCTTGTAGTAGGTATGGCTTTTAAGCCATTCATCATGATTTTCTGTTTCTCGAAAGTATGGGATTGGCGAACGCGAAAAATAAACAGCATAACCTTCTTCGTCTAAAACTACTTTAGGTATATTTGGATTCTTTAAATCCTTTTCGTCGGTGATAACTTTAACTAAAGTAGCAACTTCAATTGAATCGTCCAGTAAAAGTGGAAGAACGGCTTCATCGATCATCTCCGGAGAAAGGAGCGGTTCATCGCCTTGAACATTGACAATAATTTCAGCATCGTCTAAATTTTTTGCAACGAAAGCAATACGGTCGCTGCCACTCTGTAAATCCTCAGGAGTCATAACTACCTTGCCGCTAAAGCCGTTAACGGCTTCCTCAATCCGGCTGTCGTCGGTTGCAACTATTACTTCGTTCACAAGTTTAGCTTTTTTAGCTTGTTCATACACACGTTGAATCATAGATTTACCGGCTAAATCGACAAGCGGTTTACCCGGCAGGCGTGTAGATGCAAAACGCGCCGGAATTATTACATAAACTTTTTTCGATTCAGTGCTCATTGTTCAATGTAATGCTTTGTGATGGCTTTATGGACTTCTTCCATTAATCTTAATTCTTCTTGTTTACCGCCATCCTTCATAACTTCGATTGGCTTATCTATCACCAAAATAATATCGCCTGGGATGATTCGAAATTTTTTCTTCGGTAAAATTTTAAAGCTGCCGTTAATTGTTAGTGGAATAACAGGCACACCTGCTTTCACAGCTAAATTGAAAGCACCTCGTTTGAAGGATTGGAGTTTTCCATCTTTGGTTCTTGTACCTTCGGCGAAAAGCAAAACCGATGCACCGTTACGGATTTTATCTGCAGCTTCATCTAAACTGCGAACTGCTTCGGTTCCACGCTCCCGGTCGATTGCGATGTAAGTCTTCCCATATTTGAGTCCCCAACCGAAGAACGGAACTTTTTCTAACTCTTTCTTATAAACAATTCTTATTTGGTCGGGAATACCTGCAATCACGGCGGGGATATCGAAACCGCTTGCGTGGTTGGAAACATAAATATAGCTTACTCCCGGCTGCAGATTTTCGGCACCGGTGGTTTTTACTTTTACGCCGCATATACTTAAAACAAATTTGGAATGAGTTCTTGCGACCCAGTGGAATGCACGCCCTTGTTTGTTAATCGGAATAAACAAAAGTGCGGCGATACCGCCGAGAACACTGGCGATTACCACAAGAAATATTTTAGCTAACGAAATTAACATTATAGAGGGAAAAATTTGTATCAATCTTACGAAAATATAGTTTCAAAAGCAAAGAACTTTTGCCAATCTCCAAAAATCTGATTATCTTTATTCTGTAATAATCAACAAATTGAGGAGATAAATTTATGCCAACATTCATACTCGCAACAAAGTTATCATCGGATATAACAAAAAATCCGGCTATCAGGGAAGACATCGGAAAGGAATGGAAATCGAAAATTACGTTGAAATGCCCAAAAGTGAAATGGTTAGCTCACTATGCCCTGCTCGGACCCTATGATTTTATGGATATCTACGAAGCACCCGATGAAGAGGAAGCTGCAAAAGTATCTATGATTACCCTTTCGTCAGGGGCATCAGTCGCCGAAAGTTGGACTGCAATTCCTTACAAACGTTTTTTAGAACTCGTGAAAGAAATCTGATAACCCGCTCCTTCTCGTCCGCGCTCTGTTTATAAGGCTTTGGAGCGTAAGCGACCGAAGCGGAATAAAACATTTTCTGAAATATATCTTTCGATATCATTGATTTTCGGGGGGTATTGCATTATATTTTTACAGAATATCCTGGGCGAATATAACTACCAGTTCTGTAAATAATAAGCTCGTTTGTGTATCAGTTTAAGATTTTTTTTAAAACAAGGAAAGGAATGAACTATGACCGGGTTTGACAATCTTCGACTACATCATACTTACGAACAGGTGCTTTTTCAATGGAAAGATAAAATTCATAATCTCGAGACAATTTGCAGCCACCCGAAAATTGATTTACCGCAACAATCGCGCGCACAACTTTATTCAAAAATTGAAAACTTAAAATCTTATTTTTATTCGGCTCGATATCATTCTGCCAGTGAAGAGGAAGACTCTCACACGATTATGAAAAATCTGCTCCTCGAAATGAAAACACTCGAAGGCGAAATTACAACAATTCTCAAAGTACCGCCAACCGTAAGTCAAACAATTTAAGAAACTATTGCAGTGGTTAATTTATCCCCTCCACCGCATTCTCAAATTATTCCAACCATTATATACAAATTTTGCAGTCCATATAGTCAATATCATAAACACACCGCCAGCTATTAAATCGATTACATAATGATATCGGAGATAAACAGTTCCAAAAATTAATAATGTTCCGATGACCCAAAGAAATAATTTCGATTTCATTTTGTAGTGGGCTGAGATATACATTAATACGAGTGTAAGTTGAGTGTGCCCGCTGGGAAAAACATCCCGCTGCACAATTTCTATGGGATTCGGATGCCCTTTCACGATTGATCCGCCATAATTAACAAAGTCACGGAGAAAGTTTGTAATAAATAACCCGGGTAATTCGGTGTTTGTCGCTCCAAAATCGTGCAGTGTAAATCTTGGACCGACGGCTGGCAAAAATAAATATCCTATATACGAAAGATAAAATCCGTACACAATTAAAAACGCTGCGTAATAAAATTTTTCGAACTCCCCCTTTTTATACAACTCGTAACCTGCGATGATGAATAAAAAGTAAAAACTTGTATAAGCGATTTGTACAATTTCTGTTAATAGCGGAAACGAAAACTGCCACATCCAAACTGTAGGATCGACTCCAAAGAGCCATCTATCAATCTCTATTAACAGCGTATCATAATCTTTTCCGTGTATCGGGGCGATCATAAAATAAAGCTGTTTGTATGTTAATAGAATCATCGGAGCAATATACCAGCTTCGGATACTTCTCAATAGTTTGTTTTCATACCGCGCATCAAAGTTGGCAACCATCAAAACAAAAATTATTACAATAACATTCACAGATATTAATGCAAGATAGTGTTCGATACTTGAGTGGAAGATAATATCAAGCACAATTAGGAAGGCAGCAAAAACTATAACTACTAAATCGACAGGTTGTAATGCAGAAAAATATTTTTTCAAATTCATTACTTAAGATAAATTAAACTCAACAAAGTAAAATAAATAAGCAAGCCCAAAGCATCATTTGTAGTAGTTATGAAAGGGCCTGTCGAAACAGCGGGGTCTATTTTAATTTTATTTAAGAAGAAAGGCATCATAGCACCGACAACAGTTGCATTTACAACAACAATAAAGAGAGCAAGTCCGATAGAAAAGCCGAACCAAAAATCGCCAACCCAAATTGATGAGATTAAGATTAAGGACGAACTTAAAATTAATCCGTTCAGCATTGAGACGCGAAATTCTTTTAGAAGCCGTTGGCGAATTTGACCGAACCATATTTCACCTGTTGCCAAGCCGCGAACAACGATAGCCGATGATTGAATGCCGGCATTACCTCCCATCGCCATAATAATTGGAATGAAAAATGCGGCAATAATAATTTTTTCCAAAGACGATTGAAACTTACTTAACACCACCGCCGAAACCAACTGTCCCATAAAAGCCAGCATCAGCCACGGAAGTCGCAAACGGATAATTTGAAAAACCGATGCCGAAGAAGCCTCGGTGCCGGTAACACCAGCCATTTTTTCAATATCTTCAGCCGCTTCTTCCTGGATAACATCAACCACGTCGTCGATGGTTATAAGTCCGAGGAGTTCCAATTTATCACCAACCACAGGAATCGATATTAAATCATACTTTTGCATCAGGTTCGCAACTTCCTCCTGGTCGGTCATTACATTTACACTTATTACATCGGCAGCCATTACCTTATTGATGCGCTGACGAGGCGAATTGGTAATCAAATCTTTCAGAGTAAGTTTTCCGCACAACGTTTCGGAATCATCGACGGCATAAATGATATTTATATCTTCAATTTCTTTTGCAATCGCCCTGATTTTTTTTATCGCCTGATGAACCGTGTCGTTTTGATTAACAGTAACGACCTCGGTTGCCATAATACCGCCGGCGGAGTCTTCGGGATAGCGAAGAAGCTCTTTAACTTCAGCCGATTCCTCGGCGGGCATTTCCTCTAAAACTCTTCCGGCAACAAAATCAGAAAGCTCTGCAACTATATCGGCAGCATCATCCGAGTCTAACTGACCGACGAGAGCAGATATCCGTTCCTGAGGCAGCAGTTCTAACAAACCTTCCCGGATGCTGCTTTCCAATTCCAACAAAACTTCACTCGCAGAAGTAACATCAAGCAAGTTAAAAACATACTCGCGGTCTTCTGTTTCTTGGAGATGATCGATAATGTCGGCAATGTCGGCAGGGTGTAAATCGGTGAGGATATTCAGTAATGCCGGTGCAGCTTTATCGTGAACCAGTTCAGCAATGTCGGACATCAACTCTTCATCCACCTCGATGGTTTTCTTTCCCCTGCTTCGGGGAATAATTATCGCATCTTCGGTGATTATCGGTTGATTATTATTTTTTAAACTATCGGACATTTAATTATTTCATCAATTTTATCTGTCAATATAACAAATTCATTTATAGAAAGTTCTTCGGGACGTTTGTTTAATGGAAAATTAATTTTCTGTATAATATTTTTTACAATCGTTTCATCGAAGGGTAAATATTTTAAACAATTTTTCAAAGTTTTTCTGCGTTTACCAAATGTTGTCCGCACTACTATGCGGAACAATTTCTCATCAACATTCTCAAATGGCAATTGATGATGGAAATCGATTCTCACTACGGTTGAAGTTACTTTTGGTTTCGGGAAGAAACAATTTGGCGACACTTTAAAAAGACTTTTAGGCACTCCATAGAATTGTGTAAGCACCGAAAGAATTCCATAAGCTTTTGAGTTAGGCTTAGCCGTTAAACGATCGGCAACCTCTTTCTGTATCATCATCGTTACATTTGTAATTATTTTATGATACTCGATGGCTTTAAACAATATCGGCGAAGTTAAATGATACGGGATGTTGCCAACAAGCTTTAACTTTTTAGCCCCTGTATCTAACGCACTAAGGTCAAATTCAAGAATATCCTGATTGATTATTTTTAATTTTGGGGAAGATATATTCGACCGAAGTTCTTCGGCAGCACGCTTGTCAATTTCAACGGCATATATTTTCTTTACATTATCTACAATATATTTTGTAAGAGCACCTTGTCCAGGTCCGATTTCGACTACCACATCATCTTTTGTTAAATTTAGGCTTTCGACAATTTTGCGCGCAATATTTTCATCAATTAAGAAATTTTGCCCGAGCGATTTCTTCGGCTTAATAACAATTTTACTCGTATTAACAATATGTTTCGGCATTCAATCAGGGTTTCCTGAATAATTTTTTAATCGCATCTTCTCCTTTTTTCTTCAATTCTTCAATTCCCTTCTGCTTTAAAGTATCTTCCAACTTTTTAACTTCTTCACCTATCTTTTCTTTAAACTCGTCTTTTCGTTTTTCAATTTCCTGACGTGCAGCATCTTCCAACTGTCGCTTCTGTTCTTTTGTATTTAAACTTACTACAGGTTTTGTTAAACTTCCACCGACTAAAAGTGGAAGCAAAAACCTTCCATCTTTATCTTTGAATACATTAACTAATTGGTTCACAGTTCCGCCAACTTTTAATTTTTCGGAAAGAGCTGCGGGCAGTTTCAAACCGATGTCATACGCCAAACTTCCATCGAAAGCTTGATAGCCTTTCATACTGATATCTGAATTCAATGCCGATATTTTTAAATCCGAAAGATTAATCCTTCCATCTGCAATATCGAAAGTGTTCGACCAGTTTTTAAAATCAATCTGACGTAACTCATCGAGACCTGTAAACTCTGCAACTTTTTGCATAACCGGGTAGCCGGTCAGCTTGCCGTCGAAAATTTGCACTTTACCGTCTCCCGAAAGAGTTTGAGGCATCAAACCGAGCGTATCGTCGAGCTGCCCTTTCATCGTTGTATTCATCGTAAACTTGCCAAAAATATTTTTACCGAAAGAGGTAAACTTACTTAAAAGCGAATTCCCTTCAACTCCAACAATATCCAACTGCAAATTAAAAGGTTTAACATCGGGCTTCCGCATATCAATCGTTCCTTTTGTAATTATACTTCCGGCGAAAGCATTAAGCGACAAACCTTGCAGATTTACAACACCATCGGTGATGCTGAGCGAACCCCGAACATCGGTAAAATCAAATTTCTCCATCACTAACTTCCCAATGCTCACATTGGCATTTATATCTATGTTCGGGAATAAAATCGGCTCAGCTTTTTTGCCCGCTGCCGATTCAATCTCTTTTTTTTCAGTCCCCATAATATCGGCGGTGAGAAACTGTTTAGAGTTCAGTGTAATTAACGCAGTTGGCTTCCCCGCTTCGGCTTTTTCCATCATCATCGTTAAATAATTTTTCAAAGTGAAAGCAATTTTCATATCCGAGTTGCCAATCTCCATAGCCAATTGTTTCGATTCAATGATCTGATTATTGATATTGATTGTGCCGTTCAAATTTTTAATTGGATTTGCGGAAGCAGCAGTTGCAATTGCTACATTTTGAAATTCCATCTTTCCTTCTGCTTTAATACTCGTGGGTAGTTTCACTTTCCCGTTCAACGAAATATTTGACCGGATTAAACCGGCAAGCTCCGTCCCCTTTTCCAAGGGATAGAAATCTTTGATTTCAGATAAGTTCAAAACACCGTTAATATTGCTGCTGATTACAGGATTATCAAAATCTACGACACTTAAATTACCGCTCACCGTATTGGTTCCCAAATTGAGAGAAAATTTTTCTACATTTAGTTTCCCGATTTTTTGCGACCGCTCGAAATTTCCGTCAACATTAATATCTGTAATCGACTTAGGCAATTGTGTATATTTAACGGTTCCTTTTTCGAGAAAAAATTTCCCGGCTACAAACGGCTGAATCGTATCGCTCACTTCCCCTTTTATGGTCATCAAAAAACTGAAAATACCGGTGCTCGAAATCCCTTCGGCAGCTTTCAAAAACTCTTTCGGAACAATCGAAAGCAGTTGTTTCAATTCAGTATCCCTCGATGAAATTTCAAAATCTACTATGGGTGTCGTCTGTGTGTTCGCAATCGTTCCTTTTCCAAAAAATTGCATCTCATTTATTCCAACATTCACAGAATCCAATCGCAATTCATCTTTTTCAGATAGATAAGTAAGCTGCTGGTAACTTCGTATCGGAAGATTTTCGACGAGGTTACTTTTTACAGTGCCGAAACTGAATTTCTCGATTTTTAACTCATTCGTTACACCGATTTCCTCTCCGGTGAACGATTCGGCACGAGTCTTTTGATTATAACCTGTTATTGTAACACGATTGTTATCTTTTTTATTTATGTAATCAAGTGTGCCATCTATAATTTGGAGATTTGATAACAGAAGTGATGCACCGTGCAATCCTTTAACTTTAACATCGGCGCTTTTAAGAGTATCAGTTCCTTCTTTCGATGAACCATAATTGGTTATTCCTGCTTCGTTCGTTTCTATATATATTGTTGGACGTTTAATTATTACTTCGTTCACCTCCAAATGGTTTTTGAAGAGTGGGAAAATCTGAACATCGAGCAGAAGCTGTTCAAGTGAAACGAATTCCTCTTTTTCGAATTTCAAATCTCTCGGATTTGAGATTGTCAAATTATCAATTTCAATCCCGAAGGTTGGAAATAAGCTTAACGAAATATCCGATATTTCAATACTCCGTTGTGTTGCTTCTTCTATTTTTGGAATAACAAAGTTTTTTAATCTATCGCTGGAAAAATAAATCTTTAGAAATACTACTAATCCTACCATCAAACCGACTGGGATAAGTAATGCTATTATCCATAATTTTAATTTACTGCTTACCATATTGCAACCTCATAAATAATCAATTGATATTTTGTTCTCGTGAAAATATAAAGAAATAGCGAGGGAATGTCAATTAATCTCACCATTTAGTTCATTGATTTTGAGAATAAATAATTGTATCTTGCAACGTAAAAACTTAAAGGAGTATGAATGACAGACGAAAACAAAGAAATTGAAAAAACCGGTGACGGTGCAAATTCTGACGAACAGAAACCACGACCGAAGTATCGACCGCGGTACCAAAATTACCGGAGACCACGCTCGGACAGCCAATATGAAAGAAGGCAGACCTCCCCCGAACAAAAACCTAATTATTCGATTTCGATTGTAATACCTGCATATAATGAAAAAGACTCTCTACGGGAGTTATATGAAAAAATCAGACAGACCGTTACACAGCATAATTATAAATACGAGATAATTATTATTGACGACGGCAGCACCGACGATTCGGCAAGGGTTTTAAGAGATTTACGACAACGCGATAATCGGATAAAGGTTATAGCTTTCAGAAAAAATTATGGCAAATCCGCAGCTTTGTCGGTGGGTTTTGAGCAAGCTAAGGGAGATATAATAATTTCGATGGATGCCGACCTGCAAGACGACCCGGCAGAAATTCCGAAATTAATAAATGAAATTAACAAAGGAAAAGATATGGTTTCGGGTTGGAAAAAGAAGCGATACGATCCGATTACTAAAACGATTCCATCCCGGTTTTTTAATTTTGTAACATCGAAACTAACAGGTATCCCGCTCCACGATTTCAATTGCGGTTTGAAAGCATACAAAAAAGAAGTGATAAAAGAAATTAATGTATATGGCGAATTGCATCGCTTCATTCCCGCTCTTGCCCACTGGCAAGGTTATTCCATCGGAGAAGTTGTAGTGCAGCACCATAAACGAAAATATGGGAAAACTAAATTTGGCGTCGGGCGTTTTTGGAGAGGATTTCTTGATCTCATAACAGTCCTTTTCACAACAAGGTATATGCAGAAGCCCTTGCACTTTTTTGGATCTTGGGGATTAGTATTCTTCCTTTCTGGATTCATGATCGACATCTATCTCGTTTATCTAAAGTTTGCCGAGGGTATGGCATTGAGCAATCGACCACTTTTTCTGGGTGGTATTTTACTTATTATTGTTGGAATCCAATTTATTTCTATTGGTTTAATCGGAGAGATGATTACAAAATCCCGTGAATCAAAAAACGAATACGCTATCAAAGAAATCTTTAAGTAATGGGAAAGCAAATTAGTCTTAGTAAAATAAAAACTGATTGCCGGCATTTTCGCGGCGACATTCCTTGTAAACCACACAAAAAATTTGGTGTCCATTGTTTCGATAACAAAGGCAAAGTTTGTCCACATTACGATAAGACGAACGAGAAAATTTTAATCATCAAACTCGGAGCAATCGGCGATGTAATCCGGACAACTCCAATTCTTCACAAACTCAAAAAAATAAAACCGAAAGCTGAAATCTGGTGGCTGACTTACTCGCCGGAAATAGTTCCAAGTTCAGTTGATGTAGTTTTACCGTTCACCGTCCAAAGCATTACCACCTTACAAGCTGTTCATTTTGATACAATCTATAATTTCGATAAAGACAAGGAAGCATCAGCACTTTGCTCCATCCTCTCGGCTCGAATCAAAAAGGGTTTCATCTTAAAAAACGGTAAATGCGCCCCAATTAACAAGGATTCTGAGCATAAATTTATTACAGGGCTTTTCGATGATATAAATAAAGCAAATACGAAAAATTATTTAGAAGAAATTTTTGAGATTGCAGGTTTCAAGTTTAAGGGCGAAGAATATATTTTGGAAAATGGTTCGGATGAATTCAATTGGAAACTTCCGAAAAACAAAATGATTATCGGCTTGAATACCGGCTGCGGCGGTCGCTGGACTTCCCGTTTATGGCCCGAAAAATATTGGATTGAACTTGCACAAAAATTGAAGCAAGCCGGTTATATCCCGCTGTTACTCGGCGGTGAACAGGAACATCAGAAAAATTTAAAAATTGCTAAACTGAGTGGTGCAACTTATTTAGGTAACTTCCCTCTCAAGCAATTCATCAGCGAAGTTAATCAGTGCAATTTAGTTGTAACGGGTGTAACTATGGCTATGCACATTACAATCGGACTCAAGAAAAAGATTGTTCTCTTTAACAACATCTTCAACAAAAACGAATTTGAACTTTACGGATTAGGAAAAATTTTAGAACCCGAATTCGATTGCAACTGCTACTTCTCGCCAACCTGCAAAAATAATTGCATGCAATACTTAAAAGTCGGGACTGTTTTCGGCACAATTCAAAAACTGCTTCCAAAGTAATATGGCAAAGGCAACAAAGCAACCCGGGAAAATAGGAGCTTCGTTTCCTAATATTAAGGACTGGCACGCGATAGCTATAATAGTTGTTTCTGTAGTAGTTTTCTTTAGAGATATTTTGCTTCAAAAAGCATTTATGTGGGAAGATTTTCTTTATCAATATTTTCCTTGGAGATATTTCGCTGCCACATCTTTAGCGAATGGAGAACTTCCATTATGGAATCCATACACATTTAATGGAATGCCTTTTCAAGCAGACATTCCTACAGCTACTTTTTATATACCTAATTTATTACTAACGTTATTCGTTAAATCAAGCAAATTACATTTTTACTGGGTCGAATTTTTTATCATTATTCATTTCATACTTGCCGGTGTCAGCATGTATTATCTGTTAAAATATTTTAAGTTAGAAAAAGTAATTTCCTTGTTTGGTTCTATTGTCTTTATGCTCTCGGGATTTATGGTAACTCACACAATTCACCCTCAGATAATACATCATATTGGATGGTTACCTTTAATATTTCTTCTTTTCAAAAAAAACCTTGATAAAAAATCTTTGCTCTATACAATTCTAGGGGGACTTACGTTAGGGCATTCAATTCTCGCCGGGTTCCCCCAATTATCACTTTATATTTTCCTGTTGCTATTTTCCTATTTTTTATTTGAATTTGTTATTCTATCAAAAGTATCAGGAATTAAAGAATCAGTAAAAATTATTTTACCCTCTGCTGGTGTGATTTTCATTGCAATTGCGATAACAGCGATACAGATCATTCCAACTATGGAACTTACCCCACTTTCAAACCGCGCGGAAATAACCTACGAAAAATCTCAGGAAGGAACTTTCCATCCGCAGCAAATTATCACACTGCTAATTCCAAAATTTTTCGGTGAACAAAGTGCTCAGCAGAGTAATTATTGGGGTCAAGGTCAGTATTGGCAATACTGGGAAACAAATTTTTATATCGGTATAGCTGGTTTACTTTTCGCGGTTTTTGCATTTTCAATTATTCATAAAAATAAATTGGTATTGTTCTTTTCAATCGTTTTCCTTTTTTCAATTTTATACGCATTGGGCGATTATTTTATACTTCACAATTTTTTCTTTCATAACATTCCCGGCTTTCATTTATTTAGAAATCCTGGCAGAATGTCTCTCTTATTCACATTTTCAGCCGCAATTTTAAGCGGCTTCGGCTTGAACGAAATCATAAAATACTCAAACCTGCCAGACAATCAGGCTGGTAAAAAACTTCTCACAAAAATATCTTTATTTACAATTCTGGCAGGTACACTTGTATGGGGACTCGTTCAACTTGGTATATTCCAGGAACATCAAAACCTGCAATTTCTTCAAGATATAATGAATATCGCACGCTCTCAATCGAATGTAATGTTGGCTTTCACTACTATTTTGGGAATATTAATATTTATTTTCAGCCGGTCTAAGATTTCTACCTTAATCTTCACCGCTTTGGTTTTATTAATTCAATTCGTTGATGTGCATATCTTCGGATTCAATTTTAACAATGGCAAAGTTAGTCCAACCGACTACTACAAAGGCACCGAACGGTTAACCAACTATTTACAAACAGAAGGTGAAAAGGAATACTTCAGAATTAATTCTCGGCAGGGCGGCAACATGTTATTAGATAGAAATCAAGGTATGGTTGACAAAATATTTATGATGGAAGGTTATACACCCCTTTCTTTACAACGAATTTATCCACCGGCAGAATCTTGGGAAAAATTGTGCGATTTAATGAATGCAAGATTCCGCATACAAGTGAATGAAAAAAACCAGACGATGGGTCTTACACAGTCAACAACATACCTCCCACGCGCCTGGTTCGTTTATAACTACAAAGTAATCAGCGAAGATGAAAAGATTAAAGAATTCATGTCGCGGCCCGATTTCGACCCCTCGCAAGTTGTTGTATTAGAAGAAGAAATTAATTTGCCTCCGGCACAAAACCTTTCTTGGAATTCTTGGAACGCAAAAATTACATCCTACAATTTAAACTCAATCGCACTGGAAGTTTCAACACCAGATGATGGCTTATTGGTGTTAAGTGAAATTTTCTATCCCGGTTGGAAAGCATACGTTGATGGAGTTGAACAAAATATTTTGCGTGCAAATTGGAATTTACGCGCCATCAAAGTAAAAAAAGGTCAATACAAAATTGAAATCCGTTTTGAACCTAATCCGCTTTACAACGGAGCGATCATTTCGTTTGCAACAATTGGCTTATGTGCAATCGGAATTGTATATTCTTTAAGAAAGAAAAACAATAAAATATAATTTATGTATTCGATAATAATACCAATTTTCAATGAACAGGAAACAATTCCTGAACTATATCGGCGATTAAAAGTTGTGATCGATAAACTCGATAAACCCGTTGAAGTAATTTTAGTGGATGATGGAAGTCGAGATCAATCCCTCAAACTTTTAAAAGAAATACACCAAGAGGATGCTCGTATCAAGTTGCTTAGCTTTTCAAGAAATTTTGGACATCAAGTAGCGATATCCGCCGGATTAGATCATGCCTCAGGTGAAGCTGTTATTATAATGGACAGCGATTTGCAGGATCCACCGGAATTAATCCCAAAGATGATCGATAGATGGAAGGAAGGGAATCATGTCGTTTATACTGTGAAAAGAAGTCGAAAAGAAAATATTTTCAAAAAATTTGCATTTCATTCATTTTATAAATTGATGCTTTTTTTTTCATCAATACCTATTCCGATAGAAGCTGGAAATTTTTCCTTAATTGATCAGAGAGTAGTTAAAGTTATAAAAGAAATGCCTGAAAGAAACCGCTATATAAGTGGTATGCGTGCCTGGGCTGGCTTCAAACAGACCATGATAGAGTTTGATCGCGATGCACGCTTCGCCGGAAAACCACAAATGACATTTGTCCGACTTTTCAATTTCGCACTCGATGGAATTTTTTCTTTTTCAAAAACTCCGCTTCGATTTTCAATTTTTATCGGTTCCATTATTGCGCTTCTATCATTCTGTGGAACTATTTATGTTGTTTATGCAAAACTTTTTACAGATAAAGCTACTCCTGGCTGGGCTTCACCTGTTGTCTCAATCCTTTTCATTGGAGGAATTATACTTCTTATGCTAGGAATTATTGGAGAATACATCGGGCGTATTTACGACGAGGTAAAAATGCGTCCCCTCTACATTATAAGAGATAAAATTGGTTTCTCTGAGAATAGTATTCAATAAACCATAATAAAATATATGATGAATTCTATAAAAGAAAAATGGAAAGATATTCAAGATAATTTTTATTCAGACCCCCAAAAACATACTCACCTAATGTATAAACCAAACAGTGTTTATGCAAAAGATTTGGTTAATCATTTAATCTATTCTATCGATATTTCAACTGACCGTACTGTTTTAGAAATCGGTGCCGGAGCAGGTAGATTTAGTTTACATCTGTTGCCACACTGCAGGAAATTAGTAGCACTAGATAGTTCGATTTCCTTATTAAAAATATTAGAAAATAACCATATGCCAAATTTAGAAATAATTTGTGCAGATGTATTTGATATACCAGAAATTTTATACTCAAAAAATATTGATATAGTATGTGGTTTTTTTATTCTACATCATCTTCCAAAACACGAAAATTTATTTAGTATTTTACATAAAATGTTAAAACCCGCGGGAAGCATTGCATTCATTGAACCAAATCGAATCAATCCATTATTTCTTTTACAAGTAATGGTTAGTCCAGAAATGAGTTGGAAAGCTGAAAAAGGAATGTTTACTTTTAGTATTAGTAAAACAAAAAAAATTTTAGAGCAAGTCGGATTCGTTAATATCAAATTAGAATATTTTGGACTTTTCCCTCCTGTGATTTTGGATAAATTCAAGGTTCTGTACAAATTTCAAACATTCATTGAAAAAATCAAATTTTTAAATAGATTTCTCCCATTTGTACTTATAACAGCACAAAAAAAATGATTTTATTATTTATCGTGTTATGAAAATCAATATAGTCGATCCGGCATTTCCATGTCGCGGTGGAATCGCACATCATACAAACACATTGGCTTCACACTTTAAGAAAAAACACGACGTAGAGATAATAACATTCTCCAGACAATATCCGAATTTTTTATTTCCAGGTTGAAAGGAGTACATTGATAACAAAATAAATCATCCCCGCAGCAAGCTGCGGGGTATTAAGAGCTTAGAACAAAGAGAGTTGCCCATGATGTAAGCACTTGTATTCTGTTTCCCGTCCTTGTTCCTTCAGATATTGTTGGATCGTCTCTTCGTTGCCTTTCTG
>CAMTWO010000046.1:0-17505 GCA_947085405.1 uncultured Ignavibacteriota bacterium
GTATGCTTTTCTTACTTGATAAACTATCGTTTTTATGCTCGACTAATATAGCACAACTTACTATAAAATAACAACTTAACTACACTTTTTCCTAATGGCGGTCATTAGAAATATTTTCCCTATTGAACAATCTGGGTTAAAGATAACATTTACGGCTTCGATATCAATCCCTTTGCGGCACATCTCACAGAAACGAATTTACTGTTCCAAGTTATAGACCTCATTAGCGAAGCGAAAAAGAAGAATCCTAGTTTTAAAATGGAAAAGTTTAACGTTTTTGTTACAGACACTTTGAAGCAGCCCAAAGAGAGTGAACGAGTAGTTGATCTTGGTTTTGGAACCGACATTGAAGAGACTATTCGGGTAGAAGATGAAGAACAAGTTAAAAGGATAAAGCTTAAGCAAGGGCAATTTAAAGATGGTATCGACTTTGTAGTTGGTAATCCGCCTTGGGGAGCGGAAGTTGACGAGACGGTTCTATCTCAGCTGAAAGTAAGTTTTAGGACCACGACGATGAAGAACATCAACACCTATGCATTATTCACAGAATGGGGATTATCATATCTAAAAAACAAAGGTTTTTTCGGATTCATCTTACCCGAAACATTCTTAAGAAAAGTAGACTATGAACCATTGAGAGAATTATTCTTGCACAAATACAAAGTCATATCTATAGCCGAAGTTGGCGAAGTTTTTGAAGAGCCAAAAGCTACACCCAATGCCATTCTGATTTGTACCAAAGGACAGCCAACGGATTCCTTTGAACACCTTTTGTTAGATAAAAAAGCAGATACTCATCTAAGGTTGAAACAAATTGCTCTGAATGAATTTAATGAAAGAAGTTTGTTAACTTCAGAGTTTTGGAGTAAATCTGTAAGAAAAGCATCGGAGTATTTACAGACAATAAGTGGATTCAGTTACTTGATAAAATAATTCAAAATGGAAAACCATTAGGTCAATTCAGATACATAGTTATATCTCGAGGGGAAGAATTTGGGAAAAAACAGATTCGAAAAGTAAAAACTAATGAAAAAGATTTCTCAGTGATTTATCCAGAAAATGTTTTTCGTTATCATGTTATGTTTAACCATGATCAATTTGCCCAAGAGGAAAACGTATTGCATGATTATTTACATCCCAAAATTCTTGTCATAAGGATTCGAAATATTAACATTATTGAAAGAATTATTGCTGCTTATGATGATCATAAACTCTGCCCACTAAAGACCTTACAGTATATTTACTTTAAAAATGATGATACCTCGATGTTGAAATATATTTTGGGAATACTGAATTCAAAGTTAATTAATTTCTATTGCAGGCATTTTTTGACGGATGACATCAACAAAGATTACCTTAATTCTATTCCGATTGTACAAGGTGAAAATTCCAACAAAGAATTTTTAATAAAACGGGTTGAAAATATTATCGCCGTTGAAAAACAACTTTTTTTGTCAAAACAAGTTTTTCAGACTAATTCCGACGACTTGAATATTATCGCATTAGCAGACTCAACACTTTTATCATATATCAATTTAGAAGATCATCTAGGCAAACCCAAGATTGAGCGGAATCGGAAGCGAGTCTATTTGTCAAGAAACAACTTCATTGATCTCACCGATGAAAAGGTTGCCGAGTATGTCGAGCGATATTTAACGAGCATCCAAGCTAATCTTCGGGGCATGACAAAAGCTGAAGTCTTGCGTAGTGTTAAAATTCCCAAAACAATTAAGGACGTCGAAGCGATTTTGCAACGCAACGAGGAACTTAAATTGAGAGAAAAAGAACTGCAAAAGGAAAAAATTAAACTTGAAGAAGAGATCAATCAAAAAGTTTATGAGCTATACGGATTGACGAAAGAGGAAATAAGGATAATTGAAAAACAATAAATAAATTTTAAAAACTGAGCCTGAGAAGAAAGCATGCTGAAAGCTTTTTGCATAAGAGTAGGAAGTTTTGTAAATTTCCTGAAAACATGTGCTGCGGATTGAAGCTATCCCCAGTTATGAGACAATTGTTCGAAAGGCGTTTTGATGCATTTATTCTTGAGCATAATTATAATGCAGACCAGTCAAGGTTCCTGCGGGCTGTACAGACAGTGTTTTTGTAGCGAAAGAAACTAGAACTCACAGACTTATATGAAGAACCGTTCACAAAATTTTGGATGAACGCGGTGGAGAAACTTTTTAGCGAAAATGAGATAATGGAGTTGATTGAGTTTACCCCGACCTGCCCGCCGGCTTTCTGGCGGGAGTGTTTCTATTCGGGGTTGGCGAAGAGGTTGGCGGGGTAGATGCGTCTATCATCTTTCGATGATCTTAAAGTCTACTGGGTCTCACGTCGTCTCCTGCTGAGATTTGGTTTTCAAGTACGAAGATTCTTTTATAGTTGGTTGGAGAAAATCCGTGGTGGAGGGCATGCCACTTCAATAGTCTTGACGCTCGTACGCAATGTTTGGCAAGTGGCGTTAGCCTCGGTCGTCACGGTTGCCGTATTGCAACTCGCTGAGTATACTTGCCATAAATATCTGTCGCCTGTTCTTGGCTACCTCCCAGGATGGTCGGTGCAAGTGATTCAGTCTCTACGGGATGTTATTCAACCGGACAAAGACCTAATTGGCCAGTTCCTTGGTACTGTCGCAGGTGTTGCAGGAGTCTTTCTAGGTTTGTACTTCGCAGCCATCAGCGTTGTTGCTGGCTCCATGTTTGCCAACGTACCAGGTGTCATCCGTGAGCAATTGGTAAGAGAAAAGGCTGGAAACCTTTACGTCAAAGGATTAGCTCTTCTCACTTCGACTTCTATTCTACTTCTTGGATACCAATCGATCGGCGGTATGCCAGGGATACTAAACCTCTTGTTAGTAATAGGACTCTCCCTATTCGGTGTATTGAGTTTCTTGCTCCTTGGCATGAGGGTTTTCAACTTCTTCGATTACTATGAACTTGCGAGACCCATCTTTGCTGACCTATACGGCGAAATACGGCATGCAACGACTAAAGGGTTTGCTTGGGACAATGAGCACTTTCAGGCCCATTACCAAAAGATGGCGTCCAAGCACCTTCGTTCTCTGCGAGTTTTCTTTCAGAGTGTGCTTTTGACGAAAGAAAAAGAAGAGGAGCCGCTAGTTAATCTTACTCATAGGCTGACCTACCTTCTCTCTAGCTATCAAAAGGATAAGAGGCTAATACCCACGAACAGCAAGTGGTACGAGGCCACGCTAATACATCAGAATTGGTTTCTGGCGGACTCTTCCGCCTTGACAGTTGCTTTGAATACTCATGTTGGTCTTCAGCCAAAACCCCAGCCAAATCTGTACTGGTTTGAGGAAGATGTCTGCGCCACCCTGCAAGTTGCCTTCTCAGATGTCTTATCTGGTGGGCGCGTGCAAACAGCATACCGTATGTTGCAGCCCCTAAGCGATTTGTTAGAGATCTGCGGAGAAGAATTTGCGTTTGAGGAGGCCAGCAAGGTCATAACCCTACTCAACAGCCAAGTAGTTTCTGATACGAAGAAGCTTGACAAGGAAGCTGCTAATCGCATTTTGTCGAATGACCACACCCTAGCTCTGGTGGACTTCCATGGTTATTGCATCCTGAATTTTGTTCTTGGGTTTTTCAGTGGATTGCGTGCAAATGAATCGCAAGTGTTTGAGCTAAGATTGAGTCGGATTTCATGGCGAAATCGGAAGTCTATTTATGATCAGAATTTCCCCTGCTCAATGCTCTCTCGACTAGAATTTGTTCAGCGGACGACGTCGTTCGAAGATAGAGTAGAAGGGAGGAGTATCTCACCTCAGTGGTATCGAAATCAACTTGTTGCAATGCAGTACATGCATTTACTCTCTTCTGGATTCCTAAGGCTAGTTGAGCTATTAAGTGCTGAATTTGTAGAGATATCAAAAACATACTTGGAACGAGGACAGGTAGTTTTTGCGGCGATGCATGCTCATCGTGGCCTTGAGGTCTGTGACAAGATTCACTATCACATTGCTCAGAATAAGGAGAGAGTTGTTTCGTTCAACAAAACCCGGATTCTGCATGAATTACCATGGCCCGACTGGGATTGGGATAAGCTACATGATGATGTGCGAACTAGAAGAGAAAGTCTTGTTGATATGCTTGCCCAATGCCTTCCCGCCCTTGCAGTGCTTGATCGTCCGGTTGATGCTCCAGATGTCTTTGGACAATCATACAACACGGTGTATGCTCATGTGATGCTTCTATTGGAGCAAAACCGTGGGGATGAGTTTGGCCGGATGTTCCCTCAACTCTTTGTTGGAGTCATGCTGGCTTACGACAAGCTTCAAAAGGAGCAGGAGATAATCAAAGCTGACGTCCAATCAAAACTTGTATTTGGATCTGAACCCATAATAGATATCCTTGACCTGAGCGGATATGCAAAGATCTATTCTGAGTTGTACTTGAATTCCAAGCTGTGGGATGTGTGCGAGAGTACCTGGAACAAGTATTTGGATAGTCATCCGAAAGCTTCAGAACTTATCAAGTATTTTGTTAGTGTTGTCCAGTACCGTGAGTCACTCCATTCGATAATTCCGCGAGATGTGCTAAGGACAAATTGGGAAATTCATCTAAGAAGAACTCTTAGAAAGGAGAATATGATTGATAACTTTGGGCGAGGCGGGTTCTACGGAGATGATGATGTTCCTCTTGAACATCGCAGCCCGTTGATACGGGCGCTTTGTTTCGGTCGGCATGAACCGTTTGTTTCCGCGGTTGAGGTATTCATCCTAACGTATTTGCTGAATAGACCAGAGGCGAACGGTGTTGAGTTTAACGACAACCACGATTTTCTTGAGCACTTAGCAGATGAGATGCGCAAGCAAAACCCTCAAAGCGCAGGGCAAGAAGAGGATCGATGAAATTGCATCGCGAGATATTCAAAAACAGCACACAACGCTCCAAGTGGTTCTATCGATCTGATGAATACGCAGGTGTGAGAGATTACTCTTCTTCATTGTATCCACGCATGCTTATTCAGGATATTCATCTTGGTCTGCTTCCAATTGGACGCACCAGGCAGGCCTCTGGAGTTGTAATCCGTCTTGATCCACCCAACAAAGATTTTGAGCAGATGCTTTGTCAAGCTCTTGGGAGTAGCCGTAGGGATGCGCGTTCCCTCGATGAGGCTGTCGAGAATTTCATTCGTGATGTAGCTGGGACCCTATCCCATTTCGGTGAAACATTCTATGAGATAGTCTATTTCTATGATGAGCATCCAAACTATCGATCTTTCAAACTTGTGCAGGTTCCAAACTGGGGTTTGAAGAAGGGCCTGAGGTACTATACTCAACAGCAACCGCGACAGAAAATCAGCGGGCAAGATGGAGCCAAGAAAAGAGTGAAGATACCGAAGGGAGATATCGTTCGATTCAGAATTCCTAATGGCTTTAGTGCTCCTCGAAGGCATCGAAGATTGCTGAGGCGACTGGCAGAGCTGAGTGACCGCACCACGCCAACCAAGTTCATGTCCCCCGAACAACAGAAAACCGGCTTTGATTTCTCACATTATCACAACATGGAGATGTTACAAGTGGCACGATTGACTAGGGCTATCGGTTGGTATGCGCGACAACTCTATCAAGACCGAACCAATGAATTCTACCTTGTCTATCGATACCTAAGGTTCGAACTCTGGCGAGCAATGTTGAGAGAGCACATCACTGAAACTCTTAATGAAGCCTTACACATAGTAGGAAGGAAAATGAATTTCGATTCCAAGGTTTTGATTGAAGGCATTCCGACAGCCGCAGATCTTGAAAAGACCATCAACGATTTAATTGGTGGAAAAATTGAGTTCTCATCCGCTGTGGAAAAACCAAAGGTAAGTTAGCATCTGAAGGACAAAATGCTCACCGATCCACAACTGAAAAGTAAAGTCGACGCCCTCTGGGATCGTTTCTGGCCCGGCGGTCTCTCTAATCCCCTCACCGCCATCGAGCAGATGTCCTACCCCATCTTCTTGAAGCGCTTGGAGGACATGGACAACGCACGTGCGGCTGCGAGTGAAGCAAATCCAGGATGCGAGAATTTAGTCGCTCAAAACCTTCGAATGCATAGAAAGCAGAATTATTGGTAGTAAATATTTTGAAGATTGTTTAATTTGCTTCTCCTCTCCTATTTTCCTAAATTTCAATTAGTGAAACGAACATTCAAAATATTAATCACGCTGGTGCTGCTTATCGCTCTCTGCTCTAATCTCTCTGCTCAAGTTAAAGTTTCCAGCGCCTTCAAAATTCCCCGGCTGAAATACAGCGGCGGCGGCGACTGGTACAACGATCCGGGCGGAGATGTGAACTTACTGAATTTCGTTAAGAAGAATACTTTGATCGATACAGAACCGGTTTATGAGTTCGTAGAAATTTCCAGCGATAAATTCTTTACTTATCCCTTCATATTTATGACAGGACATGGAAACGTTGTTTTTTCAGACTATGAAGCAAAGCGGCTTCGAACTTATCTCGAAAACGGCGGTTTCCTTTATGTGGATGACGACTACGGTTTGGATAAAGCATTCAGGCGCGAAATAAAAAAAGTTTTCCCTGAAAAAGATTTGATTGAGCTCCCCTACTCGTTCGGCTTGTATAGTTGCCACTACAATTTCCCGTACGGTCCACCCAAAACTCATGAGCACGACGGCAAACAACCGCAGGGTTTCGGAATTTTTCATAACAATCGACTCGTTCTGTATTACACTTACGAAGCGAATCCAAGCGATGGCTGGAACGACCCTGACGTTCACAACACGCCGCCCGATAAACGCGAAGAAGCTTTGCGGTTTGGAACAAACATAGTTGTATGGGCGTTAACTCACTAAACTAAAAATTTCAATATGCCAAACCCCAAAACACAAGCAAACTCCAATGCAAAATTTCCATTAATCATTTTTTCTGATATTTGGTGCTTGTAAATTGGAAAATTACAAAAACATATCACCCCTCTACGAAGAAATCAAACAGCGACTTCACACCGTCAGGCGGAAGCAAAATTCTATTGACCTCATTACAGGTATCATAATATCGGCTTCAATTTTCCTTCTAATTTCTTTATTTTCGATTGTATTAGAAAGTATCTTCGGTTTCGGAGTAACTGGAAGAACAATACTTTTCTTCTTCATCCTTTTTTCTACACTCGCCACAATAGTATGGTTTACCGGAAGACCGTTTCTGCGAAAACTCAAACTATTAAAAAACGCAAACGATTCGGAAATTGCAATCAAAGTCGGCAGTCAATTTCCACACATCCACGACCGGCTGTTGAATGCTTTGCAGGTTTATGAATCGAAAGTGCAGGAAAAAATCTTATACTCAATCGAACTAATCGACGCTTCGTTTCTGGATTTATACAATGCTATTAAAAGCATTGATTTTATTCAAGCAGTTGATAACAAACGATTAAAAAAAATAAGAAATATTTTTTTCTACACGGTGGGTGTTTTTCTGTTGACTATTATTATTTCCCCAAAGGGATTTTTATGGTCGGCTTTCCGCATCTACCAATTTAACCAACAGTTTTCAGTTATTCCGAAACTCTTTTTCATAGTTGAACCCGGAGATTCGGAAGCTCTTCGCGGTGAGACTGTCGATTTCACTATTCACCCCGTCGGAAGTTCTGTCAGTACAATCACTTTTCAAGCACGCGAGGAGGGGGTAACAAAGTTTGAAAAGACAACGCTTAAAATTTCGGACGCAGGAATTTTTAAGTTCTCAATTCCAAACATAAAATCTACAACTCATTATTATGTATCTTCCGGGGATTCACGGAGTCCGGCATATAAAATTTTAGTTCTCGACCGACCTATAGTACGCATACTGCAATTGAATTTAACTTACCCGTCTTACACTCGCATCCCACCTAAAGCACTCGAAGAAAATGTCGGCGATGTTACTGCATTACCGGGAACGAAAATTAATTTCAATATTCTCTCAAGCAAAAACTTATCATTAGCGGAATTGCATTTTAGCGACAGCACAATTACTAAGTTTTCTAGTAATGACAAAGAAGCAAAAGGGTCAATCACTCACTTAAAGGATAAATCTTACACAATTAAGCTAAAAGATGAAAAGGGCTTAACGAATATCGCTCCGATCAATTATCAGTTGAAAATTATTCCCGACGAATATCCGTCTGTTGCTATAGCTGTGCCGGGTAAAAATGTTGATGTTACCGAGAGTATGCTGCTCAACCTGCTAATCAAAATCAAAGACGACTACGGCTTCTCCAAAATGCAACTTGCGTATCGTCTCGTTCAATCGCGATACGAGAGACCGTCAGAAGAATTTTCTTTTATCGAAGTTCCTCTAACATCAAAAGAACAAATCGCACAGGAGATTTGGCACAATTGGAATTTAGCAGGGCTTCAACTCGTTCCCGAAGATGTTCTCGCGTATTATGTTGAAGTTTTCGATAACGATAATGTGAGCGGACCGAAAGCATCGCGAAGTGAAACTTACTTGGTTCGCCTTCCATCGCTCGATGAAGTTTTTGCCGATGTTTCAGAGAGCCAGAAGCAGACTATCGAAACGATGCAAAACGTAGCAAAAGAAGCTGAAAAATTGAAGAAAGAGTTCGACGAGCTTCAACGCGATCTGAAAAAGAATCAGCAAAAAGCTGACTGGCAGCAGCAGAAGAAAGCAGAGGAACTGACTAAAAAATATGAGGAGATGAAAAAGAAAATCTCGGAAGCTGCACAGAAGATGGAAGAGATGATAGAAAAAATGGATGAGAATAAACTCGTGTCGCAGCAAACTATGGAGAAGTATTTAGAACTTCAAAAGCTGATGGAAGAACTGAAGAATCCCGAACTTCAAGAGGCGATGAAAAAGCTGCAGGAAAAAATGCAGCAAATGACACCCGAACAGATGAAGCAGGAAATGCAGCAGATGAATTTTTCGGAAGAGCAGTTCAAGAAAAATTTAGAGCGGACACTTGAGCTTTTAAAACGCATCCACATCGAACAAAAAATTGATGAACTTATAAAACGCACCGAAGAATTGATTGACCAGCAACAGCAGTTGAAGGAACAGACCGCGAAAACTAATCCCGCAGATAAAGAGAAGTTAGAAAATTTAGCCAAACAACAGAAAGATATACAGGAGAAAATCGACAAGCTTCAGCAGGAGGCGAAAAATTTAAAGGAGAAAATGGAAGAGTTTCCGGAAGATATGCCTCTCGATAAAATGTCGCAAGCCGAAAAAAGTTTAGGCGAAAAGCAGCTTCAGAAAAAATCGAACAAAGCATCTCAGCAAATGATGTCGGGACAAATGAAGCAGGCAAGTCAAACGCAGCAAGAGATGACTGAAGATATGCAGGACTTTATGACGGAGATGAAAGACGTTCAGAAATCGCTTCAAGAACAAATGCAAAAAGAAGTTTTAAACAAGATGCGGAAAGCAGTTCAAAACTTGTTAGAAATTTCAAAAGAACAGGAAGAACTGAAACAGGAAACTAAAAATCTCGATCCGAACTCGCAGCGATTTCGCGAGAACGCACAACAGCAAATGGATATGTTAGGCGATTTGAACAACGTAGCCAACTCGATGGGCGAAATTTCCAAGAAGTCGTTTTCTATAAGTCCGGAGATGGGCAAAGAAATTGGAAATGCAATGCGGCAGATGGGGCAGGCAATGCAAAGTATGGAACAGAGGAATCCGTTCGGAACATCGCAGCAGCAGGGCGAAGCAATGGCTTCGATGAACCGCGCTGCAATGATGATGCAGGGGGCAATAAATGCAATGAAGCAAGGCGGCGGGCAAGGAATGGGTATGGCTGGTCTGATGCAGCGGCTCGGTCAAATGTCGGGAATGCAAGCCGGAATAAATGCACAGACAGGACAAGCTATGGGGCAGGGTGGGCAGGGGCAGGGTTTATCGCAACAGCAAATGGCTGAGTACAGACGCTTAGGCGGTCAGCAGGGCGCCGTCCAAAAATCCTTAGAACAACTCGCTAATGAAGCGAAAAATATGGGCGAGTTGAGTAAACTTTTAGGCGACTTAGAAAGAGTTGCAAAAGATATGTCGGAAGTTCAAACAGATTTGGAACAAGGGAACGTTAATCCGGAAACACAAAAGAAGCAAGATCGGATATTATCGCGGTTACTCGATTCACAAAAATCGATGCGCGAGCGTGATTACGAAAAACGCCGCCGTGCTGAAGTTGGCAAAGATTTGAAACGTATAAGTCCGGGAGATATTGATTTAACTACTCAAGAAGGAAAAAATAAACTCAGAGAAGAACTGTTAAAAATCCTGGAAGAAAAGTATTCCAAAGATTACGAGGATTTAATCAGGAAATATTTTGAAGCGTTGGAGAAAGAGAAGTTAGAATAAAAATAAAGTGTGGAAATAAGGAAATTAGTTAATGGAAAAAATAAGTACTCCCATCATTGTATTAATTGCACTACTTGTTCTTTCTAATTTTATTTTTGCTCAATCCGACAGTGTCCGGTATGAATTAAAGCCGGTCGTAGTTACTGCCACACGAATATCAGAATCGTGGCTTGAAGTTCCGCTCGCCTTGAGTATTGTGGAAGCAAAAGATTTACAGCAAGTAAGAGGTTACGGACTTGATGAGGCGCTTGCGAATATTCCGGGCGTAATGGTTCAATCGCGTTATGGAAATCAGGATGTGCGTTTAACGGTTCGTGGCTTCGGTGCCCGCGGTGCCGGCGAAAGATCAAATGCCGGAACATCACGCGGCATTCGCGTTCTGCTGGATGGTTTCCCGGAAACTGAACCCGACGGCAGAACATCTTTCGATTTAATTGAAATTTCTTCTGCCGAAAGAATTGAAGTAATACGTTCCAACGCATCAGCTTTGTGGGGGAATGCTTCCGGCGGCGTGGTCAACTTTATTTCTAATACATCATTCGAAAATCCATTCATCAATTTACAATCAACCTTCGGAAGTTTTGGTTACAGGAAAGAGCTTGTAAATTTCGGAACGAATATTGGCAGCGGGAAATTTTTCTTAACTTTTAGCAACACGAATTATGACGGCTGGAGAGAACACTCGGTAAGCACTCGCGCATTACTTAATACCGGAATCCACACATCGATTGGTCAAAATACTACCGTTGGAATTTATATAACTGCTGCAAGCAACTCGTTTAGAATACCTGGACCTCTAACACAGGCACAGTTCAACGAGAATCCGCAGCAAGCACAAAACGATACATCGAACTACAAACCGACTTATGTTCTGCGGGATGAAAGAAGATTGAATCGGTTGGGACGGATGGGAATTAAATTCTCACACGACATCGACAATGATAACGGTATTACAGGATTAGTGTTTGTAACGCCCAAAGTTTTACAACGTTCAGAGAGAAATACATTCAGAGATTTCAATCGTTATCATATTGGAGGAAATATTGTTTATCGAAATTCTTTAACAATAAATCCTGATTTAAAAAACAGACTGCTTCTTGGATTGGATGAAGCATATCAGGATGGCTCGATATTATTTTATAATCTTGTAAACGGTCAGCGTGGTACGACTTTGAGCACTAACAAACGCGAAGGGGCAAATAATTTTGGAATTTTTGCTCAAGACGAATTTTTTGTTGGCAATCATTTAAGTTTAATTCTTGGCGGGCGTTACGACAATATCACTTATTATAGCGACAACAATATCAAACCAAACCTGAACGCATCAAGGTCTTTTAAACAACTTACACCTAAAGCAGGTGTAACTTATCTTTTGAGTCCGTCGCATAGCATTTATGCAAATTTAGGGGGCGGTGTTGAAGTGCCTGCGGGTAACGAAGTCGATCCGCCAAGCACAACAGGACAGGATACTGTTACATCTCTTAATCCATTATTGGAACCGATTCGTTCTACTACTTATGAAATCGGAACAAAGCAAATTCTGACATTCGGAGAATCCCCGATTCTGAAATCACTTCTTTATGACCTGTCTGTGTATTTAATTGAAATCAAAAACGATCTCATTCCATACAGAGATGGACGATTTTACTTTACTGCCGGAAAAACGAGGAGGATAGGTGGCGAACTGGGCTTTACGCTCATCTTGGATTATGGCGTTACTTTAAAATCGGCTTTGACTTATTCGCAGAACAAATATGTTGAGTATATGATTGATTCGGTTCATTACAATAAGGCAGATAAATTTGAAGACCTGAAAGACAATAAAATGGCGGGCGTGCCGGATTTTTTTTATAGGACAAGTTTTAAATATGCACCAACATTTTTCCAAAATAATTTTTGTGAATTGACCATTCAAGGTGTAGGAGATTATTACGCCGACGACTCAAACACACTTACCATTCCTGCTTACAATGTAATAAACCTCACAGTCGGATTTGAAGATTTAAAATTAATTTCCGATAAACTTGTGATACGAGGGTTTGTTGGTATAAATAATTTAACAGATAAAAAATATGCAGCTTCGGCATTCATTAATCCCGACGTAGATCGAATCAATAAACAATATCCGATATTTCTTGAGCCAGGTTTACCGATGAATTATGTTGGTTCAATCTCTGTAAATTGGAATTTTTAAAGTTATATCGTTAATAGAAATAAAAAACCCGCTCAGGAAGAGAAGAGCGGGTAAGTAAGGAGTACTTTACGAAACAATTAATTAATTCATGTTAACACCTTATAAAGCTCCAATATCCGTGCCGTTAATAATACGTGTATAAAAACCTCAAAAATGAAGGAAATTTGCAGATTTTATTTTTGGCACCTATGTGTTGGCTGTAATTATTACCCACTGGTATTGAAATAATTTCAAATATGGAAATAATTTCCGAAACTTAATCGTTTGAATTTAGTATTTAAACAAAAATTAACTCACAAAAAAAATAACAAATCAATATGGAGGAAATAATGTTCCGTTTCACCTTTGGTATTTTACTCTTCTTCATCCCCCTTCTGTTAGTTGCCCGTGGCGAAGAGGAGAGTAAAATTTTCCCTTATCAAATGAATCAAGTTACTTTAGATAATGGTTTAAAAATATTTTCAGTTCCATTTCCAAGTCCTGGAAT
This sequence comes from uncultured Ignavibacteriota bacterium, assembly GCA_947085405.1. Taxonomy (GTDB): domain Bacteria; phylum Bacteroidota; class Ignavibacteria; order UBA10030; family BY39; genus JASEGV01. The sequence continues at coordinate 13,027 of CAMTWO010000046.1, forward strand.
TGTGGCTTACTACACTGTTGTTCGTGCCGGTTCACGTAACGAAATTGAGCCGGGACTTTCGGGTTTCGCTCACTTCTTCGAACACATGATGTTCCGCGGTACCGAGAAGTACGACAAGGATAAATACAACGACGTCCTGAAAATTATGGGCGCCGATAACAACGCATTCACCACCGACGATTTCACAGCTTATCACACTTTGGCAAGCTCCGATGAACTTGAAACAATTATGGATATTGAATCCGACAGGTTTATGAATCTAAAATATTCAGAAGAAGATTTTAAAACCGAGGCGGGTGCAATTTTAGGTGAGTACAATAAAAACTTCTCCAGTCCCTTTATGATGATATATGAGAAACTTCGTGAATCATCATACGAAAAACATACATACAAACACACAACCATGGGCTTCCTCAAAGACATTCTCGATATGCCGAATCAGTACAATTACAGTTTAAAGTTTTTCGACAGATGGTATCGCCCCGAAAATTGTGCTGTAATCGTAGTAGGCGATTTCGATCAGAATAAATTAGTTGAACTTGCACACAAATATTACGGTAATTGGAAACGAGGTAGCTTCACTCTGAATGTTCCGATTGATGCACCGCAGAAAAAAGAAAAAGTAGTGAACTTAACGTGGAAAGCTAAAACACTTCCTATATTAGCAATGGGGTATCGCGGACCTGCGTTTAGCACAGACGAACTTGAAATGCCGACAATGGATATAATATCTCAACTTGTGTTTTCACAAACTTCCCCTCTTTACAATAAGTTGGTGATCGAGAAACAATTGGTTGAGTTCGTTGAAGGGAGTCAAGCTGATTCACGGGATCCGGGACTATTCATGATTTTCACTCGAATCAAAGATCCAAAAAATATAAATATTGTTAGAGACGAAATTTATGCCGCTCTCGAAGAAATTAAAAATAAACCCGTAGCGGACGAGAAATTAGGAACAATAAAATCGTTCCTTAAATATAGTTTTGCTATGGGGTTGAATAATGCCGACGCTATTGCCGGCAAACTTAGCCACTACTACCAAATAACAGGCGATCCGGAAAGTATGAATAAAGTTTATGCGTTATACGAAAAAGTTACAGCCGACGATATTATCAAGGTTGCAAAAAAATATTTTATAAAAGAAAACAGAACTGTTGTTACATTAGCCGAGGAGGATTCAAAATGAAAACTCTTAAAATTTTATTAACAGCATTTTTATTTGCAGGAATAATTATGACAAATATAAACTGTGCAAAGGGACCGGAAATAACAGAATTATATCAAGCCGATTCGCCCCTTATTACTTTCAGAGTTGAGTTGAAAGTTGGATCAATCAACGACCCAAAAGGGAAAGAAGGATTGAATGCTTTAACATCGCTGACAATCGGGCAAGGCGGCACAAAAGATTTAACTTATCAGGAGGTGCTTGATAAATTGTACCCATGGGCAGCCTCAATCAATCCGCAAGTGGATAAAGAAGTTAGCGTTTTTGTTGGCGAAGTTCACAAAGATAATCTCGATGGTTTCTATCAAATATTCTCCGACCTCCTTCTTCATCCGCGATTCGACGAATCCGACTTCAAGAGGAGTAAAGACCTTTTACTCAACCACCTGAAAAATTCGTTGCGTGGTACTGACGACGAAAACCTTGGCAAACAAGCATTAAATTATTTCATGTTCGAAAATCATCCATACAGCGCTACAGAGGTGGGCACAGTCCAAGGTTTAGAGTCAATCACGTTAGATGATGTAAAAGAATACTACAAACGTGTTTACACAAAAGACAATCTAAAGTTTGGAATTGCCGGCGGTTATCCGAAATCGTTATTAGATAAAATCAAAGAAGATTTTGGAAAACTTCCCTCCGGAAAATTGACTGATATTGATTTACCAAAGCCGGCACCAATTCAGAAAATGGAGATACTGTTTGTTGAAAAACCCGCCCGCGGCACAGCTATTTCAATGGGCTTCCCGGTTAATTTGACAAGAAAGGATAAAGATTATTATGCACTGATGTTGGCTAACTCCTACTTTGGCGAGCATCGCACATTTAACGGTGTGTTGATGAATCGTTTGCGGGGCGACCGCGGACTGAATTACGGCGATTACTCATACATCGAGCATTGGGTGCAAGATGGCGGGTCGCGTTTTCAACTACCTAATACTCCGCGACGGCAGCAGTATTTCAGTATTTGGATTCGTCCGGTGCAACCCGAAAACGCTCATTTTGCAATCCGGAATGCTATGTACGAGCTTAAAAATTTGGTTGAACTCGGACTTACCGAAGAACAGTTCGAGGCAACTCGCAAATTCGTGATCAATTATTCGAAACTCTGGGTTCAGACTTCAAGTCGCCGACTCGGTTATCAGATGGATTCGGAATTTTACGGCAGCAATTTTTTCATAAATGAAATTGAGAAAGAGTTGAAAGCCCTCAAATTAGCCGATGTGAACAACGCAATAAAAAAATATTTAAGTGCCGAAAATATTAAAGTTGCAGTAGTAGCAAACGATGCTGCCTCGCTTAAAGAAGCAATGTTCAACAATGCACCATCACCGATTAAATACTCTTCCCCCGTTGCTCAAAAAATTTTAGATGAAGATAAAATTATCGAAGTATTTCCATTAGAGATTAACAAAGAAAAATCGAAACTCGTGAAGGTTGAAGAGTTGTTTGAGAAGTAGTAAGTAGAAAGTATGGTGTAATAAAAGCCGATTCTGTTGAAGGGTCGGCTATGGAATGTGCGACTCACTTGCGGCGAAGCCGTCCCTTCGGGAAAAGGGAGTCGCACATAACCAATTTGTTTCTCCACTCTTATTTCTTTAAATTCTTACTAATGAAAAAAGACCATGTAAAAGAAGAATTAAAAAAACTTTTTAAAAGTTTAGACTTTATCAGTAACAATTTTCTAAACAAAAAAGAAATTAGTAAGAAGGAACTTCATATATTTTTTAATATCTATCAGCAACTTGGTTTAACATGGGAATTTTTAGGTTTACAATGTAAACACTGGGATGGATATAAGAAGACCAAAGAGGCAAAAGTATGTTGTAAAATTTGCGGAAAGATCAAAGGTGTAAGTGAGTCGTATTATCTTCTTCCGGTAAATGGTCTGAAAATAATAGGCACCAAATTAAATCCAAATTCCAAAAAGACTTTTAAAACAAAGAAGGAAGCAACAATCGTTAATGACATTATCAATTTTCATGGATCTATTTTAAATGTCGATGTTCACAATTCTTATAAATCAAGTTACTTTGGCAAAAAGCATGAAATTAATATGGCTGCCGAAAGAATTGTCTCGTTAAAAGAAAGCGGGATCGAATGTTCCATTGATCCTTATCTTATACACGTAAAAATAAATAAAACAAAGAACAAACGAGGCAAAGAAAAATTCGCCGGTTTCCCGTGGGAAATAAGAAAAAAAGATTTAAAAAAATTTCCTGTCTTATTTGAGTTTAGTAAAAATTATCAATTTCTTGGTTTATCAATTTTTAGATAGGAAACGAAGAACGTGCGACTCACTTGCGGCGAAGCCGTCCCTTCGGGAAAAGTGAGTCGCACATATTTCGAGTTCATGTTGAATCCGAAAACTAACGAAGCTCTTGACATTAATAAAAATTATTCTTATGATAGAAGTAGGTTGCCTGGAGCATGATTTAGGCGTAGAGTTTTTGGAAAATATTTGAAATTGTTTTTATATAGAGTTACTTAGTATTTTTATTAAAGTAGAAAATTTATCATAAATTGAAAAATATGTTTTGAATAGCTGATAAGAGGCATTGGGAATTTTATCATTTCTAGATTCATTTTATTAGTATCACACCTATATTTTCAAATCATTAGTAGTTTATAAAAATATTTTCTGAAAGAATTGAGTAAGACATTCAAATTCCTTTTATCTTCAATCAGTATTGTCATAACAATATTAATTGCAGTTTTCGCTATAAACCAGACGAGTCAGGTTATTCTTCTGGCGAAAGAAATTAATCCCGATCTGGGAAATGGGGCGCTTTATTTTTTCCTATTTCTATATCTGATAATCATTTTAATTCCCATATATTTGTTTATACGTCTTCCCAAGCCATTAATACCGCCGGAAGACATGCTGTCAGAAAAATACGGTTTGTTCATTAAGAAATTTGGGAAACGGCTGTCGAAAAACAAGAACCTGAGGGGGTTTGAATATGATTTCACGAAAAAGGATAGTATTCAAAAAGCTCTCGACCATCTCGAATTAAAGGCAAATGAAGTTATCAAAGAATCTGCCGGAGTGGTCTTCTTAACAACAGCCATATCTCAGTCGGGGAGATTAGACGGACTGACAGTGTTGATAGCTCCTGACTTCGACATTGGGACACCCTAAAGTACATTGAATAATTTCAGCAGATCGATTTGCTCCTGATTCTTTATGAGTAATCTTGTATGTTTTGTATGAGAATAAGGAGTTGTAATAGTTATTGAAAAAATTGTTTTTA
>CAMTWO010000047.1:0-1053 GCA_947085405.1 uncultured Ignavibacteriota bacterium
GATGTAGGATTACAAAATTGGAAGATAAGATTGGGAGGATCGAAAGTAGATTCAGCAACCACCGACGCAAGCGGTAATTACTCGTTCACTAATTTAGGACCTGGCACATATACACTAATAGAAGATCAGCAGGCTGGTTGGTTACAAACAACAACAAACCCGACACCGATTACAGCAGTAAGCGGAACAAATGTAACAGGCAAAGATTTTGGCAACTTCAGGTTAATCTCAATCAGCGGACAGAAGTATGACGATAAAAATGGAAACGGCGGTAAGGATGCCGGAGATAACGGATTACAAAACTGGCAGATAAGATTAGCTGGATCGAAAGTAGATTCAGCAATCACAGATGTAAGCGGTAATTACTCGTTCATTAATTTAGGACCTGGCACATACACACTAACCGAAGATCAGCAAACAGGTTGGTTACAGACGACTGCTAATCCTGCACAGATACCAGCAGTAAGCGGAGTAAATATAACAGGCAGGGATTTTGGTAACTTCCAGAGAGTATCAATAAGCGGACAGAAGTTTCACGATAAGAATGCAAACGGAATAAAAGAAACAGGAGAAGTAGGACTTTCTAACTGGCGCATACGTTTAAGTGGTTCAAAAGTAGATTCAGCACTTACCGATGCAAGCGGTAATTACACATTCATCAATTTAGGACCCGGCACTTACACACTGACCGAAGCAGTTCAAGCGGGCTGGACTCAAACTACAACAAATCCTGCAGTAATAACAACAGTAAGCGGAACGAATGTATCGGGTAGAGATTTTGGTAACTTCAAGTTAGCTACGCTCAGCGGTAGAAAATTTAATGACCTGGATGGCGAAGGTGATAATGATGCAAGCGAACCCGGACTTTCGGGTTGGAGGATACGAGTAACAGGGACAAAGACAGATTCAGCCACGACCGATGCAAGTGGTAATTACACAATCAGTAATTTACCCAAAGGCAGTTACACAGTAAGCGAAGTAATGCAGAGCGGATGGCAGCAAACGTATCCTACACCATCCACATATTCTATTGCAGTAGATACAAGTTCAACA
>CAMTWO010000048.1:0-19008 GCA_947085405.1 uncultured Ignavibacteriota bacterium
AGACGAACTTTTACTCCTTTGCTTTTCATTTTAACAATCCTGTTTGATATTGAATGCCATACGAAGCTTCAGCGTAGTATGGCGGAGAGGGAGTCCACCTATGCTAAAGCTTCGGTGGACAGACGAACTTTTACTCCTTTGATTTTCATTTTAACAATCCTGTTTGATATTGAATGCCATACGAAGCTTCAGCGTAGTATGGCGGAGAAGGTGGGATTCTCCGCCAGAGGCGGATCAGCCTTCGGCTGAGAAACCGGCTCTTTCAAAAATTAATCTTGTATTTTAATTTTTGGATACATCTTATCCAACAATTCTCTCCCCTTACCACTTTTTAAAAATTTTTCTCTTCTTCGTGCTTCAATTAGTGATGGATAATTTTCAACATGGATAATTTTCCAAGGAATTCCTCTGCTTGTAAAGGGAGTTTTTCCGCTGTTATGTGCTTCTAATCTTTTGTCGATATCCATGGTTGACCCTGCATATCGTTTCCTTAATTTATCACTCCATATTACATATACGTAATACATAGCGGAGAGGGAGAGATTCGAACTCTCGATACCCTTACGGGTACACCGGTTTTCGAGACCGGCTCTTTCAACCACTCAGACACCTCTCCAAACATTCAATATACTACACCGGTTTTCTCCGCCTGAGGCGGATCAGCCTGCGGCTGAGAGACCGGCTCTTTCTACGCCAGAGGCGCATGAGCCTTTGGCTCAAACCACTCAGACACCTCTCCAAAGATGTGGAATTAATTTGCGGGCTTAATTTAGAAAATTATTGGCTCATTTGCAAAATTTGTAGAAATTACATCCATAATTTTACAAAACTATAAAATTTGGCAGGTTTAAGTTGAGTTATTATTTTACAGAAATCCTTATATCCTTATGCGTTATATGAAGTTAGCAAGATATGTAAATATGATCATCGGTTCTAAACCGTCTGGCATTACCATTGATGAAGTATTAATAAATAAAAACAAATAGAATAAAATCACATATATGTTTCATCAAACTGAAAAATTAGAAAATTATAAACCGCCCGCCGCGAATATTTTCCACCCACGACTTGCCTGGATGTTGTATTATAAACAAGTGCAGAGTGTAGCAAAAGTATGTGAGAAATTTGGAATCAGCAGGAAAACATTTTACAAGTGGTGGAACAGATACTACAAATCGGGTTATTCACACGACAGTTTAATGGATGAATCGCGAAAACCGCATACATCGCCACTTGCAACTCCAAAAATTATTGTTAAAAAAATAATCGAAGCAAAACTGTTAACAGGATACGGACAGCGCCGGCTGCGCAACTATTTAGTTGAAAATCATAATATCAGTTTATCTGAGCATACTATTTGGAAACTACTAAAACAGAATTTAGTGAATGATGAATTATCTCTTGATGATGCTCCTGATATTCATCTGATCAAGCAGCCGGGGGATGAAGTGAATTTAGGGATATTCGATATCAAACCATATCTAACAAGATTACAGTATGTATTATACACAGCAATCGACAGTGTAACTCATCTGAAAATTTCAAAAATATACGAAGAACCATCTTCGATAAATACACACGACTTCCTTCAATTAATTATTGAAAAATTTCCGTTTAAAATAAAAGAGCTGATTATATCCGACCATTCTGCTTTCAAGGAATTATATTTGCAAAAAACCAGATTGCAACCATTTTATCATGAACAACGAATTATTGAAATCTCTTTCGTCGATGAAATCTTTCAGATGGATGAAGAGCATTTATTTTCAAAGCACAGTTTTAATTCGTTCTCCGAATTAGATAAACTCTACATCAAATTTCTGAACGAATATAACAACCACAAAATGCAACCGTCGTTGAACAACCTCACCCCGCTGCAAATATTAAGAACTTTTTACGATTTTAAGAGTGTTCAGTATTTTGAACCTTTATGAGATTTATTTTTCTTTTAGATTAAGCGACATTCGAAGTAGGGGCAAGTCATCAGATATTTCGGATATTACCAAGCCAATAATTATCACTCCCCCGCCTATTATTCCAACCCATCCTATAACTTCGTTTAGTAAATAGTAGGCGAATGCAACTGCAAAAACCGGCTCAATCGTAAAAATTACTGCCGCTTTTGTCGGTGTTGTTTCCTTTTGCCATTTGGTTTGTAAATATAAAGTAAATGTTGTTGCCAACAACGAGAGATACAAAAAAGCCAATATCAGGTTACCCGAAATTTTGATGAATATATCTTCGAATATCAACGTTGCAGTAATACTAATAAAAGCATTAGTTACAATTTGAATGTAAGTGATGTTGAACGGGTCGCCTTCCTGTGTTGCCATATCCAGGTACACAATATACACTGCAAAAATTATTGCGCAAACGAGATTCAGTCCGTCGCCGAAATTAAACTCAGCCCCTTTCGGCGATGTGAGAAGGTACAAACCTCCGCTGACTATAATTACTCCGATTATGTTGCCAAGTTTTGGAGCTTTCCGTTCCATTATGAACTGAAATATGGGCGTGAAGATTACCATCGTGCCGGTAAGAAAAGCCGCTTTCGAAGCAGTCGTATATTGCAAGCCAATGGTTTGAGTTGCAAACCCAAAAAAAAGGAGCATTCCTAATACACTTGCTCTTTGCACTTCGCCGATTGTTATAGTTTTGAGTTTTGGATAAAATAAAATAGTAAGAATGATTGCGGCGAATAAAAATCTGGTGGCGATAAAGAAAAGAGGCGATATTTCACTCAACGCCCCTTTCACTATTGCGAAAGTTCCTCCCCATATAACCGTTAATGAGAGAAGTATTATTTCTGCTTTGCGTTGCTTAGTCATATTATTAATGGTCAATAGTTAATGGTTAATAGTCAATTGACAATTAGTTATTAACAATTGACTATTGGCAATGAGTGCCGAAGGCATCCCTTCGGGACAATTAGGAATGGTCAATCGTTAATCGTCAATGGTCGATGGTCAATGGTTCATAGTTAGTAGTCATTAGTTGTTAGTTATGGTTATCGGTTATTAGTTTTCAGGACGATTTTCTAACCATCAAACTAAAACAAGGAACTATTAAACTATAACCAAGAACCAAAAACTATTAACAAAATTAATAAACGATTAGCAATCGACAACTAATCGCTTTCATAGTCTTCAAACAGCTTTCCCCAAGCCGTTTCTTTTTTCCACTTTTCAAAAACTTTTTTATCGACGAAGGGCCAGCGGTAGTAATCGTGATAAAGTTCTGAACCCAAAACAAATAAATGAACGAGTGGAGTATGAAAGAAAAGTTTCTGCAAACTCTTGAGCGGTCCAAACCACATTAACTGACCGAATATACTGACTGCATTATTTCCAACCGAGAAACCCCACGATTCGTTCGAGATATCGTCGCCAACAATTTCGATTTCACGAACATCTCCGATACCAAGTTTCGCATCGTGTGCGAGCCGGATGTATTCGAGATTTAGCGGGTCGAAGCCCATCATCTTTGCGGCTACGGCATCAATCGCAACCTGATCGGCACTTGCGAGTATATAATCTTTGATAACAGGAAACATTGTTCGAGGTCCGGGCCCGTTGCCCGCCGTAGTTCCATCCATAACTGCAAATATTCCCGAATGAATTTCCTTTTGAATTGCGAGCAAATCAACTAACGTTTTGTGAATCCACGAATGCGTGTAATGACGCTTTGTATTCAGCAGCCCCCCGAAAGCATTCTTCATTGCTCCTGTCGTAGTTGTGTAAATATGACATTTCACTGTCGGTAAATGAATTATATTCTTTCCAAAAAAATAATCGGGGATGTAAATACCGTCGTGATAAATTTTATGAAGGACGTGCATCTTTGCTTTCGGTTTGTATTCGACCCACTTCATATCTTCCTCTTTGAAGTTATACAAAACAGGAATTTTATACTTTTGGAATATTGGAAGATAATTATTCAAATCCTCCCCCTTGAATGCATTTGTTACAACAGTTTTATTCTGAACGCAAGTAATATCTTTGAAGTCAGAATTTTTGAGTGCTAATATTGTTCCTTCCATCTGCCAAGGAGTTGTATTAGCGCCGGGAAAAGGAAAATGCCATGAAATATTGTCCTTTAAAATTGTAGTCGATTTTTTATCTAATGCACTTTCGAAACCGGCAAGATGCATCAAACGTTCTGTATCTTGTAAAACTGTTTCCGGTTTTGTTTTTATTACTGCCACCTTCGATTTCATCATTCGATTATCTCCAATAAATTATTATACCCGCCGAAATTATCCACATTATTAAATTTATTAACAATGGAATATCTTTTAATATTGCAAGTGTTGGATTTCCTCCAACTTCTTTTTTGTGAACAAGATACAGGTATCTGAATATTCCATACAAAACAAATGGTACTGTGTATATTAAATTGTTAGTGCCTAATTTTAAAACTGTTTCTTCAGATATTGTGTAAAGTGCATACGACATTACAGTCGAGGCGGTTACTATACCGATCATCTGATCTAAGAACTGCGGACTGTAGTGTCCTAAAACCGAACGGTGTGTGTTGGCGCTGTTTTCTAATAAGACTAACTCCGACCTTCTTTTGCTGAATCCTAAAAAAAGAGCTAATAAAATTGTGCATATTATCAACCATTCGGACACCGGCACGCTGATAAGCAGGGCTCCCGCATAAATTCGCAAAACAAAACCCGCCGCAATAGTCATCACATCAAGAATCACCAAACTTTTTATATACAATGAATAAAAAATATTTATAATTATATATCCAATTAAAACAAATGCAAAATTGATATTTAGTGAGAAACTCAGCAGCAATGCAGACAAAGCGAGAATTGCGGATGCAATTAATGCTGTAGAAATTTTTAAATTGCCACTCGGCAACGGACGTTTAGATTTTTCGGGATGAAGTTTATCTTTCTCAATATCTGCAACATCATTGAAAATGTAGATCGCACTCGTAGCCAGCGAAAAGATAAAAAATCCGGCAGCGGTGAGCAATAAATCGTTCAGGATAAACAAATGTCCTGAAAAAATTAGAGCCGCAAAAATAAAAAAGTTTTTTACCCATTGATGTAAACGAGCCGACTGTAAAATGTAAGTTAGTGGTTTTCGCATAGTATTTTTTTAATTCGATTAGAATACAGTTTCTTCTTCATAAACCCCGAAAACTTCTGTGAGCTTGTTGCACATTTCGCCTAAAGTTACATAAGCATTTGTGCAATCTAAAAGATGCGGTATTAAATTGTTGCCATCAATCGCGGCTGATTTTAAATTCTCGAGTGTTCGTTCTACATCTTCGTTATTTCGTGAAGCATGCACTTCTGCCAGCCGTTGCTTCTGTTTGATTTCCACTTCGGGAGAAATTTCTAAAATCGGAATATCAATCTTCTCGTTCTCATCGATGTAGTCGTTCATTCCGACAATTATTTTTTCTTTCTTATCTAATTCAAGTTGATATTGATAAGCGGCGTTTGCAATTTCCTTTTGAAAAAATCCTATCTCAATTGCGGGGATAACTCCCCCAAGCGCCTCAATCTTTTGGAAGTATTCTTCAGCTTCCCTTTCCATTTTGTCGGTGAGGGCTTCTACAAAATAACTTCCTGCCAACGGGTCGATTGTGTTAGTAACTCCAATTTCATGTGCAATAATTTGTTGAGTTCGCAGAGCAATTTTAACAGCTTTTTCGGACGGGAGTGCAAGCGTTTCATCCATCGAGTTTGTGTGAAGCGATTGCGTACCACCGAGAACTCCTGCTAATGCCTGATAAGCTGTCCTGACGATATTGTTTTCAGGTTGTTGAGCGGTAAGCGAGCAACCGGCTGTTTGTGTATGAAAGCGCAGCATCCACGATTTCGGATTTTTAGCTTTGTATTTATTTCGCATACGCTTTGCCCAAATACGACGCGCTGCCCGATACTTTGCAATCTCCTCGAAGAAATCTAAGTGTGAATTAAAAAAGAAAGAAATTCTCGGCACAAACTCATCGACATCGAGCCCACGTTTTATTCCTGCTTCAACATAAGCAAAACCATCGGCAAGCGTGAATGCAAGTTCCTGCACGGCAGTTGAACCGGCTTCGCGAATATGATACCCGCTCACCGAAATCGGATTCCACTGCGGCACTTCACGATTAAGATATTCAAACATATCCACAATTAAACGCATTGAGGGTTCAGGGGGATAAATCCATTCTTTTTGTGCAATGTATTCTTTTAAAATGTCGGCTTGAATCGTTCCGCGTAAATCTTTGAAACGTGCACCCTGCTTTTGAGCGACTGCTAAATAAAATGCCATCAGCATCGGTGCCGGTGCATTGATAGTCATTGATGTAGATATTTTGTCAAGCGGAATTCCTTTGAACAAAATTTCCATATCGGCAAGCGAAGAAACGGCAACGCCGCAAATTCCGACTTCCCCGCGTGCAAGCGTGTCGTCGGCATCTCGCCCCATCAAAGTTGGTAAATCGAAAGCAACAGAAAGTCCTGTTTGACCGTGCTGTAACAAATAATGATAACGGGCGTTAGAATCTTCGGGAGTTCCAAAGCCGGCGAACTGCCGCATCGTCCATAATCTTCCGCGATACATTGTCGGATGAATCCCGCGCGTGTAAGGATACTCGCCCGGGAAACCGATATCCGAAAGAAAGTTTATATTTTCGATATCTTCAGGTGTATAAAGCGGCTCTATGTGTTCGCCTGAAACTGTCGTGAATTTTACCGGTCGCTGCATTTCGGTTTGGGCAGTTTTTTTCTTCCACTCTGATTTTGCTTTGTGTATATCGCCGTGCTTATCTGACATAATTGTATTCCTAATTAATCCGCCAAAGGCGGACGAGGGTTAACCCGCCTGCCGGACGGGCAGGTTCCCCGCCTCTTGAGGCGAATTAAATAAAATTTGTTAACAGATACCTCGCTGCCCCGCCTGCCAAAGTCCGTCAGTTGACGGACGGCGGGCAGGTTGCGGCGAGGAGATTCATTAAGATTCCATAAAACTTGAATTAAGATAAGAATATAAAGGGAGATTTTCAAAAACTTGATTTTTCTTTCAGATGAAACATCCGATTTCTGACTGAGATTAAATTGAGGAGAAATTGGAAACCAACGCATCAGTATATAGTTCGACCCGCCTGCGTCGGGCAGGCAAGCTCACTCTCCAATACTGACACTGATAAATAAAAGCATCGTGAACGATGCTAAATGATTAGACCGATTCATCGGTCTTTGTTTGTTTAGCATCCGTCAGTTGACGGACTATTCATGGTTGTGCGTGTTAGAATATTTTATTGCTCAGCAATCTTCGCATCAGCATAAATGCTGACGCTGGACGAAAAAAGTCCGCTGAAGCGGACTAAAACCTACAGACTGATTTATCAGTCTTTGTTCGAACAGCATAATCATTCATGGTTATGCGTGCTAATAAACATTAGCAACTCCTCCCAAACCTCTTAGCCAGCTCGCTCAATGTTAGCTTTATAACAACCGGTCTTCCGTGCGGACATACATAGGGCACTTGAGTTGCAAACAACTGCTCAATCAGCGAACGCATTTCAGCTTGATTCATCGCATCGCCAAACTTGATAGCCGCTTTGCATGCAAACGATTTTGCTAAATTATCGCGCGGTTCTAATTTTTGTTGATGCTCGTTCTCCTTGTAAAGATCCACAATTTCCTGCAGTATCAGACTTTCCTGCCCCGATTTTACATCTAACGGTACACCTTCCATCATCACAGTATTTTTTCCAAACACCTTCAATTGAAAACCTAATTTTTCTAAATGAGGAATTAATTCATCTACAATTGCAAAATCGCCTGCCGATAATTCTATTGTGTGCGGAAAAAGAAGCTGCTGCGAACGATTATGCGTTTCGCTGAAACTTGAAACTGCTTTCTCATACAAAATTCTTTCGTGTGCCGCATGCTGGTCAACAATCATTACACCTTCCTCAACAGGGATTATGATGTACCGATTATGAACTTGAAAATAAATTTGAGGTATTGGTTTTTCATAATCAGATTTTGTTTCGATGTTTTGAATATCACCTCGTGCAGAAAATATCGGTGCAAAACTATCAACAGTTTGCCTCTGAAACTGGAATGAACTATTCGGATGAGGGACATATTCAGGTAATTTGCCGGTATCAGTACTTTCGGTGTGAAATTGAATTGAAGGGATAAGATTATTTGCCGAGAGAGTATTTCTGACGGCAGAATTTATGAGATGATAAACACTTCGCTCTTCCTTAAATTTTACTTCCATCTTCGATGGGTGAACGTTCACATCAACTTTATTCGGGTTGATATTTATGAACAAAACAAAAAACGGGAAGCTCCCCTTCTCGATAAGATGTTCGTATGCCTGGAAAACTGCGTGGTTCAAACTCCGGCTTACAATGTAGCGATTATTTAGAAAAAGAAATTGATCGACACGAGTTTTCTTTGCAAAATCAGGTTTAGTGATAAATCCCGTAACATTCAACTCTGAAGAATAGGGAGAATCGGTGTTACTGATAACAGGAATAATAGCATCGTGAACTTTATTGCCGAAGATATCCCGAATTCGTTCTTCAATTTTGTTTGATTGAAGATTGAACACAGTCTCTTCCCCGCTGATGAATTTAAATTGTATATCCGGATGCGACAGAGCAATTCGAACGACAACATCAAAGATGTGTTTAAACTCGACGCTGTTGTTTTTTAAAAATTCTCTACGAGCGGGTGTGTTAAAAAAAAGATTTCTTACAGTTACTGATGTTCCCCGCTCCATTGCTTCTTTCGAAACCTCTTTTATTTCGATTCCCTCAATTCGGATTTTTGTGGCAACGTCGTCGTCATCGGTTTTGGTAAGCAATTCAACTTGCGACATTGCTGCTATCGAAGCTAATGCCTCACCGCGAAACCCAAGCGTGCGGATGTTTTCTAAATCCTCGAGTGTTGAAATCTTGCTGGTCGAATGTCTGTAAAAAGCCACCGACGCATCTGCTTCACTCATCCCGCAGCCATTATCGATAATTTGAATTAAGCTTTTTCCGCCTTCTTTTATTATAACAGTGATTTTAGCAGCGCCGGCATCAATCGAGTTTTCGAGAAGTTCTTTAACAACGGATGCTGGGCGTTGAACAACTTCGCCTGCTGCAATTTTGCTCGCTAGATTTTCGGATAATATGTTAATTTTGTTTGGCATTCTTCAAATATTTTCGGTTTTCTCGAACAACGCATTCACGAAAGCATTTTTATCGAAGGGCTGTAAATCTTCAATCGTTTCACCAACCCCAATAAATTTTACAGGGATGTTCAGCTCTTGACTGACCGCAATTACAACTCCGCCTTTCGCTGTTCCATCTAATTTTGTTAATACAAGTCCTGTAATACCAACGGCGGAAGTAAATTGTTTTGCCTGTTGAATAGCATTCTGTCCGGTTGTCGCATCCAAAACAAGATAAATTTCATGAGGAGCTTCGGGCATTAATTTTTGTAACACTCGTTTAATCTTCTTCAATTCTTCCATCAAGTTGATTTTAGTATGAAGACGACCCGCAGTATCGATGATCATAACATCAACGTTGTTAGCGATTCCAGACTTTAGCGAATCGTAAGCAACGGCAGCCGGATCGGCTCCATGAGCTTGTTGGATAATATCAACGCCGGCACGTTTCGCCCATATTTCAAGCTGCTCGTTTGCCGCCGCGCGGAAAGTATCAGCTGCCGCTATTAAAACTTTTTTACCCGCCGTTTTGTAGTTGTAAGCTAACTTCCCGATTGTTGTGGTTTTGCCTACACCGTTTACTCCCACAATCATAATAACATGCGGTTTTTGAGTGTGTGAAATAACGAATGGCGCCTCATCGCTTCCATTCCCGTTCAAAAGCATTTTTTGAATTTCTTCACGCAGCAATCTATCTAATTCAGTTGAATTTTCGTACCGCTCCTGTTTCACTCTCGCTTTTATGTTCTCAATAATTTTATGTGTAGTAGCTACTCCCACATCGCCTAAAATCAAAATCTCTTCTAAGTTATTTAATAGTTCATCATCTATTTTACTTTTGCTCGTTATAAGTTTCTGAACTTTTGCTATTATATTTTCACGTGTTTTGGTGAGACCTTCTTTGAGGCGACTAAATTTGAACTTATCAAAAAATCCCATTACAAAAATTAAACCTTTCTATAGATGATATTTAAAAAATTAATGAAATATAAAACAAAAGAGACAATCAGAAATGCCATACTTAAAAAAAGAAAAACTTCACTAAGTGTTTGAAGTTCATCGTAACGCAGAATGCAGAGGAGCAGATAAACTGAGATTATACCGACGGTAACTTTGCCGAGGAGATTTGATTGAGGTAAAATGTTTTTTACCTTTTTCATATATAAACCGCCTGCGAGTATCAACAAATCTCGTGATATAAAAGCAACCATCAACCACAAAGGAACAGCACCTTGAATAACCAAAATTACAGCAATAACGCCTATCGCAATTTTATCGGCTAACGGATCTAATATTTTTCCTAAATCGCTAACCTGATTATACTTGCGCGCAAAGTAACCATCGAACCAATCACTCGCTATGGCAATTGCAATTAATGTTAAAGCGAAATACTTGGATGTGCTTTCGCCGTTTAACAACAAGATTGCTATCGGTATTACAAGTAGTAATCGTAAAACACTCAAAGTATTCGATATGTTAAAATTTTTGTTCATTTCAATATCAATAATCCAATTCCTCTTTATCAAAATTTTTATCAATCTCAACAGGATAATCGCCGCTGAAACAAGCTGTGCAATACCATTCGCCGTTTTCTTTCGGAACTGATTTTAGCAATCCATCGAGCGAAAGGTAACCCAAACTATCGACACCTAATTCTTGTCGAATCTTTTCGATATCACCGTTGCATTGATTTGCGATCAACTCATTCGGTTCGGGAAAATCCATACCGTAGTAACAAGGGAAACGGATTGGCGGGGCTGTAACTCGGAAGTGAACTTGTTTGGGCTCGGCTTCACGAATGAGTTTCACTAATTGCTTGGAGGTTGTGCCTCGTACAATCGAATCGTCAACTACAACTACGACTTTATCTTTTAAAACACCTTTTACTTTGTTGAATTTTGTTTTTACTTTTATTTCTCTGACGTCTTGTTCAGGTTGGATGAATGTCCTGCCAACATAATGACTTCTGATTAAACCAATCTCGTATTTAGTTAGATTACCCATTTTATTGCTGCGGCTTACAAATCCGAGTGTCGCGGTGTTACTCGAATCGGGAACATTGATAACTACGATTCGTTCATCGGGATTTGAAACGGTTACAGGATGTTCTTCTGCTAAAATTTTTCCGAGACGGCGACGGATTCTATCAACACTTTCGCCAAACACATAACTATCGGGACGCGAGAAATAAATATACTCGAAGATACAATAATGAGGTTTGGACGGTCTATTTTTCAGATGGAATGCTTTGGGAGTGGCAGACTTTAATACTTCCTCATCGAATACGAGAATCTCGCCTGGCATAACTTCGCCGATGTATTTTGCGCCGATAATATCGAACGCACAGGTTTCCGATGCTACAACGAAAGCCCCATCTAATTTTCCAACATTCAGCGGTCGCCAGCCATAAGGGTCGCGGGCGGCTATCAATTTACCATCCATTAAAATGACAAACGAGAATGCCCCTTCGATTTGATTGAGTGCATCCAATACTTGATTTATCTGATCCTTCTCGCGGCTGCGAGCAATCAGATGCAGTACAATTTCTGTATCGGAGGTAGTTTGAAAGATTGTTCCTGAATCCTGCAACTCTTTTCTGATTTTTCGGAAGTTTGTAATGTTCCCGTTATGCGAGATTGCTAAATTTCCATCTCTGTAATTTACTGTAAGAGGTTGGATGTTCTGTTTGTTGTAAGCCGAACCCGCCGTCGAATAGCGATCGTGTCCGATTGCAGAGTTACCACGCAAAACATTTTTGAGAAGAGATTCTTCTTTAAAAACATCGTTCACCAAACCAAAATCTTTGTGAACGTGGAACTGATTCTTACTAATTTTTTGATTGAACTCGGATGTAACAATGCCGCATCCCTCCTGCCCCCGATGTTGCAGCGCCTGCAAGCCGTAGTAAGTCATTACAGCAGCTTGCGGATGACCATAAATTCCAAAAATTCCACAATGGTCAACTGGCTTGTCTATATTTTTTTTGTCGGGTAATTTCATTGATATTGCATTGTAAAGATAAGAATTTATGAGGAAAGATGCTTGTGCTTAGAAATTGCAAGTGCGATTCACTTCCGGGAAAAGCGACAAGTGCGACTCACCTTTGAGGTGAGTCGCACATTTCTTGTTTTACTTCAATAATATAAATTTTTTCGTTGATACATAAACTTGTCCTGAGCTTGTCGAAGGATCACCGGCAACAAGTCGGTAAAAATATACACCGCTTGCCAATTGCCTACCGCCAACTGCTGAGTTGAATTCAACTCGATAACTACCCGCCTTTTTATTTTCATCCACCAGCGTCGCCACTTCTTGCCCAAGCAAATTGTAAATCTTGAGAGTTACCAAACTATTAACTGGTAACGAATAACTAATAACTGTTGACGGATTGAACGGGTTTGGATAATTTTGGGACAGTGAATATTCTTTTGGTAAAGCTTCTATGTCGCCCGTACTTACCGAAGTTACTACAGTAGCTACTGATACCGGGCGACCTTGTTCAACATTACCAACATTATCTTTCCCGAGTGCATAGAAGGAATAATTTGAGCCGGGATTTACAGAAACTACAAACGAATCAGCGTCGGTGGTGCCGATTTGAATATATGCTCCACCATTTTCAGAAGCATATAGAATAACAGATTGAACACCCGAACCATTAGCTCCATCAGCCGAGTTCCAGCGAACAGTTAGTTTTGGAGGATCGACCTGTGCTGGAAGTTCTAACATCTGTGTTACAGGGGCTAAAAAGTCTAACGTGTTTACTACTCCATTCGTTATAATCGGTTGATTATAATCAAATACAATCATTGCCTTGTTTCGAAGTTCGGTTCCCGATGTAAGTTCGCCTTTTGTCATTACACTGAAATCAACGTACCCTTCACCTTCTGGTGGAATGACATTTGGAGGAAGTTCGATATCTTCAATTTCCCAGCGTACAATATTTCCATCTACGGTTTTTATCCAATTATACTGAGGACCTTCGTGGCTTGTTGTACCAAAAACAACCGATTGTGGATCGAATACATCGGAGAGTGTATCGACTATGATGATTCGCCATGCCGGTGCAGTAGCTGCTTTTAAGTTTTCAAAAAGTATTCTATAATTCATCCGACCTGCTGAAGAGATGAAACCATAATCACCAAATCCGGATGGTGCAACCTTTTCGTTGGGGTCCCACGACATTGTTTTCTGAAGCGGCTTCGTATTCTTCGTTACATCACCGGTAGGCGGTCTGTCTTTTCCTTCACAATCTTTGATTTTAAAATCGTCCTGCAAATATCGCTGCATACCATTAATCGTTTTGCCTGTGGCATCAAGAATGACAGTTGAAGGAAGGTTGATACCTTTTAGCTTTAATAATTCTTCGGCAGCATTTTTAGATATTTCTTTAGCGGGTTTTTCCCAGCCAAACCATTCTTCATTTGTTTTTCGGAATGATTCCTTAACAGCTTCCTTGAACGCCTCAGTTACAGTTTCACAAGGAGCTACCGGACGCCAGATTTCTTCAGTCATATTTAGAGTCGCATCAGTAACATAAGCAACAGCCAAACCTTTTGCTGCCCACCATAATCCGGCTGCTATTAATGGGATTGCTTTAGTTTCGTTCGGAGATGTGATTTCACCACTTTTTGAGATTACATCTGGATAAGCTTTAAATATTACATCAAAAGTTCGCTCTTCGCGTGGAGCCATACTCGAAATCCAGAGTAATGCTTGTTCTTTATCGCCACCATAAGTTAAGCTATCGATAGGTATATGCTGCGGTGCCACTCCAACAGGCATCGATGGTTCAATTTTGCTGATATGAACTAACCCCTGACTTTTTATTTCCATAATCATATCGCCGGTAGAAACATCGCTATTATTTGCATAGTGAATAGTGTAACGATTTGGAGGTCCTACACGAATCTGGTCGCGTCCGATAACTGAAAGAATTACCGACGGACGAACAGAGACCGGATCAGGATTAGATGATAGTATAAAATCACCAGCGATAGGTACATCAGTAATAGCAACCCAATTATTTACTGTATCCCGAACGGTATTTAAGGTGGTTGATATTTGCCGCCAAGTTGCACCACTGTCGGAAGAATGAAATACTTTTAATGTATTTTCATCATTATTACCAAGTTCAGGCTCTTTATAAAAAAACCAAAGTTTAGAAATTGAAGATGAAGTATTATAAGGAGTCGGTATGAAACGCCACCAGCTTCTAACTCCATTTGCAAATGTTTCCGGTACTTGGTACCCATACGTTTCAACAGTTAATGTATCTACTCCTATTCCTGCTCCTATTTGCGCTATGCCGGAAAAAAATCCATAATCACGCAACCTGTTTTCCATTTGAATCGGTATAGAGATTTTTCCTTTGTTTACCACATTTTTTGATAGTATAATAAAGTTTAGAAACCGTAACGATCCATTAGCTGCAACTACACAATTGCTTCCACTTGCGAGATAAAGATTATGTAGAAGATTTTCTCCTACGAGTATTACATTTGAGCCGGTTGATGTAAATATGCTTGTAGCACCGCGAGCCATAATGGTTCTATGTCCACTCCCCGTAAGATTAACTGAAGTTAATGTCATAGTCCCATTGTTGGTGATGTTTCCCGTGACGTTAATTGAGAAACGCCAGTAATCATCTCGTATGAGACCATTATTGACTAAATTCCCGTTAACCGTCAACGTCTGAGTGCTTGAATTTTGCAGCGTATCCGTTACAGTAACAATCCCCTCCATCGTAACTCCAACACCGATCCGAACAAGCCTCTTGAGAGTGAGCGAGCCTTGATAGGTGATATTCGATAATATTGCTCCATCCCGCACGGTCAAATCCGGTGCATTGATTACCCGACCATTATGTATGTTTCCACTCACCTCTAAAGTCAGTGCATTCGATTGCATGTTCAATCGACTGCGGTTCAAATTGAAGCCGTTCCGAAATACAAGTGGTGTTGCTGCAACTATGTCGCCAAGTGTGTCCGCTGAAGCAAACAAACTCGCAAATGTCTTTCCAGAATCTAAGAACAATTGCTGGTCGGTCGTGCCTGTCAAACTCGTCAAGTAGTTAGTCCATGTTCCATTGTTGGTAATGTTTCCCGTGACGTTAATTGAGAAACGCCAGTAATCATCTCGTATGAGACCATTATTGACTAAATTCCCGTTAACCGTCAACGTCTGAGTGCTTGAATTTTGCAGCGTATCCGTTACAGTAACAATCCCTTCCATCGTAACTCCAACACCGATCCGAACTAACCTCTTAAGATTGATCGATCCTTGATATGTGATATTCGATAATATTGCTCCATCCCGCACGGTCAAATCCGCTGTGTTGATCACCCGACCGGTATGAATGTTTCCACTCACCTCTAAAGTCAATGCATTCGATTGCATGTTCAATCGACTGCGGTTCAAGTTGAAGCCGTTCCGAAATACAAGTGGTGTTGTTGCAACTATGTCGCCAAGTGTGTCCGTTGATGCAAACAAACTCGCAAATGTCTTTCCAGAATCTAAGAACAATTGCTGGTCGGTCGTCCCGGTCAAATTCGTCAAGTAGTTAGTCCATGTCCCGTTGTTGGTAATGTTGCCCGTGATGTTAATGGTGAAGTACCAGTAATCATATTGTATGAGACCATTATTGACTAAATTCCCGTTAACCGTCAACGTCTGAGTGCTTGAATTTTGCAGCGTATCCGTTACTGTAACAATTCCCTCCATCGTAACTCCAACACCGATCCGAACAAGCCTCTTGAGATTGATCGAGCCTTGATATGTGATATTCGATAATACTGCTCCATCCCGCACGGTCAAATCCGCTGTGTTGATTACCCGACCGGTATGAATGTTTCCACTCGCCTCTAAAGTCAATGCATTCGATTGCATGTTCAATCTACTGCGGTTCAAGTTGAAGCCGTTCCGAAATACAAGTGGTGTTGCTGCAACTATGTCGCCAAGTGTGTCCGCTGATGCAAACAAACTCGCAAATGTCTTTCCAGAATCTAAGAACAATTGCTGGTCGGTCGTGCCTGTCAAATTCGTCAAGTAGTTAGTCCATGTCCCATTGTTGGTAATATCTCCCGTGATGTTAATGGTGAAGTACCAGTAATCATCTCGTATGAGACCATTATTGACTAAATTCCCGTTAACCGTCAACGTCTGAGTGCCTGAATTTTGCAATGTTGCACCAGAATTAACTGTAACGCTGCGGCAACTAAAGGTGCCGTTCACCTGAACAACGCCGTTGATAACCACATCATTATTTACTCCGGGAACTACACCTCCGACCCAAGTAGTGGTGCTGTTCCATAATCCACCTGTTGAGGTAGATGAGATGGTTTGAGCATACAGATTATTACTTAAAGTAAAAATAGTAATAAATAAAATAGTTGATAATAATTTTAACATAACTAATCCTTTTGATTTTTATTTTATTATGTGCGACTCACCTTTCCCGACCCGAAGGGTTCCGTCGGAAAGGGATGGCTTCGCCGCAAGTGAGTCGCACGTTTCTCGTTTCTTGTTTTATTTCATCAGTAAAAGTTTTTTTGTTTGAAAGAACGCTCCAGCACGTATTTGATAGAAATAAACGCCGCTTGCCATATTAGAGCCATCCAACTGAATTTTGTAATTCCCCGCCTTTTTATTTTCATCCACAAGCGTTGCAACTTCTTGTCCAAGCATGTTGTACACTTTTAGCGTTACCATACCACTAACCGGTAACTGATAACTAATAACTGTTGTTGGATTGAACGGGTTGGGGTAATTCTGATACAACGCGAATTCTTTTGGAATCAAATCTTCGGCTTGAGCTTCTGTTACTCCGTTACCCGAAACTTCAAGGGAATCAATTCCTGAAATTCCATCGTGCAGAAATATAATTTTGCCTGATTTTATACCCAAGCTTGTGGGTTGGAATACAAGGTAAAGTTTTTGTGAATCACCAACCGCAACGGAAAGTGTGTTGGGATAAAATGTAAATTGGTCGTCTGTCGAGTATATCGAATCAACACTTAATTGATACGTGCCAGTATTTTTAATATAGATGCTGTCAACTTGTGTAAAACTAACTCCAAGATTTCCAAAATTTATACTTGTTTTGCTCTGCGAGAATACCGGTGCGATTCCGACACCGGTTGCAATCAAACTATCTGGCGATGATGAAGCATCGTGAACAATGAATAACTTTGTTGTTCTTATTCCCATTTCAGTTGGATTGAATGTTACATAAAATATCGAACTATCGGATGGAGGGATACTCGCTGTTTGCTCTGAGATACCGAATTCAGGATTATTTGATGTTATTTGATAAATATTTAGATATGCTGAACCTGTATTTCGAATCATGAAGCTATCTACAGAAGTAGTGCTGAGGCGAACGCTTCCGAAATCCACAATTATTGGTTCAATAGAAATTGCTGGTGTGTCGAAATCAGAATAATCTACATAATCGCTTACACTATTTCCCAAACCGTTAGGATTCGTAACCGGATGATACGGACCAGATGGATCGCCCCACCAGTTATGTCGTGCGTTTACTGCTATGCCTGAGGATGTATTTTGAACGCCGTAATTAGTGTTGTTATAGATTTCGTTACTGTTTTGAATAGATCCGCTTATCAATGGATTAGCATTTCCTGTACAGTAAATTCCAACATTATTAGAATGAATTTTACTTTGGAATATCTGAGGCGTTGTGGAGCCACCATTTAAAAATATCCCATGTCCGCCTGAATTCTGTATGATGCTATTATTTACAGTCGGTTGGTTTGTACTTTCACAGTAGATATTTGCTGTAACTCCATAAACATTCTGTCCTGCTTTTTCGATTACACAATACTTTAAGTTTGAAACTGCACCATCGGCATCGCTGGCATTGTGAAAATATAACCCGCCCCAATCGTTATTCGCTCCGCTCGATGATGTGAAAGTTATTATACTATCCGGCTTTCCTATCGCCTGTAATTGACCTCGATACAATGTTGAAAAATAATTACTGCCGATTTGTATGCCTGTGTTGGGATTAAACCGGATTTCTACGCCCGGTTTTATTTCTAACTTTCCATCTCCTCCGTCGCTGTGTATTCCAATTCCACCTAACACTAAATAGGGTATCCCATCGTTGTACCAAACTGCATCGGGTATTGTAATGCTCCCTCCATTCACTTCGATTACTTTTGAGATATTACCCGTGAATGTATTTCCATTAATATAAGGACTTGAATTAACCGCCATTCTTATCGTGGAGGTATTATTTATTATTCTATTGTTACTTATTATTGGTTTACCTCCGTTCACCAATACACCAACACTATTTGAGTCGATTACATTGTTCGACAATTCAGGGCTACCGCCCCATACGTATATTCCGGTTGCTATCGAATTTCGGATTGTAGCAGAAGTAATAACCGTATTGCTATTTTTTAATAATATTCCGTGACCGCCTGAACTTTGTATGGTGCTATTATTTACAGTCGGTTGGTTTGTATTTTCACAGTAGATATTTGCTGTAGCACCGTAAACATTCTGTCCTGCTTTCTCGATTACGCAATACTCTAAATTTGAAACTGCACCATCGGCATCGCTCGCATTGTGAAAATATAATCCGCCCCAATCGTTATTCGCTCCGCTCGATGATGTGAAAGTTATTATACTATCCGGCTTTCCTATCGCCTGTAATTGACCTCGATACAATGTTGAAAAATAATTACTGCCTATCTGTATGCCTGTGTTGGGATTAAACCGGATTTCTACGCCCGGTTTTATTTCTAACTTTCCATCTCCTCCGTCGCTGTGTATTCCAATTCCACCTAAC
>CAMTWO010000049.1:0-15885 GCA_947085405.1 uncultured Ignavibacteriota bacterium
GCTTTGTTGATAGTGCTTTTGCTTTCGATAGAATGGTTTATTCGAAAAAGGAATGGAATGCTTTAAAGAACGTATCCGTTAGCTAACGGACGTTCTAAAGCAAAAAGCCTCTGATTTCTCAGAGGCTTTTTTTATTTCATTTTGTTTGCCGCTTTAGCTAAAGCCGATTTTTGGTTAGCCGCTTTATTTTTATGGATAACTTTTTTAGCAGCTAATTTGTCTAAAAGCTTTGAAGTTTTTTTCAAAACTTCAGCGGCTTTAGTTTTATCTTGCTCGTCCTGGACGTTCTTGATAGCTGTTTTCATCTTCGATAAATTAGCTCTATTTTGCAAACGTCGCTTTTCTGCTTGGCGTGCCTGCTTCTGCGCAGATGCATGTCGTATCATTAAAACTCCTAAAATTTAATATAATTGCTGAATTATTCGGCATTAAGATACTTAAAAGTAACTTGAAAAACAAATTTGCTTTTGAGCAATTAAGATTTTAAATTACCACCGTACCGTTAGGGGTGCTCGGCAGTTATTATAATTATTAGTCAGTTGACTAACTGACTGCCGGCTGAGAATAGACCCTTAGCCTGTCTGCCAAAACCGCAGCGCAGGCAGGAACCTGATCTGGATAATACCAGCGTAGGCAAACGGATGTTTGTAGAATCGCCGTTTTTCTGACTTTATTGTATTATTCGTAGTCAGGGAAATGGCAATTTCATTTTTATACAAACAATGGAGATGTAATATGAAGAAGTTAATAGCAATAATAATATTTTTTACTGTTTATTTTGATGTTTCAGCAGCAACAGGAAGTATCGAAGGAACAGTTCGAAATAAAGAAAATAACAAAGACCTGTCAGGCGCTTCCGTTATCCTGGGAGGAACAAAAATCGGAACAAGCACCGAACGCGACGGAAAATTCGCTTTAGAAAATATCAATCCTGGTACTTATTCTATAAGTGCAAGTTATATAGGATTTAAAGTTCAGAAAAAAACTGTTTATGTTAAACCCTCTGAAACAACCAACATCACATTCGAGTTAGAACCTACTATACTTTCAGGACAGGAAGTAGTAGTTACTGCAACGCGTGCAAAAGAGCGTGAAACTCCCGTTGCTTTCACTAACTTGACTCGAGATGAAATCGAGTCGAAACATTGGGGTCAGGATATACCAATGATGTTAAACGAACTTCCGAACGTTTATTCATACTCTGATAACGGGAATGGTATCGGATATTCGTATATGAAAATCCGTGGATTCGATCAGCGAAGAATCGGCGTTATGATTAACGGAGTTCCGCTCAACGATGCCGAGTCGCACGAAGTTTTCTGGGTCGATCATCCGGACATTGCAGCGAACTCGGAAGACATTCAAGTTCAACGTGGAGTAGGTAACTCGCTTTACGGAGCTTCAGCTTTCGGCGGCTCAGTAAATTTGATTACTGCCGGTTTTACACACTTGCCAAAAATTCAATTCGATGCAGGTTACGGAACTTTTAATACGCGGAGGCTTTCCATCTCAGCTAATTCAGGTCTTATTGATAATACATACAATTTCTACGGACGTTTCTCCCGCATTGAAACCGATGGTTATCGCAAACCATCATGGTCGAAATTATGGTCGTATTTTTTTGGAGTAACCCGTTACGACGAAAATATGGTAACAAGAATAAACATTTTTGGCGGACCGGAACAAAGTTATCTTTCGTACCGTGGCGTTATTCGTGATTCGTTGAAGAATCATAATTCCAGAAGAACAAACCCGTTCCAATTTCCTAACGAGATTGATAATTTCTATCAACCACATTATCAGCTTATCAACGATTGGCAGATTACCGAGAATATTCGTCTGGAAAACACTGGGTTTGTTTTTCTTGGAAAAGGGGACTATACACAATTCCGTTCAATGAGAGATGTGCGTGAGTATAATATTCCTCGTTTCAAAATTGCCGACTCAACATTATTGCCGGCAAATTATTACAGAACCAATGCACTTGGTAATCCGGTTCGGGATGCTGCAGGTTTGTTTGAAGTGCGCCGCCTCGACCTCACACGAAAACGATTGGTTGATGATATTGACTACGGATGGTTGCCACGTTTTACATTCAAACACAACAAAGGTAATATCATTATTGGTGGCGAGTATCGCTACCATTCGGGGCATCATTTCGGCGAAGTAACTTGGGCTAACCTCTTCCCTCCAAATGTATCACCCAATTGGCGATACTACGACTATGTAGTCCCGAAAACTTCACTTTCAGCTTATATACACTCGTTATATCAATTGTCGCCAGATCTATCTATAATGACCGATTTACAAATTCGTCATCACAATATCAAGTTGAAAAATGAAAAAAGATATTTAGTTGAGTTTGAAAGGAAATATACATTTGTAACACCTCGTGGCGGTGTTAATTATAATTTTACCGATGCGTTGAATGTTTTTGCAAATGTATCTATGGCAAAGCGTGAGCCGGCTTTCAAAGATATTTATAACCCACAAGATTATTGGATAAGCCCAATCAATCTTCCCAAGAATTTTTTAAAGGATGGCGAGCTGTATAGATTTGTTGGGAAGGAACTCAAGCCCGAAAAATTAGTGAATTATGAAATCGGTTCTGGTTATCGGACTGATGATGTTAATTTAAAGTTCAATTTATACTTGATGGATTTTCGCGACGAAATTATTCCGACAGGTCAGATTGATGATAACGGCGTTCCAATATCAGGTAATGCTGAACAGTCGGTGCATCGTGGTGTTGAATTAACAGGAAAATTCAAATTATTCGAGAATCTCTACTTCGACGGTAACGTATCTTTCAACGACGATCGTTTTATCAAGCACTCGGAATATATTGTAACGGATTGGACTACAAGTCCTCCAACAACCAAAGAAATTATTTACAACAATAAACGTTTAGGCGGATTCCCCACTAATTTAAGTAATCTTCGTCTCACATATAACTTTGCAAAATTATCACTCCCGCTAAAAGCATCGATCCATTTGCAGAATGTCGGAAGGATATATTTAGATAATACTGAAAACAAACAGGTAGCGATTTCGCCTTTTTCTGTTTTGAATGGCGGCATTGCTTATGAGCTAAAAAATATTTCTGACAATTTTAATCTTGAAATTAATTTAATCGGAAATAATTTATTGAATCGTTTATACGAGTCGAGTGGGTATGTTGAGGAAGGAGTGCCGTATTGGATTCCGGCAGCGACCCGAAATGTTTTCTTAACTTTAAAAGTCCAATTTTAAAAAATGCCGCTCATTCTTGCCACCACGAAGCAATCTATTTACTCCCGGATAGAACTTCAATAAATGGCGGTTGAGCGGCAAATTATATTTATAATTGATGTTAAAAATCTTATGATCACATTCCATTTATTAGATTACATCGTAGTAATTCTTTATTTTGCAGCAGTTGTCTTTATAGGTTTTGCATTTGCCCGTAAAACAAAAAAAGATGAAGTCGATTTTCTATTAGCAGGACGCTCGTTAACACTTCCTCTGTTTGTAATGAGCTTGGTATCAACTTGGTATGGTGGAATACTCGGTGTAGGCGAGTTCTCGTACCGCTACGGAATTTCAAACTGGTTCTTGCAGGGAGTTCCTTACTACTTCTTTGCTGCAATATTTGCAGCGATTCTTGCAAAACGAATTCGGGAATCTAATTTGGTTTCGATTCCTGACCAATTACATAAAGCGTATGGAAAGAGAACCGCTTTACTGGGTTCATTCCTAACTTTTATTTTGATGACACCGGCTCCTTATGTATTAATGTTGAGTGTAATTTTCCAAATGATGTTCGGATGGACTTTTTTTACAAGCGTATTAGTTACTGCTGTTGTGGCTTTATCGTATTTGTACTTCGGTGGTTTCCGGTCTGATATTTACACAGATGTTTTTGAGTTCATTTTTATGTTTATCGGCTTTGCAATCATTTTGCCTTTTGCCTTCTTAAAATTTGGAGGAGTTCAGTTTTTACAGGCAAATTTACCATCGCTGCATCTCGTATGGCACGGCGGACATAATCCGCAGTATATTGTTGTCTGGTTTTTTATTGCACTCTGGACTCTTGTCGATCCGGCTTTTTACCAGCGATGTTATGCAGCCAAAGACGGCAAAACAGCACAACGCGGAATATTTATTTCTATTATTTTCTGGTTTATATTCGATATGATGACCTCGTTTACCGGTATGTATGCACGAGCCGCACTCCCTAATCTTACGCAACCGATTATGGCTTACCCACAGTTGGCTGAATTAATTCTACCGCCCGCTGCTAAAGGACTTTTCTTCGCGGGTATGTTAGCAACAATGATGTCCACACTCAACACTCTTGGTCTTGTATCAGCTCAAACTTTGGGAAGAGATATATTCTTACGGCTTAAAAGCAAATCCGCTTACGGCGGACGAATATCGAATCCGCCTACGACGGACGAGTATCGAATATTGAATAATAATCTCGTTACTAAATACACTAGGATTGGTTTAGTGATATCTTTTATATTTTCTGTTTTGATTGCTTTTGCTATACCAAGCGTCATTAAAATTTGGTACACTATAGGAACGGTTGTAATTCCGGGTCTGTTTATTCCTTTGATTACAAGTTATTTTAAAAAATTAGAAATGAAACCCGATTACGCTTTCTTCTCGATGCTGCTTGGTTGGTTAACATCGTTGCTGTGGTTGATTAGCTGGTATGTTATAGCGGGGGGACAGACAAAAAGTTATCCTTTGGGAATCGAGCCGATGTTTCCCGGACTTCTTGTTTCGATAAGTGTTTGGTATCTTGGAAGAGTGAAGAAGTAATTTAAAGCGGGCGAATATCTCCGACTTCTTCAATTTCGACTACGAAACCTTCAATTGATTTGGGAATTTTTAATTCGAGTTCTTCGTTAAAAAAACTTACTAACTGATGTTACGCATTATCTATTTATTCGTGTGCAAAATGGACATTATAACTATTAATAGAACACAGATGACACAGATTTTGACGGATTTTCACGGATTTATTATCAGTGTTACTCCGTTGCATCCGTGTAATCCGTGTGCTATTTTCTGTTTTGCGTAACATCAGTTACTAATACTTTTATGCAGGGTTCATCTTCGCATTCTCCAATCGCTGTTCCTACTACACCGGATATCAGCATAAGTCGTGGAGTGTTTTCTTCTAAAACTTGTTCGATTGTTTTCATGCCTGTGTCATTACGCTTTTGTGTAGTTTCTTTTGTTGTGCAATCAAAGTTGATGATTGATATTGATACGACGAATGCGAATCCGCTTACGGCGGACAAATATCGAAATTTAATTTTGCCCATTTCAAGTACTCGAATGAATTGGTTCACAACAAAGTGGGGAGTCGTTTGCGGGCGAGTTCACATATTTCGATACTTCAAAAGCAGCCATTTCTTCCGGCGGGTATGGCTTTAGTAATTCAACGAGTTTGGTTTCATCAGAATTGTAAGGTTCAAGCCAATAACTTCGATATTCTTTTCGTAAAATTACCGGCATTCGATTATGAATCGGGGAAATAAGCTCATTCGGAGTTGTAGTAATAATTGTGCAGGTTCGAATGAATTTTCCTTCGGGAGTTTTCCATGATTCCCACAATCCAGCAAAGGCAAAAAGTCCGCCTGTGGCGGATTGAGTTTTTAAGAAAATAAACATCGGTTTCTTTTCGCTCCCCGCTTTCTTCCACTCATAAAACCCATCTGCAATAATTAAACAACGCCTTTTCTTCAAGGCATTTTTGAAACTTACTTTCTGAGTTAAAGTTTCAGCCCTCGCGTTAATCATTTTATTCCCGATAGCCGGCCAACGGCCTCGTAGAGGGTCTTTTGCCCACGAAGGAATAAGTCCCCATCTGAATGAAACGAGCCGCGTTTTACCATCATTTACTATTACGGAAACATCTTGAGTCGGTGCAATGTTATAGCAAGGCAATATCTCGATTTCGGATTCTTCAATCGAGAACTCATCTTCAATCGCTTGGAATGTACTTTTAAGTGAAAAACGTCCGCACATATATCTGTAGCTTTTATAGTTTTAATATCTGTTGTATCAGATTCAAGAGCAGATGTGCCTGAAATGGTTTCTGAACGAAACCACAAATACCTAAATTTTCGAGTTCAATTTTTTTCTCGATTTCGAGGAAACCGGAAATGAAGATTAATTTTACATTCGGATTGATTATTTTTAATTGTTTGAATGTTTCTTCGCCCCCCATTTTTGGCATCCCGATATCGCTGATAACTAAGTCGATTTCGTTTTTTTGTTTTTGATATATTTCTATAGCTTCCAATCCATTCGATGCAACAAGTACTTTATAGCCGGAGTCTGTCAGCATTTCGGTGAGTAACGAGCGGAGCATATCTTCGTCATCTATTACAAGAATTGTACGATGCCCTTCATCTTTTTGGGATAGCTGGCGAGGTGGCTCTTCGGTGGGTAGCTCTTCAATAATCGGTAGATAAATCGAGAAGGTGGTTCCGTGCCCGACTTGACTTGTTACATCGATATAGCCGTTATGCTGTTTGATGATACGATAGACGATTGATAAACCTAATCCGGTGCCTTTACCTTGTTCTTTAGTGGTATAGAACGGATCGAAAATGCGACTTTGAGTTGCTTCGTCTATTCCATGTCCGGTATCGCTTATATTGATCATCAAAAATTTTGAATTAGCGGCGATGCCTAATTTATGTTTGGTCTCATCGCAAGTTAATTCATTCACCGAAAAAATAAGATTACCACCATCGGGCATAGCATCGCGGGCATTAATTGCGATATTCACCAGAGTTTGTTGAAGCAAGCTTTCGTCGCAATTTATTGTGGTTTTATTATCGGTATTTATCTCAACTTGAATATTAATATTTTTTGGGAGAGTATAAATTAAAATATTTTGTATATCTTTGAGTAACTTTTTGGGAGATACCACTTTAAGGTTTATATCTTTGGCTCGTGTGAAAAATAGGAGCTGTTTCACCACATTCACAGCACGATCGGCTGAGCTTGAAACCATATCGAGGTAATGATCAATTTCTTTATTTACTGATTTAAGTTTAGCAAGTTCAACAGCCCCGATAATGATTCCCAAAATATTATTTATGTCGTGGGCAATACCGCCGGATAATGTGCCGAGGGCTTCCATCTTTTGCGATTGCATCAGCATTTTCTCTAATTTTTCTTTTTCCTCTCGTCCGCGAATGGTTTCAGTAATATCACGTTGCACACCAAAATGGCCGAAGATTTTTCCATTCTCGTCGTACATAACAACATATTGCCCATCGATCCACAATTCGGTACCGTCAAACTTTCGTTCATTTGTTACGGTGCGTAAATAACCATGATCAAATAGTTCACGCCAGGTTTTTTTAGCCGCTTCTTCATCGTGCTTGAAGAAGTCCAACGGCGTCAGCCCCATCAAATCAAATTCACGCTCGGTTCCATATTGATCAATCATCGCATCGTTCACCATCGTGATGCGTTGGTTATTTAAAGCAAAATCTAAAATTGCTTCTTTATCGACTGTTTCGTTCCAGTAAAACTCCTTTCCTTCGGGTATCATCATAAAGAAACAGCCGTCCAAAGAAGTGCGAAAAAATATCTCAAGCTGCATTTGTAATTTCTGCTGAAGGGTATTTGCCTCTGCTTTTTCAGTTATGTCCCTCATTATCCCCAAAATTTGCAGATTAGCTGAATTGTGTGAGACCAAAACTGTGTTGGTTTCAACGTGCTTGATCAGTCCGGACTTTGTAACAATTTGAAATTCGTATTTCGAAGGAATAGACTCTCCGCGTTGACGTGCTAATCGCCGTTCTTCAACAATCAATTTACTTTCAGGGGTAAGCAATTTTGTAAAGTGAAAATTCTCATTGCAAATTTCATCCTGTTTGTATCCGGTGATTTCTTCAAACTTAGGATTTACATATACGAACGAGTTGTTTGTTATTAGATATATAGCATCGTTGGCGTGGGTAACTAATGTTTTATAAATTTCTTCTTTCTTTTGAAGTTCTTTTTCAGCTTGCTTTCTCTCTGTAATATCCAATGCTACACCGATGGCACCAATAATTTCGCCCTGAATATTTTTTAGAGGTTCGACTGATGATTGAAAATATCTGCCATTCCATTCGAAATCAAAATCCGACTTTATTCCTTCTAAAGCCATAAGATGATATTTTATTGCAGGAAAATCAGTGCTGTCGGTTTTATAATAATCGAAAAGAGTAGAACCTACAACTTGGTTTTTTTCTAACCCTAATTGTTTTAAAGCTAAACCCGTTGAAGATGTAAATTCTAAGTTCTTATCAACAGTCCAAACTATTGCAGGTAATTGTTCGGTTAATACTGATAGATGGGTAACGAATTCATGAATGAATTTTTCAGAATTTTTTCTTTCTGTTACATCACGAACAATCGCTTGAATCATGCTTTGGTTGTTGACCTCTACCTTATTTAAAGAAACCTCAACATCGAAGGGGGTGCCGTTTAATTTAATATGCTGCCATTCAAACACTTGTGGATTACCAGCTAAAGCGGCATTAATTTTTTCCATTGCCGACTCTTTAGAATCCCTTCCGTCGGGCTGCCAGAGCGGCGAAAATTTATATGGCGGTTGTCCTATTATTTCTTCCCGTTTGCAGCCGAACATCTCTAAAGTTTTTCGATTGCAGTCAATAAAAGTTTCTCCCTTCATTAAAAAGATTGCATCGTTAGCCGATTCAAAGAGGGTCTTGTATTTGATAACGCTAATCGCTGATTCGTGGCTTGCCTCTCTAACGTTTTTATAATATTTTATGACCAAAAAAATACATATAAAAACTATTATACTCGAAAAGAACGCAGCCGCGACATGAGACAGATGAAAGAAAGGTTCAAGGGGATTTAAGGTAAATGTTATAAACAAGTGAATGAAAAATAAGATAGGGATCCCCAAATACCAAATGGAGCTTTTAAATTTCTGAAAAGCCTTCATATATGTTTATTTAAGTTTTTCTTCTAAGATTAAAATTTTATTCTCGAAAAAGTCTTTTTGCTTTGGTCGCTGAATAATTAATGCACGATACATTTTAATTGCTTCTACGTATTCTCCCTGTTTTGTGTAAATATCAGCGAGCGTAACACTCACTATTTCCGGTAACGCTCTATTGAGATCGTTATTCGTAAAATCAACAGTGGATGTTTCTACTTTCGGGAGTTCGACAATATCATTCGGTTCAAAATGCGGAATGGCTGAATCAGGTTGAACTGTTTCATCTCCCAACAACTTTTGTAATTCATCAATAGTCGGGGCTGATAAAATCTCGAGAGCTTCTAATCGTTTTTTATCTCCATTCGTTAAAATGATTTGTCGCCAGTTGGAAATCAAATTTTGAGCTAGCTGAGAATCGGGTTGTTGCGAAAGCGCTTTCTCGCCGCATAGTATTGCTGCCTCATATTGACGTAAAGCAGCATAGCCTCTTCCTAAAATCAAATATGAAGTAGAATGTTTAGGGTGTCGCTTAATAGATTCAATACAAAGCTTAAATACTTCGTCGATACGAAATCGTGCAACGTATAAACTTGCAAGGCGTACCGCCAGAGCGGAAGATGGAAATTGTTTCAGCCGGTCTTCTAATTGAAAAATATTCATTACGCAATAATATTCTGATTTATCTCGATAATCTCATTATTAATTTTACGGGCTTGCAAATTAGTTTTACGGGCAAGCCAAGCATGCTTTAACGACAAAAATGCGACTAACCCATAACCCATCGAAAATAACAATTGAAACGGAACTGCCGCAATTTCTAAAAAATAAATCGACATCATTACGCCGCCAAAACAATAGAGTGCAAGTGCAGCCTCGATAAACACTGTATAACCGATTTTTACCGGTGTATATTTTTTATCCGCCCACGATTCTTTTTTGCCGGTGATGCTGTATTTAGGAGTTCTAACAAATTCTGATTTTTTATTTAACAAACCTTCGATAACGGCTCTCGTATTATTCACGGCAAAGCCCATGCTGCCAGCCATGAAGAGGGGGAATAAAAATATCCGACGCTGCCAATCAGGATATATATCTTTTTGTGAATAGAGATAAAACAAAAATGAGCTTACAAATGCAAAAACAAAAAGAGCCATAATGGCGAAATAATTTTCGTAACCTCCCTGATGTTTGATGAAAATAAGAGGAACGTTTAAAATCCCCGCCAGCATAATGAACGGATAAACAATATTGCTGCTAAGGTGAAAAGTAGAATATATTTTTTTCTGAAGCGGCAAATCGGACTTCCAGACCTTTGGAAGAATTTTCTTGCCGGTCTCGATAGCGCCCTTTGTCCATCTGAATTGCTGCGATTTTAAAGCATTGATTTCTGACGGTAACTCAGCCGGTGAAGTTACGTTGTTTAAAAACTTGAATTTCCAACCTTTGAGCTGTGCGCGGTAGCTTAAATCTAAATCTTCAGTTAGAGTATCTGCTTCCCAGTTGCCTGCGTCGATGATGCATTCTGTCCGCCAGATACCGCCGGTTCCGTTAAAGTTGATGAAATAACCGGCTTTGTTTCGAACGTTTTGTTCGATTACAAAATGTCCGTCTAATGCCATCGCTTGTACGCGCGTGAGCATCGAGTAGTCGCTATTCAGATGTTCCCACCGCGTTTGTACCATCCCGATTTTAGGATCGTTCAAGAAGTAGGGAAGAGTTTTCAAAAGAAAATCAGGTTTCGGAATAAAGTCGGCATCGAATATCGCAACGTATTCGCCGCGGGCAACTTCTAATCCTTCTTTCAAAGCGCCTGCTTTGTATCCCTGCCTGTTTTTTCTGTGAATATGTTTGATATTAAAACCCTTCGCTTGGAATTTTTTAACAACTTCAGCAACAACATCAACAGTGTCGTCGGTTGAATCGTCGAGCACCTGGATTTCAAAATTTTCGGGGAGGTAAGCCATGTTACAAGTTGCTTCGATAACCCGTTCTGCAACGTATCGCTCGTTGTAAAGGGGTAATTGAATTGTAACAAAAGGGAACTCGTTTAATTCGGGAAGTTTTTCTTCCGGTTTGTTTTTATGTTTTAAATATTGATATATCATTACAAAACCACTCGAACCAAACATAAATAATAAAGTGAGTGATAAGAAATATGAAACCATTATAAAATCAGCCATTTGTACTTTCTGTCTACGACCCATCGGGTCGATTGACCCGTAGGGAATCCTTTAAATGTTAGTGTTGTTTACCAGTTTGCTACTGTTTCAAGTAAAATATCTTCTGTTAATTTATCGATAGTCGATTGTATAGCCGACTGTCGGGCTTCTGGTCCTGTTGCTGCGTCGTATTCGGTCCAGTTTGAAATTTGCTTATCAAAGATATTCCGTTTCAATTTCATATCAGTGAAAACCACTTTAACAGTTACAGTAATTTTCCATTTCGTTACGGCTTCGCCCGCCGCAATTACCGAAGGATTGTTTTGAACTGAAACAATAGTGCATTCTAATTTTGAATCAGACACACGGGCATCGGTTAATTCGAAACTGTTATCTTTGATAAATTTTTCTATCGTTTTGTTTGTAAAATCTTCACGTAAACCTGCCTCGCCGAAACCGCTTTGGTCGTCGAAAAGCGGGATAGCTATTGATTTTAAATGCGGCGGCACCGACCCACCTTTGAATGAATAACACCCGGATAGAAAGTTAAAAATAATAACCAGAGTTAGCGCCATTACAATATTTCTTGAACTATTTACCATTAAGCCCAAATTCATGAATTTTTCTGTATAATGTTCGTTCACTTATGTTAAGTTTCTTAGCAGCCAAACGACGGTTGCCGTGATATTTTTGCAATATTTTAATAATATATCGTTTGTCCATTTCATCCAATGTGAGGTCTTCGTCATACGATGAATTGTTAGTTTCTAAATATGATTCATTGAGAGCCGGTTTGGATTCGGCATAATTATTGATAAACTGTTTAATATCTACAACGTCGCTTTTAATTTCGAGTAAGGCACGGTAAATCAGCTCACGTTCGACTTGCTCGGAAGTTTTATGAGTGTGTACAGGCAAGTTCCGTTGTGGTTGTACAAATTCGATTTGATAATCTTGATAAGTGTTAAGCTGTTTCCGGACATCGTTTGCTTCAATGAGATTTCCTTTATTGATAACGAAAAGACTCTCGATTGTATTTTTTAACTGACGGACGTTTCCATCCCAGCGGTAGTTAATTAAAACTTCCATCGCATCCATCGAAAAACCTTCGACATGTGTGTTATATCGTTCAGCGAAATTCTTAGCAAAATATTCTATAAAAAGAGGAATATCTTCCTTACGATCTCTTAACGGAGGGATGTTTATATTTATCGAACGCAAACGGAAATACAGATCTTTACGGAAACTGTTTTCTCTAACGCCATTTTCCAAATTCCGGTTTGTAGCAGCAATAATCCGAACATCTACTTTGCGTGTAATATTCGAGCCGACGCGCATGAATTCGCCGTTCTCAAGAACTCTCAGAAATTTTGCCTGAGTGCTTAATGGAAGTTCACCGATCTCGTCTAAAAAAATTGTTCCCCCATCAGCAATTTCGAAATAACCTTTTCTCGTATCTCCGGCTCCTGTGAATGATCCTTTTTCGTGTCCGAATAATTCGCTCTCGATAATTCCTTCCGGAATTGCGCCGCAATTTACAGTGATCATCGGTTTCTGCGAACGCAAACTTGAAGTATGCAGCGCTTTTGCAATTACTTCTTTACCGACACCGCTTTCGCCGGTAATCAATACTGTAATATCAGTCGGAGCAACCTGCTTAATTATCTGTTTAATTTCTTGTATAGCGAACGAATTGCCGATGATTCCTAATGTATTTTTGAATTCTTCGTTCAATATCTTTGTACAGTGATTGCTTCTATTTTATATTTTTGTTTGATGTCGAAGGCAAGTTTTACTGCATCTTCGGCAGTTTGAAAACTTCCGACCCACACTAAGAAAAGTTTTTTCCCCGCTCTTACTCTGTTTGCAATTTCAACATCGTAATTTAAATTAATGAAATACGATTTCAGTTTTTCAGCATTTTCTAAAGTCGAGAATGCGCCAACCTGAATAGTGTAAGTTCCCTTTGAAATTGATTCAATGGGAGTTTTATTAATTTCTGTTACAGGTTGTTTCGGCTCGACTATTGGTGGATTTGCTGGCGGTTGAGCAACTGGAGTTTGTGGGGGAACTGTTGCAGTTTGCGTAGGTTTATCGGTAGTTTTTCCACTCACATAAGGGGAATCAGGATAATTTTTTTTTAACTGGGCAAGTCTTAACTCGGCTGTGCGATACAATCCGACAGCATAGTAATATTGATAGGTGCTGTAAAGTGCATCATCAGCCCAATCGCTCTTCGGAAAATTATCTAAAATCGTTTGGTACAATTTGACTGCTTCAGTGCCGTCTTCAGCCAGCCGTCCTTGAAGATACAAAACGCCGGGATGATTCGGAGATGACGACATTAACGATGCCGATTCGGTTAACACACGGTCAGGTTCGCCTTGCTCAATAAGTTTAATAAATTTTAATACCTGATCGTCAACTGATTGTGAGAAGCCGGTTT
The DNA here is from genome assembly GCA_947085405.1 of uncultured Ignavibacteriota bacterium. Lineage (GTDB taxonomy): Bacteria > Bacteroidota > Ignavibacteria > UBA10030 > BY39 > JASEGV01. The sequence goes on from CAMTWO010000049.1 coordinate 13,580, forward strand.
GTAGCACAAAAACCAAACTTATAACTATTGTTATTAAATTTTTCATATTGGTCTCCGGAAATTAATTTTTAAATTATGTTTGCCGGCTTATCAGCCGGGCTTCCAAATAGTGTGGCTGAATTGGCACGCGAAATTAGTACTTCGGTGTATTCGCCAATGCCCTGTCCGTTTTTTTGGAAAACTACTTTTTTATTTCTGTCGGTTCTGCCCTTTAACTCGTCTTTCGTTTTTTTACTGTATCCTTCGATAAGTACTTTAACCTTCTGACCGATTAACTCGGTGTTGTTAGCCAATGAAATTTTATTTTGCAGTTCGATGATTTCGTTCAGGCGGCGAATTTTTTCTTCGTAAGAAACATCGTCGGGTACCGAGAAAGCTTTTGTATTTTCGCGGGGTGAATATGCGAACATAAACGCTCCATCAAATTTTACTTCCTTTAATAGTTCAATTGTAAGTTGATGATCGGTTTCTGTCTCACTCGGATATCCTGTAATAATGTCTGTTGAGAGAGATACTTGTGGGATGAAATTTTTTATTTTGGCGATCAACTTAAAATAGTAGTCGGAGTCGTGATTGCGATTCATTAAATTTAAAATTCTATCCGAACCCGATTGAACAGGTAAATGAATGTATTTGGCAATGTTCGGCTCAGTTGCAATTGTGTCGATTAGTTTGTCCGACATATCCTGCGGATGAGATGTTGTGAAAAGAATCCGGATATTTCTATCTACTCGAGCAGTCTTTTGTATTAAGTCTGCAAAATCGAAATTGCTGTCGGAGTATGAATTAACATTTTGACCTAACAAAGTAATTTCTTTGTAGCCGCTGCGGGCGAGGGTTTCCACTTCGCTGATAATGTTTTGTAGCGGTCGGCTTCGCTCTCTGCCTCGTGTGAAAGGGACGACGCAGAAGGAACAAAATTTATCGCAGCCGCGCATCACGGATATCCAAGCACTGATTCCGCTTTTTCGAAGCGGAGTAATATCGTCGTAGTTTTCAACCCGCGAGAGTTGGACAGCAATTCCTTTTTCGCCGTGCCATGCATTGCTGACTAAATCGGGTAACTTGCGGTATTCATCAGGACCCACTACAATATCTGCTATCTTGTAATTCTTGAAATTAAATTTTTCGTCGGTGAATAATTTTGTGCGGAACTTTTCAGCCATGCATCCTAAAACACCAACTACTACGTCGGGGTTATTTGTTTTGTGGCGTTTGAATTCACCGAGTCTGCCGATAATACGCTCCTCAGCATTTTCCCGGACGCTGCATGTGTTCACTAAAATCACATCCGCCGATGAAATATCTTCTATTATCTCGTAACCTTCTTTTTGTAAGATGCTAAGAATAATTTCTGAATCGGCTACATTCATTTGGCAGCCGTAGGTTTCGATATAGACTTTTTTTCCTGTCATTAGAGGGTTTTATAAAAATTTCACAGTAAATATACACATTGACTGACAAAAAGACAAATCAATATCTTTTATAAACAAACATTTAAAATAATTGAATGACATTTCGGCAGGCAGTTTCTGAAGCGGTATCGAGAAACAGGTTATTTTTCAGGATTTCCGAATTTTTGATGTATTTCCTTAAAAATAATTAGTTAACTGATGTTACGCAAAATATAAAACAGCACACGGATTACACGGATGCAACGGATTAACACAGATAATAAATCCGTGAAAATCCGTCAAAATCTGTGTCATCTGTGTTCTATTAAAAGTTAAAATGTTCATTTTGTACACGAATAATTAGATAATGCGTAACATCAGTTAGTTATACTTGTACTATGGATGATTACTACATAAAACAGTTTGCGCCTGTTACCAGCAGGATTGTGGCACATCCAGGAAGGTTTGAACTACTTCCAGGAAGGTTTGGAACGCTTCCAGGAAGGTTTGAACCACTTCCAAGCAGGTTTGGAACGCTTCAATGAAGGTTTGGAACGCTTCCAAACCTTGCTAATTATAAAATAGGTGAAGATTTAGGAATAGTGCCGCCAGCAACCGGGCTTGGCAAGACGATAAGTATTGACCAACAAAAGCCGGTATTTTCCATAGCAGTACTTCCTGATAAAATCCGGCTCGACTGGGTAAAGGGTGAGTTCGATGGGGTGGTTATACAAAGTAAGCGTGCGGGAAAGGTTCTCTCGAAAATTTGACTTTTTAGAAAAATCTTCTTATACTAACGGCAAGTTTAATCCGCCAGAGGCGGACGAGGGTTTAACCCGCCTGCGGAACGGGCAGGTTCCCCGCCTCTTGAGGCGAATAAAATAAAATTTGTTAACAGATACCTCGCTGCCC
>CAMTWO010000050.1:0-39877 GCA_947085405.1 uncultured Ignavibacteriota bacterium
GATGCACGATGGAATATTTTAGGAGAGAAGCTGCCGCCGCCTGCGGCAAATGCGAACTATGCGTGGATACTTCACTTTCTTTACCACCTTGCACCGAATGGTTTAGCGGGATTTGTATTGGCGAAGGGTTCGCTCACCACAAAAACCAACAACGAAGGCGAGATACGCAAAGCGCTGATTGAAAACAATTTGATAGACTGCATAGTAAACCTGCCCAAAAAATTATTTCTCAATACACAGATACCTGCATGCCTCTGGTTTCTGCGAAGGAATAAAAAAAAACGGGCACGACAGATTTTGTTTATTGATGCACGCAACCACGGCTTTTTGATCAACAGGAAGAACAGAGATTTGGCGGCTGAGGATATTCAACAAATCGCTTCCACCTACCACAACTGGCGCCTGCCCGCCGAAACGAAAGTGAAGGCGGGGACGGGTGAAGGAGAGTATAACGATATACCCGGTTTTTGCAAGAGCACAACGATTGAAGAAGTAAAAGCAAAGGACTATGTACTCACACCCGGAAGATACATTGGTTTGGCTGACGATGAAGATGATTTCAATTTTGCAGAACGGTTTACCGGACTAAAAGTGGAATTGGAAAAACAAATTGCCGAAGAAGACGAATTGAATAAACAGATACAGACGAATCTTTCAAAGATTGTGATAAATGAGATTGGACGCGTGTCTGATTGATTAGATAAAGGGCGCACATTGCGACCTTAGAAATATAGAATCGATATAGAAATTAAATGGAAGAATTAAAAAACAAATTAGTCGTTTATGACTCTGCAGCAATTCAGAGGAAGATTTACACAATTCGTGGTGTACAAGTAATGCTCGATAGTGATTTGGCAGATTTTTACGGGATAGAAACACGAATTCTGAATCAAGCGGTAAAAAGAAATCTTGAGAGATTTCCTGCTGATTTTATGTTCCAATTAACAAAAAAAGAAATTGAAATTTGTAAGTTGCAAAACGCAAAATCTAATAGTGAATTTTTGATATCACAAATTGTGATATCAAAAGATAAGAGAGGTGGCAGACAAAAATTACCTTATGCCTTCACAGAGCAAGGTGTGGCTATGCTTGCAGGAATCTTACGAAGTGATACTGCAATTAAAATGAGTATTCAGATAATTAATGCTTTTGTTGCAATGCGTAAATTTATAATAAACAATGCACAGTTATTCCAAAGAATTGATACGGTTGAGAAAAGACAGCTAAAGCACGAAATCGAAACGGATGAGAAGTTCGAAAAAGTTTTTAATGCTTTACAGAAAAAAGAATTTGAACCTAAACAAGGAATATTTTATGACGGACAAATCTTTGACGCTCATAAATTAGTCTCCGATCTTATACGTAAAGCAGAAAAATCTATTCTTTTAATTGACAACTACATTGATGACACCGTATTGGATTTGTTCACTAAAAGAAAAAATAATGTTGCAGTTACAATCCTTACAAAGAAAATAACAAAAGCGTTGGCACTGGACCTCAACAAATTTAACTCCCAGTATCCGGTAATTGAGGTAAAAGAATTTAAAGATTCCCACGATAGATTTATGATAATTGACAGTGAGGATGTCTATCACTTTGGTGCTTCTCTTAAAGACCTTGGTAAAAAATGGTTTGCATTTTCAAAATTTGATAAGAGTGCATTACGGCTTTTGCAAAAATTGAATGAGAAAAGTTAATGAGTGATTGGAAAGAAAAAATGTCTGAACCGGGATTTATGGGATTAAATGATTACTCTGATTCAAATACAAAAAAATCAAACAAATCACTTAATCAGAAAAATCATAGTTCAGACTGTGAGTGGAAAGAATATAAATTTTCTGACTTTGTTAGTATAAACCCAACAGTAAGTTTGAAAAGTGGGAAGGAGTATTCTTTTATTGAAATGAAGGATTTACACGATGGAAATAAATATTGTTCTCCGAGTACAAAAAGAAAATTAGCTGGTGGCGCAAGGTTCACAGAGGGTGATACATTATTTGCACGTATAACTCCATGTTTAGAAAACGGGAAAATTTGTCGGGTGAAAGGATTAGAAAATGGAGTTGGATTTGGTTCAACTGAATTTTTGATATTTCGTGGAAAAGAAAATTTATCAGATATTGATTTCGTTTTTTATTTAGCAAGATGGGATGAAGTAAGAGGTTTTGCGGAAAGTAATTTCGAAGGAACATCAGGAAGACAGAGAGTAGCCAAGAATTGCTTTGATAATTTATTTTTAGATCTACCTTTACTTCCCGAACAACGCTCAATTGCCTCCGTCCTCAGCAGCTTAGATGACAAAATAGATTTGCTGCACCGCCAAAACAAAACATTGGAAGCATTGGCTGAAACGTTGTTCAGGCAGTGGTTTGTAGAAGAGGCGGTTTGGAATGGGAAATTATCAGAGTATATAAAAGTGCAAGGTGGATTTGCTTTTAAGAGCCAGGACTTTAGAGAAATAGGTTATGCTGGAGTAATTAAGATTACAAATATTACTATGGGCTCAGTAGACATAAGAAATACACAGTTTGTTGATGAAAATGTCGTGAACCACGTAGACGAAGATAAATTCAGAGTACGGACAGGAGATTTCTTAATTGCTATGACAGGTGCTGAAATTGGTAAAATTGGTATTGTTGAAAAGACAGATAAACAAATTTGGTTAAATCAGCGTGTAGGAAAATTAGTAGAGAAAGTACCTTACGGTAATTTAGTTGGTTACTTAGCATTAAAATCAAGAGAAGGACAAGAACATATAATTAACACTTGTTCTGGAAGTGCACAAGAGAATATTAGCTCTTCGGGAATTGAAGAAATGGATTTTATTCGTTACTCAGAAGATAAAGTAAATCGATTTGGTGCTGAAAGTAAACCATTATTCGAAAAAGTAATCTTTAATATGGAACAAATCCACACGCTCACGCTACTGCGGGATACGCTCTTGCCGAAGTTGATGAGTGGGGAAGTGAGGGTGAGAAAGGAATAATCATATGGAAGAAAATCAAAAATTAAAGTTATTTATTTGTTATTCGCACCTCGATGAGGATTTGATAAAGGAATTTATCAAGCATATTTCACCATTGAGGAATAATGACTTAATTCAAGAATGGTATGATCGAAAGATCATAGCAGGTCAAGATTTTCAAAATACGATAAATAATAATTTGGATAATGCGGACATTGTTTGTTTGTTCATCTCTGCTAATTTTCTTAACTCTGCAGCTTCTATGAAAGAAAAAGCTAAATCAATTGAATTACATAAAAAGAAAGGTATATCAGTAATTCCAATAATTTTGTCAGAGTGTGGTTGGTTAGATGATAAAGAAATTTCGCCATTGTTAGCATTACCAACGGATGGTAGGCCAGTTTCGAGTTTTTCAGATTCAAATAAAGCGTGGTATAATGTTTATACTGGTTTAAAGGCAGTCATTGAACATGATATAAAGATTAACAAACTAACTATAAAAGAAACTTTTTTAGAATTTCTTGAAAACGCCGAACTTTTAACCAAGGCTCATTCTCAGAAAGAAAATGTGATTTTAGAAGACATATTCGTTTATCCAATATTAAGAAAGTATGATGATTTAGGCGAATATGAAAAAAAAGAAAGCGCAGAAAAACTAATCGAAGACTTTGGGGAATATTCAAAGATATTAATTGCTGGTGAGGGGCAATCAGGTAAAACAACCTTATGCAAGAAACTATTTTTAGAATTGCGCAAAAAAAAGTTTGTACCCATTTATATTGCTTTAAAAACTACATATTATCATGAAAATATTAACAACAAGATATTGGATAGTTTTAAAGATCAATATCAAGGCGTTTCTTTAGATGAAATTGAAAAATCTAAAATATTTCCAATAATAGATGATTTCCACCTAGCAAAGCATAAAGAAAAACATATTCAAGAATTAGTAACATACTCCCATCAAATTGTGATTGTTGACGATATTTTTAGAATGAACTTTAAAAATGAAAATATTATTAAGGCGTTCAGTCTTTATAAAATTAAGGAGTTTAGTCCATCATTAAGAAATGAACTAATTACAAAATGGAAACATTTATCTGATAGAAAAAATAAAATATCGCATACTGTTAATCAAACATACCAAAGTATTGATCAAACGACTGATTTAATAAATTCGGCATTGGGTAAGGTTTTTGGAAGTGGAATCATGCCCGCTTATCCTTTCTTTATTTTATCTGTCATTAGTACTTATGAAGCTTTTGAAAAACCATTAGACCAAGAGATTACTTCACAAGGCTATTGTTATCAAGCCTTGATTTATTTGTGTTTAAGGAAACAGGGTGTGAAAAATGATGAGATCGATACTTATATCAACTTACTAACAGAGTTCGCCTTCTACTTATTTAAAGAAATAAAGAATGAACTTTCGGCGAATGAGTTTAACATTTTCATGGAATATTATTTAAGCAAATTTAATTTCCCAATTAACAAAGAAATTCTTTTGAGTAAATTACAGCAAGGACAAATTATATCTTTAGATTGCTGTAATAACTACTCCTTTTTCTACCAATACATATACTATTATTTTATAGCAAAGTATTTAGCTGAGCATTGCGAAGAAAACAAAGAAAGAATAGATGCTATTATAAACAATCTTCATAAAAACGAGAATGCTTACATTGCAATTTTTATTAGCCATCACTCCAAAAGTACTTACATATTGGATGAAGTCATCCTTAATGCTTTAAATTTATTTGATAAATTCAAACCTGCAACCTTACGTAAAGAAGAGCTTAGTTTTTTTGATGATCAGTTAGATATTATTATAAAAGAGGTTTTACCATTAGCAGATGTGACGCCCGAAAAAGTAAGAGCTGAGAGGCTAAAATTACAAGGTGAGGCGGAAGAAAGTAAAGGAAATGAGGAAGATGATATTAGCCTAGAAGGTGATAATAATAAATTGGCAGTCGAATTAAGGAGAAGCATTAAAACAGTTGAAGTTATGGGGCGGATTATTAAAAATCGCGCTGGATCTTTGGAAAGAGATAAACTTATTGTGGTTTTTGAAGAAGCAATGAAAGTTCATTTAAGAATTTTAACCTCATTTTTTGTACTTATTCAAGATAAGAAGGGACAAGAGGAAATAGTAAATTTTATATCGGGTAGATTAAATATAGTCATTGCCGACATGAAAAAAAAACCGAGTCAAGAAAGCTTAAAGAAAATATCAAAAATTATCTTTTGGAATACAAATTTCTCAGTATTGTATAGTTTTATTGATCAAATTATACGTTCATTAGGTTCAAATAAACTTATAGCAATTATCGAAGAAGTGTGTGATAAAGAAAATACACCTGCTGCTTTCTTAGTAAAGCACGGTATATTAATGTGGTATAACAAGAACCTTCAGATTGATAATATTGCAAATAAGATGCAGGAAAATAATTTTTCTGAAACCTCAAAAAAAATAATGAAATTTATTGTTGTTAATCATTCATCAATGCATTTAATTGATTACAAAGAAAAACAAAAAATTGAAGCCAAATTAGGTATCTCCTCTCAAAGGCTGTTAATACAAAATATAAAGAAATCTAGTGAACAACAGTGATAAGGAATGAATTTTAAATTATTTATCGAATAGTACGCTCACGCAACTGCGGGATACGCTCTTGCCGAAGCTGATGAGCGGTGAAATACGTCTGAACTATGATTCTTATGATTAAATGATTAAGGGCACCAAACGCCCTTGTGTTTTGAACGAGGGCATTTATTTTGTATATTTGCCCTTGTCAGAAAGATAAGGTTATCGAAAGTCCTTAACTATGCAATACGATAAAAATTTACCATATAACGACTTGCCGGTTCTCCCTCCGAAATCGGAACTCGAGAGCAAGGAGATTCTAAAGAAGGCAATCAAAGCCAATAGGGCGCTCGCAAAACTTGTCGGTTCAGTCAAACAGCTTCCCAATCAGACGATCCTCTTAAACTCTATCGGTTTACAGGAAGCCAAGATGAGTTCCGAGATTGAAAACGTTCTCACAACCAATGACGAACTCTACCGGGCGTTTGCGTCGGAGAAGAAAATCACCGGCACGGATACGTACGAAGTTCTTCATTATCAGGAAGCAGTATGGTACGGTTATGAATTTGTAAAACGCCGCGAAGTGATTACTACAAATTTGATGGTCAGGATATTCAACATCATCAAAGAAACAGATGCGGGAATTCGCAAAACGACAGGAACAAAGATCGCAAACAGTAAGACCGGTGAGGTTATCTACACACCGCCGGAAGGTGAAGCTATCATCAGAGATAAACTCAAGAATCTTGAAACATACATAAACATAGATGACGATGAAATCGATCCGCTTATCAAAATGGCGGTTATGCATTACCAGTTCGAAGCAATCCACCCGTTTAATGACGGCAACGGCAGGACGGGGCGCATTCTGAATATTCTATACCTGATAAGTACACAGTTGTTGGAAATCCCGATACTCTATCTGAGCAAATATATTTTAGAGCACAAATCAAAATACTACAGCGGGCTAAGGAACGTAACGGAGAAAGAAGAATGGAAAGAGTGGATTTTATTTATGCTCGAGGCGATTGAACATACCGCCGGCTATACGCAAAAGAAAATTGATGATATTGCTGCACTGATGAATGACACCGAAAACTATTTGAAAGTGAAAGCGAAGGATATTTACAGCAAAGAATTATTGCAAATTATATTTCGTCAACCGTATAGCAAGCGTGTATTTTTGGAAGAAGCAAACATCGTGAAGAAAAAAACTGCAGGTATCTATCTTTCTCAGTTGGAAAAAATAGGTGTTCTGAAAAGTACAAAAGTTGGAAAAGAGAAACTCTATATCAATGTGAAACTTTATGATATTCTGAAAGTCTAGTGTGTATAAACTAAATGAAAATAATATTGAAACCTTCGCCATCGAAACACTCCAATCGTTAGGTTGGGAATATCTCCACGGGTTAGCAGTTGCCCCCGGATCTGAATCATCGGAGCGAGACTCGTTTGAGCAAATCATTTTAACAGACCGCTTGCAAAGATGCATTGCACGTCTCAATCCGGATATTCCAGAGAGTGCAAGAGAGCAAGCGATACAAAAAGTTCTGCGCATATACTCGCCTGATCTGCTGCATAACAACGAAACATTCCATCAGTACCTATTAGAGAAAGTACGAGTGCCTTACCAGCAAGACGGCTACGAGCGGAGCTACGAAGTGGCGTTGGTTGATTTTGCCAATCCTTTAGACAACGAATTCTTAGTCGTCAACCAATACATCATCGTGGAGAAAAACCAAAACAAGCGTCCCGATATTCTTCTCTTCGTTAACGGTATTCCGTTAGTGGTCATCGAATTAAAAAATGCTACCGATGAAACTGCTACAGTGCGAAAAGCATACGAGCAAATACAAACATACAAAGCAAACATACCGAGCTTGTTCACCTACAATACTGTGTGTGTTATTTCTGATGGAATGGAATGCAAAGCAGGAAGCTTATCGGCGGGATTCAATCGCTTTATGACATGGAAAAGCCCGCCCGAACGCCCGCCTGCACGGGCAGGGCTTGGTCGGGCGGGCGCTGACGGCAGGAAAGAAGCATCACGGTTCATCCCACAATTGGAAATACTGCTCACAGGTATGCTGAATCCGACAACATTGCTCGATCTTATCCGCAACTTCATTGTATTTGAGAAGTCGAAGAAAACAGACGCTAAGACAGGTCTCATGCAGGTTGTAACAGAGAAGAAATTAGCTGCCTATCATCAATACTATGCCGTGAACAATGCGATAGAGAACAGCATCAAAGCATCGCGTATAAATGGCAATAAAAAAGGTGGAGTGGTCTGGCATACGCAAGGATCTGGAAAGAGTCTGAGTATGGTTTTCTTTGCCGGCAAACTTATTACTGCTCCTGAAATGCAAAACCCAACCATCGTTGTCATCACCGACCGCAACGATTTGGACGATCAATTGTTCGACACATTCGCAGCATCGAAGCAATTGTTACGACAAGAACCGGTGCAAGCCAACAACCGACCGCATCTGAAGCAATTATTGAACGTTGCAAGTGGTGGAATTGTATTCACGACGATACAAAAATTCTTGCCGGACTCTTCGACAAGCTCAGAGTCCAGTGCGGTTTATGAACTCCTTTCTGATCGGAGAAATATTGTCGTCATTGCTGATGAAGCTCATCGTACGCAATATGGCTTTGAGGCATCGCTTAAAGACGTCAAAGACAAAGTTACCAAAGAAGTAATAGGTCAACGCATAGCATACGGTTTTGCCAAGTATATGCGTGATGCTTTGCCGAACGCAACATATATCGGATTCACCGGAACGCCAATCGAGGGGACGGATGTAAACACGCCGCAGGTTTTCGGTCAGTATGTTGACATCTATGATATTTCTCAATCGGTAGCCGACGGGGCAACAGTAAGAATTTATTACGAAAGCCGTTTAGCAAAAGTCAATTTAGATGAAGAGGGAAAACGACTTCTCGAAGAATTTGATAAAGAGTTAGAAGAAGATGAAGAGATAACCGAGAAGCAGAAACTCAGGGCAAAGTGGGCACGGCTTGAAGCGATTATCGGTAATGAAAATCGGCTTGCTAATCTTGCCCGTGATATTGTCTCGCACTTTGAGCAGCGGCAGGAAGTGGTTGAAGGCAAAGCGATGATTGTTGCGATGAGTCGGAGAGTGGCGGTTGACCTCTACAATGAAATCATCAAACTAACACCTGATTGGCACAACGACGACCTGACAAAAGGTGCAATCAAAGTAGTGATGACGGCATCAAGCGATGATGGTCCGGTTATGCAAAAGCATCACACAACCAAAACACAGCGACAGTGCTTATCTGATAGGATGAAAGACCCCGACGATGATTTGAAAATGGTAATTGTCCGTGACATGTGGCTTACCGGTTTTGATGTCCCGTGCCTGCACACAATGTACATCGACAAGCCGATGCGGGGACATACGCTGATGCAAGCCATTGCGAGAGTGAATCGGGTTTTCAAAGACAAGCCCGGAGGATTGGTTGTAGATTATCTTGGCATTGCAACTGATTTGAAGAATGCGTTGAAGTTTTACGCGGACTCAGGAGGCAAAGGCGATCCGACTGAAACACAAGCCCAAGCCGTTGCGTCAATGCTTGAAAAACTCGAAGTCGCGAGGCAATTGTTTACAGAGACAAGCAAGACGAGAAAAGATATTCTGGTAGCTGAACCTTTGGCATATTATCCGGGCAGTACAGGATTTAACTATAAACGGTTCTTTACCGGCAATCCGAAAGAAAAGCTCTCGATTATCCTGCAAGCGGAAGAACACATTTTGGGATTGCAGGATGGAAAGAGTCGGTTTGTTAAAGAAGTAACATTGCTCAGTCAGGCGTTTGCTTTATCAATTCCCCACTTGTCGGCGCTTGCAATCAAGGATGAAGTTGCATTCTTCCAAGCTGTGAGAGCAAGGTTGGTGAAGTTTGAAGGGACTGGTACAGGTAAATCATCTGCCGACATTGAATCTGCTATTAAACAAATTGTGGATTCAGCATTAACGTCTGACAAGGTGATAGATATCTTCGATGCAGCCGGAATTAAGAAGCCGGATATTTCAATTTTATCTGATGAATTCTTATTGGAAGTGCAAGGAATGAAACATCAGAACCTCGCACTCGAATTATTGAAAAAGATACTGAACGATGAGATCAAGAGTCGGATGCGAACGAATCTTGTAAAGAGTAGGAAGTTTTTGGAAATGCTCGAAGCATCAATCAAGAAGTATCAGAACAACTTGCTGACGACAACTCAGATCATCGAAGAGCTTATCAAGATTGCAAAAGAGATAAAAGAGGCAGACAAAGAAGGAGAGAAACTCGGTCTGACAACCGAGGAAGTTGCTTTCTACAATGCTCTTGAAGTTAATGACAGCGCCGTTAAAATATTGGGAGATGAAACGCTAAAAGTAATAGCCAAAGAAATTGCAGAGAAAGTTCAGAAGAACGCTACCATCGACTGGACGATCCGTGAAAGTGCCAGAGCAAAGCTTATGGTTTTAGTGAGACGCACACTGACGAAATACGGTTATCCACCTGACAAACAACAGAAGGCAATTGATACCGTCTTGAAACAGGCGGAGTTGATGGCGGAGTATCTGATAGAAACCTAAGTGTCAATGAGCGTGTTGCCGAATACCAGAAAGGGGTCATTGCGAGACACGTAGTGTCGAAACAATCCCAAATTCCAATTCAAATTCGAGGTTGAGATTGCTTCTCCCGACTGAAGTCGGGATCGCAAAGACAATTCGGCAACACGCTCATCAAAAATCTAATTTACCCGCCGAAGCCCCGCCTGTCTATTTAGACAGAAAGACAGCGGGCAGGTTCAGCGTAGGCGGGAATCTCAATCACACCGGGTCTATATGCACAAAAACTTTATTTATTTCATTCATCGATTCAAGTTCTCGCTGAACAGCTTTTCCTATATCGTGCGAAGTTTTTGTGTCTAAATTTTTATCTACCTCGATATGTATTTCAACGTGAAAGAGATTACCTACATAATGCGATCTTAAATCGTTCACCCCTTTAACATGCGGGACTTTTAAAGTTTTTTGTACAACATCTGCCAAAAGTTTTTCGTCGGCGGCGTGTGCCATCAGATATTTAATATTATCGCGAGCAATTTCGTAACCCCCTTTCAAAATAACAAAGGAAATCAAAATTCCTCCAATTCCATCAAAAATCGGATAACCAAGATAACTTATCCCAATCGCCACAAGTGCAAACGATGATGCAATCACATCGTTTAAACTATCTACCGAGCTGGCAAGTATAACGGGACTTTGATGTTCTTTTCCCACTTTCTTGAAATGGATAGCCATAATAGATTTTAATACAATCGTAACAGCAATTACAGTGAACGGCAGCCAATTAATATTGACGACTGTCGGATGGAATAATCGTATAACCGATTCTTTGATAAAATTAAAACCTACAACACCAGCGAGTATTGCATACAGAAGTCCTGCTATCGGTTCTGCTGCCTGATGACCGAACGGATGATCCTTGTCGGCTTTTTGCTGGCTGACCTTCACGCTGAAGATTGTTGCTATCGAGGCAACAATGTCCATCAATGAATTAAACGCATCGGAAATCAGGGCTATGCTTCCGATGTATAAACCAACTATAATTTTTATGATGAATAAAAATAGGTTAGAGAAGAACCCAATGAAAGATGCTTTTGTTCGAGCAGTTGGCATAAATTGTTTAAATAATTTTTACAAAAATAATGATTAATTCACTAAATTCAAATTAGTTTGTATTTTTGCCTATTTTTCTTATCTTCATAAAAATTTCACAGGACTTTAATGCCAATATTTATTACAGGTTCAACTGGCTTCATCGGAAACAATCTCGCTTTAAAACTTGCAGGTCAGGGAGAAACAATCCACGCTCTCTGCCGAAAGACTTCAGATGTATCAACACTAAAACATCCGAATATAAAAATATTTTACGGAGATGTTGCTGATTATTCTAAGATAACCGAAGCAATGCAAGGTTGCGAATTAGCATACCATCTCGCTGCCTATGCTCGCGGTTATGCAAAAGATAAGGATGAATATTTTAGGATTAATGCAGAGGGAACGAAAAATATTTGTGATGCTGGCTTGAAAACCGGAATAAAGAAAATCGTAATTACATCAACAATCGTTACTTTCGGACCGACTGGGAAAAATCCCGAGTCAGAAATAATCGAACGGAACGAAAATATATTTTACACAACTTACGAGCATTCAAAATATCTGGCTGAAAAGGTAGTTGCCGAATATATCCAAAAAGGTCTGAAGGCAACAACCGTAAACCCAACACGTGTTTTCGGTCCCGGCTTGATGAACGAAAGTAACTCAGTTACAATTATGATTCAAATGTATATGAAAGGGAAGATGCGTTCAATTTTAGGAGATGGGAACGGTATTGGCAATTACGGTTATGTCGATGATATGGTAGCTGGTCATATCGCTGCAATGGAGAAAGGACGCGTTGGCGAAAAATATATTTTAGGTGGCGAGAACGTTTCCTACAATCATTTTTTTCAGCTGATAAGCGAAATTACAAGAAAAAGATTTTTCCAATTTAAGATACCTTACCCTGTGGCAATAACTTTTTCAAAATTTGAGGAAATGCGGGCTAAACTATTTGGCGGCAATCCGTTAATTACTCCTGAGTGGGTAAAAACATTCGCATTAGATTGGGTCTATTCATCGAAAAAAGCTGAACAGGAACTCGGTTATAAATACACACCGTTGCGTGAATCGCTGCGGCAAACAATTGATTGGTTAAACAAACAAAAGTAGGAAACGCTTATGTCTGTGAAGAAAATTATTTTTGGAGATGAGATAAAGTTCGAAAAGGACTTTATTAAGCCAACTATTATTTTACTGATGGCTGCACTTATACCCACATTGCATACTTATATTGGTTCGCGGAAATTTATTATTGATGCCTACGCTGCAACGATTACTGATAATTCAATTTTAGAATGGTATTCAGTGATCTATTTTTTTATTTCGGCTTTTGTTTTATTTGGTGTAATTCCGGCCCTCGTTACGAAATTCGTTCTAAAAGAAAAATTAGCTGATTATGGTGTTCAACTTGGCGACAAACGCAGAGGATTTGTAGCAGTAGCAGTTTTATTTCCAATCATCGCATTTGCTTTTTTACTCCCTGCCGCTTATCAAAAAGAGATTCGCGATTTTTATCCTCTCTTCAAAGGTGCATTAGAAGATGTTACGATATTCCAAACGATGGAAATTACACGTGGTATATTTTTCTATACAGCTTGGGAGTTCTTTTTTCGTGGCTTCCTTCTTTTCGGTATGCGAAAATATATCGGCGATTGGAATGCAATTTTAATCCAAACAATACCGTCGTGTTTGTGGCATCTCGGTTATCCCGCCGGCGAAATATTTATGGCAATCCCAGCCGGAATTATGTTCGGCATCCTCGCTTTGCGGACACGTTCAATCGTCTATCCGTTTTTGCTTCATTGGTTTATCGGAATTGCATTAGATGTTTTTATTTTAATCACAAAATAAACTTGCTTAATGAAGATTCGTTTCTACCCACCCGAAAAATCATCTGCATTTGGTGTAGTTAAAGCCCTCGACATTCTTGTAATATCATTTACTGGTTTACTTCTCATTCTTGCTATAATATTTTCATCCAAAGTTAATAACTGGGAAATTGTTGCACGGAATTTATTTATTATCGGAGTTGCATATTTCCTGATTTCAAATGCTATCGGAAAAATCAATTCTAATTTTTGGCAAATATTTGCTCGTGGCGGACTTATAGCTGCAGTGAACGGTTTGTTATTCTCGGAGATTCAACATCTACAGCACATATTCGTGAATGGATGGTTCGATCAACAATTAATTGATCTGGATAAATGGATTTTTGGAATCGAACTGACTATGGCATTCGATAAAATCACAGTGCCTTGGTTGACCGAAGCGATGATGTTTGCATACACCGCTTATGTTCCTCTAATAGTTTTAGTTGCGATATTTTGTTACATCAAAGAGGGTAAAGTTGCCGGCGAAGATTATTTATTTAATTTAACGCTTGCTTATTTTTTGTCTTATTTAGGTTTTTTAATTTATCCAATCGCAGGACCTTTGTTTTTTCAACCTGAGGTTTACAAGACACCGTTAGCAGGAGGATTGTTCACATACTTTGGTGAATGGATTCGAGCGAATGCACATTATCCGGGGGGCAACTTACCAAGTCCGCATTGTGCGGCAGGAACAGTTATGTTAGTAATGCTTCATAAATACAACAAAAATATATTCTACGTAATTCTGCCAATAATTTTGTTACTCTATATTTCGACAGTTTATGGTAGGTATCATTATGCGATGGACGGAGTTATTGGGATTATTTTAGCATTCTTTGTTGTAAAACTTACGCACAAATTATTTCCTCAACAACAAAAAATACATTAATTTAGTTTAACTTTTCGGATGATTACGATGTTTGATGCTTATTAGTTTCCGGAAGATTTTGCTATGCCGATTTTTCTTTGTAGTCTCGCTTTAAATTCCTTATATTATCACAGAAGAAGAATATATTAACTAAAGGAATGGTTATGAAAAAAATATTTATCCTCACTGCCATTGTGTTATCGACAGTTTTGTGCGATATGCTTAATGCTCAATATAAAAAACAAACTATCGGTGAACGCACATCAGTCGATCTCACTATTTACAATCAAAATCTTTCTCTAATCCGGGAAGAAAGAAGACTTAATATCGCAAAAGGATTTAGCCGTGTCGTAATTCCTGATATACCTTCAACTATTGATGGTACTTCACTCCATTTTTCAAGTCTTACCGACCCTTTTGCTGTTCGAGTTCTCGAACAGAATTATCAGTACGACTTAGTTAGTCAAACAAAGCTTCTCGAAAAATACATCGGCAAGGAGGTCGAGTTTGTTAGGTTAAATGAAGAAACAAAGAAAGAGTATTCAGTTTTCGGAAAACTTTTAGCCGCTGGCTGGTCGGCGCCACAATCTTTTTACGGTGCGCCCTCATCGGCTGGCGGTATGGTGGCTGAAATCGGTGGCAAGATAGAAATTAATCCAGTCGGCAGACTTGTTCTACCAAGTTTACCGGAGGGTTTGATTTTAAAACCACAGCTCGAGTGGCTTGTTGAGAATACAAAACCCGGAGAGCATAAAACTGAAATCAGTTACCTTGCAGGACAGCTTTCGTGGAATGCAAACTATGTGGCGCTATTGAACAAGGATGATTCAAAGTTAGACTTGACGGGGTGGGTTACTTTGACGAATAATTGTGGAACATCATTTAAAGATGCAGGACTAAAACTTGTAGCGGGCGATGTAAATATTGTGCAAGATGAATTTAGAGGTGGTCGGATAGCAACTGATATGATGATGAAGTCGGCTGAGTCGCAGTTTACCCAAACAGAACTCTTCGAGTATAAACTTTACACATTGCAGCGCCGCACCGATATTAACAACAACGAAACAAAACAAGTTGAGCTCGTGGCAGGTAAAAATGTTTCTTCAAAGAAAGTTTTTATCTACGATGGATTAGCCGACCAGTGGAGGTGGTGGGCTAACAATTATTCGTATCGCAGTCAAGGAAGTTTTGGACAGCAATCGAATACTAAAGTAGGTGTGTTTGTAACATTTAAGAACGATGCAAAATCGGGACTTGGTTTACCGTTACCTAAAGGAAAGGTGCGTGTTTACAAGAAAGACGACGACGGTAAAGAACAATTCATCGGTGAAGATAGGATTGACCATACTCCCAAAGATGAAGAAATCAAACTTTACTTGGGCAACGCTTTCGATTTAGTAGGCGAAAGAGCACAAACAGATTTTAAATCTTTTGCCGGCGGTAGAATTGTTGAAGAGACAATACAGCTAAAAGTTCGTAACCATAAGAATGAAACAGTAGAAGTATTAATATACGAACATCCTTGGCGCTGGAATCAGTGGGAAATTATAAAAAGCAGTACAGAATGGGTTAAAATTGACCAATCGACTATTAAGTTTCCCGTAAAAATAAATAAGAACGAAGAAAAAGTGGTAACATATACAATCCGTTACTCATGGTAGTAAAACCAAATTTTATTTTTCACCAACATAACAAGAAAGAAACTTCATGAACTATTATATCAAGTTAGTATTTCTATTTCTAATTTATTTCTCGTTTACATTCGCACAATATGCGGATTACAAAAATTTCGAAATTGTAGAGAGCGTTCCAATCGAGACTTCATTCGATATTCCTGATGTGCGGAATACTTATGAAGTATGGTTGGAAATGATAAATGGAGCAAAAAAAACTTTAGACATTGAACAATTCTACATATCAACCGAGCCGAATGAACCTCTTGAAGATATCTTACAATCAGTTATCTCGGCGGGGAAGAGGGGCGTAAAAGTTCGTATAGTTGCAGATGCCGGAATGTACAAAACTTATCCACAAACGCTGGATATGTTGGGAAAGCAGAAAAATATTTCTGTCCGCTTGATTGATTACAGAAAAATATCGGGCGGGGTGCAGCATTCTAAATATTTTATAGTAGATGGAAAGGAAGTATTTTTAGGGAGCCAAAATTTCGATTGGCGCGCTCTGAAGCATATTTTTGAACTTGGTTTTAAAATAACAGATGCAAAAGCTGCCAAAATTTATACGGATATTTTTGAAATCGATTGGCAGTTGAGTTCGCCTGATAGTAATGAAGCAAAAAAAGGGATAGTTACGAAAAAATATTCAGTCCCATTGCAAATTGTGGAAAACTCCGATACGATTAAATATTATCCAACATTCAGTTCGATTAACCATATTCCTGACAATGATTTATGGGATGAAACTCATTTAGTAAATTTGATTGATGGTGCAAAAAAAGAATTGTATTTTCACGTTTTAACTTACTCTCCAATCTCACGGGGAAAAGAATATTATGCAACTCTCGATAATGCTTTACGACGTGCAGCAGTTAGGGGTGTTAAAGTTCACGTAATGACTTCCGATTGGTCGAAACGAAAACCGACCATCGATCATTTAAAAAGTCTTGCAGTTATACCAAATATCGAAGTCAAATTGAGCACAATTCCAGAATGGTCGGGTGGATTTATTCCGTTTGCCCGGGTCGATCATCGGAAAATATTAATAATTGATGACGATCAATGTTGGATGGGAACGAGCAACTGGGAAAAAAGTTATTTTTATGCCGGCAGAAACATCGGAGTTGTAGTGCAAAACCTAAAAATTGTTAATAAATTAAAGGATATTTTTCTAAAAAGCTGGAATGGTGAGTATAGCTATAACGTAAAACCTGAAATTGAATATACTCCACCCAAAATTGGTGAATAAATAAATTTCCCTCTACCTATTGATTTTAAGGGGGGGAGTTGTTATTTTAAGACAGTATTAAAGCTATTTTTAATACAAATCACCTCTCATTAGTAAGTGATGAAGTTTCCACAAATTATATCAATTAAATTCTTTAAATATGAAACTAAAATATTCTACAAAATTAATATATTTCAATCTATTATTAATCGCCCTTCTTTTTGTTACAATGACCTATACAATCAATGCACAGGTTAACACGGAAGATTTGTGGAGCGACAAAAGTGAAACGTTGATACTCGAAAAACTCGATCGGCAGATCATCCCAATATTTTATAGAACAATTGCATTAGATATAAATCGTTTGGAAGGAGTTTTGAATCAGGCACCGATGGAATTTACAGAAGCCGCAAAATCTGCTAATGTGGTTATCAGTCTCCCGATGCCCAATGGAACCTTTAGCCGCTTTTATATAGTGAACTCACCTGTAATGGAAATAGAACTAGCCGTAAAATATCCGGATATACAAACTTATGCCGGACAGGGAATTGACGACCCAACTGCAACAGTCCGTTTCGATTTAACACCCGCGGGATTTCATGCGATGATTCTTTCCGCGAATGGGAATGTTTTTATCGATCCCTACAGTAAAGGAAACATAGATAATTATATCAGTTATTATAAAAAAGATTTTATTGTTCCTGAATCACTAAGGAAAGAATTTATATGTAACTTCGAAACCGATATAGATATGGCAAAGAAAATATCAGATCTGATGGCTACAGGTTTGGCTAAATATAGTGGTACACAATTACGAACATACCGGCTTGCTGTTGCAACAACAGGTGAATACACAGCATACCATGGTGGGACTGTTGAAAAAGGGCTTGCGGCAGTGGTTACTTCAGTTAATCGTGTAAACGGTGTGTATGAAAAAGAAGTTGCCGTAAGAATGGTTCTCGTAGCCAACAATAATCTAATTATCTATACAAATGCTTCAACGGACCCATATACTAACACCAATGGTGTAACAATGTTGGGGCAGAATCAAACAAACCTTGATGCTGTAATTGGTAATGCAAATTATGATATTGGGCATGTCTATAGCACTGGCGGTGGTGGCGTCGCCGGCTTGGGTGTGGTGTGTCGTACTAGCAACAAAGCACGCGGTGTTACGGGGTCTCCCGCACCTATCGGCGATCCTTTTGATATCGATTATGTAGCACACGAGATAGGACACCAGTTCGGCGGCAACCATACATTTAATGGCGATGCTGGTAATTGCTCAGGAACTAATCGAAACGCATCTACTGCTTATGAGCCGGGCAGCGGTTCAACTATTATGGCTTATGCTGGAATCTGTGCTCCTCAGGATTTACAAATGAACAGTCACGATTATTTTCATCTCGCAAGCATAATGGAAATTGTTACTTATACAACTTTGGGTTCTGGAAGTTGTCCAGTTCCGACTTCTACTGGGAATAGTCCACCTGTAGTCAGTGCAGGAACTAGAGGGTTTACAATTCCGATTAACACACCATTTATGTTAACCGGTTCTGCTACCGATCCTGAAAATCATCCTCTAACTTATTGCTGGGAGGAATACGACTTAGGAGCTGCCGGTCATCCAAATTCGCCAGTAGGTATTGCACCCATTTTTAGAAGTTTTAAAGGAGTTACAAGTCCATCACGCACATTCCCGAAAATAGCGGATATAATTAATAATACTCAAGTCATGGGTGAAATACTTCCGTCATATTCAAGGTCATTGAAATTCAGATTGACTGCCCGCGATAACCGCTCAGGCGGCGGCGGTGTTGGATGGGATTCGATTTCTTTCAGTGTAACAAACACGGCCGGTCCGTTTCAAGTAACTGCACCAAACACGGCAATGTCGTTGGCAGGTAGCTCCTTACAAACTGTTACATGGAATGTATCAAATACAAATATCTCTCCTGTAAATTGCAGTAATGTAAAAATTCTTCTATCAACCGATGGAGGTTATACTTATCCCACTGTACTTGTGGCAAATACCCCAAACGATGGAACTGAAATTATTACTCTACCGAATATCTCAACTTCACAAGCGCGAATTCGTGTAGAAGCTGTTGGCAATATTTTCTTTGATATATCGAATGCGAATTTTACTATCCTTACTTCTTCTATTACTGTTACTGCTCCGAACGGCGGCGAAGCTTGGATAATTGGAACGAATCAATCCATCACTTGGACATCAACCGGTGTTGCTAATGTAAAAATTGAATATACAACAAACAACGGAACAGAATGGTTACCTATCGTCGAGTCCATTCCCGCGTCTCCGGCTTCTTATTTGTGGACAGTTCCCTCTACTGCAACTACACAAGCACGTGTAAGAGTATCAAGTGCTACCGTTTCAACTCTTTCGGATATCAGTAATAATGTTTTTTCAATCCAATTTCCCCCTTCAATCACACTTAGCAGTCCTAATGGGGGCGATTTATTCCCTATCGGTTTTGAAAGAACTATTCAATGGTCTTCTGTTAATATTTCCGGGAGTGTAAAGATTGAATTATCACGAGACGAAGGTTCAAATTATGAAGTATTATTTGCGAACTCTCCGAACGATGGCAGCGAAAATTGGGTTGTGAGTGGAATTGTTACCGAACAAGCGCGCCTCAAGATTTCAAGTATAGCATTACCCACAGTTTTCGATAGCAGTGAGGCGAACTTCTTTATACGTAATGCCACAATAACAGTATTGTCGCCAAACGGAGGTGAATCGCGGAGAGTTGGTTTAACTTATCCTATAACCTGGGAAAGTGAAAATATGTTCGGCGATGTAAAAATTGAATTATCGCGTAATGGTGGAAGTAGTTATGAAACAATTTTTACAACCACAGCTAATGATAGCAGCGAATTGTGGACGCTTGACAATCCTTTAACAAACTCAGCACGCATCCGAATAATGGCTGTTGGCAATCCAAATGTTTTTGATGTAAGCGATAATAACTTCTCTATCATTCCTCAAGATTTTATTTCTATATCATCACCTCGACTGAATGATAACTGTGTGGTCGGGACGGAATATCCTGTCTCTTGGGCATCATTTGGAACGAGTGGTTTCGTAAAAATTGAACTTTCGAAAGATGCGGGATTAACTTATGAAACACTTTTCGAATCAACTAACGATGATGGCAACGAACTTGTCACTTTCTCACTGCCGACTTCAGCACAAGCGATAATTAAAATAAGTGATGCAGCATATCCTGATTTGTTTTCTACATCTGAAGGATTTCTCATAGGCGTGTATGATTCAATCAAATACAGAGTGGGATGGAACATACTATCTCTTCCTTCAATCGTTTTTCCAAATTTAAAATCTCTGATATTCCCAGGAGCAAGCTCGAATGCATTTGGTTACAAAAATAATAATTATTCGACCACTGACACAATTGAAAACGGAAAAGGTTACTGGATAAAATTTGGAAAGGATAGTACTACACACTTTATCGGTGCACAACGTTTGGCTGATACTTTAACTGTTTCAAGCGGATGGAATTTAATAGGTGGTATCAGTGTCCCTATAAGCATATCAAAAATAACTAGTGAACCACCCGGAATCTCGTCATCTCTCTTCTATAGGTATCAACAAGGATACAAATCGGCTGATACGGTTTATCCGGGGGATGGATTTTGGGTAAAAACAAATCAAGAAGGCAGTTTCATTTTCAATCCGAACAATATTGTTCAAAATAATAGTTTTCAAAAATTTGCTAAAGCTGTCAGAAATCTTTCTTCAATCAGTTTCAAGGATAAACTCAATAATACACAGGTTTTGTATTATTCGGATAATTCAGAAGGTATAGAAGAATATTCTCTTTCTTCTCTTCCACCCCGTCCTTTTGAAAATCTTTTTGATGTGCGGTTTCAATCAAATAGATTTGTAGAATCTAAAAATTTAAAATCAAATAACGAGTTTCCAATCTTGTTCCAAGGAATCGAATTCCCGCTTACTGTCCAATGGAATATTCAGGATGGAATCAAACCTCTATTCAGTGTTGACGGAAAAGATTATCAGATGGAAGGGAAAGGGGAAATAATTCTTACTAATTCCTCAATATCCCGTATATCATTAAAACTTACAGGGAAAGAATATTCAAGCGTTCCGTCAGAATTTCAACTATACCAAAACTATCCAAACCCTTTCAACCCAACCACTAAAATCAGGTATGCTTTACCGAAAGCATCTTTTGTTAGTTTAAAAATTTATAATATATTAGGTATAGAAATTTCCGAATTAGTTAATGAATTCCAGGAAGCCGGATACTATGATGTAGATTTTACTATAGATAAAGAAAATAAACTAACTTCCGGAGTTTACTACTATCAGATAAAAGCTGATAATGTGTTAATCACTAAAAAAGCTGTGGTATTGAAATAATAAGTAATAAGTAAAATAAAATTTAAAGGTTACCTATGCACAAAAAGCATTACCTACTACTGATGATGATAATCATCATATTAACAACATCTATTCTCCAAGCACAGACAGAGAAGCAACGAGAATGGCTTTTAAAATTTGCTGCCGAGCAAGAAATTATTGATAGAGATTTAAAAACTGAAGCTGAAGCAATTGCAACAGCTCGCAAGATACCTATACGTACTGAATATCCCGATGGAACAATAATAGAGTTGATGCGTTTCGAAAATAATCATCCGGTCTATTACATCACCGAGAGTAATTTGAACGCTGCAAAAACATTATCTACAGATAAAGTATGGCCCGGCGGAACTGGCGGCTTTTCTCTCACAGGTATTACTGATACAGTCGGCGAATGGGACGGAGGCAAAGTTCGTAATACACACCAAGAGTTAACAGGCAGAGTAATTTTAGGCGATGGTGCTACAACCTTGAGCGACCACGCAACACACGTTGCAGGAACTATGATTGCTTCAGGTGTGGATGCAACGGCTAAAGGTATGTCGTATCAAGGAAGGGTAAGGGCTTACGATTGGAACAGCGCTGAAACTGAGATGGCAACCGCCGCCGCAACAAATCGATTAAGAGTGTCAAATCATTCTTATGGTCAAATTACAGGGTGGCGATGGAGTTATTTAAATGATAATAAATGGTATTGGTTTGGGACTCCCTCAATTAGTCCGTTAGAGGATTATGGTTTTGGTTATTACAGCACTCGCTCAAGAGATTGGGATAATATAATGATCAATGCACCCTACTATTTGATTGTAAAATCAGCGGGTAATGATCGTGGCGAAGGTACATCTAGCACTGTTGAGCATTATATTTCTGATGGAGGAGGTGGATGGACTTTAGTAACGGCTGCCCGGAATTTAGACGGTGGATCTCTTGGTTATGATTGCATTCCATATTCTGGTACAGCCAAAAATATTATGACGGTTGGGGCTGTACAGATCATCACAGGTGGTTGGAGTGGTACCGGAAGTGTAATAATGTCTTCCTTTAGTGGCTGGGGACCGACTGATGACGGTAGAATTAAACCGGACATCGTGGGCGCTGGGGTTGGATTAAGGTCTTCTGTTGCTACTTTCGACAACGCTTATGATACTTATGATGGAACTTCAATGTCCTCCCCAAATGTTACCGGGTCAATCGGGTTACTTTTGCAACATCACAGAAATTTAAACGGCACAACACCTCTTCGCGCTTCCACAATGAAGGGACTTATTATTAACACTGCTGACGAAGCAGGGTCTGCAAACGGTCCCGATTATCGTTTCGGTTGGGGGCTAATGAATACACTCAAAGCTACTCAATTAATCACAACAAATAAAAATTCGGGTAATAATTTTAATATTAGAGAAATGGTTCTGAATACTGATGATAGCATTTCGATAAATATACCCGCAAAGCAAACTACAGCATTACGAGCAACAATTTGTTGGACTGACCCCGTAGGAACACCGCCTCCAGCTTCTCTTAATCCACCCAACCTGATGTTAGTGAACGATCTGGATATGACAATAACTCGCGAATCAACAACCCATTTTCCATGGATTTTGAATCCAAGTACTCCTGCTGCTGCTGCTACTACAGGTAATAATTTCAGAGATAATGTTGAACAAATTTGGATACAAACTCCAACACCCGGAAATTATGTATTAAAGATTAAGCACAAAGGAACACTTAGTGGTGGCAGTCAGGTTGTTTCAATATTAATATCGGGAAATCAAAATCTTGTCGTTTATGAACCCTTTGGCGGCGAGATTTTAATGGTAGGTGCAACAAAAAAAATCAAATGGTCAACTACTAATTTCTCTGGAAACGTTAAAATTGAAATTTCCAGGAATAATGGAAACTCATATACCTCATTAGTTGCAAGTACACCTAACGATGGTGAATACGATTGGTTGGTTGCTGGTCCAAATACCATTTATGGTATATTAAAAATTACCAGTATCGAAAATCCTTTAGTTACCGATTTTAACAATACCAACTTTTCTATAGTAACCCCATCATTAACTTTGACAGTTCCAAACGGTGGTGAATTCTGGGATACCGATAGTGTAAAAAATATTACCTGGAATTCAGCTAACCTTTACGGTAAAGTTCGCATCGAAATTACACGGAATAATGGTGCAACCTTTGAAACATTATTTTCAGAAACTGATAATGATGGGAGTGAGCCTTGGATAGTTACCGGTCCACCTTCAAATCAGGTAAAAATTAAAATTACCAGTATCGAGGTTCCAACACTCTCCGATATTTCAGATACAAATTTTACCATCCGTATATCATTCCTTACTTTAACTCATCCGATTGGAAACGAAGGTCTAATTGTTGATAACAATTATGATATCACTTGGGCATCACACTTGGCAGCAGATAATATTAAAATTGAACTATCACGTGATGGCGGAATTTCCTACGAGCCGTTGTTCGCCAGCACACCAAACGATGGAATTGAATCGTGGATTGCCAACGAGCCGATGACTCATCAAGCCAAAATAAAAATATCCGAAATCGCTCCCGAACCTGCGAAATCTGATGTAAGTTCTAATTTTACAATCGGTATTATGGATTCTGTCCAATTTGAAGAAAATTGGAATATTGCCTCTATTCCTATGAAAATAGCAGAAAGTCGTAAAACATTTCTCCTTACCGGTGGTGGACCAGCATTTAGATATTCTCCAACAAGCGGTTATGCAGTTAGTGATTTGCTCTCATTCTTTGAAGGCTTCTGGATAAAATATCCTTCTACAATTTATCAGAAATTTATCGGCGTACCGGTGGAAGAAGATTCAATAAATGTATATGCCGGATGGAATTTAGTTGGTAATCTTTCTTATCCACTTTCCGTGAACGATATATCTACTTATCCTCCCTCAATAATTTCGGCGGGCATTTTTGGATTTTCCGGCAGATACAATCAGCCCGATTCACTGCGACCTGGTAAAGGTTACTGGGTTAAAGTTTCCGAGAATGGTACATTAAAATTGAAACGAGGAGCCGGCTATTCTAAAGTAAATATGATTACCGAGACTGTTGGAAAGTTTAATTCAATTATTTTCAAAGATGCTTCAGGGAAATCACAAACTTTGTATTTCTCGGATAATCGAGCAGATGAAGCAAATCTGAATTTATTTGAACTCCCGCCGATGCCGCCTCAACCATCGTTTGATGTACGGTTCAGCACACATCGACTTTTTGAACTGTTCAATCAATCTCAAACAGATCGAAAAAGAATTGAGCTGCAATCACTTACATATCCAATTTCCATCGGATGGAACATTGTACAGGATAATTCAAAATATCACCTCATAAACGGATCAGCGATTCTTGCAGATATGAAAGGTTCCGGTTCTATTGTAGTGAATGATGAATCAGACAATGCGATTACTCTGAAAAGATTGAATTCATTCGAGCCGCAACTTCCAACTGAAACGGCACTTTCTCAAAACTATCCGAACCCGTTCAACCCGACAACGAATATCAGTTATCAAATATCCGAAGCGGTACACGTTCGCTTGGCGGTGTTCGATGTGTTAGGGCGTGAAGTTGCTCTTATCGTCGATCAGCCACAAGAAGCAGGATTTTATTCAGTTCCGTTTAACTCTTCGACAATAAAAAATAATTTACCAAGCGGAATCTATTACTATAAATTGAATGCAGGCGTAAAAGTTTTTATTAACAAAATGTTGCTGCTCAAATAATTAGCCGCCTCCATTTAACAGAGAGCCAATTTCAAAACGGAATTGGCTCTTTTCATTTAATCCGCCAAAGGCGGACGAGGGTTTAACCCGCCTGCGGAACGGGCAGGTTCCCCGCCTCTTGAGGCGAAAAAATAAAATTTGTTTTCAGATACCTCGCTGCCCCGCCTGCCAAAGTCCGTCCGTTATCTAACGGATGGACGGCGGGCAGGTTGCGGCGAGGAGATTCATTGTGTAAATTTTATAAAAAATGAGTATATTCAATCATCCAAAATTAAAAATTTGAAGAGCTATGAATTATCGTATTATCGTATTATCAATTCTTTTATTAACAATTAACCAAATAAATTTTTCACAGGTTGAGGAGCTACTCAGCAAGGAAAAATTAATTGAATTAGCCAAATCTGGTCAATTATCAACATTGTCGCCTTCGCAGTTACGCTCAAAAATTGCTCAACTCGGTAT
The DNA here is from genome assembly GCA_947085405.1 of uncultured Ignavibacteriota bacterium. Classification (GTDB taxonomy): domain Bacteria; phylum Bacteroidota; class Ignavibacteria; order UBA10030; family BY39; genus JASEGV01. The sequence goes on from CAMTWO010000050.1 coordinate 25,520, forward strand.
CAGCGAGTCGGAAGTAATACAGTATGCCCGCGAAAAAAATATCGACCTCGAACAATATTTCAAACAAGAAACTGCGGCTAAAGCTACAATCGAACCTCCGAAAGTTACAGAGTTAGAAAGACAAATTCTTCAAACTCAAGTAGCGCCACGACCTAAAATTGTGTCTGTACCCGCTTTCCGTAATCGCCCGCCTGCCGATTCACTGCCACCTTATGGTTTCGATATATTTCGATTAGCACCAAATACTTTCGAGCCACTCGTAAATGTTCCGACTCCCGCATCTTATCAAATCGGAGCTTCAGATGAAATAATTGTGAACGTTTGGGGGCAAACGCAGTTAACTTATCAACTCACTGTTACGCGAGATGGATTTGTGATAATTCCCAATGTTGGAATAATTCAGGTTGCCGGTTTAACGGTGCAGCAAGCGCAACAAAAATTATTGATGCAAATGAGTCAAGTGTATGAAGGATTACGCGGCGGCGGTTCAGATGCAAACACTTTTTTAGATGTATCGCTTGGACGATTAAAAACTATACAAGTTTTTGTTATGGGCGAAGTTCAACAACCGGGGGGCTATTTATTGAGCGGGTTTTCAACAGCTTTTACTGCATTATATTATGCAGGCGGTCCGAATGTGAATGGTTCGCTTCGTAAATTACAAATCATTAGAGACAGCAAAACAATTGGCGAAGCCGACTTCTATGAATTCGCATTATATGGTAAAAAAACAGGCGATGTCAGGTTGCAGGATGGCGATGTTTTATTCCTTCCCCCTGCCGGCAAACGTGTTGCTATCGAAGGAAGTGTTTTCAGAAATGCTATATATGAATTAAAACAAAACGATAATCTCGCTAATCTGATTACGATGGCAGGAGGTTTAAACTTTGATGCCTATTCAAAGCGAATACATATCGAACGCATTATTCCGTTTGAAGAAAGAGCTGATTATGGTAAGAATGTACTCGATATCGATCTGGATTTTAATACTAAAGATGAATTGATGCAGAATAAATTTATTTTGGAAGATGGAGATGTAGTTTCAGTTTTATCGATTAACAGAGAAAGAGAAAATCTTGTTACTCTTCGTGGAAACGTATGGAAACAAGGGAGATATGCGATAACCAACAATATGACCGTTAAAGATTTAATATTAAAAGCCGACAGCTTGAAAGAAAATACGTTCATTGAACGGGCAACTATTGTCCGTACTCGTTTGAATGATAAAAAGAAGGAGGTTCTTTCGTTTAATTTGGAACTCGCTTTAAGAGGGGATGAAAATAACAACCTAAAATTGCAACGTTTGGATATGGTAACAGTTTACAATAAAGATTTTTTTAAACCACCTCAGTATGTGGTTATTAATGGAGCTGTCCGTAACCCGGGCAGATACGAAAGAGCAGAGGGAATGACAATTGCCGATTTAATTATTACAGCCGGTGGAACTCAAATAGGTGCTGACCTTTCACGAATTGATGTTGCCCGCCTCGATACTACCGAAGAAAAAAAGATTTCAAAAGTCATCCATACATCCTTGCCGGAGGATTACTGGACAAGTGAACGTTCAAAAGACATAGTATTAGAGGATTTTGATATCGTATCCATAAGAATGAAACCGGAATTTAAAAAAACAAAAACAGTTATAGTTAAAGGCGAAGCAAAGTATCCCGGCGTCTATGCAATTCAATATGAGGGTGAAAGGTTATCTAATTTAATTAAACGGATTGGCGGGTTTAAAGAAACTGCCTACAAAGAAGCAATCCGGTTCTTCAGGTCAACGGATATTGGAAGCGTTGATTTAAAAAATATTTCTCAAACAATATCACCGATGTTTGATACTCTTGGAAAATCCCAAATTGTAGCAATGCGGCTGGCACAGGAAGATGTTCCGATTGATATTGTGGATGTACTAAAAAATCCTGGATGTCGGGCAGACCTCATTTTGGAAGAGAATGATGAAATTATTATCCCACGCGATCCGGGTGTTGTATATGTGCAAGGACAAGTTCAGTTGCCTTCATCAGTGCCATATACTAAAGGAGCTTCTCTTTCGTATTATTTGAAGCAAGCTGGTGGTGTAACTGAAAATGGGGACAAATCGAATACGGTAGTAGTATTACCCAACCGCCAAAAGTGGGAATCGAGCGGCTTCTTCCTTTTACCTGACTCGGAAATAATATCAGGTTCTACCATTATGGTTCCAATGAAGATGAAAGAAACAACTAACACATTGCAAATTTTGCGTGAGTGGGCATCCATATCGTTGAGTACTGCAACTGTCGGTGTGCTTATATGGCAGGTGCTGAAGAAATAAAAAATGACAACAGAAAATACAAAAGTTAAAATACTTACGCCCGAAGAAAAACTAAACCTCTCGCTCGAATTATACTGGTCGGCGCGAGCACTAAAAATAGCGGCTCTTAAAAAGGAATACCCCGAATGGAGCATAGCAGAAATCGAAGCAAAAGTTAAAGAGATTTTCATGTATGCAAGAACATAACTTGTTTCAAAAATTTATTCGCCCGTTAAATGAATTAGGTATTAAATATATTGTTACAGGTGCAGCAGCTTCAATTATTTACGGAGAACCCCGACTAACTAATGATATCGATATTGTAGTAGAGATCGAGAATAAGGATGTCGACAGGTTAATAAAATATTTTCCATCTTCTGAATACTATGTTCCACCCAAAGAAATTATTTTGATTGAAAAGGGAAGAGCAGAGAGAGGGCATATAAACCTGATAGATCACGCAACCGGTTTCAAAGCTGATATATATTTTGTTGGTTATAATAAACTAAGTAAATGGGCTTTGGATAATTATAAAAAATATGAATTTAGCGGTACAACAATCAGATTGGCTCCTCCGGAATATGTGATAGCAATGAAGCTCGAATACTATCGTGAGGGTGGTCATCAAAAACATATTAACGATATTGAAGCAATCTTGAGTAATTCAGCCACAATAATTGATTTTGAAGTACTTAATAATTTTATTGCCGATTATGCACTTGAGAAAGAGTGGAATGTTGTAAGGAAATGACGATTTTAGAAATATTAACAAAAACCGCATTTTACTTTTGGATACGGGTGTTTCAGTGCGTAAGACGGGAGAACTCCGCCTGTAGGATAGAAAACAGCACTTCACCTGGTCGATAATTTTACGGCTCGGTTGCCTCGTGAAGCGGGTATATAAAAACGTACGTTGATTGTTAATGTATCTTCCCAAAAACTATATGAAATAATAACTGGTAAAATAATTTTATTTACATGTAATTATATAAAAAGCCGTCCCGATAATCGTGGACGGCTTTTTTATTTTGGCGAGGATAAAAATTATCCTGAGACTGTTGGTAAATCTTTAATATCAGTTCTCTTAAATGTGGTTTTTGCCGCACCTAATAACACATCATAAATCATACTGTTAGCGCCATAAAGTAATGATTTTGCATCATAGCCTAATGACCTTAGAACAGCAACAACTGCAGAGCTTGTCTGCCCTGTCCAGCAATAAACTACAACTGGTTTATCAATGGGTAGGGTTTTTAAGTGTGTTGCTAATTTAAGATCAACCTTTGGAGTATATTGACGGGCACCAGGGATGTGACCCAATGTTATATAATCTGCCATTGTCCAATAGTTCGCAAAATAATAACCAGTTGGATTACCGAAAGCAGCTGCTTCAGAAACAGTAGCTTCGGTATATCCTCGTTTTAACAATGTATCGACGCGTGCTAAAAGTATATCACGTCCTGTAGCTTTTCCGGTGTTCAATGTTGGGTTAGCACCTAAAGGGGCTTTTGGTACAGTATCATTTACAAATTGACCAGCTCGTGTATTAGTACGTTTTGTCCACCAATAATTGTGTGCTAAACTTGAATCCCAAGCACTCATACCGTATTTCATCGATGTTACATTTGTGTGTCCGAGTAATCTCATCAGCGAAGCGCCATATTGTGAGGTTTGACCGGAGTAACAGACTAAAACGATTTTAGCTGGTTTTGCTGTGAGGGCATTTAATGAGTCAACATATTTTCTTAAGTTAGCTAATGTTGTGTTTTTTGCCCATTTAATCCGTTTTCCAGTGTAATCTGCCGTAGCCCGAATATCGACTACGGTTTGAGATGTGCCAACTGAATCAAGACCAGTATAAACGTCGGTTGCCTCGACAAGAACTGGAGCTGCAGTATTTAAATAATCGCCGCCGGCACCTTCTAAATATTCAGCTAGAACGTTGAATTCGTTAATCGCCGGTGGTGGAGGTGGTGGGGTAACAGGATCCTCTTTGCAGCCAATCATAAATAATGAGGCAACCATTACGACGAGTAATAATAATGTTAGTTTTTTCATTTTTGATTCCTTTTATTGTTGTTAGATTTATTTAATTAATTATTTTATTTTTTTTAATTCCATCTTGCTGGTAATTTACCATCAACTACAACGCCGTTATTAGCATTAATTTCCCAATCTCGAAGATCTGATCTGAAGAGGTAAATCCCTTTATTCCTTCCATCGATGATATGACAGTTGTCGTAACATGCTTTACCTGATTCGACTCTCGTCCTGGAAGTCCATTTTATATTGCTGTGTGGTGTTGCGTATTTAAAAGTAGGTTCAATATCGAAATTTGTAAAAATCGGTATTCCCCAATTTGAAAATGCGTCAGGCGCTCCGGGAGATTGACGAAGAACAGCATACTTGTATTTTTTAATTTGTGGAATTGGGTTCATTCCTATTTTATAACCAACATAAGCGGGAATGCGTGCACCTGTCCCGACATGGCAGCTTCCGCAGTTGTTATAATTTTGTGAATGACAAACTGAACAACTCAAATCGTTAATATGCTTTGAATGATATTGATTCGAGGTTGCAAGACCTGTATGGCAGTTTTCGCATTTTGGTAACAATGCCATATTGTATCGTTGCTCGTATTTGACTCCGTCGCCGTGTAATTCATTTTTAGTGTGGCAATTAATACAGTGTCCGTTTCCAAGTTTTGTTAAGTGAACGTCGGGTACTGTGCCAATACCTTCACCAAAATATGCATGCCCGCCTCGGCTTACATGGCAAGCTGTGCAGTTATCGCGCATATTAGGAGTTTTTTTAAATTCGTGCCCCCATAATAAACCACCGCCGGAAGCGATCGGTCTTGAGATATGGCACTTACTACAAGTTGCATGGCACTTTCCACAATTTTTATCGTATCCTGTTTTAGTTATATCGCTCAATTGATCATAAGAAGTTAATCCGGCTCGCAAAGCTACACGCTTCTTTTGTCCCCAACCTTGTGCGTGCAAGCTGTTCTCAAATCTTCGATAAATTGATGGATGGCAAATTTGGCATTTATTATTTTCAACACCCGATGGGTTATTTATAAAATTATTTGAATGAGCTTTATTTTTATCTCCTGTATTATTAATACCGCTATGACAGTATGTACAACCTTTTTTCCCGTGAGATGAGTTTAAGAAAACTTGTGTACCCGAACCTCCCATATAAACTCTGTCGTATGGGGGATAGTAGGGAGTTGCGCCTCCACATCCACCGCCATCTTCGGGTGGAGTTTCAGGATCGGCTAATAATTTTAACGCTTCATAATTTGTATGGCAACCTACACACGAATTAGTACCCACAAGCCGTGCGTCGATAGTGTCTATAGGGTTCTCTTTCTCTTTTGAACAACCCACAAGTAGCAAAACCAGTATTAAAATTAGAGTGATAAGTTTTATTTTTTTCTGCATATCCATTTGTTTTAATTAGTTCTCAATACGTTTAATTGATAGTCGCAATTAATATGCCGTAATAATATACTTTAAATACACAAAAAATCAAAGCAAAATAAAATAATTTTGCAATTCTGATAATCAAAATATTTACTTAACTAAAAATGAGAAAACAATCTTTTTCTTCTAAATTCTTGAACATTACCTAAAAGTTGTTTAAATTGAAGCGTCTTTTAACAATTATAGGTTATCAAATGAAATTCACTCTTTCTTCATTATTAATTCTTACTTTTACCGCTTCCTTTTTAGGAATTTCCCAAGTAGATATTAAGTTTGAAAAATATACTTTACAAAACGGGTTACAAGTTATACTGCATCAAGATAATTCAGTTCCTTTAGTTTCGACAAATATTTGGTATCATGTCGGTTCAGCTCGTGAAATTTCAGGGAAGACCGGATTCGCACACTTATTCGAACATCTCATGTATGAAGGCTCCGAGAATGTTCCCGACGGAAGATACGATGAAATAGTCGATGGGTCGGGCGGATTGAACAATGGTTCAACGAGCAACGATAAAACAAACTATTGGACATTAATTCCGAAAAATTATTTGGAGCCGGTTCTCTGGCTCGAGTCTGACAGGATGGGATATTTAACCGGAGCTATAACGCAGGACCGGCTTGATATTCAACGTGCGGTTGTGAAAAACGAACGCAGACAAAATTACGAAAACCAACCTTACGGAATGGCGAACGTAAAACTTATCGCAGCCCTTTATCCACCCGACGCACCATATCACTGGTTGACCATTGGTTCACAAGAAGATTTGGATGCTGCTTCACTCGATGATGTAAAAAATTTCTTCAAGCAATATTATGGACCGAATAATGCGAGCTTGTGTATCGGTGGTGATATCGAAATCGGCGAAACCAAAAAATTAGTAGAGAAATATTTTGGTAATATTCCTGTTTGTCCTGAAATTCCCAAAGCCAAACCTATCGTTCACCAACTGAGTGGCGTTAAAAGATTATTGTTAGAGGATAAAGTGGAACTTCCCCGTTTATACATGTACTGGCTCACTGTACCAAATTTTGCCGACGATGATGCAGCACTCGATTTGCTCGGACAAATTTTGTCCGACAGTAAAAATGCACGCTTGTATAAATCGTTAGTTTACGAAAAGCAGATCGCTCAGGAAGTTTACGCTTTTCAGTATGGTCAGGAATTAAGCGGCTATTTCGGAATTATAGTAACTGGGAAACCCGACCAAACTTTAAAGCAGCTTGAAACCGAAGTTACTGCTGAACTTGAGAAAATTATTCGTGAGGGTATTTCCGATAGGGAATTGCAACGTGTGAAAAACAGCACACGTGCGAGTTTTATTTATCGCTTGCAGCAAGTTGGCGGCTTCGGCTCTAAGACAGATCAGTTGAACAATTATAATATATTTTTAGGCGAACCGGGAAACTTCAATTTTGACCTTGAACGTTATGAGAAAGTTACAAAAGAGGATATCAAAAATGTTGCTGCAAAATATTTGCTAAATAAAGGTCGCGTAATTTTAAGCGTCGTACCAACCGGAAAATTAGAGCTTCAGGCAGGAGAATAATCATGAATAAAATATATTTAAAATCAGTCGTCAGTTTTATACTAATATTTGTATTAGTTGGTTTTGCAGTAGCTCAACTCGACCGCTCTGTAGAACCACAATCGGGTCCGTCGTTTAAAATGTCGATTCCGAAAATCGAAAGAGCAACACTCGAAAACGGATTACGCATAGTAATTGTTGAACATCGCGAATTACCTGTCGTGCAAGTTCAGTTTGTCATTCGTTCCGGTGCCGATGCTGGTATTTCAGAAAAAGCGGGCGTTGCTAGTTTGACAGCCGATATGCTTGATGAGGGGACAAAAACCAAAACAGCACTTCAAATTGCAGATGAATTGGATTTTATTGGCGCTTCTGCTGCAACATCAGCAAACTATGATGCGAGTGTCGGCAGTTTGCTAACTCTCAAAGAACATCTCTCCAAGGCGATGACTATTTTTTCGGATATAATTTTGAATCCTGATTTTCCCGAAAACGAATTTGAGAGATTGAAAAGCGAATTGCTTACCGATTTACTCGCCCAGAAAGTTCGACCTGATATTATTGCAGGAAATATATTTAATGCTAAAGTATTCGGTTCGCAAAATCCATACAGTCAATCGATTGATGGATCGGAAGAAACTGTAAAAAATATCACACTCAACGATTTAAAAGAGTTTTACGGTAAATACTACGCACCAAATAATGCTTCTGTTATCATCGTTGGAGATATCACTAAAACTGAAGTAGTGGCTGTGGTAAAACAATTTTTCGGAAATTGGAAGAAGAAAGAGATTCCACCCCTGAAATTATTTAATCCCCAAATATCAACTGAAAATAAAATTTATTTAATCAACAAAGATAATGCACCGCAATCGCAAATCAGAATTGGCAATGTTGGCATTGAACGCGGCTCGCCTGATTTTTATGCTGTGAACATTTTAAATCAAATCATAGGTGCATCTAATGGAAGACTGTTCTTGAATTTAAGAGAAGCAAAAGGTTATACTTATGGCGCCTACGCAAACTTTGCGATGCGTAAATCAGCAGGACCGTTCACTGCTTATGCGGGTGTGAAAACTGAAGTTACTGATAGTGCTTTGGTTGAATTTTTTAAAGAAATAAATCGTATCAGAGATGAACTTGTGTCCGATGTTGAATTCGATTTATACAAAACTGCCGTTATACAACGATTGCCTCGTATCTTTGAAACACCTGCACAGATTGCAGGTCAATTAATGGCTTTGGAATTATTTAATCTGCCGGATGATTTTTTCTCAACGTTAGTCGAAAAATATAAAGCTATCACTCCGATAGACATACAGCGCGCTGCCCAAAAATATTTGCATCCCAAAAATCTGACTGTCGTTATTGTGGGAGATGTAAAAAACATCAAGGAAAAAATTGAGAAGTTAGGTTTCGGTAAAATTATTTTGTGCGATGAAACCGGTAAAGAACTCTAAATTATATTCAGAAAGGAATGTTATGAAAACTAAATTATTTTTCTTTTTATTGTTGATTGGTTTTGTTTCTGCCAAATCACAAGACGAAACGCGGTTGTTGCGTTTCCCTGCAATCCATAAAGACCAGATTGCATTTACATACTCAGGCGATTTATATACAGTTTTGTCAAAGGGGGGAATTGCCCGGAAGTTAACTTCTTATGAAGGTTATGAAATGTACGCACGTTTTTCACCCGATGGCAAAACAATTGCTTTCACAGGTGAATACGATGGCAATAGAGAAGTTTATATAATACCATCAGAAGGCGGTGTTCCGAAACGTTTAACATACACTGCAACTTTAGGGCGAGACGATGTTTCAGATAGAATGGGACCGAACAATCTCGTGATGGGGTGGAAGTCGGATAATAAGAGCATCGTTTATCGTTCGCGTATGCGTGAGTTCAACGATTTCAAAGGGCAGTTGTATCTTGCATCGGTTGATGGAGGAATTCCTGAGCAACTTCCTCTGCCGCGTGGTGGTTTCTGCTCATTTTCACCGGATGATTCAAAGTTAGCTTACAATCGTGTGTTTCGTGAGTTCAGAACCTGGAAACGTTACCGCGGCGGTATGGCTGACGATATCTGGATTTATGATTTCAAATCTAAAAAAACCGAAAACATCACAAACAATCCGGCACAGGATATTATACCGATGTGGATTGGAAATAAGATATATTTTCTCTCCGACCGTGATGAAAACTCACGAATGAATTTGTTCGTTTATGATTTTACCACAAAACAAACAAAACAATTAACAACTTTTAAAGATTTTGATATTAAGTTTCCATCGGGCAGCTCAAATGCCATTGTGTTTGAAAACGGCGGTTACATTTATCGTTTCGATGTTGGAACCGAGAAGGCAGAAAAAATTCCAATTAAGATTGCCGACGATTTAGTAACAGGAAGAACGCAGTTATTCGATGCGAGTAAATCAATAACGAATTATGAAATATCTCCCGACGGCAAGCGTGCTTTGTTTGTCGCCCGCGGCGATATATTTACCGTTCCGGAAAAATATGGCAATATTCGGAATCTCACAAAAACTCCGGGAATTCATGAACGCAATTCGCTTTGGTCGCCTGATGGAAAATATATCGCATACATATCGGACGCAACAGGCGAAGATGAAATTTACATTATGCCCGCCGATAATTCTGGCACAGCACAACAATTGACAAGCGGCTCCGATACGTATAAATATCAGATAACTTGGTCGCCCGACAGTCGTAAAATTATGTGGGCTGACAAAATGCAGCGACTGCGTTATCTTGATATCAACACAAAAGCAGTTAAAGATGTTGTGCAAGCAACTCTCTGGGAAATTAACGATTACGTTTGGTCGCCCGATAGCAAATGGATTAGTTACGCAAAGCCCGAAGCCGAAGGAATGACGAAAATATATTTGTATTCGCTCGAGAAAGATAAAAATTATGAAGTAACTGATGGTTGGTATTCATCTACTCGACCTTGTTTCAGTTCTGACGGTAAATACTTGTACTTCGTTTCCGACCGTGATTTTACACCAATCTACGGTCGCACAGAATGGAACCACATTTATTTAGATATGTCGAAAATATATCTTGTTACATTGAATAAAGAGATCAAATCACCATTCGAACCGAAGAGCGATGAAGTTGAAATTAAGAAAGATGAACCTAAGCAAGATAAACCGGAAAAAGACGAAAAGAAGAAGGATGATAAACCAAAGAAAGCCGATGTAGTTTTAAAAGTTGATGTTGATGGTATCAAAAACCGTATCGTCGCACTGCCAATTGAGGCGGCTGATTATAGAAGTCTCGCTTCGGTAAACGATAAATTATATTACATAAAACGCGGAAGTAAAGACACACTTTCGTTCTTAAAGATGTATGAATTCGATAAACTCAAAGAAACCGAATTGGGAAGTATAGACGGTTTTGAGATATCATCCAACAACAAGAAAATGTTAGTTTCAAAAGACAAACAATATGCGATAATAGATTTACCGTCTGCAAAATTAGAGCTGAAGGAATTCCTGAAAACCAGTGGAATGGAGATGATGTTAGACCGGCACGCAGAGTGGCAACAAATTTACAACGAAACGTGGCGGCAGATGCGCGATTTCTTCTACGCACCGAATATGCACGATGTGGATTGGACAGCAGTTAAGAAAAATTATGAGCCGCTTGTTCCGTTCGTGAACCATCGCGCTGATTTAACTTACATAATCGGTGAAATGATTGGAGAATTGAATGCTGGGCACGCTTATGTTGGCGGCGGTGATTTGCCAACTCCAAAACGAATTCAAACAGGATTGTTAGGTGCACAGTTTGACCGCGATGCTCAATCAAAATATTTCAGAATTATAAAAATATTGAGAGGCGAGAACTGGACTAAAAACATACGCTCACCATTAACTGAAATTGGTGTTGGTGCAAAAGAAGGCGATTACGTTATTGCAATAAATGATAAGCCAACTAACCAGTTGACTGATTTATTCGAGCCGCTTGTGAATACTGTTGGCAAGCAGGTAAAGTTGAAACTGAATTCACAGCCCACAGAAAAAGGAAGTCGTGAAGTAGTTGTAATTCCGGTTGCCGATGAAAGCGGTTTGTACTATTACAACTGGGTGCAGACCAACATTGCAAAAGTTGATAAAGCAACAAACGGAAAAGTCGGATACATTCACGTTCCTGATATGGGTGTTTCGGGATTGAACGAATTTGTAAAATACTTCTACCCGCAATTGCGTAAGAAGGCGTTGATAATTGATGTACGAGGTAACGGCGGCGGCAATGTTTCGCCGATGCTCATCGAAAGATTGCGGCGCGAACTTGCGATGTTCACATTTGCACGCAACACAATTCCGTCACCCGATCCATCAGCGATGGTCTGGGGTCCGAAGGTTTGTTTACTCGACGAATTTTCGGCATCCGATGGTGATTTATTCCCGTATCGTTTCCGCAAGTACGGACTTGGCAAACTTATTGGCAAACGTTCGTGGGGTGGTGTTGTCGGTATCAGAGGAACACTTCCATTGTTAGATGGTGGAGTCTTGAACCGTCCTGAATTTTCCCGCTTCGATGAAGAGGGGAACTGGATAATCGAAGGCGTTGGCGTTGAACCGGATATTTTTGTGGATAATGATCCGGCTTTAGAATTTGAAGGAGTTGACCAACAATTAACTAAAGCCATCGAAGTAATTTTAGATGAACTGAAAACTAAAGAGAAAGAAATTGTTCCGATACCGAAGTATCCGGATAAGAGAAAATAATTAAGGTGAACCTCCCGAAGGCTTGCAACGATTGAACGTAAAAAACTTTCGGGAGGTTTGCAAGAAAACATTCATCATTTATTATTCGATTGTTCATCATTCACTATTCACTGAGCGACAGGTACGAATGATGAATCCGATTATAGCGGACGAACATCGAATTTATAATTTTGAATTATGATAAACTACCAAAACCTCGCTCGGATTTAACAAGTTTATATTTCGGGAAATTTTTGAGAAAGGATTATGAAAGTGCTTAAAGCCATAAAAAGAACGCTAGAAAATATTATAGATAATATTAAACCGTTTATTCCTTCTAAATCGGGTTTAGGAATAGGGTTCTTATCAACATTTTTATATTTAGCAAGCACATTTGGACAGAACACAATAAGTGGGAAAATAACTAAGCTTCCAGATAATAGGCCAGCACTTGGAAGAGTAACATTAGAAGACAATCTAACACATCAAAAATATACGACATTATCAGACAGTACAACAGGAAATTATTCTATAAATATTCCTTCTGGAACATTTACAACAAGTTTTGAAGTGCAAAAAGATACTCAAGTATATCATCTCTATACAAAAAATATTGATATAAATTCAGATACAACAATTGATCATCCAGGATTCCCGTATCTTAGAATGTCATTATTTGATACTACAGCATTAATAGCTACAAAAAAAGCAACAAGAACACAAGACTATAATCCTAATCATCGACTTGTAAGAATTAGATCTCCTGTAAATATTTATGCTCATAAGACAGATCCTCCAGATAGTCTAACACAACCAGGATGGGCAGCAGGAGGATATATTAATGCTATAAATGATTTTAATGCACAGTGCAAAAACCTAAAAATAATCAAGTCAGATACAGATGTAGTTAAAGGAATAACAATTGTATATGTGGCGGATAAAGATATGCCACCAAATGCACATGGGTATTTAGGATATACAGAGAGAGATAATGTAGATCTTGAAACAAAAGAGATATATCATTCAAAAATATGGATAAACACAGAATATAATCCTCCATCAGATTCAGCATCAATAACCCAACACGAAATACTGTGGGGAGTAGGTGGAAACGCATTTACTACGAATACTTCTTCAATGTTTTATTTATATGGTAGACCTCCTCCAATGCATGAACAGGATGCGTTATTGACAGATTTAATATTTGGTATTCCTATTGGGTATGATATGTTTGGTTATAAGCAGGATTCTCTTGTTACAAGAGATATACGAACAGGTGTTAAAGATATTACTACAGCGATGCCTGAGGAATATTCTTTGTTGCAAAATTATCCAAATCCTTTTAATCCGTCAACCAATTTTAAATTTTCAATTGCCCACTCACAATTTACAACTCTTAAAGTGTATGATGTGCTGGGACGTGAAGTAGCAACATTAGTGAATGAAGTAATGCAGCCGGGCGAGTACTCGGTGAAGTGGAATGCCCGCCTGACTGGCGGGCAGGCCGAAGGAGTAACAAGCGGAGTATATTTTTATCGACTGCAATCTGGAAACTACACACAAACACGTAAGCTTTTGTTGCTCAGATAAATGATGTTTGTTTCGCGCCTTAGCATAATCATAAATGGTTGCGCTAATCAAACAAGAGGTTGTCCTTCGAGGAATTCCATTTTATTTTAAAAGATGACCACGTAGTGGTCAAATGTCTGTAGCAAGGTATCCCGAATTATTATTTCCACTCCAGCGGAGTGGTATGTAAATATTTTGTTCGTTCAATTTACAATTTGACATTCGACTCCTACAGGAGTCGGAATCATATTCGTAATCATATCTACAAACATTCGACTCCTAACGGAGTCCCTTTTTTTTTATCGGTGTTACGGTTGTATAGTGAGCCTGCTCGACCCTGCCCGACTTTGTCGTTCAGGCGGGCTTCGGGCGAGCCTGTCGAACTATATGCTGATGCGATGGTGAATGAATAATCAAATTTAATTTTTTACATCGCACAACCATAAATGGTTGCGCTGTTCGAACAAAGACCGATGAATCGGTCTGAAGGTTTTAGTCCGCTTCAGCGGACTTTGTTTGTGTAGCGTTACCGTTCACGGTAATGCGAAGATTGATGAACAGCAACTCGACCTACGATGCGCTCGATAATATAAAAAAAAACAACAATTATATTGTTTGTTAGCGTCAGCATAGGATTGTGAGCTTGCCTGCTCGACCCTGCCCGACTTTGTCGTTCAGGCGGGCTTCGGGCGAGCCTGTCGAACTATATGCTGATGCGATGGTGAATGAATAATCAAATTTA
>CAMTWO010000051.1:0-32427 GCA_947085405.1 uncultured Ignavibacteriota bacterium
ATCTTTTGTTCCAGACTTTAGTATCCTTGGCGTTTTGCCAATTGCCTCCTGCGACGAATATCCTGTCAGTTGCTCGAAAGCAGGATTTACGTATTCAATAATGCCATCCCTATTTGTAATCACGATAGTGTCTGCAGTTTGCTCAACAGCGCTGGAGAGTGTCTTGAGTTCTTCCTCTGCCTGCTTCCGCTCGGTGATGTCGATCATTACCCCTCGCAACATTTCCGGTTGCTCATCCTTAAGGACGACAACAACAATGTCGCGCAGCCACACGACGCGTCCGTCGGCAGCGACCATCCGATAATCAAATTCGTGAGATTTTTTCTCCGCGGTGGCGTTGATACAAAAAGAGACCACCCATTCCCGGTCGTCTGTGTGGATGTGGTTCTTCCAGAAGCTCGGCTCGGTGATCCAGCGCTCCGTCGGATAGCCGAGAAGCCGTTCTGCTTGTTTACTGACAAAAGAAAACTGGAAAGTTCGCGCGTCGGCCTCCCATACAATCCCATCAATCGAGTTCACAAGTTCTTCATATTGCTGATGCGCTTGTCGGATCTCCTCTTCCGCCTGCTTGCGCTTGATGGCGATCCCAGCAATGTGAGCTCCCGTATTGATAAGCTCAAGCTCAGCTTCAGTGGGTTTGCGCGGTTGTTGGTAGTACAGTGCAAGCGTGCCAAGCACCGCTCCCTCACGGTCGATGATCGGTTGTGACCAGCACGCACGTAGGCCATACTTGCCTGCGAGGTCTCGAAAATCCGCCCAGAGCGGGTCCGTCTGGATATCTTCCACGATGACTAAGCGTTTCTCGTAGGCAGCCGTGCCGCATGAACCAACATGAGGTCCAATGAGAAGACCGTCTATGGCTGTGTTGTAGTCATCGGGCAGACTGGGAGCCGCGCCGTGGCGTAGGCGTTTGCCCGTGGCATCAAGCAGCAACACAGAGCCTTTGATCTCGGGCAGGTATTCTTCAATTGCCCGAACCAACCCCTCCAGAACCTGCGGCAATGCCTGATCACCTGCAATCGACTCCAACACCTGACTCAAGCGCCATCGTAGCAATTCGGCCCGCTTTCGCTCGGTGATATCATCAATCACGATTAGGGCTTCTTCTTCTTCTTCTTCTTCTTCTGCAACACGTATTCCAGAAAGCGACAGATTCAGTGTCAATTCCCCTTTGCCGGCAATGAAACAGGTGCACTCCAAATTACGGAACGGCGTTCGCACAGCGATCGCATCCCGGCATTTCTGCGAAAGCCCAATAGTCTGAAGCACTGCATCAACGGTTTTGCCAACGACTTGCAGACCTGTTACGTTGAACAGCTCACAGAAACTTCGGTTAACAGAGAGAACTTCCGATTCCTTTCCGATGACAAGCAAACCTGATGGAACCGTAGCGACAATGTTTTCGGTGAAGCGTTTGCGTGCCTCTAAATTTCGATGTGTCCCCTCGATCTCTTCAGCCATCCGGGAGACTGAACGAGCCAGTTTACCAACCTCATCTCGTGTTGAGACCGCCGGCCGCTGTGAGTAATCGCCCTTCGCAATCGAGTCTGCAGCTTTCGCCACCATTGTAATCGGTTTAGCAATCTTCTTAACAACCAGATACACTACGACTAAACTTGCCATCAAACCGAGAAAGAACACAATATAGATAGTATTCAGCATCTGTTCCTTTTCAAGCGCCGATTGAATTCTGTGCTCTTTGATTCTGTTGAACACGATGTCAAAGATTTCCGTTGTCTTCCGGTTCACAGCATCTCCAAACGTGTAATCCATTATTTCCATCAGTGCTGATGCTTCCGGAGAAGATCGCGGTCGTGGAATCGTGAAGATTTGATCCGCATACACATATATGGAGTCTAAATTGGCGGAGATCGAATCGGTGATCGCAAGTTCGTTGCTTGAAAGTTCGAACTCGATCAGTTTTTTCTGGTAGTTCTCAACTCGAGCACGCTGCTGTTCGAACATGAATCGGTAGTGTTCTTTTTCCGTGATGATATAGTCGTTAGCGTACATAATAAGCTGTGCGATGCTGAACCTTACGTTACCTGCCGCACCCTGTTTTGACGCCTCTTTGTTGGTTGCTTCAAGATTCTTAATTACACTGTTGTAGCCTTGTATCGTGATACCAATAATCACAGTCATCAGCATAAGGAGAATAAGCAACGCTAATGCAATCTTTCTGCCTATGGTGAAGTGATAATCTCTCTCTCCTGCAAGAAATATTCTTGCAGAGCTGGCGTCGGTGTTTTTAGGATCCATCGTTTATCCTCCTGATCTGTTTGCTTTTGGCAATTCGCCGTATGTCTTTTTGAAATGCTTGAGAAGTTCTTTTTCCACCTGAACATAGTTTTTTGTCAGGAAGTAGCGGACGAAAAGATCGAAACCGTTCACATAGAGCTTCAGCCGAACGTTCTTTGTTTTGCTGCCCGAGTAGTTCGACAACCGCTTTCGAATGTTCTTCGATGCACCGATGTACAAAACATCCCTCTTTACAACAACAAAGATGAACGCCAGCAAAAGAATCTGTACAACAACACTGAAGTAGATAATGATCTGAGTTTGTGACATATGGTCTTCTTCAGTCTTTTGGCGCATTTGCAGAAGCCGGTCTTCCTCTGACATCATCTGTGCGAGGAGAACGCGGATGCTATCGGTGATCATTTTTCCTCTATTGGTTGCAAACAACAAACGCGCTTCTGCTTCTCCCTCCGTTTTTCTTGTGGAAACCAACCGGTCGGAGAATGCAACGCGCTCTTCAACTAACTTTTCGAGCGATGCAAACAACTCCTGTTGTCGTGGGTCATCGGCTATTTGGAATCGTAGGCTGTTCATGAGGGTCGAGAGTTCGCGAGAAGCCTTTTCGCGCGGTATCAGGTATTCGTCGTTGCCAGTGAGAATGAAGCCGCGTCCATTCGATTGAACCTCCAGAACGTGTGAGAGAACGAGGTCGAGCTGATTCTCTACTTGATTTGTATCCTCTACCCATTTGCTTGCTTGAAGGAGAGATTTGATACCTGAAATTAAAGCACAAATACGTGCGAGCAAATTTTTTGTGATACCCGAGCGTTGAAGAAAGATAAGTGCAAGTCCGGCAAGGAGAAATGCTGCGGCTGTGTTTGCCTTCATTGAAACTGTGCCTGCAAGAGGATTCTTGAGTAAATCAATATCAAACTGCCAACCAGTAAGCACGAGAAGTCCAACCAATGCCGTTAGTGTACCTGTAATGGTAGAAAGTGTTGTTAATGAAAACCTATGTTTCATATTACGCCCATCTAATATTTTTAATTTGCTTAATTTAGTTAATTAATTTCTCTATGTCAAATATCACTATCCATTTTTTATCTTTTTTAAATCGCCGTAATATATCTTCATACATTCCGGGCATATACCGTGCGTAAATGTAGCGTCCGAATGTTCGATTATATATTTTTCTAATTTATTCCAATACCCCTTATCATCGCGTATTTTCTTGCAGGAAGCGCAAATAGGAATTAAACCGCTTAATGTTTTAATGTTGTCCATCGCTTGCTGCAATTCCCCGATGATTTTTTCTCTCTCGGCTTCCGATTGTTTTCTCTCGGTGATCTTCATTCTTTAGATTCCTCCATCTAGGGAACGAGAAAATTCCCAAAGCAAATGCTAACACAATAAGGACAGTAAAAATTTCATCCAGATGGTAAGCTCCTAAATAATTATGCAATTTAAGGAACATACTGAATGCTCCGAAATAAACTGCAAATATCAATACCATAACGGCTACAATCGAGATTACAAGTAAATCCTTGTATGGTACTTTGAGTTTCTTTTGAATTTCTGTGCTGTTCTTATTCATAATCTTACCGTAGGAATAAATCACGTATGAATTATCTTTTTCTAAAAAATATGAACGCCGATTTTTAGCATGAACACGTAGAAAATATAATGTTATTTTTACAATTATCAAACAGGCAAATTTTTAATTTAGATGGAAACTTTATATATTCACAGGGAATAAATGTCAAAATAATAGAGAGATTAATTATGCATAACATCGAATTTACATGCGTCCAGAGATTCTTAAAATATGTTAAATACGATACTCAATCGTCCGAAGACTCGACAACTTACCCAAGCACCGAAAAGCAAAAAATATTAGGCGCCGAGTTGGTGAAGGAACTTACTGAAATGGGTTTAAAAGATGCTGCGATGAACGAATACGGATATGTAACCGCAACACTGGAAGCCACTACTAAGAAAAAAGTTCCTGTCATCGGTTTAATATCCCACATGGATACCTCGCCCGATGTAACCGGTGAAAATGTAAAACCCATCATTCATAAAAATTATCAAGGTGGCGATATTGTTCTGCCGGGAGATAATTCCATTGTAATTACAGTTGAAGAAAATCCTGATTTAGAAAATCAAATAGGGAACGACATAATAACGACCGACGGTACAACACTTTTGGGAGCCGACGACAAAGCAGGGATCGCTGAGATATTCGATGCAATCAACCACTTAGTAAAACATCCTGAAATCAAGCACGGGAAAATCAGAATTTGTGTAACACCCGATGAAGAAGTCGGTACAGGGACTAAATATTTTGATGTAAAAAAATTCGGTGCCGATTATGCCTATACAGTCGATGGCGAACAGCGTGGTGAAATTGAGGACGAAACTTTCTGTGCCGACTCAGTTACCATAACAATAACCGGCCGAAACATCCATCCCGGTTATGCAAAAAATAAAATGGTGAACAGTGTAAAAATTGCCGCTGAGATAATTGAAAAACTTCCGAAAGATAAACTTTCACCCGAGACTACAGAAAAGCGCGAAGGTTATGTGCATCCTCATATCATAAACGGCGGAGTTGAGAAAACCGTTATCAAATATCTTATACGCGATTTTGAAGAAAAAGGATTGAAAGAAAAAGAAGATTATCTAAAAAATATTGCCGAAGAAGTTATGGCAAAATACCCAAAAGCAAAAATGGAATTTAAGGTTGATGAGTCGTACAGAAATATGCGCTATATTATAGATAAACATCCGCAGGTGATAGAGTATGCAAAAGAAGCTATTAAACGTACCGGCATCGAACCAATAATGAATATCATTCGTGGCGGTACCGATGGCGCAAGGTTATGCTTTATGGGTTTGCCAACACCTAACCTTTTTGCGGGGGGGCATTCTTTCCATTCAAAGAGAGAATGGATTAGCATTCAGGATATGCAAAAAGCCGTCGAAACTATTGTTAATCTCGTTCAGATTTGGGAGGAAAAAAGTTAATTGTGCCTATAATCACTATAGGGTTGAGAACTTATTTTTAGATTGGGGTAGTTAATAAAGGTAATATGTATATTGTAACAAATAAAAAAATGGTTAAATTAAGTCAAAATATGAACGAACATACCACAATATGATTTTTAATAAATCTCATAAAAAAATATTTTTTATTGTTTTGGTCGCAATCCTTTTCTCTTCAACATCTTCTCTTTTTTCTCAGGACACGACACAAAATTTACATTCCATACTAACAAAAGCATACGAAGCAATTAACACTAACCCGCAAGAAGCGATTTCATTATTTCAACAAGCTTCTTTGATTGATCCGACCAACGTACAAATCAAAAAACAATTGGGTTATCTTTTTATAGGGCAAGATAAAAAGAGTGAAGCAATCGAACAGTTTATTGCCGCTGATCAATTGATTCCATCCGATACAATCAAACTTCAATTAGCATACTTATATAATTCTTTACAACGCAATGATGAGGCGCTTGCCTATTTCAGACAGTTAGAACATTCCGACGATCCTGATATCAGAGAAAAATCGAAAGCCGCAATCATAGTTTTAGGTGCCGACGAGAGGTTGCAAAAATATCCATGGTGGGGCGAGGTTTACATATCGCCTTATTATGATTCTCGATTCAAAAGCATTTTTAGTTTTTTACAAATTCGAGAAGGTTATTCGCTTTTTAGTAATAAGCTGGTTTCGGTGTATGGAAGTTTGGATGTTTCGGGAGATACTAAATCGAAGAGTGGCAATACAGAACAGCCGCCAATTATTTTTTCAGATAATGCGGCGATAGTCGGATTAGGTTTAGTGTCGAATCCTTTAGCCGGACTGAGAATTTTTGTCCAAGGAGGTGTCGGAATCGATTTGATAAAAAGAGGAAACTCATCGCGTGTAAAGGAAGATTTCCGTGCATTGATAACTTATGGCAATGGATTATATCCGGAAATCTCTACACCGGCTGTTGTACGATTCGGCTTTAAACCTTTCGCAGATGTTTATGGTTCTTTCGGATATTATTCGAGATATTCAAATTTCATCGGTTTTAGTACAGCCAAAGCAGGAGGTAGAATTGTTGAATGGAAAAAAAGTGCCCTCGATATATATGCACGTTTAGATGTTACTCGTGATACGAAAAAGCAATTTTATAATAATTTGGTAGAGTGGGGTGGAGGGGTTCGCATAATTCCGCACCATACATTTGGCTTAAGTTTCCTTGCTGAATTCCACAGAGGTACATATTGGAAAGTTGGTAACGAGCCAATCCCGTATTCCTCGTATTACAATTCATACAGGTTATTCATAATTTTTGGGCGTTCGTTATGATTGATCTGATAATTTCGTTTTTCAGTTCAACATACGATTATTTATATATCGGTACTTTTGTAGTTGCAGTTTTTCTTTTACTCAGTGCGTTAGATGATATCTTTGTAGATTTATATTATTGGTTTCACAGTTTTTTTGATAGAAAAAAATTTAAAAAATACCGCTATACTAAACCCGAAGAGATAGAGGGATTAGAAGAAAAGCATATCGCCATTTTTGTACCCGCCTGGCACGAAGCAGATGTAATAGATAAGATGCTGACGAACGCAAACCGGACTATTCAATATACCAATTACGATTTTTTTGTAGGCGTTTACCCGAACGACCCCGATACAATAAAAAAAGTTGAAGAAGTAAGTGCGATATTCCCGAACGTGCATGCTATTGTAACCGAGAGACCAGGACCGACCACGAAAGCCGATAACTTGAATCAAGTATTTCAAGGACTTCTAAAATACGAAAACGTTTCGGGCAAACGCTACGACATTATTATAGGCCACGATGCCGAGGATATTATCCATCCGATGTCGTTAAAATTGCATAATTACTTTATTCCCGAATATGATATGGTTCAGGTACCGGTTTTTCCGCTTCACGTGGAACATGCAAACATTATCCACTGGACTTATGCTGATGAATTTGCAGAAAATCATACGAAGGATTTAGTAGCCCGTGCGCATTTCAGTGGATTCGTTCCTTCAGCCGGAGTTGGAACTGCTTACAACCGATGGCTGCTGGAATTTGTAGGAACATCGTTTGCGAAAAATATCTTTAGAGCAGCATCGCTAACCGAGGATTATGATATCGCTCTGCGCCTCGCACTCGGAAAGGCTAATCTTTTGTATGTTTACAAACCCTTCGGAATTGATGTATCAACGCGGGCATATTTTCCACACTCACTGCGAGCAGCAGTCCGCCAAAGAGCACGCTGGTTAACAGGTATTTGTCTTGAATCGTGGCGAAATGTTGGATGGGTCGGCGATGCTAAGTTCAGATTCACTCTCTATCGCGATCGTAAAGCTGTAATCACAAATTCGATTAATTTTTTTGCTTATGTGGTGGTTTTCTATTTATTACTCTACGAATCAGTCCGCTGGGGTTTTGCAGCAGGGGCGCTACTTCCACCGATAGTTATCAAAGGTACTTTACTTTGGGATTTGGTAGTAATTGATACTATGTTAATGTTATGGCGGCTTGCTCACCGGTTCATTACAACAAAACGTGTGTATGGACTTTGGGCGGCAACTTTGAGTATCATTCGCGTACCGTTATCGAATATTATAAATTTTTCAGCTACCGCAAGGGCTTTGTATCTTTTTACAAAATCGGTTTTAAGAGGTAAACCTCTGAAGTGGGATAAAACTGCGCACACATTCCCACAAACGGAACATTCACCCCCTTCGGCTGAACACGATTGATTTGTTATTTATATTTTTTGTAAATTACTATAAAGAAGGAAATATATTATGGATAAAACAAAAATATTATATGTAGATGATGAGGAGGCTCTGAGGATATTAGTTAAAAGCCAACTGACGTTAGAGGGCTTTGATATGGAAACTGCTGACGATGGCGACACTGCCTTAGAAATGTTGAAGAATAATAAATACGATTTGATTTTATTAGACATTAGAATGCCGCGTGTCGATGGAGTGGAAGTGTTGAAAAATTTAAAACAATCCGGTTCGCAGACCCGCATCATTATGCTTACTGCTGTTACTGAATTGAGCAGCGCTATCGATTCGTTAAAATTGGGTGCGAACGACTATATTACCAAGCCTTACGATATCGAAGATCTTTTGGGGTGTATCAGTCGGGTGTTATCACGATAACCTGTAATTAATTTTTAATATTATTGTTTCTGGATTTTTTACAAACAAGGGGTGGCTTTTGTTCCAGAGATTTCCTTATGTCCGGAAATTTACTTCCTTTTCCAACTCACACCCTCTTTTTTATCTTCGACAGTTATTCCGATTTTACTCAAACCGTCTCTTATTTTATCCGAGAGTTGCCAGAGTTTTTGTGCACGAATTTCAGCACGCAGTTCAAGAATCAGGTTCACTAACTCGCTCTCTATCGAGTCTTTCGCTTCTGACTGGAAAGTTTCTGGAATTATTCCCAAAATAATTCCACCAAGCTCTTTGAATAACTGATGAGCTTTTTGCAGGTCGGCTGCTGTCATTTTTCCTTCAGCGAGATTGGCATTTATTTCACGGCTAAAATCAAATAGTACAGCAATTGCTTGTGGAGTGTTGAAGTCGTCGTCCATTGCTTCTAAAAATTTTCCTTTGAAACCATCGAAGTCAATGTTAGTTTCTTCCCCTTTTGCTTTAGGGAATTCCTCTTTGATATTTCGGACTGTGTTGTAAAGTTTTTCAAGTCCCTTCTCAGCTCCTTGCAGAGCTTCGTCGCTGAAATCGAGTGTGCTTCTGTAATGACTTTGCAAGATAAAAAAACGCACAACCAGAGGATTATATTTTTTGAAAGCATCTTTTAAATTAATAACATTGCCGAGCGATTTTCCCATCTTCTGTCCATTCACAGTTACCATATTGTTGTGAATCCAATATCGCACGAAAGGTTTTCCGGTTGCTGCCTCGCTTTGAGCAATCTCGCATTCGTGATGAGGGAATTGGTTTTCCAAACCGCCGCCGTGGATATCAAACGGCTGCCCCAAATATTTTGTTGACATAGCCGAGCATTCGAGATGCCAGCCCGGATAACCTTTGCCCCACGGACTTTCCCACTGCATAATGTGTCCGGGTTCAGCTTTTTTCCATAATGCAAAATCAGCAGGATGGTGTTTTTCAGGGCTCACATCAACCCGTGCACCGGCAATTAATTCTTCAACCGATCTGCCGGAAAGTTTTCCGTATTCCGGAAACTTTGAAACATCAAAATATACCGAGCCATTCACTTCGTATGCAAATCCTTTTGACAGTAAATCTTTTACAATTTCGATCTGCTCAATTATATGTCCGCTTGCAGTTGGACTAATATCAGGTCGCTGAACTCCGAGTGCATCCATATCTTCAAAATAACTCTGCGTGTATTTCTGAACTATTTCCATCGGATGAACTTTGTCGATTCGCGACTGTTTCTGGATTTTATCTTCACCCTCGTCCGCATCATCAGTCAAATGACCCACATCCGTTATGTTCTGGACGTATAAAACTTTGTAGCCGATATATCGCAAGTAACGGACGATTACATCGAACGAAACATAACTTTTCGCGTGTCCAATATGCGAATGTCCGTAAACAGTCGGTCCGCAAACATAAATGCCGACTCTACCTTCATTTATCGGTTTGAATTCTTCTTTATGACGAGAAAGTGTGTTGTGAATTTTTATTGGCATAAATTTTTGTGATTAATTTTATTTATCGTCGAGCAATGCTTCGAAGATTATGAGTAAACGCTTATAAATCAGGTGACGAATGATAATGAAGAACGATTGTAAAAATCCGGCTAAAACCATTAAAATCATGAAGATTATGAGAGACTGAACCAGATCAAATTCCTGATTCAAGATATTGCCCCATGGTTTAACAATAAATGATGATAAAATATAGCCGAAAATTATTAGCCCAACCCATGCACTAAGGTAGCTGGTTCTTGAATTGATTTGCTTAATTTTTTGTAATTCTTTAATTAAAGTAATTCTGTTTTCGGGTTTCATTTTTTCTCCTTTTTCTTTTTATTGTATTCGACACTAGTTACAGTATGTACGCCGCCACGGATTTTATAATCGGCAACCACTTGCATCCACTTTGGTTTGCACGATGCAACCAAATCTTCGAGCATTCTATTGACTGCGTGTTCCTGATAAATGCCGACGTTGCGATACGACATTAAATAATATTTGAGTGAACGTAGCTCGATACAAAGTTTATCCGGGATGTAATTGATTTTGATTACTGCAAAATCGGGTAAACCGGAGAACGGACACACAGCCGTGAATTCATCCGTGTCGATGTTAATTGTTAAATCTCTCCCCGGATATTCGTAAGGGAATGTATCAAGGACTTCCACATCAATCGTCTCAAGCGGTTGAGTATCGTAACGGCGGTCGAGAGGTTGAGGTTGTTCTGTTTGTTTGTTCTTCATAAAAGTTAAGTATTTATTTTTTTTGTGAATACGCCATTGCTTTTAAAAGTGTAATTCGTTTTGAAATGGGAGGATGTGTAGCGAGTAAATCTGCCAAAAATCCTTCCTTGAAATTTGCTTTCAGTCCTAACGGATCGACAATACAAAGATGAGCCGAACCGCGTTTGATAGATTGAGTTGGAGCAGCAGAGTTTTCAATTTTTTCCAACGCAGAAGCTAATGCTAATGGGTTTCGTGTAAATTCGCCGGCAGTTGCATCGGCGTAGTATTCACGCTGCCTCGATACAGCCATAGCTAATAAGCGACTTAAAATCGGTGCGAGGATAATCCCGATTATCCATACAATCATTAAAACCAAAGCAATCGGTCCGCCCGCGCCGCTTTTCGAGCTTTTCTTATTTCCCCGACTGATGCCGCCGAACCTCAAACCTCTGACTGCAAAATCGGATAACAAAGCAATAGCACCGATTAATGCCGCAATAATAGTCATCAACCGAATATCCAAATTCCGGATATGCGCCATCTCGTGTGCAATAACGCCTTGCAGTTCTTCACGATTTAATGTGTCGAGTAATCCTTGCGTAACGGCGATGTATGAATTGTCCGGATTTTTTCCTGTTGCAAACGCATTCGGGTCGGCGTCCGGAATTACAAATAATTTTGGCTGCGGCAATCCCGAAGCAATCTTCATTTCATCTACAACATTTCGTAGAGTTTGAAATTTAGGATCGTTTTCAGGAACGGGATACGCACCCGCAGAAGTTAATACGGCTTTGGCTCCACTCTGAAATCCATACAACGAAAAGATGAAGCCAAACATAAAAGCTGCAATTGTTGCTAATGGTAATCCGTAGCTATCGGAAAATATTCCAAGCGGATCATTCCCAAAGTAAAACAGGTCGAAACCATATCCTAAAAAAACAAAGAATAAAATAAATATCAGCATAATAAAAACAGTGCGTCGTTTATTACGTGCCTGCTGTTCGTAAATATTTGGAAATAAATTTGTAGCCATCGTTTACTTCTTTAAAGACAAATCGACTTGAGGCACTGCGCGTTCTGTTTCTGAAGTAACTTCAAACAATTCAGCTTTTTTAAAATTGAATATATTAGCAATTATATTAGTCGGAAAAACTTCCCGCGCGATATTAAATTTCATCGCAATATCGTTGTAGAACTGGCGGGCAAAACTAACTTTGTTTTCTGTGCTTGTTAATTCTTCCTGAAGCTGCATTACGTTCTCGTTCGCTTTCAGGTTCGGGTAGTTTTCGAACAGAGCAAAAAGTCGTGTTAAAACACCGGACAGCTCGCCTTCTTTGACTGCTGCATCCTTAACACCTTTAGCATTCACAGCGGCATTGCGGGCTTCGATAACTTTTGTGAGTGTTTCTTTCTCATACTCCATATAGCCCTTAACTGTGTTTACTAAATTTGGAATCAAATCGTGGCGGCGTTTTAGCTGCACGTCGATTTGTTTCCAGCCGTTCTCAACTTGATTTCGAAGAGTAACCAGCAAGTTGTATTTTGCAATCACCCAGCCGGCAACCACAACGACGAAAATGACTAAAATTAAAAATTCCATTATTCAACTCCTTTGTAATTAAAATTTGTATGAAATTACTCAATAATTTAAATAATTGCAATTGCTTGACTTTAATTAATTACTCTACTATATTATTTGTGGATTTTAGGTTTTGTGTTAAATTTTAATCCGCCAAAGGCGGACGAGGGTTAACCCGCCTGCCGGTCGGGCAGGTTCCCCGCCTCTTGAGGCGCATAAAATAAAATTTGTTAACAGATACCTCGCTGCCCCGCCTGCCAAAGTCCGTCCGTTATCTAACGGACGGACGGCGGGCAGGTTACGGCGAGGAGATTCATCAATTAAAAATGATTTCAACAACTAATATCAATCAAAAACAGGAAGCGAGTACATTCCAAGCTATGCATTTTTTACGAAACGTTCCTATATTTTCTGATATTGAAGAAAATGAAATTTTGCAGATCGCTCGTGTTGGGGTCCGGAAAAAGTACAAACGTGGCAGCATGATACTGCTCGAAGATGAAATCGGAGCTGCACTTTTTGTAATCATTTCCGGAAAAGTGAAAGTAATACGAAGCGACGAGGATGGCAGAGAAGTTATTTTATCAATTTTAGGTGAGAATGATTTTTTTGGCGAGATGGCTATTCTCGATGGATTATCCCGATCGGCGAGTGTGGTTGCAATAACAAAAGCGGAGTTGTTTATGATACATCGCCGCGATTTCTTGAACCTTCTCAACGAGTATCCTGCCGTTGCAATATCGTTACTGAAAGAATTAACAATGCGATTGCGAAAAGCCGATACACAAATTAAAAGTCTTTCGCTCAAAGATGCAGCGGGCCGTGTCGCAAACGTTATCTTGCAACTCGCCGACGATATCGGCAAAATACGAAAAGGCCGCGTTGAGATCGATCAACTTCCTCTGCAAATGGATTTAGCAAATATGGCGGGGACATCTCGCGAAACTATTTCGCGGATGGTGCATGTGTTTATTCGCAAAGGTCATATCGAGTTACAGGGTAACAAACTTATAATTAACGATTACGAAAAATTTAAGAGTCTATACTTGTAAAAATATTTTTGGATAATAGGGGGAAAATGGATAATACGTATATAACTCAAGCGAGCAGCGATTTACATTTGCACACATCACATTCCGACGGTAAGTTTACAACTCAGCAATTGCTGCAAAAAGTAAATAAAGTCGGTTTGAAATGTATTAGTATAGTTGACCATGACACAATAAACGGTATCGATGAAGCTGTAAGTTCGGGCAAAAAAATGGATATTGAGGTAATCCCGGGTGTCGAGTTAAGTACAACACTCGGTGATATGGATGTTCATATTATAGGTTACTTTATAGATTATAAAAATGAAATTTTGCTTGAACACCTGATTATGTTCAGAGAAGAAAGATTGAAACGGGCAAAACGTATCGTTGATAAATTGCACAAACTGAAAGTTCCATTAGATTATGAATCAGTTTTAGCGCAGGCACAAAATGGTGCGTTAGGACGCCCGCATATTGCAAATGCGATGGTCGAGAATGGTTTGGTTAGCAGTTATCAAGAGGCATTCAATCAGTATATCAGGAACGGCGGTCCTGCTTATGAAGCTAAATATAGTTTTTCGCCGAAGCAAGCAATTTCGCTTATCAACAAATGCGGCGGCGTGTCATTTATAGCACATCCCGGTTGTTATTTGAATGAGGATGCTATCTCTGAACTGATCAAAATGGAAATTGATGGCATCGAGACAGTTCATCCGGGTCATCATCCTCAAACTACCGAATCTCTAAAAAAGATTGCTAACACATATTTTCTATTAGAGAGCGGCGGGTCCGATTTCCACGGCGGCTTACGCGACGATGAAGATGCTTTGGGGAAATACACAATACCTTACAAATTTGTAAGTGCAATGAAGCGAAGATTATTTTTATATTAGAAAAAAATTAAAGGTAATGAAACAATGCAAATATTAAGTGGTAATTTAACAGCAAAAGGACTCAAGGTTGCCTTGGTAGTCAGTAGATTTAACGATTTTATTACAAAAAGATTATTAGACGGCGCCATAGATTGTTTAGAACGTCATGAAGCTGATAACGAAAACATATCGGTTATTTACTGTCCCGGCGCTTTTGAAATTCCGCAAACAACCCAACAGATTATAAACTCGGGTAAGTACGATGCAGTAGTTTGCCTTGGTTGCGTAATCCGTGGTGAAACACCCCACTTCGATTACATAGCCGCCGAAGTTACGAAAGGGGTGGCGAACATCGGATTAAAATCTGAGATTCCTGTTACATTAGGAGTGCTTACCGCTGATAATTTAGAACAAGCAATCGAACGGGCTGGTACAAAAAGCGGAAATAAAGGTTGGGATGCTGCTTTAAGTGCAATTGAACTTGCCAATTTATTTAAATCGTTCAATAAAAAAAGAAAATAATTTACAGGCATCAAAGAAGTGCAACTTTTCTTTCTCTTATTTTTAACTTTGAGTTTTACAATTTCCGGCTTCGGGGGTATCGGCGATTGGAAAACCTATACATCCCATAAACAAATCCGTTCGATATTCAAACAAAACAATTTGATTTGGGCTGCAACGAGCGGAGGCGCATTCACTCACAATTTTACCGACAGCAGCTATAAAATATTTACTACTCTCGACGGATTAAAAAACACGGATATCACTTCAATCATCGCCGACAAATCTGGTTCGATATGGATTGGATCTTCGAACGGTTATATCCATAATTTCAATCCTCAAAAATCAAAGTGGGTTTATTACAACGACATTTACTTCACAAATGCCACTGAAAAGAGAATTAATAATTTTTCGATTTACGGCGACTCTTTATTCATTTGTACACCGATTGGAGTTCATGTTTTATCAATTCCAAAGAGTGAGTTCGGCGATTCATACACAAAATTCAGCTTGGATAACCAAATCACCGGCAAAGTTAATGCTGTCCTGATACACAACGATACTATTTGGGTTGCCACAAATGATGGTGTGGCATCGGCTTGGCGGCGTCATTCGAATTTAGCCGCACCACAATCGTGGTCGGTTTACAAAACTCCGCAAGGACTGCCTGCAAATCGAACCACTACATTGTTATTGCACGGCGGGAAAATTTTTGCAGCAACCTCGAACGGATTAAGCTACCGCGAAAATAATATATGGCGAACAGTAAACAATACAACAGGCAAAAATATTATAGCAGCTTTTTCCTCAGTTGACGGTTTATATTTTATCACACAAAACGAATTATATAAATTCAGTAACGACGAAGTTACTCTAATCGAAAACCAATTCCCGTCGCCACTCACTTCTTTAATCGTCAACGACACACAAATTTTTGTAGGAACTACAAATAACGGGGTTCAACTTTTACAAAACAACTCACAAAAAAATATTACTCCTCCCGGACCCCCTACAAATAATTTAATTGGATTAGCAGTTGATGATCAAAACGATGTTTGGGCTGGAACGGGTTCAGGAAACGGACAAGGGTTCGTCCGATTCGATGGTAAAATTTGGCAGCATTATCATAACAGCATATATCCCGAATTACTAAGCCCCAATTACTACCGTGTCGATATCGGTTATAAAAACAGCAAATGGATAAGCGGCTGGGGACAAGGCGTTGCGTTATTAGGAAGCGATAATCAAATAATAAAAGTATTCAACACGACTAACGGTTTACCACCGTCAATTTCTCCTACGTATGTTGTTACAGCAGGAGTCGCAACGGATCCGGACGGAAATGCCTGGATTAATATTCGAACCGGCAGAGGCGACACTCTGCTTGCTGTATATCGGAAAGATTCAACATTTTCGTATATAAAAACACCCTCTTCTTTGTCATCATTTATATCTACCGGAATTACAATCGACCAGAATCGAACGAAATGGTTGTTTACTGGAAGTAACGGAGGCGGGTTGTTTTTTTACTGCGACTCGGGCGTAGTTCGTGGCACTCTTCCCAACGAGAACTGGGGTAAAATTACAAAAGCAAATGGTTTATCGAGCGAAAATATTTCGGTGGTTACCGTAGATAACGACGGCGAAATTTGGGCTGGCACTACTGATGCTGGAATAAATATTATTTACGATGCACGAAATCCTCTTAATCGAATTGCTCCTTACAATCCACTTCGAGGTCAAAAAATAAACGACATACTCGTCGACCCAACTAACCAAAAATGGGTTGCAACTCCTCAAGGAGTTTTCGTCCTGAATCAAGACGGAACTTCAATTACTGCTCAATACACATTCGAATCGACCAACGGTAAACTGCTTGATAACAATGTGCAATCACTCGCGATGAACAGAAAAAACGGAACCGTTTACTTCGGAACTGAAAAAGGTATTTCGGCATTGCAGACTGCAGCGGCTACACCGGTTCAAACAATGGAACAGATTATTATTTCACCCAATCCCTTTGAAATTCCCTCATCATCTATGGTTACCTTCGATGGGTTAGTTGCAAATTCTTCTATAAAAATTCTAACAATCGACGGAACACTTTTAAGAGAATTAACAACACCGGGGGGCAAGGTTGGTATTTGGGATGGAAGAGATTCGAACGGCGAACTTGTTTCGACAGGAATATACATAGTGGTTGCATATAACGACGATGGTTCAGAAGTAGGACTTGGAAAAATTGTCGTAGTGAAAAAATAGTTTCACAATGGATATCCACGATATTGTAACCGTCGTAATAATCAATTATCAAACTCCCGATTTAACCCGACATGCAATAACTTCATTCCGGAAATTTTATCCTAATGTGCAGTTAATTCTCATCGACAATGGTTCACGCGACGAGTCGGTTAAAATTTTAACAGATATCCAAAGCACTCAATCTGCCACAACAAAATTAGTCCTGAACAAAACCAACAACCACCACGGACCTGCAATGCATCAGGCAATAAATTTATGCAGCAGCGATCTGGTTTTATTTCTCGACTCCGACTGTGAAGTGCTGCTTGGCGGTTTTATCGAAGCGATGATTGAGTTGATTGAACAGGATAAGCAAAATTATGCAGTCGGGAAAACGGAATTCCTAAACGAGCGGGGTTTTCTCGTAAAGCCCAACCAAAAAAGGATTCGATACATCAGACCGATATGTATGCTCGTTCGTAAAACGTTGTATAATGCACTGCCCCCGTTTCAATTGCACGGCGCACCTTGTCTCGCCAATATGAAAGAAGCGGCAGAGCGGAATTTCGGCTTGATTGAATTCGATATTCACAAATTTATTTTCCATAAAGGAAGAGGCACCGCCTCGAAATTTGGATATGGCTTGGGAATACGCGGAAAAGTTAATTATTTGTTAAATAAATTAAATATGTAGATTGTTTGCATCAAACTACTTTTTTTTGTAGATTTAACCCACTTATAATGCTGCCAGGTTAAAAAGCCTGGCTTTTTTTACTATTTGAGTTGTATTGATGTTTGATGATTTAACACTAAAATTAGAGTCGGTTTTTAAAAAACTCCGCGGCTACGGAAAAATTTCGGAAAGCAACATCGCCGATTCGATGCGTGAAGTCCGTCGTGTTTTGCTCGATTCCGATGTTAATTACAAAGTCGTTAAACAATTCGCCGAAGATGTTCAGAAGCGGGCTCTCGGTCAGGAAGTTATTGCAAGTATAAATCCCGGACAGCTAATAATAAAAATTATCCACAATGAGTTGGTAAAATTATTAGGTGAAACGCGGCAGGATATAAAATATTCGGTAATGCCGCCGACTGTTATAATGGTAGCCGGGCTTCAAGGGTCGGGTAAAACTACATTTTGCGCCAAGCTTGCAAATCACTTAAAAAGGAAAGGCAACTTTCCGATGCTTGCAGCAGCCGATATTTACCGCCCCGCTGCTATCGATCAGTTGCTGATGTTAGGAAAACAAATTGATATTCCCGTTCATTACGACAGGAATAAAAATGCAGTTGAGATTGCTGTTGATGCAATTGACCATGCGCGTAAATCGGCACGCGATGTTGTTATCATTGATACAGCGGGCAGACTTCACATCGACGACGAGATGATGAAGGAAATTGAAACTATCAAGTCGCGTGTGAATCCGAATGAGATTCTTTTTGTTGTCGATTCGATGACCGGACAGGACGCAGTGAACACGGCGAAAGCTTTTCACGATCGATTGAATTTCGATGGTGTTGTTCTTACAAAATTAGATGGCGATACGCGAGGTGGTGCGGCTCTTTCGATTCGCTCGGTTGTAAACAAACCGATAAAGTTTGTTGGAGTAGGCGAAAAATTAGATGCACTCGAACCGTTTCATCCCGACCGGATGGCGTCGCGCATCCTCGGTATGGGCGATATAGTTACGTTCGTAGAAAAAGCTCAACTTGAATACGACCAAGAGAAAGCACAGAAATTAGAAGAACGGTTACGCAAGTCGCAGTTCACTCTTGAAGATTTTTTAGAACAACTTCAAGAAGTTAAAAAGATGGGTCCGATATCTCAGGTGTTGAGTATGATTCCGGGTTTGAATAAACTCCCGGCTAATGCTGAGATTGATAATAAATCGCTTGTAAGAGTTGAAGCGATAATACAATCGATGACAAAAACTGAGCGTTCAAACCCGAACGTTATCAACGGCACCCGAAGGCGCCGGATAGCTATTGGCAGCGGCACATCGGTGCAAGAAGTAAATAGAGTTATGAAACAATTTTTTGAAATGCAGAAGATGATGAAAATGTTTTCGAGGGGTAAAATGCCGAAACATTTTCGCGGTTTAAAACTGCCTACTGCATAATAATGCAAAATTTATTTTTTTTTTATATATTAACATAAAACTAATAGGAGTCTAAAGTTGGTCAAAATACGATTAGCCCGCATGGGAAAGAAAAAGCAGCCGATTTATAAAATTGTTGCTGCCGATTCGAGAGCACCCCGTGATGGACGTTTTCTTGAAGCAGTTGGGATATACGATCCCCGTTCAACTCCATCGAACGTACAAATAAAAGAGACTGTTTTGTTCAAGTGGTTGAAACGTGGTGCGCAGCCCACAGAAACTGTACACAGTTTAATAAAACGCGAAGGCTTGATGTTAAAGTGGCGATTAATGAAAAAAAATGCTGACGAAACCACCATAGCTGAAGAGATGGATAAATTCCAGATGGTCAAAACCGAGAAAGAACGTCGCAAAGCCGAAAGAAAACTTCGTGTTAAAGCTGCCCATAAAAAGAAAGCAGCCGGCGAAGTTGCCGCGAGCTCAACAGCTACTCCGTAAGCATTGATTCGTGTTTCGACTCGATGCAGGACGATGATAATCCAAAAGTTTAATAATTCACAACGCTCGCATTTTGCAAAGCGGAATCTTGAAATAAATGTTGCACTCATAATTGTTAAAAGGAGCTAATCATGAAGGAATTCATCGAATTCATCGCAAAAAATCTTGTCGACAAACCGGAAGAAGTTTCTATCACCGAAGAACTGAGAGAAAGCAAAATTGTTTTCAAACTAAAAGTAGGTGAAAGCGACATCGGTAAAGTTATCGGCAAACAAGGAAAAACTGCTCAAGCTATGCGCACTCTCTTAAGCGCCGTCAGCGCCAAAGAAGGTAAACGGGTAATTCTTGAAATAGTCGATTAATTATTTAACAGTTCATTTATCCGATAAATTTCAGATTTGTCGGATAAGATTTATTTTTTGAAACATATTTATTATCAAACAAATGACACTTTATGCATTAGGAAGAGTTGGAAAAACCTACGGTATCCGAGGCCAATTTAAATTCAAACCGTTCATCGAATATCGAAAACGTCTTCTAACTCTCCTGCAAGTTTATATAGGTCCCAGCGAAAAAGAAGCCGTTCCTTATGAAATGTCCGATATAAGGTTCAACCGGGACGGGGTTATTATAAGACTTCGCGAAATTACCAAACGTGAGCAAGCCAAAACTTTAAACAATCAGGTTCTGTTCATTGACGAAAAAGATGCAGTACATCCTCCCGAAGGACATTATTACATACACGACATAGTAGGCTGCACAGTAACTTATGGACGGAAAAAAATAGGAAAAATAATTGACGTTCATCGGAAACGCGAAGGTTTTTCACAGGACATTTGGGTAGTAGAAGGCGAACCGGAAATTTGGATTCCCGTATTACCCGCATTTATAAAAAGCGTAGATGTAAAAAAGAAGAAAGTCGTTGTTCAGAACGCCGACCCGTTTTTACCTGAAAAATAGTTTTCAGGTATTGTAATGAGAATTGATATCGTCAGCGGGCTGCCTAAAATTCTTTCAAGCCCTTTAAATAACAGCATACTTAAACGGGCGAAGAAGAGTAAGAAAGTTCAGATTCTCACACACGACTTACGTAAGTTTGCACACGATAAACATAAGACTATCGACGATACACCTTACGGCGGTGGTGCGGGTATGATACTAAAACCCGAACCAATTTTCGAGTGCATCGAACGACTGACGAAGAAGCGAACTTACGACGAAATAATTTATTTAACCGCCGACGGAGAACAGTTCAATCAGCTAATTGCGAATGAACTTTCTCTGAAGAAAAATATCATCTTGATCTGCGGGCATTATAAAGGAATCGACGAGAGAGTTCGTGAATCGCTTGTAACCCGCGAAATATCGATCGGCGATTATGTTTTAACAGGCGGCGAATTAGCAGCACTTGTGGTAGTTGATGCAGTTGTGCGGTTAATTCCCGGCATCATCAGCGACAGCGAATCGTTGTTAACCGATTCGTTTCAAGATGGACTTTTAGATGCACCTAATTATACAAGACCACCGGAGTACCGGGGTTCAAAAGTGCCGGAAGTTTTGCTCTCCGGCGATCATAAAAAAATAGCAGCATGGCGTAACCAGCAACGGTTAAAGCGCACGAAAGAACGCCGCCCTGATTTGTTAAAATAGTAAATATAAACTAAATACTGGATTTTGATATGGACAAAATAAAATTAGTAGAAGCTACTCAAATTAAAACCAATATTCCCCAATTCAAACCGGGCGATACTATTAACGTTCACGTTCGCGTTATCGAAGGCGAAAAAGAACGCATACAGCAATTCCAAGGAGTTGTATTGGGACAACGTGGCAGCGGTATGGGAGCCACATTTACTGTGCGTAAAGTCTCCGACGGTGTCGGTGTTGAGCGTATTTTCCCGATTCACTCACCTCGAATTGCTAAAATCGAAATCATGAAAGAAGGCAGAGTCCGACGCGCAAAATTATACTACCTGCGTAAACTTGCCGCAAAACAAATCCGACAAAAAACTTCTGCGTGAAAAATTTAGGTATCATCACCGACCTTTATGCGGCGCCTCTCTTTCAAAGTTTGAAAGAGAAACCCGAAACGGTGAAACTGATAACCGATTCTGAATTACAAATTTCAAAAATGCTGCGCGAGGAAGAACTCGACGCAGCTTTTTTATCTGCAATCACATTTGCTCGCGACCACGATATTTATTCAATCGTTCCCAACGTTTGCATAGCATCCGAAGGAAATAGTAACGTTATCTGTTTGTATTTTAAAGAGGGACTGAAAGAAATCAAAACCATTGCTACCGATTTGTTGAATGTTTCCGAGATGGTGCTTGCAAGACTTGTTTTGACGGAGAAATATTTTGTTACACCTACTTTTATCCCCACGAAAGCAAACATCGACGAGATGCTTCTTAAAGCCGATGCTGCACTCATTGTTGGCGATTACAACCTCGAACTCCTCGACCATAAAAATAAACTCGACCTTGTTGATGAGTGGTCCGATTTAACTGAACTCCCCTACGTCCACGGACTTTGGATTAGTCAGAAAGAAAAGTTATCGCAAGATGATATCGGTATTTTAAAAGCTTCTGCTGATTACGGTTCAACACATCTCAGCGAAATTGCCTCACACTATCCCCAACGGAATAAAGAAGAATTTGTTGAGTCCCTTTCAGCTTTTTCATACAAGCTCGATGAGAAAGCAAAAAACGGATTAACCGAATTTATACGAATGGCATATTTTCACGAAATCATTGAAGACCTGCCCGATCTCGATCCCGATAACGATACAACCGTCGAATTACCAAAAAATTAAAATTCACTTTCCAACTGTAAGAATATAGAGCGGCTCTTCTTCTTTTAACTGTAGAAGCTTCTTAACTTTCTCATCATAAAATGCTCCAATCGGACAAGCACCCAAACCCAAACACTGAACTTGAAGCAAAATATTTTGTGCCGCGTGACCAACCTCCATATTAACGTACCGCTCTGCTCTGCTGCCGTATTTTGATGAAGTTCGTTTTACAATTGCAGTTATGATTATATTTGCTGCGGCTGTTTCAATTTGCTGCTGACCCAGAGCTGCACTCGCTAGATCTTTTCGTTTATCACCCGAAATAATTTTTGTTAAAGAATGGCTCTGCGGCTTGTACCTGTAAATTCCTGATTCAAGTCCGCTTACATTTCCGGCTGCTACA
The DNA here is from genome assembly GCA_947085405.1 of uncultured Ignavibacteriota bacterium. Classification (GTDB taxonomy): domain Bacteria; phylum Bacteroidota; class Ignavibacteria; order UBA10030; family BY39; genus JASEGV01. The sequence continues at coordinate 22,706 of CAMTWO010000051.1, forward strand.
AAAACTTCAAGCGGATAAAGTGCGCCCGCTGATGGCGCCGTTCGAAAACCTTCCGGCGAAGTTACACCCTGTCCCGCCCACAATAGCTGACTTAGTTCAGCTAATGAAATTGGTTTTTTACTGAACGAACGAACCGTGCGGCGTTTATTCAGAGTTTCTTCAAGCGAAATTTTCCCGGTAGTTTGCGGTTTTGGGAGTGATATAAATGCCTGATTATTCATCTTATTCTCCATTTTACTATCATATATTGCTGACCATAATAATAGTAGTACAAAAATATTTTGTAGCATAACAACCTCCAATTTAGTTGTAAAGCAATTTAAGAAATCTTATACAAAATTCAAAAATACAATTGATATTTCCTAAAATTTCCTTAAATTATACCACAAATGCTTAAACATCTGCATATACAAAATTACGCACTGATTGAAAAACTCGAAATCGGTTTTGAACAAGGTATGAATATCGTCACCGGCGAAACAGGCGCCGGAAAATCAATCATCATAGATGCGCTGAGTTTGATTTTAGGCGAGCGTGCCAACACCGGCGCAATTCGCAAAGACACCGACAAGGCAATCGTTGAAGGAACTTTCGATGTTTCTCAAAACAAAAATATAAAACCGATCCTAAAAGCAAATGAAATAGATTTTTCGGACGAGGTTATACTCCGTCGCGAAGTTTCAATCAAAGGAACAAGCCGCTGCTTTGTGAACGATTCACCCGTTTCATTGAGCATAATGAAAAACATCGGCGATTTGCTTGTGGATTTGCACGGACAGCACGAGCATCAATCATTGCTTCGAACTGAAACCCACATCGAATTGTTGGATGACTTTGGCGGACTCTCGTCTTTCGTTGAAGAATTCAAAGCCGCCCACAACCAACTGACAAGCGAAGTAAGTAAACTCACCGAATTACAAAACCGGAAAAAACAAATCATTGAGAAAAAAGATTTATCTGAATTTCAATTAAGAGAAATCGATGCAGTAAATCCTACGCCAGATGAAGAGGCACATCTCGAATCTGAATTAAAAATTTTGGAGAACTCGGAAAAACTGAACGAAGAAACAAATAAATTATATAATATTTTGTATGACGGTGAAAATTCTATAATTGTTAAACTCAACCAGTCGCTCAAACATATCGAGCAGTTATTGCTCATCGATGAAACATTTGGAGTGCTAAAGAAAGAGACTGAATCTGCCGAAGCGATTGTGAAAGAGCTGACTGCCTCGGTGCGGGATTATATATCAAAGATCGAATTCAGTCCCGAAAAATTAGAACATCACCGCAACAGGTTAGGACAAATTGCTCTGCTTAAAAAGAAATACGGTGGCTCCATCGAAACACTTATTGAGTTCAAACAAAACCTTGAAGCCGAGCTACAGCTTGCTGAAAATTTCGATGCCGAAATAAACAATATAAAAGAAGAGATTGAAAACAAGAGGAAAATTGCATCGGAGTTGGCAAAGAAACTTACAGCCAAACGGAACGAAGCCGCGAAGAAAGTAAATTCTGAAATTGTAAAAGTATTAGCTGAACTCGGTATAAACAACTCGAAATTCGAAACGCGAGTTGATAACCGTTTAGTGAAGCCGGGAAACTCTGAAAATGCACTCGTGAAAATCGGGAAAGATTTTTATGAAACGACTCCCAAAGGGATTGACTTTGTTGAGTTCTTCATTTCGACTAACATTGGTGAAGATGTAAAGCCTCTTGTAAAAGTCGCTTCAGGAGGCGAAATATCACGCATTATGCTATCACTCAAAACCATACTTGCAAAATCCGAAAAGCTGCCGCTTCTGATTTTCGATGAAATCGATATCGGCATCAGCGGACGTATTGCTCAAGCAGTCGGATTGAGTTTAAAAAATCTTTCAAAGCTCCATCAAATTATTGCAATTACACACCTTCCGCAAATTGCTGGCTTGGCTGATACTCATTATGTAGTAGAAAAAGTAGAGGATGGAAAGCGGTCAGCAACAAGACTGAGAAAATTAACACTTGAGGAACGTATCCGTGAAGTTGCAAAATTACTCAGCGGTAAAGAAGTTACGGAAGCCGGGATTATAAGCGCTAGAGAGTTGATTGAAAATAATAGATAAAAATGTTAAGGTCTGTTTATATATTTTGTATTCTAATAGTTTTCGGGAACGTTTTTCTTTCTTGTAGACAGGATGGAATCGTTTTTCCCCGGTTAAATCTGATATTAGAATTAGATTCAACCGTGTTATTGGAAGGACAAGATTTGTTCACAGATGTAACTTTGAAGAATGTTGGCTGTGATACAGCGAATCTTGTACCATTCTTATTGAGAGTAGAACGCGAAGGAATTCTTTATACATTAAGAGATGAAAGGGGTAATAAAATTCGTTTACCGGATTTAAATGAAACAGAAGGTTCGACTGCTTCAAATTTGATTATCCCTCCAGGAGATTCCGTCAGTGAAATGCACGATCTTTCAGATTTTTTTAGTAATAGTGAGGATAGTAACTGTCATTCGTATATTCAAATCCTAAATTGTTTGCGCCCTGGTAACTATTCGATACAGGCATATACGATTCCAGTTATCGACACAATATGGTCGAATTCTGTTGAGTTTAAAATAGTTAAGCCGATCGGTGAAGATTTAGAAGCTTTAAACAATCTGAGAGAAATTGAACGTTCCCAAACAAGCAGTTTTGGTGATTCTACTGATATTTATAAATATGAAAATTTCATTTCGAATTTTTCCCAATCCATTTATATTCCTCAAGTATACGAAAGATTAATTTATTTACTTAATTATTCACAACTATCAAATAAAGAAGAAACTGAAAAAATAGTTTATAAACTAATTGACAAATACCCCAATAATTATAATTCGATTAAATATTTTCGATATTTGTTCTATAATTCTACTGCAAATGAAAAAAATGAGATTATAACCAATATTCTTCAGAAGTATCCTGGGACTGCTATTAAAAAATATTGTAAGCAATTATTGAAACAAAATATTAAAAAGGACAAAAAATGAAATATCTAAAATTATCTATTCTTTCACTCTTAATAATTTATTCTTCACATATATTAGCACAAACACCGGTAACAAAAATGATTTCACAAACGACAATATTAAACAACGATACGCTTACAGATAAATATGCCTGGCTCAAAGATAAAACGAACCCTGAAGTTATTAAACATCTTGAAGCCGAAAACGAATACACCGATGCGATTATGCAGCCGACTGTTGCGTTTCAGGAAACACTTTACAACGAAATGCTAAGCAGGATAAAAGAAACCGACCTCGATGTTCCATACAGAATCAGCAATTACTATTACTACACCCGTACGGAAAAAGGCAAACAGTATGCGATTTATTGCAGAAAAAAAGGTAGTCTTGATGCTGCGGAAGAAATTCTGCTCGACCAAAATGAACTTGCGACTAAATATCAGTATCTTCGATTGGGTGCATTCAGCGTCAGTCCTGATCAAAACATTTTAGCTTTCTCGATTGATACAACCGGGGCTGAAGAATTTTCGTTATTTGTAAAAGACCTGATGACTAACGAATTTTTAGCCGATAGACTCGATAATGTAAACTCGGTTGTGTGGGCGTTGGATAATAAAACTATTTTCTATACAACTCACGATCATGCAAAACGTCCGCATCAACTTTACAGGCATACATTAGGAACAAATCAAAAAGAAGATGCGCTGATATACGAGGAGAAGGATGAACTATTCCGTATCTCAGCCTGGCGATCAAGAAGCAAAGAGTATATTTTTCTGAACACACAATCGAGCAACTCCGATGAGATTCGCTACTTACCGGCAGATAAGCCGAACGAAGATTTTAAATTAGTATCGCCGCGCGAACCAGAACACGAATACACAATCGACCATTCCACCGCGGGTGGAGGCGATAATTTTTACATCGTAACGAACAAAGAGGCGAAAAATTTTAAACTTGTTGTAGCCCCTGTCAGCGATCCGCAGCAAAAAAACTGGAAAGAAATTCTTCCACACAGAAAAAACGTTCACCTCACAAATGTCGATTTTTTCAAGAACTATTTTGTCGCATACGAAACCGAACTCGGTATTCAAAAAATGCGTATAACCGATTTACGAACCAACAAGCATCACTACATCAGCTTTCCGGAACCCGTTTATTCAGCATTCCCGAGTACCAATGCCGAGTTTGATACGAATGTTTTCCGTTTCAGCTATCAGTCGTTTATTACGCCGAGTTCCATTTACGATTATAACTTTGAAACGCAAAAACGAACGCTGCTAAAACAAACTGAAGTGCTCGGCGGCTATGATCCTAAACTTTATAAGTCGGAACGGATTTATTCAAAAACAAAAGACGGAAAGTCGGTTCCGATATCACTCGTTTACAAAAAAGAATTTAAGAAAAACGGTAAATCGCCTTTACATTTGAATGGTTATGGTTCGTATGGATATTCGTCGCCTGTTACATTTTCATCGAGTCGGATAAGTTTATTAGATCGGGGTGTTGTTTATGCAATTGCTCACGTTCGCGGCGGCAGTGAGTTGGGAAGAGATTGGTACGACGACGGGAAGTTGTTAAAGAAGAAAAACACCTTCACCGATTTCATATCGGTTGCCGAACATCTTGTTAAAGAAAAGTACACATCGGCTGACCGCCTCACAATCGAAGGGGGTAGCGCCGGCGGATTACTAATGGGCGCAGTAACTAATATGCGTCCCGATTTATTCAAAGCGGTCGTCGCTCAAGTTCCATTCGTCGATGTAATAAACACAATGCTCGACGAAACACTACCACTGACTGTCGGCGAATTTTTAGAATGGGGCAATCCGAAAGAAAAACTATCTTACGAATACATTAAAACCTATTGCCCCTATACGAATGTTAAGAATCAGAAATACCCGAATATTCTTGTGAAAGTCGGTTTGAACGATCCGCGTGTCGGTTATTGGGAAGGGGCAAAATGGGTTGCAAAATTGCGCGAAATGAAAACCGACGATAATGTTATTCTTCTGAAAACAAATATGGGTTCCGGTCACGGCGGCAGGTCGGGACGCTATGAACGGTTAAAAGAAATTGCTTTTGATTATGCGTATATATTGAACCAAAGTGGAATAGTAAAATAGGAATTATGAAATCATTATTTCTGGTTCTTTTGTTTTTAATTGGTATTGTTTGGGAAGTGAATTCACAGGTGCATCCATTCCTGACATACACAATCAAAGATCAACTCATTTCAAACGAGGTACGGACACTTTTTCAGGACTCACACGGTTTTCTGTGGATAGGAACATCGGAGGGATTGAGCAGGTACGATGGCGTTTCGTTCAAAAATTATACTCCCGCCGAGGGACTTCCTCATAATTACATCAATCATATAATTGAAGACCGTAATGAATCGGGCGCTTTATGGGTTGCCACAAATGGCGGAGGTGTATTCAAATTTTCCCGCGGTAAATTCAAAACTTTCTCGCACAACTCCGACTACTACGCCAACTATGTGGGCTATCTCATGCAAGACAGTTACGGAAAAATATGGTGTGGAACTCTGTCGGGGATTTATCTCATCGAAAATGATTCGTTATCTGCATTTGAAAATAATATAAAAATTCATTTCGGTGGAATTTATGAAACAGCCGCTAACGAGATTATCTTTTTTTCGGGACTTAAATTGTTCGCGTACTCACAAAAAAATAAATCTTTAAAAACAATAGAACTCTCTATCGATTCAAATGTTACCTACAGCAGCAGCTTCAAAGATTCAAAACAAAATATTTGGGTTGTATTATCGAACGGGGCTCTGTTAAAAATTTTCGATAATAAGATAATAACCAAGTTAGAAACAAATATTCGAAATGTTACTTTTATTTCAGAAGACCAAAGTGAGAACTTGTGGATTGGCACTATCGATGGACTGTTTAAAATCCCTTCCGGTAGCTCTAATGACGATGTCCCGGTTAGATATCATACTGAGCAAGGACTCCCTAGCACGAATTTACTATGTGGTCTTATTGACCGTGAAGATAATTTGTGGTTAGGAACATACAACGAGGGTATAATTAAATTTTCAGACCAATATGTTTACAAGTTTCCGATCCAGGCACTAAGCACACCCATCAACAACACACAAGCTGTAAACGACAGTGCGGGGCATATATGGGTTGCAACCGTTTCAGGGTTGTGGGAATTTTGGTCCGACAAAAAAGGAAAATGGTCCAGTTATTTACACAAAGTTATAGATAACAATTTTCCACAAACTTTATTATTCGACAGACAAGGCAGACTATGGGTTGGATCAACGCAGTCGCACATTCTACTCCACAATATTAAATATCAGGAAGGAAAAAATTCCAAGCTCGAAGTTATCAGAAAAATTCCACTAAAACTTGTACCCGAAAAATCGGGTTTGTTGTGCATGATGCTGGACCGACAAAATAGATTGATTTGCAGTATCTCAAATTATGGAATACTAATAATAGAATTCGATTCTTCATCGGCTAAAACTCGCTACCAATTGGTAACGGATAGTTTACCCGATGTATCGATACGGGCAATTTATGAAGATTCATCGGGCAATATTTGGCTTGGCGGTTACTGGGGTGGTTTAGGAGTTATCGAGAAAGGCGACTGGGCGAAAGGAAAAAAAATAATTATTAAAGAACAGGATGGATTACCGAACAATGCCGTCAGGGCGCTATGCGAAGATGAGGATGGAAATTTATTAGTCGGAACCAGATACAGCGGCATCGGGGTAATCCCAAAGGATAGAATATCTTCAATTTTTGATAAAGACGAAAAGTCGCACATCTTTTGTAGAACGATTACAATGCGCGATGGGTTAGTGAGCAATGCGATATGGTGTTTATTAAAAGAGGAGGAAACTATTTTTATTGGAACAAATCACGGATTCCAGTCGATGGTTTATGACCAAGTTGTGAAATTCCGGAATTTCAGAGAATCGTTAGGAGAAAGAGTTGCTCTTTGCGGGATCAATAATAACGGCGTCAGTTGGTATTTAACGAGAGATGCGATTGTAATAGATGAAGATATAAGATACAGGATAAATCTACTGCCCCCCAAGGTGCTGATAAATTCTTTTACAGTCGATGGAATATCATTTCCTTCAGATTCGATTTATAATTTTTCTGCGGATAATGAACAATTTGTAATAGAATACGTGGGAGTTAGTTTAACGGACGGCGAATTGATAGAATACCAGTATCGTTTAAAAGATGTTGTCCGGAACTGGAGTGGGTGGACGCGAGACCGACGGATTACATTTGCAGGTCTGAAACCCGGCACGCATACATTCGAGGTGCAAGCAATAAACGGAGATGGTTTTGTAAGTGAACAGTCTGCACAAATTACATTTACAATTGTTGTCCCTTTATGGCATCGCTGGTGGTTTTTATTATCATTATTCCTCGCTTTAACTACTATGTTTATAATATTGATTAAGTATTTTTCGACTCGTAAGATAAAAGCGAAGTTAGAAAAAATAAAACAAGAGCAGGCATTACAGGATGAACGCGCCCGAACACGTGAGGGAATCTCACGGGACTTGCACGATGAAATTGCATCTACCTTGAGTGGGATTGGGTACTTTGTTCAGGCAGTTGAAAAAGAGAGTGGAACTGTGATTCCGCAAAATTCAAAAAAATATTTATCCCTCATTAAAGAAAGTACCGATGAGATTTTAGAATCTATCCGGGATATTATTTGGTCGCTAAATCCTGAAAATAATAATTGGGAGGCGGTACTTGCAAAATGCCGCCGTTATACATCCGATTTATGCGAGAGCAAATCTATAGAATATACATTCGATTTTCCCGACGAAATTCCAGTAAAAATTGTTCGATTAGATTGCGTTAAAAATTTTTGGCTGATATACAAAGAAATCGTAACCAACGCCATCCGTCATTCAGGATGCACGAACTTAATTATTTCAATTAATATAAGAGACAACTCAATCTTTATTTTGGAAATTAGTGATAACGGAAAAGGATTCGATGTTAACAAGATGAAAAGCGGATCCGGTTTGAGCAATATTCATTCGCGCATTAAATTCCTTAATGGTGAAATTGAGTTAAGTACAACCCAAGAAAAGGGAACATATTGGAAAATTTCTTTCCCTTTATAAAAACTACATATTTGGGTAGTGTATTTCGGGCTGAAATATTTATATTGCTTATATCATGAAAGAAGTAAACACAATTATATCTATCTCATTAATTGAAGATAATCGTTATGTCCGGTTGGGGATGGAAGCACTTATTAAGAGTATCCCGGAATTTTTACTCGCCGGCTCTTTTGAAAGTTGTGAAAATGCTTTTGCTACTTCAGCGATAGAAGAATCGGATGTGGTTCTTATGGACATAGGCTTACCGGGTATGTCGGGTATCGAGGGGGTAAAATATATTTCAAAGAATTATCATGATGTAGTCGTTTTAATGTGCACTATCCACGACGACGATCAAAAAATATTTGATGCAATTTGTGCCGGTGCTGTCGGATATTTATTAAAAGAGATTTCGGCAGACGAATTAATGAAAGCGATAAAAGATAGCAGAAGCGGAGGTTCGCCTATGAGTCCGAATATCGCGCGTAAAGTAATTTCTTTTTTTCAAACATCAAGAACATCTAACGCTGAAAAGTTGGATGAGTTGACCAAACGTGAAACTCATGTCTTAAAAAAAATGTCCGAAGGCAAATCCTATTCTTTGATTGCAAATGAATTATTCCTCTCTATCGACGGAGTCAGGTATCATATCAGGCATATTTACGAGAAATTACACGTTAATTCCCGTGGCGAAGCTGTAGCCAAAGGTTTCAAAAACCGCTTGATTTTTCCCCAAACGTAGATTCTCCCACATTTAAACAATAATTCTCTCCTTTCCTAAAAACCACATCTTTATGTAGTGATTTTGGCATTTTCAATCAATATATTTATAGTAATTAAAATAAAATAAAAAGGAGAAAAACATGTCGAAAATTAACTATTTATTCATAGTATTAATTTATACTCTATGCTTGCCACAGGTATATTCTCAACCTCTTAACGGTTCTTATACAATCGGGAGTGGAGGAAATTATTCAACTATTACGCAAGCGGTTTCCGATCTTACTACAAAAGGCGTGAATGCCCCCGTTGTGTTCAATATACTTAATGGAAATTATAATGAACAAATATTGATCGGCAGTATCAGTGGAACTAGTGCAACAAACACAATCACATTCCAATCTCAAACAGGTAATGCGTCTGATGTAACGCTTACTTTCACTCCCACTAGTGTCAATAACTATGTTGTCAGACTGAATCAAGCAGATTACATCACCTTCCAGAATATCACACTTACTGCAAGTGGAAGTCCCTCATACGGTACAGTGATTAAGCTTGACGGCGATGCCAACAACAGCCGATTTTTGAACAATGTTTTTAACGGTGTAAATACAACAGGTGGTTCGGCAAGTCTCATCATCATATATGCAGACGGCGACTCCATTGACAACACCACGATAAGCGGTAATACGTTCGTTAATGGTAGTTATGGTGTGAATCTCGATGGTATAAGCCCTACTCTACCATCTTCAGGCACACAGATAACGAACAACACGTTCAGCGGTACAGGATACAATCCAATATTTTTGCGTTATCAGAGTGGTCCTCAAGTTAACGGCAACACAATTAGCTCAACTACAGCCCAGCGAGGAATGGAGCTTCACAACA